>CAXHCA010000092.1:0-26136 GCA_964015035.1 uncultured Saprospiraceae bacterium
CCTTGCGAGAACCCAAAACTTGCAATTTTCGCTGCTAAAGCACCACCTCCAAACATAAACTAAGTAGTGACGGCCGGTGGTCAAATAGCTGTATCAAATGGGTGAATCATGCTTCGCTGAGCCCTTAGATCTTCTTTCAGCGGTTTGCTCAAGATAATGTTGGTCTTGCAAAGAACAAGGGAGGTTCTTTATCGGCTGCGGCTCAACTACAAAAATTCCCGGAGCTAGGTTTATTTTCTTATCTTTGTCAGGACCTGTTCACAACTGGAAGGAAGCTTTTATGAGTAATTTTATTGTATCGGCGCGTAAGTATCGGCCCAATCGATTTGAAGATGTGGTGGGGCAGGAACACGTATCACTGACCCTCAAGAATGCCTTACAAAATGATCACCTGGCGCATGCTTTTTTGTTTTGCGGGCCGCGAGGGGTCGGTAAGACGACTTGTGCCCGTATTCTGGCAAAGGTGCTCAACTGTCAAAATCCAACGGAAGATTTTGAGCCTTGTAATCAATGTAGTTCCTGTGCATCCTTCAACCAAAATGCTTCTTTCAATATTACCGAACTGGATGCGGCCTCGAATAACTCGGTGGAGCACATTCGGGCCCTGATCGAACAGGTGCGCTTTCAACCGCAACAGGGAAAATACAAGATCTTCATCATTGATGAGGTGCACATGCTCAGCCAGCAGGCCTTTAATGCTTTTTTGAAGACGCTGGAAGAGCCGCCGCCATACGCCATTTTTATCCTGGCTACAACAGAGAAACACAAGATTATTCCAACGATCCTTTCCCGTTGTCAAATCTTTGATTTTCGACGCATCCAGGTGCCTGCCATGGTGGCGCACCTACAGAATATTTGCACGGAAGAAGGGATCACAGCTGATCCTGACGCATTGCATATCATTGGTCAGAAAGCGGATGGTGCTCTGCGGGATGCCTTATCGATTTTTGACCGGATCGTGGCCTTTTCAGGTGATAAAATCAGCTATGAGGATGTAATTACCAACCTCAATGTGCTGGATTACGACTACTACTTTCGAGTGGTTGATGCCTTTTTGTTGGAAGATATTTCTAAGGTGCTGCTCATCTTTGACGACATCCTGAGAAAAGGGTTTGATCCCGATATTTTTATCAATGGCCTGGCGGAACACCTGCGCAATTTATTGGTGTGTAAAGATGCTCAAACCATTGGATTATTGGAGGTGAGCGAAGGGCTGGCAGAACGTTACCAAAAGCAAGCTGCACTGAGTCCTGCGGGGTTCCTGTTGACCGCAATCAGCCTGGCCAATGATTGTGATATTGAGTTTAAAATGGCGCGTAATAAACGCCTACACGTAGAAATAGCCCTGATGAAGATGAGTTTTGTGCAACAGGCTATTCATCAGCATCAACAACCGGCACCGCAAGTTGCTGTCTTGGAAAAAAAAACGGCTGACCTAAACGCAAGGGCGACCACAGAAAACATAGTAGCGACTAAAACTGAAGAATCAACTCCAGAAACGCCCAGGTCACCTGAAAAAGAGACAGCGCCTACTCCTGAAGCAGAAATCGCGGAAGCAACTTCACCGGAAATTGAAAAACGGGTCATTGAACCTACTAATGGTGCGGTGAAATCGACCAAGCACAAGATGGCTAAGGTCAATCTGAGCAGTCTCTTGGCGGAGGCTAAGGCCTCTGATGTAACAATAGAAGCTACCGAAGAACTGAGTATTGATCTGGTCAGGGATGCTTGGGCACAATATATCGATCATATAGAAAAGGATGGGGTGAAGGGCATTCTCAAGATTGCAGAATTGGCGCTGGAAGATCAAAATATCTTGGTTACCGTGGGGTCTGCCTTAGCGGAAAATACCATTCGTGATGAACGGAACCTTATGGATTTTTTGCGTGAAAAATTGAAGGCTAGCAATTTGACTATGACCATTAAGCGCGATGAAAGCAAGCGCCAAGATCCACCGCCGAAGCCAAAGAAAAACCTGACTGCCAAGGAGAAATTCCTTCTCATGAGGGAACACAACCCCAATGTGCACGAACTAATGACCCGATTTGAGTTACGTCCGGATGAACGATAATTGGAAAAATAGCTCACCTATTAAGGCGAAAAAAATGTTTGCTCGAGGACAGTTCGGTGTATTTAAAAATAGCTGTTACAACCTGTAAATTTTATATTTGTTTCTCAACTGAACCAAATTAACTGCTGTAATGAGTAGCAATCAAGCCCTCTGGTATTTGGAAAATATTGATGTAACCGGCATATTTTGTCCTAAAAAGCTAGGTATGGGAGCGTTGGACCAACATCCTCACCGACACTTTAAAAAGGGCGAATATATCTACCTGCCTGACGAACATGCCGACAAAATTTTCTTTCTCATCGAAGGCCGTGTCAAAATTGGTACGTACGGGGATTCCGGTAAGGAAATTACCAAAGCTATTCTGAATAAAGGAGAAGTTTTTGGAGAACTGTCGCTCATTGGAGAGGACAAACGGAGAGATTTTGCTTATGCGATGGAAGATGCTACGGCCTGTGTATTAGGGGTTGACGATATGAAATCCTTGATGCGTGATCACAATGGGTTGAGTCTGTTTTTGATGAAAATCATGGGGTCCAGAATGCTGGAAATGGAACAACGATTGGAGTCCCTGATCTTTAAAGATTCCCGGACACGCATTATCGAATTTTTGTACAACCTGGCAAAAGAAAAAGGTCAACGAGTGGGGTATGAACAATTGGTTAGGAAATTTATGACCCATCAGGAAATCGCAAATTTAACAGCTACCAGCCGTCAAACGGTCACTACTGTGCTCAACGATTTGCGCAATAAAAATATCCTCACCTTCAACCGTAGACGAATGTTGGTTAGGGATATGGATCTGTTAGAAAAAGAGGCTTGAGTACCTCCCCGGAGGGAAAAACTTGCCTTCCAAACAAACACTAACATCACGTACCCCCTTTCACCTAAAGGATAAAAAACATAAATTGCATGCTCTGACCAAAACACATTGCATGATTAGTATCGATCCGAAAAATACAGCCACTCAAGATTTACATCAATATCTGGTAGGTGCCGTTGCTCCCCGACCTATTGCATTTGTTAGTACCATTGATGAAAATGGACAACCCAACTTGGCTCCTTACAGCTTTTTTAATGTCTTTAGTTCAAATCCGCCCATTTTGGTTTTTTCTTCTAATCGAAGAGTGGGGGACAATACGACTAAAGATACTTTGCACAATGTGCAGGCTACCGGAGAAGTGGTGGTCAATGTGGTCAACTATGCGATTGTTCGACAAATGTCGATTGCCAGCATTCAGTATCCCAGCGAGGTCAGTGAATTTGAAAAATCAGGCCTGACACCTATTGCCTCCGATCTGGTTAAACCCTTTCGGGTAAAGGAATCGCCGGTGCAAATGGAGTGTAAGGTGCAGCAAGTCATGCCCATGGGGAAAGAAGGTGGTGCCGGGCATTTGATCATTTGTGAAATTCTGCGTATCCACCTGGATGACAATATTTTAGACGATTCCGGTAAAATTAATCCACATAAAATAGATTTGATGGGCCGTATGGGCCGCGCCTTTTATGTGCGAGCCAGTGGGGAAGCCATTCACACCATTTTCCAGCCGGTTACTCAGCTGGGTATTGGCTACGCAGCGCTACCGGCTACGGCCCGAAATAGTAGGGTGTTGACTGGTAATCATCTGGGGCAATTGGCCGCCATTACCAGTCCGCCTGCAGCAGAAGCCATTGCCCGGGTGCGCCAAGAAGATAAGGTAGCCGATATTTTAAAATCAAAAGATCCGTTGGAAGGCTTGCATCAATACGCTCAACTTGAATTGTCAAAGGAAAATGTCAATCAGGCTGCAGCTTTGGTTTGGCTGGCGGAAGAATTGTAGCATTATTCTTTTGGTAAACTAAAATCAATTTCGGTATTATCACCGATATTCAGGCTGTGGCGTAGCCCGGTAATGGAGGTGTCATTACCCACTACCGATTTTTGCAAAATAACTTCTTTGATCGAGGTGAAATTGCCAATAATTGATTCTTTGAGAATGGCATTTTGAATCACCACATTGTTGCCGATAGTCACGTGAGGGCCAATAATAGAATTACTGATTTTACAATTGTGGCCAATACTAACCGGGTGAATGATGATGGAATTGTAGAAAGAGGGTAATTCATTAGACGCATACCCCTCCCGATCCAGAAAATTGGCATTGGTTTCCAGTAAAACCTCTTTTTTGGCACAATCAAACCAATTGTCTACCGTAATGGTATCAATGATATGGCCTTGTTCGATTAGCCGCATCAGGGCATCGGTCAACGGAAATTCTCCAATGGAACGGATGTTGCGGCTAATGTTAAATTCCAGGGCATTGATCAACTCCTTGACTTCGTTGATCTTGTAAATGCCAACCATTGCCAGGTCTGATTTGGGAATCTTGGGCTTTTCCACCACTTTGACCACTTTTCCTTCTTTGTCAAGCTCAACAACGCCAAAATTACGTGGGTCACTGACCTTTTTAACCCCTAAAAAAGAATTGGGATGCTCCACAATTTTTGGCATGTCCACATCAATAATGGCATCTCCAAAAAAGATGAAAATTTCATCGGCATCCTTGAAGTGCTCGCGGGCAACCCAGATGGCGTGGGCAGAGCCTAGTCGTTCTTCCTGAGTAACAAACACTTTGTTCAATTCTGGATACTGAGCCTCTACATAGTGTTTGATCTTTTCACCCAGGTAGCCGATGATAAAAATAAAATCGCGAATACCTGCTTCCACCAACTGATCAATGATGAAAGAAATAATTGGCTTTCCCGCCACGGGAATCAGTGGCTTGGGTTGGGTATAAGTCAATGGACGAAGCCGGGTTCCTGCACCTGCAACGGGGATAATAGCCTTCATAAAATTTGGTGTTCTGAAAGCCTGTAAGGTAAAGATATTTTCCTGCTTTGACAAATCTCCATTCCATTCAAAATATTGGACAAAAACGAAGCCAGAAATTACAAGATTTATCAAAGGACGAAATAAAAAAGCCCCGCCCGAAAGCGGAGCCGAAAGTAGTTCAATTAACATGATTCTTGATGGTGAAAAAAATGTTTATTGGAAGGAATGGAAAGGAGGGGGACTACTTTTTTTATTAATGGCCATCCTTCTCAATCTTCCAGTTCTTCCATCTTTTTAATTTTCCACTTCTGTCATTTTTTCTCTTGTAAATAACTTATACAACAATGGCACTAGCAATAGCACAAAAGTCGTTGAAGTCACCAACCCTCCGATGATGGTCCAACCCATAGGGGCCCATAGGGAACCGCCATTTAGCGTAAGCGGCAACAATCCCAAAATGGTTGTCAGCGTTGTGGCAACAATGGGAATCAATCGCACCTCTCCGGCACTGAGGGCTGCTTCGGTGATGCTCCTGCCTTCTTCCACCATTTTATTGGCATAATCTACTAGTACAATGGAATTGTTAATGGCAATTCCTATCAGGCTAGTGAGCCCGATAAATGCGGTAAAAGAGAACGGGATTCCTGTGAAGAGTAGGGCTAAAATAGAACCAATAATGGCTAAGGGTAGTGCCGAAAATATGATCAAGGGTTGTGTAAATGACTTGAATTGGATGATCAATACGCCAAGAATCAATAACAAGGCCATCAAGGAGGCAATTCCCATGCCGCCAAAGGATTCGTTGCGGCTTTCCAGATCGCCCTTAAAAACGTAATTGTACCCATCGGTCCATTCCACTTGATCCAATTGTTGCTGAATGCTATTGACCACATCATCCAGGTTGTACCCTTTTTCTAAGTCAGCGAGTACGGTGGCGGTACGCTGATTGTTGAGGTGCGAAATCCGGCTGGGGGCTTCGGAAAATTCGATGTCAGCCAGTTGTCGCAAGGGGATAAACTTGCCAGATAATGATTTGACGGTGATTTTATCAAAATCCTCCAGATGGAATTGCTCGTCATAATCATATCGCATCACAATATTGTATTCCTCGGCATCAGCATCGCGGAATTTACTGATCGGAGCGCCGCTTACAAAGCTACGGATGGTACGATCGAGGGTGTGGATGGGGACACCCAACATCATGGCTTTGTTGCGATTGATTCGGAAATAAAGATCAGTGCTATTGGTGCGCAATGGGTTTTCAACATTGATGGCCCCTTCTGTCGTGGCGACAATGTTTTCCACTTGACGGGCATACTCGCGAAGCAGGTCGAGGTTGTCTCCATTGATTTTGATGGCAACGGGTGCTTCGGATGGTGGTCCTTGCACAAATTCCCGGACATTGATCCGCGCATTGGGATAATCGGAAAATTTAGCACGCATTTCGTCCAGCAATTCATAAAATGCCGTAACGTCGTATGCTTTCAACACCACAAAGATTTCACCAAAAGAATTGGAGTAGTTGGTTGGCGCAATATTATAATAAATCCTTGGATTTCCATGGCCTACATTTGAAGCATAGTATTTAACTTCTTCAGTGGTGTCCAATACACTTTCCACATAGCGCATCACCTCGTTGGTGGCATCCAGATTACTGCCATTGGGCAAATCTACGGTGATCCTAAATTGAGGTTTTTCGGCCTTAGGGAAAAAACTGACGCCAACCAAGGGAAATAGGCTCATTGCCCCCACAAAACTGAATATGGCAACGGACAAACTGATGTATTTGTGGTTCAGTACCCAAGCCAGTATGCGTCGGTAAGGACCTTCAATAAATCGATTGATTTGTCGGAATAAATAGGTCGGCTGACTAGGTTTTCCTTTGGTCTCCTTCAATACGCGACTAGCCACAAAAGGCGTCAAGGTGATGGCGACCAGCAAGGAAGCCGTCAACGTGGTAATTACGGTGACCGGAAGGGCTTTGATGAAAGCGCCGGTAGTGTCGGGCATCATCACAATGGGAATGAAGGCCAAAATGGTTGTCAACGTGGCACTCGTAATGGGCGCAATCAGTTGTTGAGTACCTTCTATGGCGGCCTGCTTGCGCGAATACCCCATCGCCAGGTAACGCTCAATGTTTTCAATAATGGCAATGGAATTGTCAACCAATAATCCCAGTGCGACCACCAATCCGGCAATCGACATTTGCTGTAAAGCAAAACCACTTTGGCCCACCACCCATAAACCGATGAGAATGGACAGCGGAATGGCCATCATAACGATGCTGGAGGACCGAACACCTAATAACAAAAAGATGATTACACCCACCAGGAAAATTCCCTGTAATAGATTGTTGATAAATCCACTTACCCGGTCTTTCACTCCGAGAGACTGATCAAACACATATTCCAGGTGAATATCTCTGGCTAATTCCATTTTGGAGAGCCTTTCCTTTACTGGATCAGATATGTCGAAAATGTTAAAGCCATCTTTTTGTTGTAGCGTAATGTAAATGCTTTTTTCGCCATTATAACGGGCCAACCAACGTTCATCTTCGTAGTCAAAATAAACGGCCGCGATGTTTTTCAGGTAGATCAATTTTCCCTGCACGGAACCGACTACTGTGTTTTTGATTTCTTCTAAATTGTCGTAATCACCGGAGGTTTTGACATTGAATAAACGGTTGGACACTTTGATGGCACCACCAGGAATATTGGCGTTATTGCTCTGAATGGCATTTTGAATGTCTTCCAATGAGATGTTCATCTCTGTCATCTTCACCGGATCGAGTGCAATGCGGACTTCCCGCTCCGGGTAGGCATGAATATCAACTTTTCGCACACCGGTGACCTTTTCCAATTCTTTTTTGACTCGCTCGGCTTCGGCTTTCATCACCCGGTAGGGGGCCTCGTCTGAAACCAGTGCCAGTTGAAAAATGGAAACGGTATTGGTGGAAATCTTCAAGACGTCTAAGTCGTAGAGTTCGGCGGGTAATTTTTCGCTAACGCCCGCAACCTGCCGCTGCACCTCGTCAAATTTTTCATCGGGATCTACCCCAAAGAAAAATTCTACTTCAGTGACCGCCACGCCGTCACGGATTACAGTGCTGATTTCCTTGATATCGTCTAGCTCTTTGATGGCTTCTTCTAGTACATCAACCACTTGACTTTCGACATCCTCCGGATTGGCACCGGGGTATACGGCAATCACGAATACATTGGCAATGTCAAGTGTCGGGTCTTCACGCTGAGGCATGGCAAAAAAGGACGCCAGCCCCATCACCAGCAAGAGTACAAATGCGGTGAGCGTGAATTGATAATTTTCTATAGCTAATTTGGGAATATTCATGGCACTATTTGTTTTGACTAATGATGACCGGCTGATTGGCTTCCAGGTAACCCACACCACTGACAATGACTTCGTCATTGGCCGTCAATCCCTTATTGACTAATAAATAATCACCTTCCATTTTGACAATGTGAATGCTCGTTTTACTAGCCTTGCCGTCGTGGATGACAAATACTTCTCCCAATTGGCCATGGGCACTGAAAAGGGCATCAACCGGAATTTGCAAGAGTGATTCTCCGGCGTCGGTAAAAATATTCACCTGGCCGATGAAACCAGATAATAACTTTTTGCCTTCCGGCAATACCTCTATTTCTATTTCATAGGTATTGGTGTAGGGGTCAGCCGTACTGGCAATTTCACGTACGATGCCTTGGAACTTATGCTGCGGGTAGGCATCAAATTTCACCTCTGCTTTGTCTTCCAAATCGATGTGGATGATGTCCTTGTCGGTAATGTTGACGCGGATGACCTGTGCCTTGTCTTTGGAGCCAAAATAGATCACCGGCGTCCCTGGCCCTACCAACTCGTTGACCTCTGCCAGCTTTTTGAGAATGGTGCCAGAGGAGGGGGCCACAATGGTTGAATATTTGAGATTGAAATTAGCGACTTCTACATTTTGCTCACTGAAGGACAGCCCTTTTTTGGCGGCTTCCAGTTGGTTGCGGGCATTGCGTAGCTGAATTTCTGCATTTTCAAGCTGCTCCAATGTCGCCACACTATCTTGGAATAATCCTTGTGCATTTTTGTAATCACGCTCGGCGAGTTGCAGGGCCAGTTTAGCATTATCTACATTAATGGCCGATTGATCTTGGCCAATAGAAGCTTGTTGCACTTGTGCTTGAATTTCTTCCAAATCCAGTTTGGCCAGCATTTGTCCTTTTTTTACACTTTGTCCTTCCCGAACATAGATTTCCTTGATCACCCCACCGGTTTTGAAACTCAGTTTGATCTCTTCACGGGAGGAAAGAGTGCCGGTAGCAAAAATGGTTTCCTGATGATCGATGGCTTTTACCGGGGCCGTTTCTACTTTGCGGGCAACGGGAGCGGCAACAGTAGTGGGGGCTTCATTTTTGTCAGAGCCGCAGGCGAAAAGGACGAATAGGAGAACGGGTAAAAGGATATATTTGAACGACTTCATGATGATTTTGCTTTAAAATTTAAGTTTTTTATTGAGTTATTGGCCGAGGGCCCTTTCGAATTCAGCCACCTTGATGGCGTACTCGTAGCGGGCAATGATTTGCTTTTGCCTGGCATTGGTGAGTTGGGTCCGTGCATCGGTGAGTTCCACCAGATTGGCTTGTCCTTGGCTGAATTTTTTGTCAACCAGACGATAGGCTTTTTCTGCGGCAGCAATCTCTGCTGTGGCACTTTCCATCTTTTTTAGTCCGGCTTCCAGATCATAATAAGCATTGGTAACTTGCAACCCGATTTGCTGGCGCAATTGCTCTTTCTGATTTTCCAACTCCATGCGCTCAATTTTGGCTTGTTGAACCTTTGCCGAATGAGTTGGATCAAATAAGTTCCAGCTCATCACCAGCGACCCCATGGCGTAATCATCGTCTTTTCCGAAGGAATAAGTAGCTCCTTGAAAGCCGTAGTCAGCGACCAGGTTGACAGTGGGCAGATAATTGCTGCGTTTGAGCTTAATATTGTTGTCGGCGACGGAAAGGTAGTAGTTGAGTTGTTGTAGTTCTGTCCGATGCTGCTGGGCTTGTTGACGTGCCGCATCGGGAGTGAGGACCACTTTGGCGAAAGCCGCATTTTCTTCCACTTCAATGGGGGCATTGTAATTTCTATTGAGTAGAAAGTTGAAGTAAGCTTCGGCTACTTTGACATTTTTTTGGGCTTCCGCCAATTGTTGCTCTACTTCCTCCATTTGCGCGGTAGCCGCATACACCACGTCCAAGGTTACTTTATGATTGCGGTGCAAGCTTTCGCTGGTGCGGTAGTTTTCTTGCACGAGTGCCAACGTGTTTTCGAACAACTCCTGAGCTTGCAAGGCCTTTGCATAATTGAAATAGGCCTTTTTAACTTCCAAGGTAAGTTCCGCTTTGTAGACCTCTACAGAAATTTTTTCTACTTCCGCCATATTTTGCTTAATGCGATTATTTTGCAAAATCGCGGCATTAAAGATCGGCAACACTACACGCAAGTGGGTCTCGTGCTCCGTGGGACGAAGGAAATTGATGGCTTCGTTTTTCACCTGTGGATACTCTGATATGACCGGGTAGTCTGGGTTAGCTGCTTGATTCAGGTTATTGATGAGATTTAGATTTTGGTAAACCGGATTCATCAAATCGCCGATCGGGAAGTCAATAGTCCGGCCGCCATTAGCTACTGAAAAGCGGGCTTCCAGCGACAACTTTGGGAAGAAAAGGTTTTTGGCCTCTCTTAATGCGGCCAGACTTTTTTCGTAAGAAAGGTTTTTCTGTTGTAAGGCGATGTTGTTGTCTAAAGCTGTTTGTAGGTACCGATCCAATGCCGATTGATTCTGGGCATGGGTCAATCCTCCAAAGCTGCAGCAAAATAACAGTAGGGTGATTACATTTTTCATGGTCATGTTAAGTTTTTAGAGCATGTTTAAAGAACCATTTTATGGGTGCAAACCTCAGAAAAAACGAGTCGTCGTGCTAACAGGAAAGGGTGAATCGTAATATGGTAGCAGTGAATCGTGACTTTCTATGGTTTAATTGGACTCAAAACAAAGAATTCTTTTTCTTAGATTCGTCCGAGAATGGCACGGGGCGAAAGTAGGACGTCCAATCGTGGGATTTTTAGACCGACTTCATCCATTCTCGCCGTAAATTTGTTCCTGAAATAAGTCTAATAAATACATCCATGCACCACAATCTTTACGAAATCAATACGCGGGTTTGGCTGCGTCGCTTCGGCGCAACGGCAACCTTGGACGATGTGCCAAATCAATATTGGCAATATCTGGCCAAGCGAGGCATCGATTATATTTGGCTGATGGGCATTTGGAAAACGGTGCCGGATGCGGTGCAACGCTACGCATTCGCGGAAGATCTGGTTCGAGAATATCGTTCTGTACTGTCGGATTGGATGCCCGAAGATGTCATTGGCTCTCCTTATGCCATCGACTGCTACGAGCCAGATCCGGCAGTAGGAGATTGGGAGGAGTTGGTCCGGTTGCGTAAGCGTTTAAAAAAATTGGGTATGCGCCTCATCCTGGATTTTGTGCCCAATCATTTTAATGCGGAGAGCCACCTTATTGAGACATACCCGGATGTTTTTCTAGAAGGAAAAGAAAGTGATTTGGTGGAAGATGCCGGTACTTATTACCTCCCGCAAGGTAGCACGCGCATTCTGGCACACGGCAAAGACCCCAATTTCGCCGCCTGGACGGATACCGTACAGGTCAATTATGGACATCCAGCAGCGCGGATATTTATGCGTCAGCAAATTCAAAAACTGGCCCAGTACTGTGATGGTATTCGTTGCGATATGGCTATGCTGCCGATGAATTCCGTTTTTGCCAAAACCTGGCCGCAGCATCAGCCACAGCTGCTGGAAGAGTTTTGGCCACAAGCCATCAGTGAGATTAAGGAAGTGTATCCTGACTTCTTGTTTATAGCGGAAGCCTATTGGGATTTGGAGTGGGAATTGCAGCAACAAGGGTTCGACTATACCTACGATAAACGGCTTCTGGACCGTTTGAAAGAAGGCCATCCCATCCCTGTCCGGGATCACCTACGCGCTGATCTTGAGTTCCAAAGTCGCTCGGTCCGTTTCCTTGAAAATCATGATGAAGCACGCATTTTGAGCCATTTCCATAGCAAGCGTACCGAAGCGATGGCCCTTATCACCTATACCATTCCCGGTATGCGATTTTTCAATTGGGGGCAATGGGAGGGGCGTCGCCTACGTCTGCCTGTACAATTGGGGCGTGAAGCAGTAGAACCCGCCTGCTATTGTGGCGTTTATTCTGATGTTCAGGTGAAGCAACTCAATGAAGCTATACAGCCGCTGTGTCGTTGCACCTTTTCCTTTTATGATCGGTTGCTGTTGGTGTTGCAACAGCCAATTTTGCAACGTGGAAATTGGACACAGATTACCGTTCCCAATACCTCGGAATCACTAATGGCCTGGCGATGGTCACTGGCAGAGGAACACCGAATCATTTTGGTCAATTATAGTGACCTTGGCAATGCCGGTAAGATCGACTTAAGCGGCTATGCGGTGGAGATGGTTACCGATGAAATGAGTCAGCAAAGTTGGTCAGTGGAGGATCATTTTGCTTTTCGACTCTATCCGTGGCAAGGGCTAGTGTTAAGGTTAAATTAAAACTGCATTTCTTTTTGAAACAATGTTGCATTTAAGGACATAAGGACTTACTTTTGCAATTATGTTGCAAAAAGATATAAGCTATTGGTTTGGTTTTACCGGATTGCTATTGCTTAGCCTTGCGTCTTTTTTTCCAAATGAGACTTGGGCTCAGCAGCCATCGGATTGCACTCTTTCAATAACAGGTAAGATCATCGATGGGCACAATGCAGCACCATTGGCTTATGCCAATATTTTGATCGCTCCCCAGCAAGTAGGCACGATTTCTGAGGAAAATGGTGATTTTGAACTTCACGAGCTTTGTTCTGGTCCGATCCAGGTAACGATTAGCCACCTCGGCTGCGAAACGCTTAAATTGGATTTGAACTTACGAGCGGATACCACGTTGGTGATTGAACTGGAACATCACATCGAACTCTTGGAATCGATTACCGTGGTCTCTCGCCGTACGGTCGGATCAGCCACGCAAAGTAAATCGACTTTAGAAGGCGCCAAATTGGATGCTTTAAAAGGCAATTCTTTAGGAGAAACGTTGAAATCGATCGCTGGGGTAAGCACCTTGAAGACCGGTCCGACCATTAGCAAACCTATTATTCACGGATTACATAGTAGCCGCATCTTACTCCTCAACAACGGCATTCGCCAGGAAGGGCAAGAATGGGGTAGTGATCACGCACCGGAAATTGACCCCTTTGCGGCCAGCCGCCTTACAGTGATCAAAGGAGCAGCCACGGTGCAATACGGACTAGGTGCAATGAGTGGGGTGGTATTGGTAGAGCCTGCTGAATTGCCGCAAGAAAATCACCTAAGTGGCCAAATCCATCTGATCGGTCGTAGTAATGGACAGATGGGTATTGCTGCCGGTGCCTTGCAGGGTGGGTTTGGTAAGTGGAAAAACTTTGGATGGCGTCTTCAGGGGTCAATCAAGCGCGGCGGAGATTTAAAAGCACCGGATTATGTCTTATCCAATACAGCCATGTCGGAGCGGAGTTATTCTATAAATGTGGGTAGTCAACACAGTGCATTGAAGTGGAATGCTTATTATTCCTATTTTCAGACAAATCTTGGCATTTTGCGCAGCGCCCACATTGGGAATCTCACCGATTTGGAAGCCGCTTTGGCCAGTGAAAAACCCCTCTATATCGAAGACTTTTCTTATCAGGTTCAAAACCCCAAGCAGGCGGTTCGGCATCACTTGGCCAAGCTGCAAGCCAGCTGGAAATGGGGAGGCATAGGGCAATTAAAAGGCACCTACGGTTTTCAACTCAATCGCCGCCAGGAATATGACCTGCGTCGCGGTGATCGGGATGATATTCCGGCTATTGATCTGGATTTAACAACCCAAAGTGCCGAGCTTGTTTTTGAACATTTGCCCTGGAAGAAGCACTTGAGTGGCAAAATCGGAGTCAGTTTTTTGTATCAACAAAATAGAAATGTTCCCGGTACCGGAGTTCGCCCTCTAGTTCCTTATTACAATAGCCCGACCATTGGCATTTTCTGGATGGAAAAATGGATTTCGGACCACTGGCAGTTGGAAGCCGGTGCGCGCTACGATTACAAAGCAATCACTGCCAAGCGTTTTGATGCGCAGCAAAATTTACAAACCAACCAACTCGATTTTAATGGATATACCTTTACGGTAGGAGGTTATTACCAGCCCAATGAGGCATTGACGCTGAGCACCAATATGGGAACGACCTTTCGCCCACCCAATATTAGCGAGTTGTTTAGCGATGGCTTGCACCATGCTGTGGCTGCCATTGAGGAAGGCTCCCTCGATTTGCAGACAGAAAAGGCCTGGAAATGGGTCAATATGCTCAAGTGGGAAAGGGAACGGTTACAGTTTGAGATAGACGCTTATTTACACTTGATCAATAATTATATTTTCTTACAGCCGGATGCCGAACCTCGCTTGACGATCCGTGGGGCATTTCCCGTCTTTACCTATCAGCAGACCAATGCGCGTTTGTGGGGGATTGATTTTAATGGCCAGCTGGAGTTGGTACAGCACCTCTTGTTGCGCCTCAAGGGCAATTGGGTGCGTGCTCAGGATTTGGAAAAAGGCGAGCCATTGATCTATATTCCGGCCGATCGAATAGGAGGCAGTTTGTTATATGTCATTCCTGGAAATGGTCGTTTGAAAGATCTGCAATTCAGCACAGGAATAGAATATACTAGTCGGCAAAATCGGGTTCCGGAAGGGGTAGATTATGCGCCTCCTCCTGAAGGATATGCTCTGGTGAGTGCCGAAATTACGGGTAATCTTTTGTTGGGTAAACGAACCTTGGGCATTCGTTTGAAAGCTGAAAATCTATTGAATAAGGCCTATCGTGATTACTTGGATCGACTGCGGTATTACGCCGATAGTCCAGGCCGAAATATTGAAATTTCATTACAATACAAATTCTAAATTATGCGAGTTTTACAACCATTAACACGCCTGTCGATGATATTATTGATGGGAAGTTTACTCTTTTTTTCGTCTTGCAAGGATGATGATCCGGTACCTGAAAATGAAGAAGAATTGATCACCACCCTACAGTTGGTCTTGACGCCTGATGGTGGAGGCACGACAGCCACATTAAAGTTTCAGGATCTCGATGGTGATGGCGGAACGGCCCCCACAATCACTGCGGATAAACTTGCCGCCAACACGACCTATACCGGTACAATTACTTTGTTAAATGAATCTGAAAGTCCTGCCGAAGACATTACAGTAGAGGTAAAGGAAGAGGGGGCAGAGCACCAGTTTTTTTATGCTACCACCGCAGGCTTAAATATCAGTTTCGCCTACAATGATCAGGATTCGGATGGCAATCCAATTGGCCTGGATTTTACCTTGGTTACCGGTGATGCTAGTACGGGAACTTTGCGGGTAACGCTACGTCATGAACCAGACAAAACGGCTACTGATGTTTCAATAGGAGACATCACCAATGCCGGAGGAGAGACGGATATTGAGGTGGACTTTGATGTGACGATTGAATAGCAGAAGTGAAGCGAGCCAAGAATGGCTAAAAAATGCTATAGAGGCACGTCAGGCGTAAATCAAATCGACTGGCGTGCCTTACCTTTTATAAATATCTTGTTATGCTGCGTTCACAGAGTAGGTTAATGCTTGCTCTACCACTTCCAAAATTTCCGCCTGAATACGCACCGTTTTATCACTGTTGTACCATTTTTGGACATCAATTTTTAGTTGCTGATTAAGGGCCAAGCGCTCTTCCGGGCAGTCAATTTGCTCAATTTTACGGCGGACATCCATCATCATTTTTTGGACCTCAGCCGGTCTTGGGCCCCAGGAACCCAAGACTTCTCTGGTTTCGCTATCGAGGATAATGAGCTTGGGAATAGAGCGGGTACCATTCGTGAGAAAAGCATCCATGATATCCGGGTGTTCATCCCGTAAAATCAATTTAAATTCGATATTAGGAGTGGCGCTTGCCATTTGTTGCATTACCGGCAGAATTTGTGCCGCATCACCACACCAACCTTCGGTGAGGACCAGCCACGTTTGTGGGGTGGTTATCTTCACTAAGGTTGAGATAGAAGCCTCCGATAGGCGAGTCGTTCGATCCAGCCGATTCATGCGAGCGATGTTGATCTTGGTGTATTCCAGCATCGCTTCTCCGTTGTCGTCACTGGTTGTTTTTTGTTGAGCATATAAACCACTGACCAATTCGCGGTAAGACGAATAGGTTAGGGCATTGTTCAATATATCTTTGCTTATCTTTTTCATCCTTTGGGCGTGTTTTATGTCCTTGTAGACGATTTATTGAATAAAAGTAACGGATCAGGGAAGGAATGGTTGAGGTTGATAGAAGAGGAACGATATAACTGTCTCGGGTAGGACTTTCCGCTTATTGGATCGAGGCGACTTTTCGCGAGGTTTGATTTTAAAAATTAATGTTTTTATTTTTTATTTTTAAAACTTTTTATTAAATTGCATTGTGATTCACTTCATAAGCTTCGCCGGCGATTCTGTAGATGCAACCAAACGCATCCTACCCTGACAGTTCTGTGCTGATGCGCAAGCTGTACGCAAGCTCCTGGCGGCCTGGCGGATGTGGGCGGGCTTTTTTTATACCCACCCTCTATCGGTTAGAAAGAAGTAGTTACTCCTGTTGGCAGCTCGATTTTTTGAGTGGTGCCACCTATGATTGAAATGGGTGTTTTTTTGCAGAAAATCTCTTTTGAGGGTACGGAGTTATCCAGATTACTTGGCCGCGGAGCTGTGTCGAGAAATTAATCACGTTATGGGCGCAGTTAGGCCCGGTCTTAGTGCATGTTTGGAGGTAGTCCCTGAAGTATATTCGGGCAAGCTATTCAGTCCCGGTAAAACCGGGATTTTGGAACTTCACTTCGGCTGTTTTTTCGTCCGTCTCGGCTCAGCCGAGATGCACTCAAAAATGAGTCTCGCGAGAACCCAAAACCTGCAATTTTCGCTTCTAAAGCACCACCTCCAAACATGCACTAAGTAAAGATACGGTTAGGGGGCAGCGAAGACTAAGCTGTCTGTTTCCGGCGAGGTGTACTGCCACCAGGCTAGACACAGAAGCTGCCTCGACCATACTTTCGCTATCTCAACAACACCACACTCCCTTTCTCCTCGATCTTTGTGCCGTTGGCTTGTGTCAGGATAATTTGGTAGAGATAAACACCTTGCGGCAAAGGGCGGTCTTCTTTTTGTCCATTCCAGCCAATGCCAAGGGAATTGCTTTCAAATATTTTGCCGCCCCAGCGATCATAGATAATCATAAGGTAGTCTTCGGGTTCTCCAAATTGCAGTACCGGTTTAAATTCGCGGTTAAAGCCATCGGGGACAAAGGCATTGGGCACCCATAGGCGAGCAGTCTGTTGTAAACAAACGGTATTGGATCGGGAAGTGACTTCGGCTTCCCGGCCATCGGGTAGTGTTAGTGTAGCTGTAGCTACAACGTAATAGCAGCTGATCAATTCCGAAGTATTGGCTAGGTTGATCTCATCTACTATATTCAAATCATTCATCGGCTGGTCATTTAATTTTTGGGGAATGCCACCTGTTTCGATGCGAAATACGTCATAGGTAATTTTATTGGCCAGTGCATTTTGGTAAGGCGTCCAGACGAGGTTATTGATGCCATTTGTGGGATTGGAGCCTTGCAGGAAAACAGTAATGACTTCATTAGAGGCGCGGCTTGTCCCACAATCATCCACCGTTTCAATTTGGTACCGAACGGGGCCTTGGTCAAAGCCGGTGAATTGATCTAGGTAAAAATTATCTTGAATCAATGGATTGCTCAGGGCTATCGGGATTGACTCTATATTGCCCATAGTCCGATTAATGGTTGCAGTTCCTAACTCGGCCGTAGTATTCCATGTCCAGTTGACGCCTATGGCACCATCACCGGTCAGCGTGGCGTTGACCAAAGCCAAGTCGTTGGCAGGTTGTACCACAGAGGTTGTCACGCAGGTCTCTGACGAGCGGGAGGTGAAGGTACTATTGGCCTCTTCGGCAACCACATAGAAACAGTATTCCGTTTCATCATCTACCTCTTGGAGCGTGAATTGGGTAGTGGTCGTTTCTCCTACTTCCTCAAATGGACCGCCGTTGGTGCTTACCCATACCGCGTACCGCGCCACTCCGCCTGGCCAGTTTTGATAAGCATTCCAGGTGAGGCTCACCGATTGTGCACAGGGATCTTGATTCTCGGCGCTTAAAAAAATGGTATTGTGTGGATCAACGACGAGACTGGTATTGCCACAGCGGTCAATAGCTGTCACAAAATAGGTCTCTACCCGAACATCGGGTTCTCCGGTGAAATCCTCATAAGTGTTGCCCACAAAAACCGTATCGATTACGGTGGTTCCTTGCGCGGTATTGCGGGCAATAAGATAGGCAAATACCTCCGGCGATGGGCTTTGGCTCCATTGAATCATCACGGAATTGCCATCCACCGTGACAAAATCAATCGGTCCGGTTTCTGGAATGCGGTTGTCCAGCGTATCCGATTGCTCCACGGGTTGGCCCGGGCAATCGTAGTCGCTTTCCAGGTAATAAAACCAGGTCATGGAACTCGAATTTTCGTGTACGTAGATCGTCTGGTTGGGATCGGTGACGGTACCCAAAATGGAGTAGGGGCCTTCTAGTGTTTGGCTGGCGAAGACGTTGTATGCTTGAAAAGGACCGCAGTTATTGGTGGGTAATGTCCAGGTCAGTGTATCGTTGGCTACACAAATCAGGTCAGGTGCCTGAATCTGTGCCTGACTGGGTAAAAAATAACCTAAACTCAGTAGTAATATTGCTAAACCTTTCCTGTAATTCAAATTCATTTTTAATACTGTATTTTTGCAATTAGAATCCTTGCAACTATTCAAACGCTGCTCTTCCATTACTTATTGGCTTTCGCCAATGCAGCCTCACGACAAATTATTGACCCTCCATTTTTCTAAGTTTTGCCTTCAAATCAGCCATCGGATAGCGATCTTGCAATTCGTAGGCAATGCGTTCTCCTTCCTTAGGGCCTTTATCATAATAGACCAACCCAATCCCCTTGGCATAAATTTCGGTGCCCTCCAATTCCGGTTCGGCATATCCAGCTTCTTCATTGCCATGCTCAATCAGTTCTTTTACCTCAAAAACGACGGCCGGATACGTATTTCCCGAAAGGGTATAAGTCGTATCGCCCACATAGTAGCGATTTTTAATCACAGTAGTTGAATAGTTTTCTGCATTGGGGAAATCGAAACGCACCTTATAGAGAAAGATGCCACCATTCTCCTCTACCATAAAAGGAAAGACACTGCCTGAAAGAATTTCTCCTTGAATGCGGGTCTGCTGTCCAAAAGTGTCGCGCAAATATAAATTGATGTCTTCCAGCAACATGCCATTACTCACCACTTCTTCCCGCGTCAATTGTAAGGGAATTAAATCTTGCTCGTAATAGGTGCCGGTGAAGAAGTTACTGTCTGGTTGTAAAAATGACTGATAATACCAATAAACCGGTGCCGAGGTGTCGGTCCCTACAGGTTGGTATTCATAGACCAACCCTTCTGTCAACGACTTTAAAGGAAAATAAAAATCTCGAATATCGCTGCGTCCATCATCCGGACTACAGGCTGTGATCAGTATTATTATAAAAAATCCAGCAAGAAAAAGCGGTGATTTTTTCATCTAAAATGGCTTTTTATCTGTTATTATTTCAGCTGGTATACTAAAAAGATGCCAAAATGGCATGAAAACAATCCTCTAATAAAAGTGGTACGATAAGTGTACCACTCCAAATGCACTGCAAATATACTCCCTAAAGAATAGTTTGCTCATTCCTTAAACGTAAACTGCACTCTAGTCGCGTATATATTTTATCTTTGCTAGTCCGTTTTGATAACTATTGAAATCCAAGATATATGCTTAAGGGATTAACTAATTCGTTAAAAAAGATTTTTGGTACGAAGTATGAACGCGATGTGAATACTTACGCACCCATCGTTGAAGAGATCAAGGAGATTTACGAGGAGTTGCATGGTGTCAGCAACGATGATTTGAGAAATAAAACCTTAGATTTTCGCCGCCGGATCAAAGAGCATTTGGCAGGCATTGACGAGGATATTGATGGCCTTCGCAGTGAAGCTCAAGCGACCAAGGACCTACTTCGGAAGGAGGAGTTGTTTGAGCAAATCGATGAATTGATCAAAGATCGCGATCAACATTTGGAGGATATTCTCAAAGAGATTCTTCCCGAGGCCTTTGCTGTGGTAAAAGAAACGGCACGTCGCTTCAAAGAAAACAGCACCTTGCGGGTCACCGCCACTGATCATGACCGCGATTTGGCCGCCAAATCCGGAAAAACTTATGTGACCATTGAAGGGAATGAGGCCGTTTGGAAAAACCAATGGCTTGCTGCCGGTGGAGAGATTGTATGGGATATGGTGCACTACGATGTGCAGTTGATTGGGGGGATGGTACTCCACGATGGTAAGATTGCGGAGATGGCTACCGGTGAAGGTAAAACCCTGGTGGCTACCTTGCCCGCTTATTTAAATGGCCTTTCCGGACAGGGGGTACACGTCATTACCGTGAACAATTATTTGGCCCGACGGGATAGCGAATGGGTAGGGCCCATTTTTGAATTCTTGTTCCTGACGGTCGACTGTATTGACAAGTACAAGCCGCATTCCGAACAGCGTAAGGCGGCCTACAATTGTGACATTACCTACGGTACCAATAACGAATTTGGCTTTGACTACCTGCGTGACAATATGGTGCGCTCTTTGGACGAGATGGTGCAACGTAAGCACCACTATACTATGATCGATGAGGTTGACTCCGTTTTGATTGACGATGCGCGGACGCCCTTGATTATTTCAGGACCAGTGCCACAGGGTAGCGAAGATCAGGAGTATATCGAACTCAAGCCACAAGTGGAGCGACTGATTGCCGCTCAACGCAAGCTGGCTACCGAATATTTGGCGGAAGCCAAGAGACTATTCAAAGAAGGAGCTACCGGTCACCAGGAAGGAGAGGCAGGAATGGCCTTGTTAAGAGCTTATCGCGCTTTGCCAAAATCTCGGCCGTTAATCAAATTCCTGAGTGAAGATGGGGTGAAAGTGACTTTGCAGAAGGCCGAGAATTTCTACATGGCCGAGCAAAATAAACACATGCACCTGGTAGATGAGACCTTGTATTTCAACATTGACGAGAAAAACCGGCAAGTGGAATTGACGGAACTTGGGGCGGAGTATCTGGCGCGTGGTAATGATGATCCAAACTTCTTTATCATGCCCGATATTGCTACCAAAATGGTAGAAATTGAAAACCGGGATGATCTGGATAAAGCGGCTATTGAAGAAGCTAAAACCAAACTGGCTCAGGATTTTGCCATTAAATCCAAGCGTCTGCACTCTATCAGCCAGTTGCTGAAAGCATATACGCTTTTTGAGAAAGATGAGGAATATGTGGTGATGGATGGCCAGGTGAAAATTGTAGATGAGCAAACGGGCCGGATGATGGAAGGCCGCCGTTACTCCGATGGTCTGCACCAGGCATTGGAAGCCAAAGAAAATGTGAAGGTGGGCGATATCACGCAAACTTACGCAACGGTTACCCTACAGAATTACTTCCGGATGTACCACAAAATGGCGGGTATGACCGGTACGGCAGAAACGGAAGCCAGTGAACTCTGGGAAATCTATAAATTGGACGTGGTGGTGATCCCCACCAATAGACCAATTGTCAGAGATGACCGCGAGGATAAGGTGTTCAAAACGGGAAGAGAGAAATTTAATGCCGCCATTGATGATATTGTTGCCTTGAGCCAAGCGGGGCGTCCGGTGCTGGTAGGTACTACTTCCGTCGATATTTCTGAAAAATTGAGCCGCATGCTCAAAATGCGGGGCATCGATCACAATGTATTGAACGCCAAGCAGCACCAACGTGAGGCCGAGATTGTCTCCGAAGCGGGTAAACCAGGTAAGGTGACCATTGCGACCAACATGGCGGGTCGGGGTACCGATATTAAGATTTCTGATGAGGTGAAAAAGGCGGGTGGTTTGGCCATCATTGGTACGGAACGCCACGATAGTCGCCGGGTAGACCGCCAGTTGCGAGGTCGTGCCGGTCGTCAGGGAGATCCAGGTAGCTCTCAATTTTACGTTTCCTTAGAGGACAACCTGATGCGCTTGTTCCAATCGGAGCGCATTGCCAAATTGATGGACCGTATGGGACACCAGGAAGGCGAGGTGATCCAACACAGCATGGTCAGTAAATCCATCGAGCGAGCGCAGAAAAAAGTAGAGGAAAATAACTTCGGTATTCGCAAGCGACTGCTAGAGTACGATGATGTAATGAATATCCAGCGGGAAGCCATTTACAAAAAACGTAGAAATGCCCTTTCGGGAGAGCGCCTTTCGGTGGATTTGAACAATATGTTCTATTCTTTAATTGAAAATATTGTCTATACTCATAAAGAAGAGGGCAATTTTGAGTCCTTCCGTCGTGATGCGCTCGGCAAATTGGGGATTGACCCCAAAATTGAGGCCGCTGATTTTGCGGAAGCGCCAGCCAATGACCTCGCTGAGCAGTTTTTCCGTCAATTCCAGGAATTTTACGAGCGTAAAGCCGAGCAGATTACGGATATGATCATGCCTAATATCAAGCATGTCCATGAAACACAAAAGCAATACAAGCGTATTCTTATTCCGTTTTCTGATGGTCGCTCTAAACCGTTGACCATTACTGCCGATATTGCCGAAGCGGTGGAAAGCAATGGCAAAACGGTAATCCGCGATATTGAAAAGGCAGTATCCTTATCTATTATCGACGAAAAATGGAAGGAGCACCTGCGCTCTATGGATGAATTGAAAGACTCCGTACAATCGGCTTCTTTTGAGCAAAAGGATCCTTTGGTGGTGTACAAGCTGGAGGCCTTTAATTTATTCGAATCTTTGGTGTTTAGCATCAATGAAGATACCACTGCTTACTTGTCGAAAGGCTCTCTAACCCTGCCCGATGGTACCAATTTGGAGCAGGCTCGTGAACAGCGTACGGACATGAGCAAGGTACAGACCAATCGCACAGGTGATGGAGCAGCTCGGGCCGCCGCAGAATCGGTTAGCCGCCGCGCCAAGCCTGAAACCTTCAAGCGAGTGGAGAAGAAGGTGGGAAGAAATGACCTTTGCCCTTGTGGTAGCGGCAAAAAGTTTAAACACTGTCACGGCTCTAAATAAGCCAGATGGTTTATCATATACGGAAGGACTGAGTGCGACATTGGTAACATTCAGTCCTTCCTTTTTTTAGGATCTTATTTTCTTCCTATCAACCCCAGTAGGGGGAGAAGGCCAACGTTCGCCACTTCAATGAATGGGATCAATAGCATTAAATTTGGTTGGGTTTTAAAATATTCGAATGCCTATCTTTGTATCCTATATAATTTAATGAACACAATATGCTACCATCTATCTACGATGATCTCGGTGCCGACAATCTCCAATTGATGGTCAATCGCTTCTATGACCTGGTGGAGGAAGACCCGACCCTGAGTCCCCTTTTTACAACCGATATGGAGGTGGTAAGGCATAAGCAGTATTGTTTTCTCACCCAATTTTTCGGCGGACCACAACTATACGCTCAGGAATATGGTCACCCACGCCTGCGCATGCGCCACCTGCCCCACGCCATTACGGAAGAAGCAGCTGTAGCCTGGCTGAAATGCATGCACCGGGCGGTGGAAAGTCTGGAAATTGGTGAAGACCTGAAAAATCAGATTTTCAATAGCTTCCCACGTGTGGCTGCGCATATGGTGAATAGATGAAAAGTGCATCTCCTTCCGGAAGGAGATGCACTTTCAACTCCAAACATGCACTTAATAATAGATAATAGATTCAACCGTGTAGTATTGGATGCTACATGTATCTATATTTAATTTTCGGTTTACCCACGGTTTCCTTTAAAATCCCTTTTACCAAAAGAGTCAACCTGATTTCAGTGTGAAATCCTTCTCTAAACTACGCTTGAATCTACTCTCCTTTCGCTCGCTTAACATCCGTATCCGTCACAATACCCACCAATTTATGCTTTAGGACTACGGGCAAACAACGAATTTGATGTTCTCGCATCAGTTGTTCTATTTCAGAGAAGGGGGTATCTGGAGCGACGGTCACTGGTTTGGGGACCATAATGGCATTGACCTGCTCGTAAGGGTCACCAGATTGGGCTTTCCAAATGCGGAGATTGGTGGCAGTAACAATACCAACTACCTCCCCCTTGCTGTTTTCAATGGGCATGTGCCGGATGTTGCGCCAGCGCATAATGGATTCCACGAGTTCGATAAAGTCGTCTTCGCGGACAGTGAAAAGCTGGGAGCTCATGATTTTATCAGCGGTGATGGAATGGGTGGGATGGGGGTAAATTTTATTGGCGGGAATGTCATCCCATTCGTGCACGGGTAGGTGGCTTTGCTGTTGCTCATACATGGAACGCGTCATAACTGCCAGCGCAGTAGAGCGGCCGTGGTGTTTTTCCAACTGTCGAAAATTATACACCTGCCAGTCGGAGCCCGAACGGGTTTGGGTACACCGATCGCCGATAACACCCAGATAGCGGTTAATTTCGGTAGCATCAACGCCCACTTTTTGTAGGCCGGCTTCTGCAATGGGCAGCAGGACTTCATTGACCAACCGTGGTGCCGACCACAATTTTCCATCCCATTTAATAGCAGTTTGCATCCCGGTTCGAGCCGCTTTGATGAAATTGTGCCGGGCTTCACGGAAGTCCCAGCCGGTGGGAAGTTCTTTAAATCTGGGAGGCATGCCTTTCATCAGTCCAACCCAAAAGGCAAAGTTGGCCATTTCGTCCAATACCGTCGGCCCGGCGGGCAAATAGCGGCATTCGATGCGCAGATGAGCCACCCCATTGGCCACCCCGTAACAAGGTCGGTTCCAGGTATAAGTGGTGCCATTATGTAACATGAGGGCCTTTAATTTAGGAATCTGCCCGGCTTGTAAAACCTGCAACGCATCTTCCGTATCCTCCCGGGTGAGCAGGAAGGGAAAGCGCGCTACCTGGTCTTTAAAAATCTCGGCGGCAGATTGAGTGATCCAATTGTTGCCAAAGCTCACCCGTGAGGCTTTGTCGCGCATTTGATTTTTAGTACTACGGGTATCTAAACTTTGTTTAAACAAAGCAATGCGCGTTTCCATCCACAACTCCCGGCCCAAAAGAAGAGGTGAATTTGTACTGATGGCCAATACTGGTCCGGCGATGGCTTGTGCCCAATTGTACTGCTCGACAAATTCCTCTGGATCAATCTGTAAATGTAGCTGGAAACTGGTGTTACAAGCTTCAAAGAGCACACTGTCTAGTGAAGTAATTAGATCGTCGACACCTTGTAATTGGATGCGAAAATCCTCGCCGCGTACATTGAGTAATCCTTCGCTCAGCATCTGATAACGAGCGGCGGGAAACATATATTCGGGCTGCAAATGGGTCAGGCGAATGGTGGGCAAAATGCCTGTCAACAAGATCAGCGTCTCCTGTGCCGCTGCCTTTTCACTTCCCAATTTTAGTAATCTTTCCAGTTGTTGCTGTGTATTGGAAAAACAATGCCCTTCCAAAACCTGTGGGTCAAGGTTGATTTCCAGGTTGTAACGGGCCAATTCGGAGGTGTATTCCCGGGCTTCAATTTTTGGCAAAATATCCGGCCCTGCCATCGATGGGTTGTAGTGCTGATCAATCAGACACAATTCCTGCTCGGCACCAATACGTTGGATGCCTTTTTCAAATTGCCCTTCCTGAAGCATGATCTCCAAGGCTTTGATATCATCAAGAATGGCCCTACAGAATTTCTTGCGGTCAGTCAAACTGTTTAAGCTGGTTACTTTTTGTTCACCCATGGGTATTGGTTTTAATTTTGGCCTTTTCTTCCAGCTACTAAGTAATAGGAAAATGCTATAATAAAAGGTGACGGCGGTCATGTGAATCCGATGATTTTACCGGGAAACGAATGGTAAAAATGCCCGCTTCTGAATGGAAAATATTGCGCTGGAGATTAGCAGTGACATTGATCCTTTAAATGGGGTGCAGTTGGGATTAGTCCCCTTTTGTAAGGATAAGACAATCTTCTTTATT
>CAXHCA010000093.1:0-25851 GCA_964015035.1 uncultured Saprospiraceae bacterium
AAACCCTCTAAGGGCATTAGAACCGTCATCACAAGCATCAGCCGTCTTTTCTTCTTGAAGGATGATCGAGTCATCACCTGCATCAGTGGGAACCAGGCGAAATAAATTTCGCCCAACCATGGTTTCGGAATAGCTTTATATCTTGCCTCTAACGTAGGCCACCGGAGGCATCTTCTAGTAAGACAACAGGGAAGACTATCTTATCCTTACACAAGGGAACAAATCACAACTACACCCGCAAAGACTTGCAGTTTCTAAAAAAAAACGCTACTTTTAGTCACTCTTAAATTTCTACCACAGAATATCTTATCAGTGCTAACCGAACTTCAAGAATACTCAACTTACGAGCTCATTCTTGTCTTGCTATCTGTTCTGACCCTATAATTTTGACCTTTTATGGTTTGTGACATAAAGGTTTACCAATCGTAACGGCTCCGGCTGTAGGCTACCTTTATTCATCATTCTTTCACCTAAACCCATGTTTGGAGCTAGCTCCTGCTGATTTTTAAATAGAGTCCGCTTCAAACATTGCCTAAACCCTGGAAAATATGTCTGCAATCCAATTTAATCAGATTGCAAGTGAAGCATCTAACTACTATCTGTATGCCGCTGCCGATAATTCCGCCAATCAGGAAGTAAATCTATTTTTGCTTTTTGGCATATCCTCCAACCCTGGCAATTCGATCGATTTCACCCAGGCCTTATCCCTCAAAACGGGCATCTATTTTTTTTACAAACAGAATACCCTACCCGCTACCAACCTAGCTAATCTATATGCCTCTTTGGGGGCCCTGAATGCGGGGGTTTCGTTTGCCTGGATCAACCAAATTAATGCCAACGGTGCCGCCACCAGCTATCAGGTGATTCAACTTCCCAAACCGACTTATGATAGCGGCAACACAACACTATCTGGCAATCCTTCTACGATCTTTCTTAAGACGGCCAATACGCTGATCAGCCTGTCCACTTTATCACCCAATGCCAATCAGGCTATCAATATTGCCCTTGACGGGAACAGTAACCTGATGACCATTACGGATACGTCAAAGCAGGCGCTACAATTTACAAAAATCAACCCTGGGACAAATCCCTTGTTACTGCGCATCCTCGAAGCGCAGGTCAATTTTGCAGCAGATCCCGGAGCAACGACTTTGCCCGACACCTCCACGCTAAAAAGAGGCGCATTCAACTTTAGTGGAGCAGATTGGGATTTGCAAACGCTTTATTTGATTGTCCAGCAAAATGCCAATAATGGCTGGGGGGGCTTCATCCGCTACTACTATCCGGGAAGTTCCGGCAATGAACCGATCAATTATCCGATTTTCGGAAAAATCTCCCAATCAACCATCGTCGATCTGCACAATCAGTTGGACTTGCTTTATCCGACGACTGCTTCCAGAACTTATTTTATTTTAAAAGACCCGAGCAGTGTACCGGATGTTTTTGCCAATCCTAATTCTAATCTCTTCACCACTCGTGGCGATAAAATTCAACTCCAACCCGACAGCAATATCGGCTACTATTTCAGTGCGATTGATCCATCAACCTTCGAATACTACCTGGCCCCATTGGGAAAGTTTTCACTAAAAATGCCGGCCAATACCACCGAAGCAAAAGTGATGTGTGGTCTTTCCGGAATGGAATTTGCCAAAATCAAAAATGGAGACGCTTTACAACTGATCCCTGGACAACCGGCCTTTGCCCCTTCCTTTCAACAAACCAATGCAGATAACAATCAGACCGAATCCCTTTTAACGAATGCTTTTGTAACTTCATGGGCACAAATCATCTCCGCAGATAGCTGGCAATACTTTTCACAACCTACCACACTCGTTAATTTTAGTAATCAGGCCGATGACGCCGGTTGTGATTTTCCCGTAGCAGGTTCCCTTGATATTCAAATCGGAAGTTTTCCAACGGGAAATTCTGAAAACCCGGCTTTCCCCTTGGCACTATATGGCAACGTCTTTCTATTCCCAAGCAATGCCGACCAAAGTATTATTACCGATTTTGAAAACCAAATCCTGGCCAGCAGCCGGTATCATCTGTTTATTCCTGCTATCGAAAATGGAGATGGTCCGGTATTTACGCTAAGTGACGGAACGCCAATTAATGGGGGATCGGTGATTACTTCCAGCGGTTTTCTGGTGACTGCCAACGATCAAAACAACAAAGCAGGCACCTGGAACAATTTGAGATTAGCCATTTCCGGAGACCAGCACTTACAATTTGATCCACCCAACACCGGCAATATCCT
The DNA here is from genome assembly GCA_964015035.1 of uncultured Saprospiraceae bacterium. Lineage (GTDB taxonomy): Bacteria > Bacteroidota > Bacteroidia > Chitinophagales > Saprospiraceae > BQJU01. The sequence continues at coordinate 2,258 of CAXHCA010000093.1, forward strand.
GAACCCTCCACTGAGCCTTGCGCTGATGAATACCCAAGGCTTTTTGGTGATGGACGACTGGGCAAAATTCTCCCTGGAGCACCAGCTGACCGTTAGTGGATTTACCTTTAGTATTAAGGACTTACCAGCCACCGATGGCAACCCCGAGGTGGTTCCCATCATGATCTTCAAATACGCCACTAGTCAAAGCCTGCAAGACCTGATCGACAATACCAATACCTGGACTAACCCTTCCTACTTCCTGAGGGCAGGAGAAACCCCAGCCGATGTGCAGGCGACCTTGGATGCAGCCATTCAACAGGCGGAAAGTACCAAAGGTCAACCTCAGGATCCATTTAAATATTTTAGAGATACGATTTTGACACCCCCTGACTGGACCGGTGTCATCGTTTTCAACTGCCCCATCGATGGCGGCGAAATGCCACCTGATTTCCAAATGTTATTTGCGGGAGTGAGCGGACCGCTCACGGCACACCACTTTGGAATAGACGTCAACCAGATCGGTGCCCGGAATGATACGCCTGTCATCAATCAAAGCAGTATTTTTGGAGTCATCTATTATACCGATCCCGGAACGAACAACGACTCAACGGCAACCTATGAGTTCATCACCAAGGAGTTAATCGTCGTTTTCCAAAACTCCGCTATTGCCGATATGCAGGCGCAAGTCGGCATGAAAATCAATGCATTGTTCCAGCGCAATGTCTTTTTGCAAGATAATGAAGGCATCGAAACCGCAGGTTCTGCCGGGGCAGTGGAGCCCAATACCTTTTATATTAAAGGCCAATACCAGAAAAATGGCAACGACGGCACCGTCGTATTCAACAGTAGTAAGAAACACACCTATGCGTTCAATCCAGGGGGCAACTATATCCGGGTGCTGGATTCATTTGTGATTGATAATGCCAGCTTACAATCTACCGGCAGTACCGCTCAGGGCAATAACACGCTGGTGACTTCGCGGTTTGAGGTCGGCGGGCAGCTCTATTTCTCCAACCCGATCGTACCGGGCGCCACGCAGCCCGATCTATATTCCTACGGCTCAGATCTTTCGGGATTGCCTACCACGGGGATTGCCTTTAACATCAGTGTGCTCCTGGATGAAAATGGTCAGGCAATTGATGGCAGCAGTACGGCTGTATTGGACACCAGTAATCTGGCGGTACAGTCGGACGAAACGGCGATTAGATCGGATAGTCTTTTGGCCAGTCTACCCTTTAAATTGTCTGAATTGGTGCAAGCTGCCGAAGGCTCCACCATCAATCTAAAAAAAGAAGGGCAAGAAGTCAGTGTGATCCAATTGGCTGGGTACACCACTACCGCCCCCATCTACGCGCTAAAATACAATCTATCGTTGGGTTCACTAGGTTCTCTTTCGGACGCTCATGGCAGTATTGACGCCACCATGCTGCTGGGCTGGGGCCCAAGCGAAACGACCCCGGATAACGATGGAGCACTGCTCTACATGCAACTACCGGAGGCTTCTGCGGGTTTCAAAGGCTTCAACCTTCAGGGCATCCTGAAAACCGTTTTTGGGGATGCCAACCTCATGGAAGTGCCTTATACCGGCACCGATGGCAAGGAACGACCGGTGTACGTCCTCTTGTTTAACAATGTTGCATTAAGCATTCTCAACGTAAAATTCCCACCGGGCATCATTGCGGATTTCATTCTGTTTTCAGACCCCACAAAAGGCTCCGGAAGTAATATTGCATGGAATATTGCGGCGACTCAAAAATGATTGAATCTTAAAAAAACAGTCAATATGGCAGATATTTTAAAGGCTAAAACAGTCAATCAGTTGATAAAGGATTTGAATTCCTTGTATGACACGGGATTGCCTACCGAGGATGATTTCCCGGCAGGAAGCATCCTAAATGACCTCTGGGAAACAGCCATTACCGTCACCGGAAAAGGCAAAGACGAATACTGTGCACAGGCGGATTCTCCCACCATTGAATTTGGGATCGGGATCGACCTACAGGCCACCGTCATTGTACAGGCTTCGCCGAAGGAAATTGAAGAAATCAAGAAATGTAAAGATAGCTAAGCAACCCACTAAAGTGATTATGCCAGCTTCTCAGTACTTATCATTAAACCTAAACCTATGGCCACCGAAAATGTCCTATTTGGGCTGATTTTGAACATCAATGGCGTAGAAGTAGCTATTTCTGCCAACCCTAAAAAAGCGGCAGAAGAGGGCATGACTTTCAACCTGGACGCAGAAGATAAAGATCTGGGCACCATCAGTGAGTTAATCGATTGGTTCAACACCAATTTTGGGGTCAATATCCCCAAGGGAGATGATTTGCCCTATCCTTTAGGAGACGCCATTGGCAAAATTGAAACCCTCAATTTTACCATCAACAAACTAAAGATGGATCTCCCCACCAAAGGAAACAAGCAATACGATTTTAAATTTTCCGCCGCATGGCCGGAAGGGCAGGCCCAAACTATTGTCGGCCAATTGGCCCTGCAAGGGGGCTCTTTCTCAGCAACCAATATTAACGAAGATGGCACGGGAGGAGATGTCTGATGTCGTCGTTCTTTGCTGAATTGGAATTCCCCTAATACTTGTTAAGTCTAAACCTAAAACCTCATGGCTAAAGCAACATTTGAATTAGATGTCGTTATAAATGATCCCAATAAACCGGCGGAAGATCAATACGGATTAGCATTGGCATTAAATTCCGGGCAAGGGCCTTTGGAATTTACCATTAAACCCAATCCAAAATTCAGGTTTACGCTAACGGATGTGTTGAAGCAGCTTGACCAATTGCTGAACTTAGATGTATTGTATAAAATTGGGGAATTGACCACAAATGCACCTTGGGATTACATTTTTAGCGGGGTTTTAGATTGGGCCTATGAGCCCAGTTTGGTTGTAAAAGTAGACAAAAGTGCTTCTTCCATCCAGTTGCAGATTGATTTGTATGAAAATGTGGATTCGGATACACCGGGCGTAAACCTGAACCCTCCCAATCTGGAAAAATACCATATTGATATCGAGCCGAATATCACAGTGTATTCGCTCCTAGCAGGTTATTCGACGGAAAAAGGCTTTGACGTGAGTGCCAAGGTGAAATTCCATGATCAGGCGGGAAGCGACACTCTGACCTTGACGGCTTCTTCCGATGACGATAGTGGTAAACCATCCGTTGTAAAGTTTCCATTCCCTACCCCATCGCCCAAGTTGCCGCTTTTTAAATTAAACTATATCGGGCTTGGTCAGCGATTTGGGCCACCCCTACCTCAGGATACCAATGACTTTGCCAATGCTTTGTCTACCATATTCACTGAACTGGAAAAGAATTTCACCAGCAACGACCCGGAATACCTGCTGACCAATCTGGTACAACAGTACTATCAGCCTGATCGGGGTTGGTTCTTCGGATTGCACATCAATATCAAAGGGTGGGACCTAAAAATGCTTTTTAATGATCCGGTACTCTATGGGCTGGAAATTTCTGTCCTGGATGGACAATTTAAGGGGCTGGATTTGATTATTCTGTATGAAAAGCTGGGGCCTCATTTGGGGGTTTACTACGGCAAACTCACCATTCCGGAAGCCTATCGAACCATTGAGCTGGGCGCGGTATCCCTCACCTTACCCACCGTGCAAATCTGGATTTATACCAACGGTGACTTTAAGGTAAACGTCGGCTGGCCTCTCGGCCCGGAATCGATCGGCATTCAGGTGTATATCTTTACCGGGAGTTGTGGTTTCTATTTTGGGAAATTGCGCAGTGGCGACAACCCGCAAAACCCAAACCCGCCGGTGGCTTATAATCCAATCCTGGAATTTGGGTTGGGCTTGTCCGTGGGACTGGGACGCTCTTTCCAAAGCGGACCATTCTCTGCCAACCTGAGCCTTACCCTCCAGGGCACCTTCCAGGGCGTACTGGCCTGGGAAGAAGACAAAGGGGATATCACCCACACTCCTGACTACTATTGGTTTGCAGCTACCGTAAGTCTGGTGGGCACCCTCCAGGGAGAAGTAGACCTCAAAATCATTACCCTTTCGGTGATGGTCAAAATGTCCGTCACAGCGGGAATCGCCTTTGAAACGGATTATGGAACAATAGTAGCCGTTATCGCAAAGGTGGAAGCGAAAGCCAGTGTCAAAGTACTGTTTATCAAGGTCACCGTGAGTTTCAGTGCCACCATTTCCGAAACCTTTACCCTGAGCACAGGCCCCAATGGAAATGCCAGCCTGGATGGGCCTCAAAATCCTTCTTTTGCAGGCATGAACGGCGGCGGTTCGAGTAGTCCGAAACCATTGACCATTAAACAGCCGATGGCTTATGCCAACTCCACACCGCTGGCAACGGTAGAAACGCCGATAACCTTTCCTCTCAATTTCATGCTGTATCCGTCGGTTGTTTATGATACTCCCGCCGATAATGGAGCCAAAGCAGTGGCCATATTGTCGTTCGATGTTCCGGAAACACCGGATAGTAGCTGGCCGTGGGAAATGCTGCTCACCGCATACAGCAGTTGGTTGCTCAATACCTATTCCAACGGTACGGAGTGGGGGCCGGTAACAGCGGCTTTGTCTCCCGAAGCGGTCGATGCTTCTAATTTTGGCACCGATGTAGTGAATGATTTTTTGGCTAAACAAGTAGCGTTTAGCATCAGTGGAATTGATTTTAGTGCGGCCACCGAAGACACCGCTGAGCAACAGGTAGCACTCTTCCCCATTTTGCCCAACTTACAATTGAGTTACGATGAAGGGAAAGAAACGGTCTCATTTGATGAACCGATGGTTTCCGCTAATTACATCAGCATTTTGGAAGACTACCTCAGTCAATTTTCCATCAATGATTTGACATCAAATCCAGATAGCGGTTCAGACACAATGACCGCCCAAGTAGAGGATGCTTCCATTCCGCTCAACGGTCAGATGCTAATCGATTATTTTCTGACGATTGGTCGCCAATTGGCGCAGCAAATGCCTGATTCAACCGTGGCAGATATTGCCCCCAATTTGGCAGGAATGGTCTCCCGCTTTTTATTAAATGGATTAATTATCCCCAACCCTACTGATCCGGATAATGTCGAGGATTACCGAGGTCTATACCAGTTGACCGGACAGCAGTTTGCCGTAGACGATAGTAAAGATACTGTAGAAGCGGCTTTAGCCAAAAACACGATCAGCCCGCCCACTAGTGAGCAACCCGATTTTAGTCAATTGGTCGTTGATTTTGGATCGGAGGACAGCGCCACCTCTACCCTACCTGTTGAAGCGCCACCGAGTACTCCGCCGAGTTTCCCGGCTGCGCCAGTAGCACTGCCTGCCTTTACCTCAAATGCATTATGGGTGAGTGCCCGAACAAAATTAAGTTGGAATTCAACTGATTTGATCGTACCGCTTCCCAACCAAATCTTAACAGCTTTAAAATCACAAGCCCTTAGCTTAAGTATTCAGAACGAGTTTCCAAATGAGGATGCCCCCCAGGATACTGCTGCCACCGCCACCCCCGGCTTACTGATTCCTATTACCATTACGCAGGTCGCCAAAGCTCAGGCATTTAACGTAGATGAAACGGGTGCCGCTTTGCCAGGGTTCCTGCCCTATCTATACCAGATTAGTTCTACTGATGATGAAACCCGACAAAGAATTGAGGATGCCTTAAATGGTGCCGATCTAAGTACAGCTGAAATTACTTTGTTGTACAACAATACTTCAGGCAGCAATGGGTATCAATCAGATTCACAGAACCCGACCAATACGCTATTGCTCAAAACCAATTTGTCGACCAGTAGCGAGCCAGATAGTCTTAATACGCCCCTACTACTGGCTACCGCGCAAAATCAAAACAACCTTGGCCCAGTGGTTGCCTTGCAAAATCAAGTAGCTGATTTCCTACAAATTATTTGGGAAAACAGCGTGGTCAATGCCAATGGATTTTTCCTATACTACGAAAACGAAAGTCAAGGAGACTTCCCATCTACCCTCTTTTCCGGTAGCCAGGCAGCCCTAAACATATTGGTTTCTTTCCCGAAAGCGACCACTTTCCAAGCCTGGCACAACGTCCTGACTACTAATGGACAAGACAGCAACCAATCGCTTTATATTGGCGTTGCTGATGCTCAGGGCAATGCAGTGCCTTCTTTCCATCCGACTTACCCCGCGGGTTGCCTTGCTTTTGAAATCACCCTACCCGATGAGGCAACGCTCTTAACGGCAGAAGGCGATAACCAACCCTACTCTGCCGATACCGTTGAGCAACTATATCATTTGATTCAATATCAAATTGCCCAAGGCTCTGCCGGTTCTAGCGGCCCCTCATTTGATGCCTCCGGGTGGGCACCTGCCGTGACGCCCTCCGCTCAAAGCAGTGGTGGTTCGGATGGTTCTGGAGGCAGTTCTACCACTTCCAGTTCCGGCAATCAAAGCTACCGCCAAGTGGTCCCGGCCTATAAATTCTTACCGGATAATGCAGATGCCCCTTTGGTTACCGGTGGCTTACCGTTTACATACGCAGCTATTGGCGGTTTCCCGGATCTGGAATTCCGACTTTGTGACCTGTATGGAAATGTGCTGAATGCCAATACAAAACTGGAAAAAAAAGAAATTCTCTACAATGATTTACTGGTTTCCCTGGCAGAGTGGCCGGGGGTTCAGGTGGCTTACCGGATTTATATTGATACCAATCAGGACGAGGTATTGGCGCTCCAGCTTGAGTTCAATCCAAATCAAGTACTTCGAAACATTGCCACTTATTCAGTGCATGGGTTGGCCGCCGGAGAAGATCCGCAGGAAGGGGATAATATTCGCCAACAGGCACAAATCGCCCTGTTTCAGATGTATACGGTCATCAACCAGGTGAGTGATCCCAATACTGCCTTTGAGGTAACGGCGACCATTTTCCAGACGACTGCTAATTCTAAGGGTACCATCGCCTCCGGTGATCAATTAAGAACACCACTTAAAAGCTTGGCGACCCAGATTATTACGGATTTGCAAAAGGTATATGCTGACCCCAACCAAGCCAGTACCCTCAGCCAGATCAATAAGGTCATCAGCATTTCGATCGATCCCACACAAATTGCCTTGATCGATACAGATATTCTGGCCTTAACCGTTTCCATGGGCATGAGCAGGCCTGATAACCTGTTGGCGCCAGATGCAGCCACGCTGCTTCCAAAAGTGGCCGATAATACCTTTGTGGTGAAACCTAATTTGGAACAGCAAACGACGGCTGCAAAGGCCGACAATTCCACTGATCCGGTCACACTGACGCAGTGGGCAGAAGACTTTGAAGCCGTTTTCCAAGGTTTTGACGGTGCAGATGGGCAGGTAAAAGTGGCAACTCGAACCGGTAATCCAGATTTCAGCAGTACCGGTAGTAATGCCTACCTGTGGACCGTCAAATGGAGCAAGAGCAAAGGCATTGCCTTGTCCTTTACCCCTGACCAGTTTAAGTACTTCACGCTGGCTCCATTAAGCACACAGCTGTTGCCCAATGTACCGGTCAGCCTGACCACTTACAACAAAGACTTAACACCGACCACAACGCTCACGGCCTTTACCAATGTGGATGTTGACGCGGCAGCCCAAACCTTCCTCAGGACGATTGATGAATTATTGAGCCCCGAATCTGCCGCTGCCATTTCCAAAATCGATAGTAGTGGCTTTGACCGCTTGTTAGCATATAAATCCGAATTGGCAACAGCCATCCAAAATGGATTGATTCCCGTTTTCGACAATGAAGATGGTGACCTGGAAAGTGCCATGGATCGGTTTGAGCAGGCCCTGCTGACAGAGTTATCTAATGCATATAACACTTCCGCCGTGGTTCAAACCGTTGGACAAGTGACGGTCAACGGAACACCTGAATCTGGTTCTACTCAGTCTCCACGCCTATTTGGTGGGATCTCCGCTCCGGATTCCAGCCTTACTACAGGAGCTAGCGACACGGACCTGGAACAGGAATACAGCCTGAGCAATGGCAAATTAGAATTAGGAGCCTCTGGCGGTCAGACGGCATCCGAATATCTGAATTTCCTGGCTACGGCCAAACATCCGGCGCAACAGGCCGACATCGATGTCGCATTGGCCTATAGCCCAGTATTTCTAGAACATTTGATCGAGCAATCAGAAGAAGCGTACGGCTATGTACCATCTTCCTGGTTACGCTTTGTCATCACGGGTCCTGGTACGCCATCTTACTATGATTTGGGAACAGCCAATATTCCAATACCACTACGCTCTTTTCCGAAAAACCCAAGCTTACAAGGTCAAAGTGCTTCTGCTGATGCGGCAAACGAGATGGGACTAGTTACCACCTCCAGCAACCCCGTGGAGGACGCTTTGAAATGGGAATATACCGTCAATTTAATCAAGTCAGAGGCAGCGGCCCAGGACGAATTATGGTTTGACCTGGTGTACAATAGTCCGGTGCAGAACCTGGATGCTGCAACAGCCCTGAAAGCCGACAACACGACCAAATTGACCAACTTGTTTACGAGCTTGACGCAATTCAATGCGGCTTATGAAAGCCTGAAATCAGAACTTAGTACCAATATCGATCAAGTATTTGAGGGCCCACCAAAAGATCCGGGTCAGCTTACGCAAATCGTTGGGATTTTGAATCAAGCAATTGATCAGGTTGTTGCCGACTGGAAAGCTTTTTATGAACCTGATTTAGCAGAGGCGGTAAGTGATGGTCCGGCCGTCATTACAGAACATTTCGCGCTGAGTTTTAAAGAGATGAGCGATGGTATATTGACGCTGTATTCGGACGTCAATGACGACTTCCCCGCCACCATTAATGGTCAGGCGGCACAAAATGTTCCAACCGCTGTCCCAGATCGGAAAATGCTTGGTGCAGGGCTCCAGCATTCTGTGCAATACCCTTATGAAAAAACGGACGATGGCGCTTTGACCATCGTGTGGAAAGACATCAATGCCATTGAGCGACAAACGGCCATTACTACTTTCTGGATCATTCGAAACGCCGATTTGGGAAGCGCTTCGGAAACCACTCCGGTGAATAAAAAACTCATTTATCAATCTCCGGAGATCAGTTTTGCCAACCCGATACTGCCTCTACTGACCGTACCATTTGTTCAGGCGGACACCGCCACCTCTTTAAGCCAGACGATTTCTGATGCCTTCCAGCCTTTTGCGGAAGCCGGTACCGCCAGTACGCAAAACCGATTGATGAAAATAGAATGCACCTACACCTACAACCTGGTAAATTTCATGGGTAATAATGCTGTCAATGCACTTACGGTGCCTATTGTCACCAACTTAGTCTACGACCTCAATTTGGTTCCCAATGACTCGACCAATGCTAGTGATGCGGCCACCTTACAGGATTTCAGCTGCTGTTTAGCCAAAGATCTAACCGATTGGTTTAACGCCAACAAGCCAAGCAGCATGCCGGATAGCGTTCAAGCCAATTTGCATTTTAATGCAACGCTATTTGCCGTAATTGATGGTTCACAATTGCCGCTGATTAAAGTGCAGGATATACAGGTGACCGTGCCCACACAGGGGTGGTGGACGAAGGTGTGTGAGTGATCAACAAATAGCATTCTAAAAACTAAAAATCAATCATTTAGAGAGCATCTGCTTTGATCTTCCAGGCTATCCAGCCATTCGCTGCGCTACCAAGCACCAAGCCACCTGTGGTGTTTGGGGTGTTGAGCGCTTTTTTGGAGGTAGCATTTACTGAAATTCCGCTCCAAACAAGCATTGAAGATATAATTTTTCGTAAATTTTTAATTTAGTCCTCTGGAAAGTTCCGCTTCCTTCGGCAGGTCAAACGTGTATTTGGTGGTGGAATGCCAACTATTTCTAGTGCGGCCTTTACTTTGGGGAGGCATAAGAAGAAAAAACACCCCACTAGCACTAACCAGTGAGGCAAAATATTAATGAAATAATATAGACGTATTTCCTATTTTAGGATCACTTTAGTTCTATAAAGGGTCGGATCATACAAGGTCTTTTTCAACCTCAACCGTACAAAGTACAAGCCGCTTGTCAGCGATAACCCTTTGAGTGAAATCCGATATTGATTTTCACCAACTTGAGCATTGATTGCCTGATGATAAACACTCCTTCCTGTCATATCAATAATTTCTAGTGTACCGGAATCTTCCTGGGGAATATTGGCATTGATTGTTACCCAATCGGCAGTCGGTACAGGAGAGGCCCCAAAAAGAACGGGTTGGCGCTCATTGATGGCTTCTTCAAACCTGGGTAAATCATAAGCGGTGGAATAAGAGATTGGAAGATCTTTAAATTGTTCATCTTCGAGATCTAGTGGTTGATGATCCAAGTAGGGTACCGAAACCTGTTGCTCAGTTGTACTGCCGCTGCAATTGCAATCCGCGAGTGAACCACTAGCGGTAGTTTCTCTCCCTTGTATGGCATTGGCCTCAAAAGGAGAACCCGTTACATTCGACTTAAACGATTCAATGGTTAAAGTGGTGATGCTAAATGGGGCGTGGCGCGGTACTACAATAGAAGGTGTCCCATTGCCTGTATCTGCCAAGAAATCTTTTGCCCGGGATGAATTCATACCGTAAAACTGTAATTCACAAGTCCGGTTACTATCATCTTGTGCCAGGTTAGTTGAGCCCTCAAACAGATACATTTTGGTGGCGTATTCGGTGACCCAGAAATACATTCGAACATTGGATACGCCATAATTATACAATTGGGTATTCCAGGAGGGAATGGCAAAAGTTTGATCGCCAGTTGGCGTGCTAATTCTTCGTTCGATGATCACTTGTTGGTTTTTGATGTAAACCATGATGGCGCTATCAAAGGTGTTGTTACTTGGATTCATACCAATGCCAAAAACCAAAATTTTGTCAGAAGAACTTAGTCCCACAGTACTGAAGGTGACATCCACACTAAAACCCTCTTCAATTTGACTATTGATTGCAGAAGGCAAGTGAAAACCATCTACGTGGGTCAAACCGGTATTGGTTAAGTAAAAATCCCTGGCAGGGGAGGAAGGCGTAATAGTTTGATAGCTCTGAGCAGACAATACGGTACATTTCAATACGGCAAAGATTAACAGCAATAACTTTGCTTGCCACCGATATATATATAAGGTTAAATGATTCATTTTGAACATATTTACAACTATTAAGTAAAAAGTTAAGGCCGCTTAGACTTGGTATTATACCGGCCATGTAGTTCCAGGATGTGTTGCACCAAATCGGGGCGATCCGTGACAATAACCCCAGGGAAATTAGCTGCTGGATTGCTATTATAAGATGGAGGAGCAATCGTGAATTCCGGGTTGTTACGAGCATCCACTCCCAGGTCAATTAAAATATCTGGCCCACTCTCCTGGCTCACCAGGGTTTTGTCGACAGAGGTTTTGCTATACCAGGCGTAAACAGTTCCACTAGGTACGCCCCTACATTCTGTGGCAATCTCCCAAAACGCACCGGTGCGAAAACCTTTATCTTTGGTATAGGCAATAACCGATTTATTATTAAACTCTGGTAATTCTTTTAAGAGTACATCCAGGCTGGCATCATTGTATTTATAAATATATTCAAAACAAATAACGGAAGGTACCTTCATCCAGCCATCAATAAATTCTCTGGTAGGAGGAACATATTTATCGGCGGTAGACATACTGTTGTTTTTTACAATAATCACCACCGTATTGGATTTATAAGCAAAATCATTCCATTGATCACGGCTGGGATCAGAGAGGTAGGTTTTTATCGTTTCCGCGGAGAGGGTAACAGTTGAACCCGGTTTGAAAATGATTTTGTGCAGGCAATTGTATTGTTTGGCTAAAGTCAAACATTTAGAAAAAGTCTCCAGATAGCGAGCTTCCTCTTTCTCCTTGATATCCAGGGATAACAAAATAGGTTTGTCGCCATTTTGAATGTAGGCAAGCGCGTCATTCAAGCGGGAAACCGGGTCTGAGGTAGGGACGCCCCTGCGATCTATCATCCGCCCATCTTTTAAAGCCGGATAAGTACTCCAGGTGCCACCACCGGCTTTAGGAATATTAGAGGTGGTCGTATTATAATTCAGGTTTTGTATCCAGGCTCCTACTACATTAGCATCCGTTTGGGTTCCAGTATCCCAGGTTGGGTATTCCTGTCCCTTGGTTGCCATAAAACTAATCATGCGATTGATCTTCTGGTCGTGCAACAGGAGTAATTCACCATCTTTGGATTGCTGTACATCCAGTTCGATGGAAACATAATTATTGTTGTACCCATTTTCTAAACCGTCCATACTTCCTTCGGCGATATTACCATAGCCCCAATAGCCTCGGTGAGCGGTAACCACTACTTCATTTTTATCTCCATGACGCATTTCCATTAATGCTTCGCACTCAGCAGTGTTTACACCAAGACAGCCATGATTTGCTGGAAGACCATAAAAAAAGGTATAGGCATCCTGTTCGCCAAGACCGGGAATATTAAATTGATCAAGAGTCGCATTTTGTATATAAACCTCTACAACGACAGGGATTTTCTGCTTATTAACGTTTTTGCTAAAATTACAAATAGCAGCATTGGAGGTAGAAAAGCAGTCTTGATTTTCTACAAAATGCTTGGCGGCAGTCATGGCTGAACGTTTGATATTGGTGCCTGACCAATATTTTCCTTTATTCCAAAAGTAATTATTTATAGGAGCCAATGGCCAATAATAGTTAGTATTATTGAAACTTTTTGAAGGCGCCGTAAACTGACTGCTGCTGATAAAACTTTGGCTATGGTAAAGCAGCATTTTTCTACTGTCAGAATTATTGTTGGTATTGTGATAATAATAAACATCCAGAACTACACTCCCCACGAGTGATTCATTGATATCGGCAATGATTCCCGTATTTAACATTTCCTGCAGTTGCAACACTTCACTCATGTCGAGTTTTATCATGTCATCTACGGTTACTCCGGCTGAATCCGCATTGGGCGAGGACAGATGCAGCAGTGTTGATCCTGCTGTAATTTGCCCAATGCCTTGCTGCCACAATAGTAAGAGTAGCAGCAGGCACAGATTTTGATTCAAATATTTTTTCATAAAAGCATTTTTATACGAGAATAAATGGTCCTTTGATAAATTTCATGCACTAATACTTATTTTTCGCTTAATGCGGAGAGCATGGTTTTTAGTGCTTCCACTTCTTCTGCCAGTTCTTTATATTCTGCTATTTTTGTTTCTAGTATATTTATCTTTTCTTCTTGCCGAATGGTATGAAGCGTTAATTCTTCAATCGTTTTTAGAAACCCACGATTGAGCTGATGCATGCTATAACCATTCTTTCTTACTTCTGCTTCAGACGGGATGTTGGGTAAGTGTTTGTTAGCTTTAATAAAAGCAGCTATCTTCTCAAGTGTAGGTAACTCATAAGCTTCGTCAAAAACATAATCATCCCATTCTGAGACATCGGCCACTGCAAAGTCTTCACTAACCACCCCTTTACTAACCCATAATGAAAATGCATTTTCCTGAATGATGCTACTCGGATCATTTTGGGTCGCCTCATATTGGCTATATGAATCCTTTCCAATGAAGACCAGTTGTTTACCGGCAGATACGTGAAACACCTGTTCATTACTGCTATTCTCTACATGCATACTGCCTTTAACATGTAGTACCCCCTTGGTAGGGTGGGAGTAAGTGGTACCAATTGAGACTTTTGCTCCGGGCTCAAAATTGACGATGCCGGAAGTGTTTTTGAAAATTACATCCGTGCTGTTTTCAAAAATCACGTCATCGTTATTTCTAAATCTTACATGATCACCATTATCAAAATTTGTATCGTCGGCATTATGAAAAATCACTTTCCCTCCAGTAAAAGTGGTCTCCTCTGAACGTATGGTTAAATCATCATCCTCTTCTTCTTTTAGGTAAACATAGTTCCCATCTCCAAAATTGAGTTTGGCATCATGGCCATAAGATCCACTGCTTCCAATTAGGCGCAAGGTATTTTCATCGGATGATTGCACGGTCAGTTTGTGAGATGGAGCGGTGGTGCCGATCCCCACGCTATTACCACTTGAGTTTATAGCCAGTGGTTTTGTGTAATGTGATTGTATCCAGCTATAATCGGCATGATATCCCAATCGAAGGTTGGATTGGGTAGTCGGTCCGAGGATTAGGGTATTGCCACTCGCATCCTGATTTGAATTTACAATATGTAATTTCCCTGTGGGGGAAATAATGCCAATGCCTACATTGGTTAAGGCTGAATTATAAATATTGATGCCATGAAAAGTCCATTGGGAGACGGCACTATTGCTAATCAGGATAAAGGCAAAAAACAAAATGCCAATACGGAAAGAGAATAAATTTTTCATTTACGATAGTTTAAAAAATATGGTTGCCTACTCTGTTGTGGCTTTTCGGCATCCGCCATTCAGACTTTTTTAATGATGTAATGCTCTAGTTCTCAGATACTCTAGTAATTGTTGAGGTCGATTTGTTTCAAGTAGCGTAAACCCATGGTCAATCAGCCATCCCCAGCCTTTATCCGGATGAATGCGGGAAAGCTGATCATCGTGCCCTATCGTATGGTCTGCCCAGGTAGCCGCAACAAAGGCTTTACTGTGGGCATTCACGACAAACTTGAGCATTGAGAAAGCGGGGCCATCCTGTCGTTTCATGCGGAATTGGAAGGCCACAGGTTTCAGGTTGGTCAGGTAGTCTTTTACGTAGCCTCTTAATTCTGGTAGGTCATCTGTGATAACGGGTATAAAAAGTACTTGCTCTAGCCGGTCACCAAATACTGATTTTGCTTCGGCGTAAGGAAAGTCCAATACAAAAACAGCTTGTTGGATCGTGTTCGTTTTTTCGAGAACCGGCAAAATTTTGTCCACCTTATCAACTGATTTGTCGAGGTAAATCAGGATGTGATCTTTGGTCAGTCTGCAAGCTTCTTCGAGCGTAGGAATCTTTTCCTTGGTAACAACGCCTGTGGCATCCTTTAAAAAGAAAGTTTTGAGTGAATCTACGGTATAATTTGCCACCTTACCACGGCCGGTAGTAGTGCGTTCCAGTGTTTCATCATGAATGACAACTGGAATACCATCCTTTGATAGACGTACATCTAGCTCGATCATATCCACGCCCATGTCAATGCAATTTTGAAAACCTGTCAGTGAATTTTCCGGTGCCCAAAACCAATCACCACGATGTGCGGCTACAAGTACACTCTTATCTTGGGGATTGCTTAAGTGGGTGCGAATCTGGTCGACTCGCGTTTGTGCCCGGCTCGATGGTATGGCCAATAGGAAGGTTGCTGCTATTAGGCATAATTTGGTTGAAATATACTTTATATATAACATCAATAATGGATTTTAGTGCATGTTTGGAGCGGATCCTATTTGAAAATTGGCAGGAGCAAGCTCCCGCCATGAAACGCTCATTTCGAGGTTAGCTGTTCTTTTGAAATTTAATATTCAGGATTCTGCGTTAATTTGGCGGCACTGGCATCAATCTGTGCCTGTGGGATCGGGTATAAAACCTGATAGGCTTCCATTGTAAAAGCCAATGCAGAGGCCGCATTAGTAGATAGGCCTCCTTCATTGGCGGCGTTCATCACGGCTACCGCTTTTTGGGTCCTGACCAGGTCAAACCATCGGTGATTCTCAAAGGCTAATTCCAGGCGGCGCTCCTTAGCTATGGCGGTACGGAAACTTTCCTGATCGGGCAATTCTGTAGCAGAATAAGCACTAGCCTGTGCCCGATTTCGCACTAAATTTAAGTAGTCAAAAGCTTGACCATTCTCCTGGTAGCTGACCTCGTTAAGTGCTTCGGCGCACATCAGTAAAACGTCGGCATAACGGAGTACCATTGTATTAAACCCAAAAGTGCCGTCACTTCCCCTAACATCTATTCTTTTCTTAGAATAGGGGGCCCCGGAAGTCAGTTCCACAGAGGCTTCAAAGCGGTCATCAGGGTTTTCTTGAAATAGTTTCACCATGTTTGGCGATGGTTTATTATTCACATCCTGTCCCTGGGTGGGGTCAGTGGTTGCATTGCCTTCCCCATTGGTTCCGCTTTTGTATTGTACTTCAAAAATAGACTCAATATTGTTTTCATTATTTACACTAAAGACCTCTGCAAAATCGGGCAAAAGTTCATAAGTTCCGCTATTGATCACTTGTTCCAAAACCTCAATGGCTTGCTGATATTGTTGTGTGGTGAGATAAACTTTTCCCAGCAGGGTTTGTGCTGCCCCCTTGGTGGCTCTGCCAATTTCTGAGGTTTCAACAGTGGCCGGAAGGCTAGCTATTGCTTCTTCCAGGTCGGTAATGATCTGGGCATAGACTTCATTAACGGAAGTACGCGTATGTGAAAACCCTTCGAAAGGGTCTTCTATTTCGTTTATGATCAAAGGGACATCTCCCCAAATACGAACTAGATTAAAATAGGTCAATGCCCGAATAAACTTCATTTCACCTATCCGAATTGTGCGTTTCTCAGCGGCCATATCCACATCGTCAATACGATTAAGGACAATATTGCACCGCTGAATGCCCTTGTAGCAGGACGTCCAGGTAGCATTTAGCATCGTATTATTTGCAGTCAGCTGGAAGTTGTCAAACTGTGCTCTTTGGCCACTATTCTGGGTCGTATTATCATTAAAGGTATTGTCTGATCGAACTTCCATAAAGTGGTCAAAACCATTACCTCCATACTGTGCTCCATCCTGTAAAGCATCATAGGTAGCTGCAACGGCTTGGTCCAGGTCTGTCTCCGTTTTATAGAAATTAGCAGCACTCTGTTCGGAAATAGGGGCAAGATTGATAAAATCTTCGCTACATGCGGTAAATAGCAGAATACAAAAAAGAATAAGAAAATTATTTTTCATGATAAATAAGCTTGTCTAAGAGGTTGAAAAATTAAAATGAAGCATTCAAACCCAACATAAAAGATTTCGAGACGGGATAATTTCCAAATTCTTCGCCCGCCCGAACAGCATCTCCAGAATTGTTGGAAACTTCCGGATTGTAGCCAGAATAATTGGTGGAAGTAAATGGATTTAGTGCGGAAGCGTAAATACGCAGATTCGCTATAGATTTTTCACTCAATAAAGAAGAGGGTAAGGTATATCCTAATGTCAAGTTTCTTATCCGGATGAAGGAGCCATCTTCTACATGCCAGGATGATGGTCTGGTATGACTGGCACTACCTACTCCCCAAACAGGACGAGGGGCTTCTTTACTCAGGTATACTTCCAGGTTATTACCCCAGCCTTCTGCTAAATACCGATGCATTGCATTGAATAATTCAAAACCTTGCTTAGCCTGAATATTAAAACTAAAGTCAAAATTTTTATATCCAAAAGTACTTTGTATTCCCCAGGTATAGTCTGGAGAATTGTTGCCAAGTACCGTACGATCATCGGCTGTTACCACCCCATCATTGTTTCTATCGGCATAGATGAAGTCGCCAATTTGCTGGTTTACATTTTCCAACTTTGGCCTGCCATCCAACTCCTCTTGACTACTAAATACGCCCAATACTTCATACCCAAAATAAGAACCAATAGACTCACCTACCCGTACGATAAAAGCGGGGTCATTTAAGCCACTATTGACTACAAACTGTGTTTGTCCGGGTGCTAATGCCACTATTTCATTGCGATTAAAAGAAAAGTTCAGCGCACCATTCCAAGTAAGTTGTCCAATTTTTTGAGAGGTAGAGAGCGTAAACTCAGCCCCTGTATTTTGCATTTCCCCAATATTTTGCAGGGAGGATTCAAATCCCGAAGAACTGGGGATGGTCACATTTAGCAATAAATCTTTAGTGTTTGACCGGTAATAATCGGCAGAAAGTGAAAGTTTTTGATTGAAAAAACTGAGGTCAATACCTACGTCCAGCGTTGTAGTTGTTTCCCAGGATAAATTAGGGTTAGGCGATGTTACAGGAGCTAATCCTGTGATCACCCCGTCATTTAGTACATAATCGGCTATCCCCAGTAGAGCAGTGCCGCCGTAAAATGGGATTTCGGTATTCCCTGTTAAACCATAACTCGCTCTTAATTTTAAATCGGAAATGGGGGTTGAGGCAGGGAAAAAGCCTTCTTTGTCAATACGCCATCCTGCTGAAACTGATGGAAACCAGCCCCATTTGCTATTGGCACCAAACCGTGAGGAACCATCTCGACGGATGGAAGTAGTTAGTAGATACTTGCCATCAAAATTGTATTGAATTCTACCTAGATAAGAGAGCAGAGACCATTTGCGCTCCTCAGAAATCCCGGTGCGGGCTTGTGCGGCATTGAGCGTTGTTATATTGTCGTTAGGGAAGTTTCTACCCTCCAGGTATTGGTGCTGGTTGTTTTCTTCCTGAATGGTATATCCCACTATTGCATTGATATGGTGTTTACCAAATGAGTTTACATAATTTAAAGTGTTTTCATTCACCCAATTGTAGATGGTGGAGCTGTTTGACCATGCGTAGTTGTAGGTTGCCGTAGGAGCATATTCCGAGCGCCAGTTGAGGGTTTTGGGGCGGTAATAAAAACGCTCCATAAAATTCAAGTCCATCCCCAAAGAAGTCCTAAATTTAAAATTGGATAAGAAGTTGACTTCTAAAAAGGAATTGCCTAAAAGACGAGTGTGTTCTAGTGTGTTATCAATGGATTCTGCCAACGCTACGGGGTTTTCAATAGTGGCAACAGAGGCTTGCCCCTCCCGGTTGGTACGAATCATTTCCGCTAAAGCATAGCTGCCATCTGCATTATATACGGGTAGATTCGGATGATACATCAGTGCAGATATAATTATTCCTTCCTTCCACCAGTTTTGTTCTGTTTGTACAATATTATGATCTGAAAAAGAGGGATTAAAATTAATACCAAATCTAATGTTGTCCGAAATTTTAGCCTTTAAATTCAACCTTGCCCCGTAGCGTTTCAGACCAGAATTGATCACCACCCCTTCTTGGTCAAAATAATTGCCTGATACATAATAACTCAACCATTTACTACCGCCAGTTGCCGAAATTTCATAGTTTTGAATAGACGCAGCTCTGAAAACTTCATCTTGCCAATCTGTTTCGACAAGCCCCTGCTCTCCATTGAGGTAAGGAATTAGATATGGCGCAATCCGGTCACCAGAGCCCCGTACAGATGAGGGGTCATCGGCTGTATTTTGAGTAGGGTTCTTAGCAATCCAGGAAAGGTCGCGTGACCGCTTGAAGTATTCGGCAAATTCATATGCTTCCATAACATCCACCTTTTTGGTGACCTCCTGAATGCCATAATACGTGTTTAAACTAATGATAGGCTTTTTACCCAACTGGCCACTTTTTGTCGTTACCAAGATCACTCCATTGGTGCCTCTTGACCCGTAAATAGCTGCAGAAGCGGCATCTTTCAGAATCTCGATAGAGGCAATATCATTAGGATTGATGCTGCTCAAAGAATTCAATTGATACCCAGTATTGAAATTACCATCTGCCGACTGCCCTTGCGTAAAGGCATCATTGGCGCTACTAGACAGAGGGACTCCATCTACTACGAAAAGTGGGCCATTTCCTCCTGTAATGGAGGACAACCCTCTGATGTTAATATTGACACTAGCCCCCGGAGCACCATTGGATTGAGAAATGTCTACCCCGGCTAATCTTCCGGCGAGGGCTTGGTCAAAACTAGTGATGGCTTGGTCCCTAATCTCTTCAGCACTTAATTTGGCTATGGCCGTGCTAACATTCCCTTTAGATTCAGTCCCGTAACCAATAACAACTATTTCGTTAATAGCCTGTGATTTTAATTCAAGCGTTACATTTATTGGAGTTGGAGTATTGGCTTCGACAAAGCGCTCAAGTGTAGCATACCCCAAATAGGAAAAAATGATTGTTCCTCCCTGATCAGGAATGGCAATTTGATAATTACCATTATGGTCAGTAATCGTACCGGTGTTGGTTTCTTTTAATGTTACTGTAGCGCCGATCAGCGGCTCACCAGAAATCAAATCAGTAACCGCCCCACTTATTTGAATATCAAAAGTATCTCGAATTAAATACGATTCAGCTGAGGGAAGTGTTCGAGTTATAGAAAAGGTAGATTCTATTTGTTTGATTTTAAGGTTCGTGTCTTTGATGACAAATTGTAACAAGTCTGAGACACTGATCCTTTTGCTGTCAAATGAAATTTGCTTTTTTTCTTCTAAAACACTCTCATCATAAGCAAATATAAAGGCTGTTTGCTTTTCGATGCTTTCCAAAACTTCCTTGATAGAGGCATTGGTAAAAATGGCTTTGACCATGACGTGCTTTGGATCGAGGGAGCGATCAAAAGCCTGGGCTTGTGTAGAAGGCAGGAAAACCGCTAGAAATAGGAGTGTTTTCCAAATACCTGGTTTAACTACCAAACCTGCTAGGTTAAGTAACTTAGATTTCATAATTTTGTTTGATTTTAAATAACTACTATGATAGCCTGCTTTTGATTTTTTGAAGGCAGGCCTTTTTATTCATTACACGGTTTGCCTGATAGTACAATTCTTTGTGGGGTTTCAAATTGATATTCGATTCCTTTTATGAACTTGATGCTTTCTAGCACATTCCTTAAATTTTCAACCGGATATTTTCCACTAATTAGGCATTGTTGCAGCTTTTCGGAGTTGATTAAAATCTCCACTTTATATCTATTTGAAAGGACAGTGGCAACATGGCTGAGCGGAGTCTGATCAAATTGGATAAAATCATGCTTCCAAGCTATAATAGCATCGGTTTCTACTTCAAGATGGTGTTCTAACTGTCCACTTTGAGGATAATAAACAGCTTGCTGATTGGCTTCTAGTATGACCATCGCCTGATTATTTGAATTAGGAATATTGACTTTTACCTTGCCGGTGGCTACTGTGACAAATATATTTTTGCCTGGCATCGCCTGGATATTAAAGGATGTTCCCAATACTGTAGTGCGGGCCTCTCCCGTAGTCACTTCAAACGGGTGTTGGGGGTTTCGTTTCACTTCAAAAAAGGCTTCGCCCATAAGCGTGACTTCTCGTTTCGAAGCTTTAAATTCTTTAGGAAAAATGAGACTACTTGCTTCATTTAAAAACACTTGTGAGCCATCCGGCAATTGAATGGTATCTAACTCATCATAATCTGTGGTAATTGTGATGTAATCGGGCTGACTGTTTTTTGTCAAAAAATAGGTCCCGATCATCAAGATGATAGCAACCGATGCAGCTATTTGCTTCCAAATAGGCAATCGAATGACTTTTGAATTTCTTGCTGCTGTAGGGATCTCTATTTGTTGTCGGATATTTTGATAAATTTCAAGCTTGATGCGCTCTTTTTCATTTAACTTCCAGTGAAATTGTCCTTCACCCATCTTTTTTACAAAAAGATTAAAAAGGTGTTGTTCTTCTGGAGTACAGGTTCCTTGTATGTAACGGTCCAATAATTCTAGAAATGCTGCTTTAGTCATTTATGGCTCTCTTTTACCAATAAGTACCATTAAGCAGAGCCTGCACCCAAGAGGAGGAGAAAAAAAGGTGGGAATTAATACTGAGTTAACACATTATATCGGGAAATTGCCCTACACATAGCTCATTGTTTAGCCAAGCATAGCTCAAGAATAATGTTAATGCGTAATCAAGATTTGATCGAAGGGTCTTTAGCGCAATATTGATTTGGTTTTCTACTGTGCTCACCGAAATACCCAAGCGGTGTGCAATCTCTTTATTGCTGAGGTGCTCAAACCGGCTCAACCTGAAAATCTCCTGACAGCGCGGTGGCAAAGTACTCACCACCTGCTCAATTTGTTCATTAAGCTCACTAAATAATAGAGCGTCTTCGGTTCTATAGCTACTCTTTAGTTCTGAGATAAGCTGTAAGTGAATGTGGTTTATTGGTCGATTTCGAAGCTGCTTGGCAATTTGAAATTTTACAGCCTTGTAGAGAAAAGCATTGAGGTTATTGATTTGCACAGAAGCTCTTCGATTCCATAGATCAATGAAAATATCTTGGATGATATCTTTGCTAACTCCTTCATCTTCCAATAAGCGATTTGCCGCGACATAGAGCCGTTCCCAGAAGCGATTGTAGATAACATCAAATGCCCTAAGGTTACCCGCTTGGAGCAATAAGACCAATGTCGAATCATCTTTCTTTTGAAGATTGTTGGGTTTCATTATTCCTTTTCTGGTCTCCTCAAAGGTAGTACAAGCAGAAAGTTATAGGACGGATGGCAAGTAAAATATTTATTAATTTTTGAAAATTGGAAGGAACGGTTTAAAGTAGGAACAAATCATTTTCTATTTAGGAATTCTCTTTCTTTAACAGGGGGATATCATTCGTATCCCCTACAATTGTCTCGCCTTTCAAAATCTGTAAAAAAAATTTGGGTGGATATCAACCCGGATATCCACCCGAATTCTTTTCGACCTATTGATCGATTTTTAACAGCTTTTTCACCTGCCGGTATTCCCCGGAAATTACCTCGATAAAATAGGTGCCGGAAGCAAGCGGATTCAACTCCAGCTTTTCGGGCTGATCAGCAGCAGATTCGATGTGATTTTGCAAAATCAACTGACCTACCTGGTTGTAAATCCGTAAAACGGCTTCCTGACCGGAAAAAGCACTCAGGTCGACTTGCAGCTCACTAGTTACCGGATTGGGAAAAAACATGAAATCCTGCAATGTTGTAGCCTCTGGTAGATTGTGATCTGTATTCGGAATTTGCAGATTCATACTGCCTGTCCCATTAAACGTGACATTATTAAAAGTGCCCGTAACCGTGTTGTTGCCATTATAATTTGTTACCATCAAACCGGCCTGAATACAGGCATCCATCGGGATATTAGCGATCAAAACGTTTTGCCAGGTGATGCCATTGACCGACGCATAACCCACAAACTGATTGCCCGTACGAACCAATTTTAACCAGGTTGCACTGGGACGGAATAACTGTGCAGGAAAAGCATAACCATTGGTCGTCGTCCGGACTGCCCGACGGATCAGATTGCCCAGGTTGACTAACAATTCTACCTTTTTAGCACCCGGCGCTTCGGTTTCCCGCATGGTAATACCTGCCCATCCCTGCCCAAGTGGATCAATGGAAGTAATATGGGCAATGATTTCGCCATCGCCACACATTTCTGCTTTGACATAAGCCGCATTATCCTGGGTAAAATTGGTGGTATAACACCCCTCGCTTGCCAGGGTAAAGGTCTCGGAAGGAATATCATAACTCACGCTATTTCTGTCTTCACAATCAATGCCATCGTCCCCAAAATCCATGAAGCCGCAGGGTAACCCATCAACCTTTACCGTTGTGATACAAGTAGAAGGGTTTCCATTGGCATCCATTACGGTTATAGTTACTTCTACCTCTGTCCCTAGCTGATCACAGGTGATGACCGCAGGAGAGTAAGTCGTTTCGCCTAGGCCACAGGCATCTGTAGCACTGAAGTCGATAGCCGGTGCCACCTCTAATTCGTCTTCTCCATTAAAAACGACAAAATTGCCTTCACATTCGGTGATGGTTGGTCCTTCTTTGTCTTCTATTATTACATTGGCATTACAGCTATTACTATTTCCAGAAAGATCCGATATCGTTAGTTGGACCATATTACTACCTATATCATTACAATTGAAGGCATTGTTATCCAGGCTAAGCAAAAAAGAAGTA
>CAXHCA010000094.1:0-25720 GCA_964015035.1 uncultured Saprospiraceae bacterium
ACTGAATAGCTTGCCCGAATATACTTCAGGGACTACCTCCAAACATGCACTTAGGGATAGGGTTTAGGCGGTAAACTACTTCCCTAAAACATTATCCCTTTTTAATTGCTTTGATCATTTGTATCGGTGTTTTGTGTGGTCTTCCACTAGCCCTCTCAAAATCTGACGACACATCGTAAAAACCATTATGTATACCTTCGTAGATCCCGGCAATTACCGTGCCTAGAAATGCGCCTAATGCCTCTTTTCTTTCCTTCTGGTAAGCGGCCACAGAAATAGGGTTGAATGAGAGATCCGTCCGATATACCTGATTGATCAATTCGGCTAATTCCCCCTGGGTAATGGCTTCGCCAACCAAGTTGTAGACCTGGCCATTGTGCTTTTTATCAAGAAGCATTTGAGCATAAGCACAACCGAGTTCTTCTCTGCTAGTATAAGCACATTTTCCATCCCCTGCACAATTTCTAATCTCGCCATCTTTAATATAATGGTCAATATACTCCAGATCTGGTTCGATGTAAATTCCATTTCTACCGATAACCCATTGGAGTCCCGATTCCTGAATGTCTCTTTCTGTCTGTCGATTGCTTTTCACTATAGGGCTAAATGCCGTATTATTTTCATCGCCCACAATGCTGGTGTACACTATTTTTTTTACTCCATTTTGCTTGGCCGCTTCAATTACATTTCTGTGTTGTTGGATTCTCTTTTGGGGATCATCCATTCCGGAAACCAAAAGAACCGCATCGACACCTTGTAAAGCTTCGTCAAAATCCTGACGATTATTGTAATCTCCCTGTCGGATTTCAATCCCCAGATGTTTTGCCTTTTCAGGGGTGCGTGCTATGCCAATGACCTGGTCTTTGCCGATTTCATTTATCAGTTGTTTAGCAATGGCAGCCCCCAATTGTCCGCTTGCTGATGTTATTGCAATTTTCATAGTTTTCATTTTTATTTCATTTATTTTCAAATCGAAATATTAGGCCTTGCTTATTCTTTGTGCTTTTCTGAAGGCAAGTATCTTTTCTTTCACAAAAGGCAGTCTAATTACAAAACCTAAACCGACTACCACAGCATAAATTATCCACGTTTTTTCTAAAATTGCTATATGCAAAAGGCTCAAAATAATAGCTACGTAAGCCAGACTTTGTAGTTTTTTCCATTTCGATTTCAGCCACTTCATGGACCTTCGATTGGAGGTAAAAAACAACGGAATTAAAATCAAAACCGCAATAAATCCAGCAATATAATTGAATTGCGAAAAGGTTTCCACAAAGCCTTCTGCCCAGATAAAAAAGAAAAAGTGCAGAAAACTCCATACCGCGGTAGCAATACCCATTGCTTGCCTGACAAAAAGATTGGTAATACCAAAAAGGATAAAGAAAGGGGTCATTGTCAAAACAGCGGTCATCCATCGGATGGCGAACTCTCCCGTGACATGGTACATCATTTCGAGGGGCGTTCTTCCACTTTCACCAGCACTTTCGACTAATGAAATAGATAACCCATTGGTCAGATCAACATTCACCATATTGAAAATAACCAACATGGGGAGTACTGCCAGTACAGCAACAATTATCCAACCGTAATTTTTTTTTACGAATTTCATCTTATTTATTTGTCTTGAATGATTGTAGTTCCTGTTCTAATGCCTCCGATTTTTCCTTGTATTTCATCATAGCTTTTTTTAACTGAGCTATTTTTTTGAAAGCTTCCTCATCTTGAACCGCCCGATAGGAAATCACGCCATCTTTTTCCGTTGTTTTTGATTTACTACCACAAGTTGGGCAAGTTGATATTTTACTCATGATTTTTATTTTTTTAAAGTGATTAAAATCGCCTTATCGCCAAATACAGCGTGCAACTGATACCGAGAGTCTTGACGCACTGTTTTTAAAAACAACTGACTGTCAGGCATATCTGCATTATCTACATAAATAAGGGTATTAGTATGAAAATTTGGTTCTAGCATTTGGAATAGCGGCAAGTACAGATCTTTCCATCCATCTAATAGCAACAAATCTATCGGATCCTTGTGATTTTTTAAAGTTGCCAAAGCATCACCTATTCTAACTTCGATAAGGTCGTTGACTCCTGCTGCTTCAAAGTTTTTAATGGCTTGTCGGGCTTTGGATTCAATTAATTCTGTGGTGATAATTCGCCCACCAGTTTCCAATACACCTTGTGCTAAAAACAGTGTAGAGACACCAAAAGAAGTCCCAAACTCAACGATATTTTTGAGGTTGTTTTCTTTAATCAACTGCACTAAATCCGCTCCTTGTTCTTTAGAAATGGAGAGATAGGCATCTTTAAAATCTGAGGGTTGCATGGATCTGAATATGCTTTTTGTTGCTCCTTTCATCAATCTAAGCATATCGCACTTAGAGTCGTTGTATAGGTTCGCTAAAGTTGTTTTTATTTGCTCTTGTTGTTTAATCATCCCGATATTTTTTTAGGAAGGTCGGAAAAAGTAGCATGCACTAAGAAGATTCCTCACTTCAAAACTTTAGTGATTTAGTACTGCAAAAGTGCAGGCTTTTTGCAGTGCTATCACTATCAAAATGATGATAAAAACAGTAAAAGTATAACCAGCCTTATTTTTGCTGTCTGAATTTGAGTGGAGTGGTTTGGGTGTTCTTTTTGAAGAATTTAATCATATTGGCGGGTTCCTCAAAGCCTGTCTGATAAGCTATTTCTTTTATGGATAGCCTGGTAGATACCAGATATCGTTTGATTTCTATGGTTACAAAATCATCAATAAAAGTTTTCACCGTTTTGCCTGTCATTTTTTTTACAACATCATTGAGAAACTTATAGGAGACCAACAATTTATCAGCATAAAACCTTGAACTTCTTGTATTTGCATACTCCTTTTCCAGCATTTTTTTAAAAGAGCCAAATATTTCCAGCCAACGCACTTTAACGCTATGGACAGCCGATTGCATTTCTTTGGCTCGTTCTGCTTTGAGTAATAATACATGCAGCAGGGTGCGTAACATATCAGATTTTGCGAAATCATTGGGAAAAACATATTCTTCATGCAGTTTATTGGCTAAACCAATAAAGCTGTCTTGTCTCATTTCTTTTTGATGAATAACGGGGGATTCAATATGATAATTAAATAACCGATTCAATTTGAGGTTTTCCGATAGAAGGTAGTATTTTTCGATAAATACACCACTAAAAACAATGGCAAATCCATCAGCTTCCCGCAAGCCTTCCTCAAAACGATGCACTTGGTTTTTAGCTATAAATAGTGCACTTCCTGCTTTTAAAGTATAGGATTTAAAATCGACAAAATGGGTGTATGATTTTTTGCTGACAATCAGAATAAGAAAAAAGTTAATTCTGTGAGGGGCAAAGGGGTCATGGTCTTTTGATCGTTGTAGCCTGGAGGAGAGTTGGGTGAAAGTCATCACCTCAATTTCCATGCTTTTGTACCTATTGAATAATATGTTTGGTATTTCTTTTTCCATGCTATTTTTTTGCACCAACCGATCAGAGTAAGTTTCAATTTCGTTTTTGATGACTAAAATTGTCGATTGCTATAGTTTTGGTGTTGCGAAATGCTACTTCAAAACGTATTTCAGGCATGAGCAGACTGTTTTGGAAAAGTGATGCGCCCGCGTGAGGTGCCTGGAGTGCAGCCGTAGCGCAGCGCAGGCTGGCCCGCAGGGCTAAGGCGAATGCCGCACACGGAAGGGACCGGCCCCAAAAGGGGACACGCCCAAAAAATCAAATTAATAGACCTGTTCTACCACAGACCGGATCGTATCAGAATCGCCCATGGTATAATAGTGCAGACAGGGAACTCCTGCCTTTTTGAGTTCCTTAGACTGAGCGGCACACCACTCGATACCCGCCTGGCGACGCGCCTCTCCATTTTTGGCATTGCTGATTTCTTTGACCAATTCAGTGGGTAAATCGGTATGAAAGAGGCGGGGCAATGAATTGAGCTGATACATTTTGGTGACTGGCTTCAAGCCGGGAACGATGGGCACATCAATGCCTGCTTCTCGACATGCTTTGACATAATTGAAGTAATGCTTATTGTCAAAAAACATCTGGGTCACGATATAATTGGCCCCGGCTTCTATCTTGGCCTTGGTAAAGGCGAGGTCTTGCTCAAAATTTGGCGATTCAAAATGCTTTTCCGGATAGCCGGCAATGCCGATACAAAAATCCGTTTTTAAGCCATTTTCGATATTGGAATCCAGGTATTTGCCCGCGTTCATTTGCCCGATCTGTCGCACCATATCGATGGCGTATTCGTGTCCTCCTTCCTCGGGAATAAATCGGCCTTCAAACTGTCTGGCATCGCCGCGAAGTGCCAATACATTATTGATATTCAGAAAATTAAGATCAATCAAGGCATTTTCTGTATCTTCCTGAGTGAAGCCACCACAAATGAGATGTGGCACGGCATCGACGCCGTAGCGATGCATGATGGCTGCACAAATGCCTACGGTACCCGGGCGCTTTCGGATGGAGGTTTTCTCGTAATAACCGCTCTCCCGCTTTTTATAGATAAATTCCTCCCGGTGATAAGTCACATCAATGAAGGGCGGCTTAAACTCCATCAGGGGGTCGAGGGTATCAAAAATAGCCTGCATACTGCCCCCTTTTAGTGGCGGTAGTACTTCAAAGGAGATGAGTGTTTGGCCATTGGCCTTTTCGAAGTATTCGGTAACTTTCATGGATCGCTTTTCATTTGCGGGTACAAAACTAGCGATATTCTTTATAAAAAGCACTTCTTTGTTGGCATGGGTTGTTCCTATTCTTCTTTCATCGGTCCCAGGCTTCATTTTATCGGGTTTTAATGCTTTTTCGTCGCGTAGGCTTGTTTTTAAAAGTAAAACAGCATACTTTTGAATGACCGTTCAGTCAATTAAAAATAAGGTATGTAGATGTCGCCAAGAACAAAGCAGCAGAATGAGGAAATCCGGCAAAAGCGTATGGCCATCATTAAAGAGACGGCCCTGGAATTGTTTGGCAGATTGGGATACCACAGTACATCGATCAGTAGGATTGCGAAGGAGGCTGGTATTTCAAAAGGGTTGCTGTACAATTATTTTAATGGAAAAGAAGAACTGCTTGAGGCCATTTTGATGGATGCAATGGACAGTAGTGAGGTATGGTGGAACGAAATCATGAACAACATAGCCGACCCTTATGAGCAGCTCAAGCAAATTACAGAGATGGCTATACAGATGATCACACACGATCTGCATCATTGGCGTTTGCTGACCTCTTTGGCTTTTCAGGTGGACGTACTAAAAAGCCTGGAACCGGTATTGATGAGAAAGCAGGAGGTAATGATAGCACAAACCGTAGATCTTTTTGAGCGATTGGGGGTGGAAGACCCCAAGCACGAGGCCTTTTATTATGGGGCCTTGATGGATGGAATTTTCCTGCACTACATGAATTTAGGAGAGCAGTACCCGTTGCAAGAAATGATGAATTTTATTTTGACCCGTTATAAAAAATAATCTAAAAATGAAAAAGCTAAGTATAGTCTTGTTGGCGCTCTTGATAGTCCAGATGGCCTGGCCCCAGCAAGACTTAACCGCCAAAGAAATCATTACCAAAGCCGATGAGAAACTGAAGGGATCGAGTAGTGAAGGGACGATCAAAATGACGATCGTACGGCCGAGCTGGTCTCGGGAAATGACCATGAAAATGTGGAGTAAGGGCGATGACCTCAGCCTGATTTATGTAGAAGCGCCGGCCAGAGATAAAGGAACGGCCTTTCTGAAAAGAGGTAAGGAAATCTGGAACTGGCAACCGTCTATTGATCGCTCCATCAAATTACCACCGAGCATGATGATGCAATCATGGATGGGATCGGATTTCACCAACGACGATCTGGTGAAGCAGTCTTCCATTGTGACCGACTACAACCATAAGCTACTGGGGAAAGAAAAAGTTGAAGGCCGAGAGACCTACAAAGTAGAACTGATTCCCAAAGAAGATGCGGCGGTGGTCTGGGGAAAAATACTGGTATGGGTAGATACGCAGGAATTTATGCAATTAAAGACCGAATTCTACGACGAAGACGACTACTTGGTGAATACCATGCTCGGAAAAGACATTAAAATGCTCGGGGGGAAATTGCTACCGGCCATCATGGAGGTCATACCAGAGGATGAAGAAGGAAACAAAACGATCATCGAGTACTTGTCCCTGAAATTTGATCAGCCGATCAATGACAATTTCTTTTCCGTACAGAACATGAAACGAGTAAAATAACCAACTATGCTAACCAAATTAGCTTGGCGAAATATCTGGCGCAACCGGAGGCGGACCTTCATCACGGCAGGTTCGGTCATGTTTGCGGTGTTTTTTTCCGTCTTTATGCAGTCTATCCAAGTGGGGGCCTGGGACCATATGCTCAATAACGTGGTCAACTTTTACTACGGGTATGCGCAGATCAACGAACCCGGCTACCGGGATGATCAGTCGATTGATAAGGCCTTTGCCATTAACGATTCACTGGAGGCCCTAACTCAATATCCTTCGATTCAGGATATTGTGCCCCGACTGGAATCTTTTGCGCTAGCTTCTCATGATCAGCACACCACGGGGGTATTGGTTGTAGGGACACAGCCTGAAAAAGAGGATCAAATGACGAATCTCTCCGGCAGGTTGGAAGCAGGCCAATACCTGACCGACAATGACCAATCAGCATTGGTGGCTTCGGGGCTGGCAGAATACCTCAAACTAGGGCTCGGCGATACCATTGTGTTGATCAGTCAAGGCTACCACGGGGTAAATGCCGCAGGAAAATACGCCATTAAGGGGTTATTAAATTTTGGCTCCCCGGATTTGAACAAACGTATGGTTTATCTGGCCTTGCCGGAAGCACAACGGCTATACGGCGCCGAAGATCTGGTGACTACCGTAGCGCTGAATATTCCGAATAAGGAAGCAACGGCGAAGGCGGTTGCGGTAGTCAACAAGACCCTTGACAAAGACCACTACGAGGTTTTGGATTGGCAGGGTATGCTTCCAGATCTGGTGCAGGCCAGGGAATTAGACACCGCTGGCAACTTACTAGTATTGTTTGTTTTATACATCATCATCGCATTTGGCATCTTTGGCACCATTCTGATGATGACGGAAGAACGAGCTTACGAATTTGGGATATTAATCGCCATTGGCATGAAGCGATTTAAGCTGGCACTCACGGTGTGGCTGGAGACCTTGTTCATCGGATTGATCGGTACGCTGGCGGGAATTGCGCTCAGCCTTCCATTGGTCTATTACTTCCACATCAATCCGATTGATCTTTCGGTAATGGGAGAAGAAGCGGTGAAGACGTATGAAAAATTTGGCATGGAGCCAATCCTACCGGCTTCCTTGGATCCAACAATTTTCACCTCACAGGCAGTCATCGTTTTTCTGATCACCACACTGATGGCCATTTATCCATTGTACAAGATCTGGAAATTGGATCCGATTAAGGCCATGCGGGATTAAACAATAACATAATAATAACCAATACGATGTTAATCAAAATAGCCTGGAAAAATATTTGGAGAAACCGTGTCCGCAGTTTTGTGGTAATGGGGGCCATTATCCTGGGCGTGTGGGCCACCATCTTCATGATCAGTTTTTCTTACGGAATGGTGAGAAGTTATGTCGACAATGCCATTGAAAACCAAATTTCCCACGTTCAGGCCCATGTGCCTGACTTTAAAAAAGACCGGGAGTACCAATATTATTTTGAAAACCCGGACCGCGTTTTGGCTGCGGCCAAAAAAGTAGCAGGATATAAAGGAGCTACCGTTCGAACCCTGATCCAAGGAGCTTTATCCACGACCAAAGGGATGCGCGGTATCGAAATCCGTGGTGTAACTCCAGAATCAGAAGCCAGTGTGACACATATCGACCAGAAGGTGATTGATGGAGCATACTTTCAGGAAGACGGCAAGAATCAGTGTCTGGTGAGTGAAAGAACCGCCAAGAAACTTGGTATTAAGGTTCGCTCCAAGATTGTATTGACCTTTCAGGATCTACAAGGAGAGGTAACTGCCGGAGCGTTCCGGGTAATAGGCATTTTTGACACGGGTATTGCTCCTTTTGACGAAGGCTCCGTCTTTGTCAAATCGGTTGATCTCAACCGCTTGCTAGGTAAAGAAAGCATTGCGCACGAGATGGCGCTATTGCTAAATGACCCGCGACAGGCACTGCCCGCTAAAGAATATTTGCAAGAGCAACTACCCGAATTTAAAGTAGAGACCTATCGAGAGATTTCTCCCGATGTGCAGCTGTATGAGTCACAAATTCAGACTTCTGTCACGATCTTCATTGTGATTATCATGCTGGCGTTGGTGTTCGGCATCATCAACACCATGTTGATGGCCGTGTTGGAGCGCTATCGGGAATTGGGCATGCTGATGGCGATTGGCATGAATAAGGTACGGGTTTTCTTTATGATTTTCCTGGAAACAATATTTCTGGCACTGGTAGCGGTGGTTCCGGGACTCTTGTTGGGCTACTTGTCGGTTCAACATTTCAACAAGCACGGCATCAACCTAGGAGCCTTTTCACGTGGTCTGGAGCAGTTTGGAATGTCTGAGATAATTTATCCGACGGTTGAGCAGGGGGTCTATGTACAAATGGCTATTGCGGTAGCGATTACGGCCGTCCTAGCCTCCATCTATCCAGCTTGGAAAGCCATCAAGCTACGGCCAGTAGAAGCCATTCGAAAAATTTAAAAAGCTTAAACAATTCATCATGAGTATAATAAAAACCAAGGCAGTTACCAAGGTGTATAATCCTAAGACCATCCCGGTAAATGCATTACGCGGGGTTGACCTGACAATTGAGCCGGGAGAATTTACGGCCATAGTCGGACCGTCCGGTTCCGGAAAAACGACCTTACTCAACATCATCGGTGGCTTGGACCGTCCAACGGATGGTTACGTGGAGGTGAATGGCAAGGATATTTCCAAACTAAACGACAACCAATTGATCGATTTCCGCAAGGACAACATTGGCTTTGTATTCCAAGCCTACAATCTCATTCCGGTGCTTACCGCCAAAGAAAATGTAGAGTTTGTGATGCTGTTGCAAAAGCGGGGCAAAGCGGAGCGGGACTCCCGAGCCGAAGAGTTGTTGAAAGCCGTGGGATTAAATGATCAAATGGACCGACGGCCGGCGCAACTTTCAGGAGGACAGCAACAGCGGGTGGCTGTGGCCAGAGCCTTAGCGCCAAAACCCACCTTTGTATTGGCCGATGAGCCTACCGCTAATCTGGATTCTAAATCTACGGCTAATTTGCTGGACATTATGGCTCGTTTGAACCAGGAGGAAGGTGTCACCTTCGTTTTTTCTACGCACGACCAACGGGTCATTGATCGAGCTCGTCGGGTGGTAACGCTGGTAGATGGGCAGGTATCAAAGGATGAGAGGAAGTAATTTTTGATATTATTTGAAGGAAGAGATCATGAAAAAGTGGTTCATCATATTGATTTTTTTGGGTGTACAAATTTCGGCGTATTCACAAGAGGAAAAGCCCAAAAACTGGACATTAAACGGGTATATCAAAAACCTGGAAAGTGGTTTGTTTTTTAATGAAGCCTTTCCTGATTTAACTACATTGCAATTAGTGGATACTTTCTTGCAGGACAACCTTTTACACAATCGACTCAACTTCACCTGGTATCCAAGCTCAAGTCTCACTTTACGAGCCGATCTCCGCACTCGCCTTTTCTGGGGCGATCTAGTGCGGGCTACGCCCAATTATGCGCAACAAATTGACGAGGCGAGTAACGATGTGCTCGACTTATCAGTTGTAATGCTGGATCAAAATAGTTTTGTGATGCATTCTGTGCTGGACCGGCTGTATCTGGAATGGGTCAGCGATAAGTGGGAAGTCCGATTGGGAAGGCAACGGGTAAATTGGGGGATCAGCGCTGTGTGGAATCCCAATGACGTGTTTAATGCTTTTTCCTTTACCGATTTCGATTATGAAGAGCGCCCCGGAAGTGATGCATTGCGGATAAAATACTACACCGGTTTTGCATCAAGCATAGAAATTGCAGCCAAGGCCTTTGAAAATATTGACGAAGCCGTGATTGCTGGATTATGGAAATTTAACCGCTGGAATTATGACTTTCAATTGTTAGGGGGGTATGTACAAGGAGATCTAGCTTTGGGTGGTGGCTGGGCCGGCAACCTAAAAAATGCCGGATTTAAGGGGGAATTTACCTATTTTCTACCAACTGATAACAAAACCAATAGAGATCCCGCTTTTGCGGCAACAATTGGAGTAGACTACTCCTTTTCCAACTCGCTGTATGTGAATGCAGGTTTGCTCTACAATAGTGAAGGAACGGACAAGGGGAGCGCAGGTAATTTATTTAACTTTGAATTATCAGCGCGTAATTTATATCCCTACCGAACTGCCGTCTTTTTGCAAGGTGCTTATCCGGTCAGCCCACTCTTTAATAGTGGCTTAGCTATTATCTATAGTCCAGTATCAGCACAGGCCCTATTTGTAAACCCAAGTCTCACCTACTCCATTGCTCAAAACTGGGATTTAGACCTCATCGGACAGATTGTCTTTAGCAAGGAGGATCAATATAAAAGTCCAGTACAGGCCGCTTTTTTACGACTGAAATATAGCTTCTAATTTTCACCTTGCTGTGCGACAGCGTTCACCTTCTCAATGGGCACTTCCAAAAGTTCCGAAGTTTGTTCTGCTGAAAAGCCCTTTGACAAAAGACGTTTAATACTTATTTCCAGGCCTTGTTCCAAGCCTTTTTCCAAGCCTTGCTCCAGGCCTTTTTCCAGACCTTGTTCCAGACCTTGTTCCAAGCCTTGTTCCAAGCCTTGCTCCAGGCCTTTTTCCAGACCTTCAGCCATTCCTCTTTCCATACCCTCTTTCTGCGCTTTTTTGGCCATAGCTTCCATTAAATATTCATTGATTCCCATGGGTCCTTCTTTTTCTGTTAACTGAATAAAGTCCTCTTCAAATTTAAGTAAATTCTCCGGTTTTTCAAAACTGCCATAATAACGAATAAAATTCATCAATCGCGCTATTTTAGCCCTAGTATGACCTAATTTTAACAATCGCCTCGCCAGCTTTAATCGCGCAGACATTTTCTTTTCTTCTTCCCATTGTTGCAAATCCACCCACACATTTTCCAAAATGATAGAGAACAAATTATTAGGGATTAAATTAAAATCTCGCTGTTTTTGATGCAGTACCTTGTAGGTATCAAACTTGTAGCGCAAATAAGAATTCATAAACCGCTGTTCATAATAATACGGATGATAATTCTGGTGGTCGTCCGTAAAAATGGCCAAGGCAGTTACTGCACGCCGATACCGGTCAAAAATGCGGTAATAATAGACAAACATCCTTTCCGAAAAATCTTTGTCGTAATAGCCCTGAATTTCAACGTGGACCAAAAACCAAAGCTCCTCTCCCCTATTAGAAAAGACCTTTATCAGTTTATCCGCATAACGCCTGGTTTCTTTTGAACCAGGAAAGAGGCGCTCCAGCTCTTTGTCCAAAAATTCAAAACCTTTTTTAAAATCAATTTGGTGGGTCCAATTTTTAAAAAAGAAATAGAGAAACTCCGGGAAGTAATCTTCGATGATTCCTTTCCACATCTGATCTTTAGAGAGCATTTTTTTATTTGCAAAATGTAAATAAAATGTTATAAAAGCAAATAAAACACGTTTTTATTTTGTTATAATTCTAAAAAAAACCTGCCTGCTCCTACAAAAAAGCCCCGGCATCACTACCAGGGCTTTCCATTAACCGTTAATATTTCTTTACAGGCTCTTCACTGCCTCCACCAAAGCTTCAGCCGTGATCCCTAGTTTCTCGTAAATAATCTTGTAAGGCGCAGAAGCTCCATACCGGTCAATACCAATGACCTTACCATCCAACCCTACATATTTGTACCAACCCAGCGTTACTCCCGCTTCAATAGCCACCCGCTTGCGGATAGCTACTGGCAGCACCGATTCCCTGTAATCCGCAGATTGGGCATCAAATGCTTCCGTACAGGGCATGGATACAATTCGGATCTTTTTGCCCTCACCATTGAGTAATTGCTTGGCATTAAGAGCAATTTCCACCTCCGATCCCGTAGCGATAATAATGGTATCAAAACCTTCATCTTCGATCAATACATATCCACCTTTCACTGCTTCACTAGCCGGTGCCATACCTTCTCCAGCACGATCGAATGTAGGTAAATTTTGGCGAGTCAGCACTAAACTGGTTGGACCATGAGTATTGGTCAATGCCATCTTCCATGCCTCCGCCGTCTCATTGGCATCCATTGGGCGAATCACCTGCATATTAGGCATCGCTCTTAGCGCCGTCAAATGGGCTTCTGGCTGGTGTGTAGGACCATCTTCTCCTAGTCCAATAGAGTCGTGGGTCACAACATAGATCACGCGTAGTCCCATCAAAGCTGACATACGCATTGCGGCCCGCATATAATCGGTAAACACAAAGAAGGTCCCACCAAAAGGGATCACACCACCATGTAGTGCCAATCCATTCATAATCGAAGCCATGCCGTGTTCCCGTACGCCATAGTGAAGGTATCGACCCGTCGGATTTTCCGGGCTGTAGCCTGTCTCCCCTTTGGCCTGGGTTTTATTCGAAGGGGTCAAATCTGCCGAGCCTCCCATCAATCCGGGAATCAATGGGGCTAAATAATCAAGTACTTTTCCGGAAGCTGCCCGGGTTGCCATCGACCCACCGGCTGGAAATTCAGGAATATCGAGTGCTTCGGCAGGTATCTCTCCACGAAGGCAAGCCTCAAAGGTCATGGCTAGTTCACCATGCACCTGCTTGTAGGTATCCATTTTTTGCTCCCAAGCCCTCTCTGCATTTTTGCCTTTTTCAATCATCTGTGCAGATAAGGACTTCAATTCCTCCGGCACATAAAAATCGGGTTGCAATGGAATGCCCAAATTCTCCTTGGTCAGCTTAATCTCTTCTGCACCAAATGGATCGCTATGCGCATCGTGCTTGCCTGCTAAATTTGGGCTACCATAGCCAATGATGGTTTTACAAGCAATAATCGTTGGCTGATCAGTGACTGCTTGTGCTTTTTTAATCGCTTCGCGAATCGCATCATGATCATGGCCGTCAATACTCAGGGTATGCCATCCGTAGCCATCAAAACGTTTGATCACGTCTTCGCTAAATGACAACTCGGTATCTCCATCAATCGACACGTGATTGTCATCATAAAAGACAATCAATTTGCCCAATTTATTATGCCCCGCAAAGGAACAAGCCTCATGAGACACCCCTTCCTCTAAATCACCATCGCTGGCAATCACATAGGTGTAGTGATCTACAATTTTGTGATCGGGCTGATTAAAACGAGCAGCCAGAGAAGCTTCAGCCAATGCAAACCCTACTGAATTGGCAATACCCTGCCCCAATGGTCCTGTAGTGGTCTCCACACCTGGAGTTTCGTGGGCCTCGGGGTGGCCAGGCGTTTTACTGCCCCATTGACGGAAGTTTTTCAATTCTTCCATCGACAAATCATATCCATAGAGGTGCAATAGACTATAAATTAACATACTTCCATGACCAGCCGAAAGAATGAAACGGTCTCGATCGGCCCATTCCGGATTGGCAGGATTGTGCTTCAAAAATTCCGACCACAAGATAGCGGACACATCAGCCATCCCCATTGGTAAACCAGGATGACCGGAACTAGCCTTTTCTACCCCATCAATAGCCAGGCCACGGATGGTCTTTATAATCTCATTTAGCATAAATTTTCCTTTTAGTTTATTAATTTGAGCACCGTTAAAGCCCTAGTTGGCCATATCGTCGCGCTTGGAACACTTCTAGCGCCGAAGTTAAGGAATCTGAAACAATCCTTTGACCCGTGAGCTTGATTTTCCCAAGTATTGACTAAAAAAACGCATTCATGAGTAATGATCTCGAAGCGCTGCGGTATCTATCCTTAAAAATGCTGGAAGTGATCCATCAACGTTGGACGGTCATCCTTGAGGCTATGACCGCAGAAGATTTTCGGCGAAAGCGCTACCATCCTGAACAAGAAAAAGGAGCTGAGGGCATGTTGTCGCTTGATTGTTGGCATAGTGAACATCATTTTGCACACCTGCATTTGGTGATCAATTCTTAAAACTTTAGGTTCTTAGACAAATGTTAAAATTGACTTCCCTTATCCTACTGGCTTTTTTACTGGTGCATTGCGCCACTCCATCCCAAGGTCCCTCTGCTGATCCAGCCTATGTACAGTCGATCGAAAGCTGGCAAGAGGACCGGATTCAAGCACTAACCGCTACCGATAGTTGGCTGGCAGTGGCGGGTTTGTACCCCATCAAAGAAGGCAAAAATACGTTTGGCAGTGGAGCAGAAAATGATTTGGTCTTTCCAGAAAATGCGGGCAAAAAACTGGGGACGTTGTCCCTCTTGCACAAAACCGTACGTATGAGTCTGCAACCGGGCGTGCAAGTCAACATCAATGCCAATGAAGCTGATGAGGCAATGATCATTTTTCAAAATGGATCATCAGAAACAATTCATTATCAAACCTTTACCTGGACCGTCATACAACGCGGAGATCGGTATTTCCTGCGCCTTTGGGATTCAGAGAATGATGCCCTTAAAACATTCGAGGGGATCGAACACTACCCAATCCAGCAACAATGGCGCGTACCGGCTACTTTTGTGGAGCATCGACAAACGCTGGCGGTGCACAATGTGCTTGACATGGATATCATGCAGGTCTCAGAGGGGCTGCTGCATTTTCAACTCAATGGGAAAGATTATGAATTGATCACCCTCGATGGTGGGAAGGATGCCTATTTTATAATTTTCTCTGATGCAACCACCGGCGTTGAAACCTATGGTGCCGGGCGTTACCTCTACGTCAATCGGCCGGATGCCAAGGGAAAAACCTGGATTGATTTTAATAAAGCGTACAATCCGCCTTGTGCCTTCACTCCATTTGCAACCTGTCCACTGCCACCCAAAGAAAATCATCTTGATGTAGCCGTGAAGGCCGGAGAAAAAGATTATGGAAATCATTGATCATCCATAATTACTGCTCCATTTTTTGCTGCTCCACTTTTAAGTGATATAATAAAAGCATCGTATAAAAAGGCAATAGCCAAATCACTCGTGATTGAAACCGGGGGTCTACCATTGAGATGCAACCACAAATAAAAGCATTGGCCAAAAGCCCTAGAAAAACGAGTAAAAAAAGATTTCGATAACGCGAATTCAGGGAATACTTATCCTGGTAAAGGAATAGATACAGCAAGATGAGGAAACAAGAAAAGACAAAAATTTTCTGGGTCGGATTGACAATTTTATTGCTCCATTGCTCTTTATACTGCATCGCATTTTCGATGGCAGGAATGTATTCCGGCCAAACGAGTTTAAACATATCATGTAGAAACTCCCCTCGTTTCTGCTGAGTAATCACCACCAAATCAAAAGAAAAAAACTGTTGGATGACGGTCTCAAATGATTTGATTATGAACTTCTTTGCATACAGGGGATCACTAAAAAAGCCGGCTACAACTTTCTTATAGCGTTCATTATTGACGTTCCATCCGCCATCCTTATGTACCGGGCTATCCTCTGACCAAAGAAAATCAATTGGCAGCTGTCCTTTATATGCACAAAGCAAATAGGGTCCTCGCCCCTGCTCACAATAATCTTCCAGAAATGGCTGAAGCAGTCCCATTTGATTCATACGACCCACCAAAAACACATTGGTCGATTTGCTGCTCAAAAACTCCCCCGTACGGGAATATTGGAGATAGGGAATCGTAAAATACCCCAAAATCCCGATAAAAGCTACCAGCACCAAACGCTGCCACGCCATCAATCTGCGCTTTCTTAGCTTAAGCAACAGATGGATAATTCCGACCCCAAACCAAATACAGAACAGGATATAGGGGTGGGAATGATGACAAGCCACCGCAAACCAGAGAACGATGCAGGGCAACACAAAACTTTTAATTGATGGCCGCTCCGAAAAAAATATAATGCCCGTGAGCAGAATCAACACCGGCGTTAAAAAATCAGGCATCAACATGCCGGTGGTTAGACCAATGCCTGAGGTAAAAACTAAGATAGCCAATACCAATATACTGAAAAAAGCGTGTGCCGAGGGAAAGAAGGTGAGAATAAACCGGTTGATGGTCCAGGAAACGATGAGGGCCTGTACAAAAATGACTAGCCACAAACTTTCCTCCAGACTGATGTGCCGGATAAATAATCCATACAGGAGCGGCCGCACCCAGGACACGCTATTGGAAAATCCATTCCCCAAATAGGTCCCTGAATCGACATATAGAAAAGGGAAATTATTGATCATGGCGGGCACCATCAGCATTATGGCTCCGAAGAAAATCGATAGCAGGTAGAATTTTTTGGTTTCCAATGTAAACCCTTTCATGCCAAAATTGCTGGAGGCCATCCAATGGCCATTCTTTTATTTATTCAAAACATACTATTCTTCCATTCAGCGCCTACCCATTCCTTACACAAGTATAAGGAATTATCAGTAACAAATTTACGCAAAAAGCAAAGCGACTTGCCATATCAAACTTTTGGCGAAACACGAATGCCTTTCGGGATCCTGGCTAGCCACCTCATCCTATCACGATCGGCCATTATTTTTTCATTTGTTTAGGTTTACCCACTTCAACTCTGGCCCCCGCCAACTTCAACTTCCAGTCCTCAATCGCCGTACCGCGAGTATCCAAGTGGCTGGTCAGGTAATACAACCTTTGAGTAGCCGGTTGATCAGGTGCCAAGGTGAAGCGCTGATGCAACCAAAAAGGAGGGATTGCTTGATAATAAACAGTGGCCTGCACGGTCAGTTTGGAGTAATCCATGCCATTGGGTAAAGTGATTTCATACAGGATATTGTCCCTGCCGGGGAAGGCAGCTCCCTGGTCCTTGTAGTCCGGATCGTCGCCCACTTCTTCCGGGTCGGTAGCTTCCATAAATTGAAACATCACCTCTCCTTGTGGCTTAAAAAAACTCGCCTGCCGCCACCCTTTGGGCAACAGCCGATTGTCTTTGATGGCAAAATTTCGGTGAATGAAACTGGTGGTAAATTGATGATCCTGATCCTGATTGAGTTCCTGGTAGATTTGTACCTGATCCTGCCGGGTAATTTTTTGATAATGTGGTTGGAAGGTCTTTGCGTCCGGTAAAAATTCTGTTTTTAATGGCTGACCATTCTCATCGACAATGACACCCACCGAATTGGTCCGACCAGACCCCCAAATGACGCGGTCCCCTTCCAGTACCAGCACTTCCAAAAAGGCACGCCGAAAGGCCACCCCACTGGGAAAACGATGCCCGGTTTTGTTGGTAACGGCCACATTTGCCACCAAGGTATTTCCCTCAACAGATTGAACATCTAATGCCACATCTACCGTTTCGTCTCTGGCCTGACGCACCATGTTTTCAATCGCCAATTGATTGCCGTTAGTGGCAGAAGTCATATAATCTGCCTTATTTACGCCCAATACCTCAGGAAACTGGTTAAACATTTCCAACAGGAAAACATTTAATCCCACATGCTCATGACGTTTGTAGGTTTCCCGTAAGGGCACATTGATGTCGTCCAGTAGTGTCTCGTGATCTGCAGCTGGCAACCCCTGCTCCTGGATGGAAGCAATACGGGTGCTCAAAGGATCGATATTGATCGTCTTGTCTAGGGTCTGAAACGAGTTGGGCATGTGACAATCCTGACAACTCTTGAATTCATCTCCGACCGCTGCAAAAATACTATTTTGCCACTCCAGGAAGGTAGCCTGCTCAATACTGTGGGAATATCCCGCCAATGCCGGGTTTTGCTCCGCTTTGGTCAAAACCGGAAAGGGATCTCCCTGCATACCGATATTGGGCAGGTTGATGGTGTGGCAAGTTCCACACATCTGTGAATTGGCGGTATAGGAATTGTACACCGGAGTCATATTGAGCATATTGTCCATCGGGATGGTGGTAACATCCTCGTAGGGGCCGTACAGTTGATCGGCCGGGCCGCGATTAAAACGACCGGTATTGTTGAAAAACAACATATACGCTAGGTCCTTGGGGGTCTCTTTGGTTATCCAATCTTTTTCCGAAGGCATCCATTTGGCCACATCCTTGGGATTGGGTGCATCGATGTGGTGACAAACCGTGCAGCTGATGCCTTCTCTGGCCAATTCGCCATATTTGTGATAGCGGTAATCAGGTGGTGTGGGGTCCTTGGCGGACAATTTTTCCGTAAGGTATATATACTCCACTTTAAAAATGGAATCCAATGTTTTATCCACCTGAGCATCCAGCCGTAATTGGCGAACCCCCATGGCGCCGTGGCAACTCAGACAGGTATTGGAGACCTGCTCCATATTGTCTTTAAGAGCCCCCTTCAGCAAGCCAGGTACTTTTGCATTTTCTTGCAGTAATGCCATTTCACTTTCCAGCTGTGCATAAAAAACGGGGTCGCGACCGGCTAGCCCCATCGGCGACCAGCGCCATTCTCCATATTCAGATACATTATACCCCTCACCGTATTTGGGACCGGTTTTCACAAACATGTCCACGCCATAAGGTAGTCCACCCAA
Source organism: uncultured Saprospiraceae bacterium (assembly GCA_964015035.1). GTDB lineage: Bacteria > Bacteroidota > Bacteroidia > Chitinophagales > Saprospiraceae > BQJU01. The sequence continues at coordinate 18,604 of CAXHCA010000094.1, forward strand.
TCCACCGTGGCAGCCTAAACAATTATCGGAAGTGATAAAGTGCTCGGTCTTGACCGCCGATTGGGTCACATGGTCAAAATTCTGATTGGGAAACTTTTTGACTTGCGGAAAAGTTACCCCAGGTATCTCCGGAAAGGTCGTAGCAAACTCAGCATTGATGGTCCGTAAGGGATTTCCAGGAACAAAGGTTTCGCCCAATTCCTTAGGAGGAAAATGCTCCTGCAAGAAATTGGCCCAATCCGGTAATTCTTGTGGTGCCTGATAAGGCCGGAGTTGGCTGGGGAGGAACATCAATTGGCGCACCAAGCTATCGTTTAAACAGGTTTCTGTCATCAAATCCAACGGCAAATGGGCCAAATAACCTTCATCGCGCCAGGAATTGTCGCTCATAAAATCCAGGAGATTTTCATCCGGCTCAAACCCCTGAATATTCCGCAAGGCGCTAAAAGTTTGTTCCTTTTCTGCAGAAGCATGACAACGAATGCAGGGAAGCCCCAACCCCGATTCGAAAGGATTATTGGCCACTTGTGCCGCAATGGCCTCCATAATACTTTGTCCTTTCTTGGGTGCTCCCGGATTGGACCAAAACCAACCGTCAGGCGCACCACTTTTCTTATCTGTTTTTATCATGACCGTCCAGGCAGTCACTAAGGAGCTAATTAAATTTTGAATGGAATCACTCACCTCACACGGCGCAGATTGGGCAGCAATCTCTTCGATTTGCTGATAAATGGCTGCCGGTGACAGGAACATTTCCTTGACAATCATGGCTCCGGCAGGCACTTCACCTTCACGCGGCCCCTTCTTCTTTGCCTGCCCTGATTTCATGCCTTCTTTCCAGAATTTCGGATTTCCGGTCAACCAATACATCATACGCGGTGAATAATAAATCCTGACCGCTGGATGGGTACCGTAATAGGTATTTTGAATCCAGGGTCCGGTATCCCGCACCCGTTTATCCATACACCAGTGCATTTCTGTAGCATACCTTCGGTGCAGGATAAAGTCGTATAGTTCCCGCTCAAAATCAGCCAAATAGAGGGTTTCCGGCACCAAGATTTTATTTTCCAGCCCCGCTACACAAGTCTTGATGATCTCAGGCGGGACCTGAATGGTCATACTAGTATGTGATGCTGCAAAATCTGAAGTGCTATGGCCGATAGATATTCCGCTACCAAAAAAAACGATCAATATGATGGCGAGCATAACAAAAACTCGCATGAAACTAGACTTCATGAGTGTGGGTTTTAGGCGGTCGCAGACCATTAAAATTAGGTGGGTTGAATATTCTGCATAGGTAAGAGCATCTTTGGAGGTCAACCTTTGGACTGCAAAACAGCTCTTTTTTGTTGGTGCATGTTTGGGGTAGTCCCTGAAGTATATTCGGGCAAGCTATTCAGTCCCGGTAAAACCGGGATTCTGGAACCTCACTTCGGCTATTTTTTCGTCCGTCTCGGCTCAGCCGAGATGCATTTCAAAAAACGCCTTGTTCATCATAAAAATGATGCTTTTCGCCAGCAAATCTGACCTCCAACCTGCTCTAAGATAGGGATTTTTTTTAAAAAAACCCGGAAGCACAAAAGGATAATTATTCTCCAAGAGTAGATATTTTTCAGGATTTTAATGCACTTCTATTTCTTTTTCATTAATTTGCCATTCTTAAATATAAGTCTAAAAGCTCCATACTCAAACAAATTTTCATTTAGAACAACACCCCCCTCCCCAAAGCACTGTACTGGACATTCACCCTCGTTGCACCTCTTGAGAAGTATTGAAGCAATACGCACCGACACCCCACTCGTCCAATACAGGGACCAGTTATTTAAGATGATGAAATCACATGAAATACGCAATAAGAGCATGGTTGTTCCTCTTGGTAATCCCCGTACTGCTCCCCGGACAACAGGCCAAGGTGGATAGAATCACCATTGAGGATGGATTGTCACAGGGAATGATCTTCAAAATATTGCAGGATCAACAGGGTTTTTTGTGGATCGCCACAAAGGATGGCCTAAATCGTTTTGATGGCTATGATTTTGTATACTACAGCCATGACCCCTCCGATACAACTTCTCTTTCCGGACACATCGTCAATACTATCTTTGAAGATTCAAGAGGATGGCTTTGGGTGGGCACCGACAATAATGGACTCAACCTTTTTGACCGCAAAACCGGAAAATTCTACCGATTGATCTCACAACGGGATCAACAAAACACGTTGCAATCCAACAACATTTTAACCATTACAGAGGACCTGCAAGGCAACCTGATTGTGGGTAGCAGTATTGGAATTGACCGCATCACCATTCCCCGTGAGGTCTCCAAAAAACACCCTGATTATCCCAAAATCATCAATAATTTCATCATTCAACCCATCCCCATCTCTTTTCATGGCAAACCTTATGAAACCAAGGTCAACTCCTTTTTGCCCCGGGCAGATGGGAGTTTGCTGATCGCCACCGAAAACGGAATTTTTATTAAACCTCCGGCATCCGATGTGGCCATTCCGTGGCTTGACGGGAGTTTTACCTGTGAGTCAAATCAACGGTTCTGTGGTGTACATAACATTATTGAGGATAACAAAGGCAATATTCTTTTTGGGCAAAACAGTTACATAAAAAAGATAGAAGAAGGAATCCTGAAAAAATTCCCACTGCCGTCTTCTTTAAAATCGTATGCCATTCGATTGGCTAAAGGTGTTGACGGCAAAATCTACGGTGCTTCTTCCGGTTTGTTTCGCCTACGTGAGAACACCTCCCCGGAAAATGCCATAGATATCATCTTTCAGCAGGAAGGCTTGAGCAATATTCCTTCCATTTTTGTAGATCAAAACGGAGTATTGTGGCTTGGAACCAATGGCTACGGAATTATCAAATACAATCCCAGCGCAGCCGCCTTTAATCATTTGTCAGCGAAGCAAAGCCTCCGTCAGATATATGTAGACCAATCTAACCGGATCTGGGTCTGGATTGACCTGAAACTGCTAATCCTCGATCCGCAAACGAACCAGCTCAAAGAACCGGAGGGCTTTCCCGATATTGTGGTGGAATGCCGCTGGATGCTACAGGATAAAAAAGGAAACTATTGGTTTCACTATCCAATTGAAGAAGAAGGAGTCAGATTGATTTACTACAATCCCGAAACCGGTATCAGTAAACAATACCCCTACCACCGTAAAGCATATCCCCTGTCCAATCTGGTAGAAGACTCAAAAGGCAACATTTGGCTGGGCTGCGAAAGTGCTGAAATCTTCAAATTCAACCCGGCAAGCGAGCAGTTTACATATTACAATTTTTCCAAAATAATTGGCCCTGATCAGGCCGGAGCTATAGCAACAGTACTTTATGCAGACAGCAGTGATGTGATGTGGATCGGCACCCAATTTGGCCTGCTGCGACTAAACGAAAAGGAAAGCCCAGGCAACCAATTTCAGCTATTCCAACACGAAACTGACAATCCCCTTTCACTTAGTGAAAATTATATTCTCTCTATCTTAGAAAATCCGCAAAATGACGGTCAAATGTGGATTGGAACTATGGGAGGCGGTCTAAATCTCTTCCAGGAAGAACAGGGAACATTTACCTCCATTACTACCCAGGATGGCTTGCCCAATAATATCATATATGGTATCCTGCCCGATGAAAAAGGCAACCTATGGTTGAGCACCAACCGTGGATTATCAAAATTCAATCCGCAACGGAAAACCTTTGACAATTTCACCTCTTTTGACGGCTTGCAGTCCAATGAATTTAATACGGGTTCCTATACCAAGGCACCGGACGGTCGGCTAATTTTTGGCGGTGTCAACGGCTTTAACATCTTTCATCCCTCAGATCTAGAAACACCGGAAAATCCTCCAAAAATTGTTTTCACAGAGCTGATGATCAACAGCGCTCCGGTAGATTTTCAAAAGAGTCCTATTTTAAAGACCCCCATCGAAATGACCCGGGAGCTGTGCCTGAAATACGACCAAAATCTACTGCATTTCAAATTTGCGGCCCTGGATTTAACCGTATCTAATCGAAATCAATACCGCTATCAAATGGTGGGGGTTGACCCCAATTGGGTAGAAGCCCGTTATAATCGGGAGGTGACTTATGCCAACCTCGCACCGGGAAATTATACTTTCAAGGTTTGGGGTGCCAATCGATCCCTGCATTGGAGCGAAACGCCTGCTGAGATCCACATCAAGATATTGCCACCCTGGTGGAGGACCCCTGTAGCCTACATCAGTTATGCGATCCTGCTTCTTAGCCTTTCTCTGGGAATTTATCGCTTCCAGTTGAATCGAATCCGCCTAAAGAACCAACTGGATCTTGAGCACCAGGAAGCCGAACGGTTAGCCGAACTCAACCACATGAAGAGCAATTTCTTTTCCAATATCACCCATGAATTCCGCACCCCTCTGACCTTAATTCTGGAACCAGCTCGACACCTGCTAGAACAACTAAAAAGTAATGACCACCGCAAATATGCCTCGCTGATTCGAAGTAATGCCCGCAGAATGCTCCATCTGGTGAATCAATTGCTGGATTTATCCAAAATAGAAAGTGGGCAGATGCCTCTGCATTGGCATCAGGGGAACGTGATCCAGACCGCGCGTGATGTATTTCAAAACTTTGTGCCCCTAGCCGATAAACAATCGATCAAGTTGTTTTGGGAAGCCCCGGATCAAGACCGGAAATTCGCCTTTGACAAAGGAAAACTGGAGCAGATTATTTCCAACTTACTGTCTAATGCCTTAAAATTCACCCCTAAGGGTGGCCACATTCTTTTCAAGATCGACTTTTCGCCAACCAATCAGCAAGCAGCAGCCAGCATTTTACACCTCATGGTTAAAGATAGCGGCATTGGCATTGCTGCCGATCAGCAAGAGAAAGTCTTCGAGCGCTTTTACCAGATTGAACAGGATCCGGCGAATAAAAGCATTAAAGAAACAACCGGCACCGGCATTGGTCTATCCCTGGTGAAAGAATTGGTGAACCTGATGCAAGGAAGTATCCGCCTACAAAGCCAACCCGATATCGGCACCACCTTTTATATAGATTTGCCTTTACGGGAATCAGGCAAAATATCAAACAGCGAAGCCCCACTTGTGCTCTCCATGACGGATCAGGAGGAGCTTACAACCAGCAGTTCCAAATCGGAAAATCCCTTGCTGAATAGCCTGGATACCCCGATCGTACTAATCGTAGAAGACAACCCCGATCTAAGAGATTTTATTCAATCGATGTTGAAGGATAAGTTTAAAATCCTAACGGCGGCCGATGGTGCAGAAGGATTGAGGCAGGCCACCAATATGATCCCCGATCTCATCATCTCGGATGTGATGATGCCCATTATGGATGGTTATACCTTATGCGACCATCTGAAAAACCAGGAGCAAACAGCCCACATACCAATCATCCTACTTACCGCAAAATCCTCGTTTGAGCACAAACTCAAAGGCTTGAAAACCGGAGCCGATGCTTACCTCACCAAGCCTTTTAATACCGAAGAATTGACCACCCGAATTGAAAACCTAATCGCCATCAGAAAAAAACTACAGGAAAAATTCAGTAGCCAAAAAGGAAACCCGCAAAAAGACATCAGCTTCCCAAATGTATTGGACAATGAATTTTTGAGAAAGTTGACCGAGGCTATCGACCAACACATCGACGATGAATCCCTTTCCATTGAAATACTGGCGTCAAAGGTGCAAATGAGTCGCTCGCAACTCCACCGAAAACTAAAGGCCCTAATCAATCAATCGGCGACTGAGTTCCTGCGCAATTATAGATTGGACAAAGCCATGGAGTTGTTGCAACACCAAAGAGGCAATGTTACAGAAGTTGCCATGATGGTAGGCTTTAGCAGTCAACCTTATTTTTCCACCCGCTTTAAGGAGAGGTTTGGGTTTTCACCCAAAGAAGCAAGCATTTCCCCTACTTCTTAGTGCATGTTTGGAGGTGGCGAAAATTGCAGGTTTTACCGGGACTGAATGGCTACCTCCAAACATGCACTAAGGTGATTTGCAACAATATTGAACGGATTTGCAACATGCGTGAACACATTCGAAGCCGAGTCGGACTAACTTGCAGCCATATTAATGATCTTGATCCCACAGCCCCCAACTGTCAAAATTCATAGAATAGGATTTTTTCTTTTTGGAAATACCATATTGTATCTACCAAGCAGCTCCATATTTAAAATAATCACCTCTTTTTTGAAGTGATTGCACAACGACAACCACCAACAACATTTGATCCGGACGGGTATTTTAGAACAGAAACTGAACACTCAGCACCGTGTATTTAAGCAAAATACCTGCTCCGGACATCCCAAAGAAGCAAAATTCTCCGGCACAATACATCTAATCAATTGTCGAGAGAACGGAAAAAGAACAATGGCTAATGCAGCCATGTAAGTGTAATTTTAAAGGGGACTTTATTTTACCAAGATTTCGCCATCCCGGTTTCGGGATGGCTTTTTTATTCCCGACAATTCAATTCCACAATAAATCCGGTACTTTTTCGTAGTAAGTATCCACCCTCCCATATTATAAAATTGCCGACTTTTGCAAAAAAACGTTCTTTGACTGATTTCGTGATCAAAGAACCAAATAAAATAGGATATCACTGACATGAGAAAGTTACTGGTTTTGCTGCTTTGTTGCAGTTTTGGAATGTTGAGCGCTCAGGAAGTTATGAAAGTACGTCGTGCTGCCGCTATTGACCGCAACGTGGCCATCAAAAATGTCTACGTCAACGAAAATGGCAACCGCTGGGTCGCTGATGCCAAAGGTGTATTTCTGGTCCAATCTCCGGAATTTGCCAACCCCATTGCGATTGATGCAGCAGAATGGTCACTGCTTAGTGCACCGGATGGCAACGAAGAGCTTAAGCTTTCCCGCGCCAACCTAGAACGCCTGATGGGTAACGATTTCACAGAAATCACAGCAGCCCACCTCGACCGGGCGCGTAATGAGCTGTGGATTGGTACCAAATATTCTGGTGTTTACCATTTTAAAACACAACCACAGCTGTCACTTATCAAGCAACTCACCACCAAAAATGCCAAACTTCGCTCCAATACCATTCAAACCATCCTAGTCACGGCACCGGGTAAAGTATGGATC
>CAXHCA010000095.1:0-25595 GCA_964015035.1 uncultured Saprospiraceae bacterium
TTTTACCGGGACTGAATAGCTTGCCCGAATATACTTCAGGGACTACCTCCAGACAAGCACTAAGGGATAAAAATCTAATAACCTGTCATCATCAAACTAGTTTCATACATACATTGGTTAAGGACTCAAATGGGGTTAAGGGGGCGAATTTTCACCTCCTTAACCTACCTTAACTTCTGACTACAAATTTGTGCAGGCTTTCGCTGGCAAGGGGCGTAATCCATGTTTTTTAGGATACAAATCCATGCTCTTTTTGGATAAAAAATACCGAGTGATTTATGATGGTACCGGGAGTGGCATCCGTAACGTTTAGAGGCAAATCACCGCAAGAAATTATTAAGCTGGCCGTGAAAGCTGGTTTACATAGCATTGAGTGGGGAGCCGACGTCCATGTGCCTACGGGGCATTTGGAGCAGGCTATAACAATAAGCCGACAGACAAAAGAGGCGGGGTTGATAGTGAGTGCTTACGGGTCCTATTATGTAGTCGGTAAAAATAGTGATAAAGGGAAGGAGTTTGCGGATGTACTCAATACTGCCGAAGCACTGAATGCCCCTGTTATCAGAATATGGGCCGGACATAAAAGCAGCGCTGAATCCACTCAAGCCTACCTCAGAAAAATACTGGACGAAACCAGGCTTTTAGCAGATAAAGCCGGACAAAAAGGGATTTGCCTGGCCTTTGAATTTCATGATAATACCCTAAATGACACCTATAGCGCTTGTTGTGAGCTACTTACTGAATTAGCTCACCCGCAAATCAAAACCTACTGGCAGCCACTTCACGGTGCCGGGCCAGCCATCAATGGTGCCGGGATAAAAATGATCCTGCCCTGGATAGTGGGCGTGCACGTATTTCACTGGTGGCCCAAAGCCGAAGTGCGTTTGCCACTCAGCGAGGGAATCAATGATTGGAAACAGTATGTCTTGCAGTTATGCAAAATTTCAGACACCATTTCATGCAATCTAGAATTTGTAAAAGATAACTCAGCGGAACAATTCCTTAAGGATGCAAACACATTACAGGAATTACTCGGATTTCAACAGGAAAGCAAGAATTATAGCCACCTGAACCATTAAACAAGAGAATGTCGATATGACTATTTATGATTACATTGTTGTAGTATTCTATCTGGGCTTTATGTTCATTATGGGGCCTATATATAAGAGTTTTAGTAAATCAGCCAGCGATTTCTTTCGCGGTGGTGGCGGAATGCTATGGTGGGTAGTAGGAAGCTCTACTTTCATGTCGACCTTTTCTGCCTGGTCTTTTACCGGAGGCGCAGCCAAAGCATATGAAACAGGCACATTTTTTCTCCTGTTATTCGCCTGTAATATTATAGGCTATCTGTTTACCTATTTTTTTACGGCCGCCAGATTCCGGCAAATGCGGGTAGTGACAGCCATTGAGGCCATTAGAAAACGCTTTGGAAACACTAATGAACAGGTATTTGCCTGGCTGCCAATCTTTGCCAATCTGATCCTGGGCGGCATCTACCTCTACACCATTTCGATCTTCATGTACGGGGTATTTGGTTTGAATATTACACTACTCATTGTGTTGTTGGGTACCGTAGTTTGTCTGATGACCCTCTTTGGAGGTTCCTGGGCCGCTACAGCCGGTGATTTTGTACAGATGCTCATCGTATTATCCATAACCCTGGTCATGGTATTTCTGACCCTGTCACACCCTCAAATTGGTGGTTTTTCAGGACTGTTGGAAAAACTTCCTCCGGAACACTTGAATTGGTCGCTCTTTGACCGGCCGTGGATTGTGATACTCTTTGCGGTTACCCTGCTGACAAACCAATTGGTCCAGAACAACAGTATGACTACCACCGGAGGGGCCAAGTATGTATTCGTCAAGAATGGTAAAGATGCCCGGCGATCAACCCTGATTTCCATTTTTGGCTACCTGATCTTATCCCCTATCTGGATGATTCCAGCGGTGGCGGCCACCTACTTCCACCCCGATCTGGCAACTGAGTTCCCTATGTTGAACAATCCCAATGAAGCGGCCTATGTGGCCATGGCACAAACCCTGCTTCCTGCAGGATTGTTAGGACTTTTGGTCTGTGCTATATTTGCGGCTACCTTAACCACCATCAATACCTTTTTGAATGTCTCCTCCGGTGCTTTTGTCAGAAATTTTTATATCCGGGTGATCAACAAAGGGGCTTCTGAATCCAGACAAATTCTCGTGGGTAGAATCTTTATCCTCGTCAATGGGGTGCTGATGATGTTTATGGCAATTTATTTTCAAGGGCTGAAGTCAACCCCCCTCTTCGATCTTGTACTAATTGCTGCAGCCTCTATCGGCATCCCCTCTACCATCCCCCTGTTTTTCGGAATCTTTGTAAAGAAAACCCCTGCCTGGTCCGCCTGGAGTGCAATGGTATTCGGTTTTGTCCTGGCCATTATTCTCAGGATTATCTTGACCCCTGATTTCATGACCTCAATTTTTTCCCCGCAACAGGCTTTCACCGCGCAGGAATTTAATGATTTGAATATAGCCCTCACCACCGGTGTGCTATTTGTTGCCTGTACAGCCTGGTATTTTTCTTCTATGCTCTTTTACAAATGGGAAACGAAAGCTTATGAGGAGCAGGTGGAGGCATTTTTTGTAGAAATGAATACCCCAATATCCGAGGAAGAGCACCAGGAAGAGCTTGAAAGTGACTGCCGCCAATACAATGTACTCGGCCATCTTTGCCTGATCTACGGAGGTTTTGTCATGCTGTTAAACTTCATCCCCAATACCTGGGAATCAAGGCTATATATATCAATTTGTGGAATGCTAATTCTCTCAGTGGGGCTATTACTCAGAACCATCGGTGCCAGGATCAAACGAAAATTGCTGGCAGGCCTAAAATACTCTTCATGAACTCATTTACCTCTAATTATATTGTACTAACCTTAGATGCAGGAGGTACCAACTTTATCTTTTCTGCTATCCAGGGTAACCGGTATATCGTAGATCCCATACGGTATCCTTCTTATGCTGATAATTTAGACAAGTGTCTAGGCACAATCATTGAAGGATTTGAACAGGTGCTGAGCAAACTGGAAAAAAAAGCAGACGCCATTAGCTTTGCTTTTCCCGGTCCGGCCGATTATGAAAACGGGATCATCGGTGATTTGCCAAACTTCCCTTCTTTTAGGGGAGGGGTCGCCCTTGGGCCCATGCTTAAGGAAAAATTTAATATCCCGGTTTATATTAATAATGATGGGGACCTGTTTGCCTATGGAGAAGCGATATCAGGATTGATGCCTGAAATTAATGAAAAACTAGCCCATGCAGGAAGTAACAAAAAACATAAGAACCTGATTGGCATTACACTTGGAACAGGCATTGGATGCGGCATTATTGTAGACCACAAGATGCTGCGCGGAGATAACGCCTGTGGAGCCGAAATTCACAATACCCTTAATAAATATTATCCCGACTGGAATGCGGAAGAAGGCGTAAGCACCAGAGCCATCCAGAAGGTTTATGCCAACCAGGCAGGGACAGCCTTCAATAGCAGGTTAATGCCTGAAGATATTTTTAAAATAGCCATAGGCGAAAAACCTGGAAACATCGAAGCGGCCCTAGAAGCCTTCCAACAATTTGGAGAAAACCTCGGAAGCACCATTGCAAATGTTGTCACCTTAATTGATGGATTGATCATTTTAGGAGGTGGCATAACCTCTGCTTGGAGTCTGTTTTCTCCGGCAATGTTTACCGAACTCAATAGGCAACAGATTGATTTCAATGGTAACAAAACCAATAGATTATCCTTTAAGGTATTCAATCTACAAGACGAAAACACCTTTGCAGAATATGCGATGGGCCGTTACAAGGAATTAAAAGTTCCTTTTAGCGAAACCATAGTCAGATATGATAATCTGCCACGTGTAGGTATTGGGGTTTCAAAATTGGGAGCCAGTAAGTCCATTGCCCTGGGGGCTTATGCTTATGCTTTACAAAAACTGGATAGACAAACAGGAATATAGCGTATTCCGGCAGGTTTGTGATCGGGGACTTTTCTATGATGATATGGTCTTCGTTTCCGAAAAAAAAATGATTTAAAACTGCAGTAATCAATGATGAAATTTTGGAGTCTTGCAATATTGTGTTTTGTCTCTTTGAGTACTCAGGCTCAAACGCGTCTTAGTGTGGGAGCACCTGATTTTTCTGACTGGTCGGGAATAGAAAAAGTTGGGAATGAGGCGGTTTTTAACAGTGGGGATACCATTTCTTTCAGATATCCCGACGGAGAGCGCACTTATCAGGGATTCAGAGAATATTTCACCCATGCCGCGGATTGGAGTATCTACGCCGGTTTGTCCTTCGATGTTTATCAAAAAACGGAATCTGCTACGGAGATCACCATTGCGCTAAAAGTGGATGAGGAAGATGTTGGTGACTTAAACCCTGTGAGTACGGCAAAAATTCAATGGCTCGGCCAAGGCTGGCATACCGTTTATCTGCCCTGGACGCTACTGGAGGTAAACGAAGGGCAAAAATGGGGCACCTTACAGGCCATTAAGACCCTAGAAATCACAGCCAGATCAGAAAAAAATGCCATTCTACAGATCAGGAATGTTTGTTTAACTAAAGGAGAAAGCCTTTCTCTGGAAGCTGCCATACAGGGAAAATCGGCCCGTGCCGGAGACAAAGTGATCTATGAAGTGGAAGTTGGAAACACTACCTTAAAAAGCCAAAAGGTTCAATTCATGTTTACCCGTCACGGTTGGGAATCCATGAATGCTTCCATTGAGCCCTCCGAGGTAGCATTGGGCCCCAATGAAGTAAAAAAATGCCTGGTGGAGGTAGACATCGCTGCTCATCTCCCCTTCGGTGTTCGGGAAAAGCAGGTGTTAAAAGCCATTCCAAATGGGAAGGGTGCTTCCGCCAGTACCTTGACCCTGACTACGGCCGTGGCGGTCCCTCATCCAAATATTGTATTAACAGATCAAAAGTGGGATGAAGTCAAACAAAAGATAAAACAGTACGATTGGGCGAGGGAGCGCCTGGCCGCAATCGAAAAAAGAGCGATGCATTGGGAGGTCCCGGAAATTGCCAGCAAATCAGCCCGAAAGAATGCTCATTTTGGGCCGTACCTTTTTCATTCCGCCGAAGGTGGCAAAATGATGAATTGCGCCATTGCTTACAAGCTCACAGGAAAAAAAGCCTATGCGGAAAAGTGTGTGTTGTTTCTGCGTCGGTTGACAAATTTGAAAAATGGTTACCCAACAACTTTTCGTGCCAACGACAACAATTTTGTAAAAGAAGGAGGGTTCTTTCAGGATATTGCCAGAGGATATGATATGATCATTGGCTCGGGCTTGCTGACGAAAAACGACCATGAACTCATCGAAAACACCTTTCGCCTGTATATCGAGACCGCGCTGTTGGGCAATGACGAAGGAGGTATCGGCAACTGGGACTTGAGCGAGTTATCAGGAGCCCTCTACTGCGCCCTGGCCATTCAGGATCTGCACCTGGCTGAAGTCGTACTAACGGCACCAACGGGCATTTACCAACAACTTGCTCAGGGCGTAATGAGTGATGGGTGGTGGTATGAATGTTCAGTAGGATACAACATTTGGTGCGCCACCATGTTTTCTGAGGTCGCTATCGCAATGGAGCCATGGGGAGAGAACCTCAAAGACAGGAAATTTCCAATTGGAACCACCGCGCACTATGCCCTGATGCCTCACCGGAGGAAACCGGGATTGTATGGCATGGATTTTCAAAAATGGGGAAAGCAAAATGTAAATAGTATTGGCATCAAGGATATGTGGGATGCTTTAATTCCTTTCCTCGATTATCGGGGAGTGATGTTTGCGGTAAACGATGCCCGCGAAGACCGGGTGACCGGCGAACCCTATGAACTAGCCTATTACTTGTACGGCGACCCTGAATATGCAGCGGTAATAAAGAGAGGGAATCGTCGAAACTTATTGTACGGTATTCCTGAGCTGCCGGATATTGTATCAGAAAAAAACACCCAATCAGCCTTTGCCGATAATATCGGGATCGTACAATTGCGCTCTCAAAAATCGGGCAGAAAACAAAGAGAGCAAATTCAGGCAGCACTACACTATGGCTCTCATGGCGGATACCATGGCCATTTTGATCGGACCAACTTTCTGAGCATGATGCGCTACGGCCGTAGTTTTTACAACCCCGAGATGATTTGGTATAGCTATCCCAACTACGTATACAAGTTTTTGGTGCAAACATCTATGACCAAAAACATGGTGGTGGTCGATCAAAAAATGCAGGAGCCCAAAGAGAGTTGGCGTACCCTTTTTTATACCGGAGACATGATGCAGGCCACAGCGGTTGAGACGAACGCACGCTGGAGCCATCCGCCTTATGGTGGAATGGTCTATGGCGACAAAAAAGGTATGTCCTTCGCTGAAAAAGGGTGGGAAGAAGGTCGTACCATTGAAGTACCTGACAATGCCCCGGAATATGGTGCCGTCACTGATTATACCGAACCGGTGCTGCAACGGCGCCTCATGGTAATGATGGATGACTATGTCATCTTGGCTGATTATCTGAAAACCGAACAAGAGCATACCTTCGATTGGCTTCTGCAAATGAAAGGATTTAAGGAAATTACAGCCCCGGATAAAAAATTCCTGCGACATGACAACCAAATGAGCACTGATCCGCTGAGTGCCGCTCAGTTTTTTACAGATTGTGATTGGTATCAAACGACCGGTACGGCCAGAACAAAATTTGAAATGTGTTTTGGAGAAGGGTGTGACAATAAAGGAACCATGATGCTTCATAGTGAAGATGGTCCGCTCAAAATCGATGTATTTAATGCCTGGCCTAAGAAAAATGAAATCATGCTTGCCATGCCCGCCGAATCACACCATGTGAATAAACAGCTGTGGTTTAAGGTGGAAGCTGATGGCGAACTACTTTTAAATGATAGTACGGGGGCCTGGGTTTTGGGGAGCAAAAATCTGACCCTCGACATAACCGGCAAAAAACAGTTGGTTTTAAGCACTAGCCTGGGGCGTAAACCTTCCAATAATACCATCTTCTGGGGAAATGCAAAACTCGTAAAACAAGATGGTTCGGAGGTTTTCCTTTCTTCTCTTCCGGTTGTATACCAGAATATCCTGAAGCCGGATAACAAGGGCATGGACTACTATGGTGGCCCTATAAAAATCGCGGGTGAATTAATGGAGAATTCGGTGCCCGGAATGCCTGAGGACCATCAGGAATCGGGTACAATCATCATTGACCTTACCGGCATGGACGCTGTAACCTTCACCGCCAAAATAGGTGGGGACTATCCTTTGGGAGATGAAACCTCTCGCAGAAAAACCATGGCGGTCAGAAGCAGAGGAAAAGAAGCCAGGTACTTGTCGGTCATTGAGCCATATGAAAATGAATCAGTCATTAAAACAGTATTTGGAAAAAGTGCCAATGAATTGGTTGTTGAACTTATGGATGGCCGGATTCAGGAGATTACCATTTCTGGATTGGAGGGTGATGGCAAACAGATAAAGGTATCAGCCAAGGAACTACTAAATGGAAAAGTAATTCGCGAAGCACATTCTCAATAAGCGTATCGTTTGGAGTACATTCGTTATTATAATCAAGAGCTAAACTTAACGATTAGAGATGAATCTACGGTATTTAATAATTTTTAGTATTTGGATCTTCCCACAGGCAATTTTAGCTAATGTGAGGTTGAATACATTGTTTTCCAACCATATGGTGGTACAGCAAGACACTGAAATTCCCGTATGGGGTTGGGCTGATCCTTTGGAGAATATTTCTATCGAAACCAGTTGGGGGGCAAAGGCCGAAGTTGTTGCAAAAATGGATAGCACTTGGCGGGTGAAATTAAAAACGCCCAAAGCTGGCGGACCATTTCAAATTGTAATAACAGGAAAGAATAAGATTGTTCTTGAGGATGTATTGTCGGGCGAAGTCTGGCTTTGTTCGGGGCAATCAAATATGGATTTCGAAATGGCGAAATTTGTAAACGATGCCCGGCAAGCCAAATTCCAACCACTGGTAGAATTTATTCGAAATGAAATAGCTACCGCCAATGATCCCTGGCTAAGACACATTGAAGTATCCCGTGCATTGTCCATTACGGAGAAGAAAACAAACTTTGAAGGCAACTGGATCAGTGTAAATCCTGATAAAATTGGAAAAATAACCGCAACCGGATATTTCTTTGCCAAAGAGTTGCGAAAGCACCTGAACGTACCTGTCGGCATCATAGAATGTTCGTGGGGGGGTACCCGAATACAACCGTGGATTTCGGAAGAGGCCTATATGGCTGATGAAGATTTAAGGTCATATTTCGAGAATGGAAGAAAAAGAATTAATGAACAAATAGCGGCAACCGATCCCGAAAATTATGTGGATACTTCTTACCAGCGAAGGTATCAGAGTTGGGTAGACGGAGGAAAATCAACCCGAAAGCCATATCCGCGAAAGCATCCAATAGACGACAAACAAATCCCGGCTACCTTGCACAATGGGATGATTTCAGCAATTGTTCCCTACGCAATTAAAGGGGTGTTGTGGTATCAGGGCGAAAGTAATTCCCATTTTTTGGAGGAGCAATACGAGAAATACTTCAAAATTCTAATCACCAGTTGGAGAGAAGAATGGGGACAGGGTGACTTCCCGTTTTATTGGGCACAATTAGCAGCCCATCAGGTTCCAGACAAACGTTCCGATTTGGGATGGGCTACCGTAAATGACCACCTGCGCCGGACTTTATCCCTGCCCCATACCGGAATGGCGGTTCTACATGATATTGGTGAAGCAAAAGATGTACACCCACACAATAAAATTGATGCCGGCAAACGCCTGTCACTTTGGCCATTGAAAAATGAATACGGCATTGAAGTCTCTGCGGTAAGTGGCCCTCTTTACAAAGGTTTTAACGTGATTGGCAACAAGATGATCATTGAATTTACGGAGGTAGGTTCTGGTTTAATTGTCGGTAAAAAAGAATTATTGAATGATGTTGTAGCGGTAGATGAATCCTTGACCTGGTTTGAGATTAGGGCACAAAATGGGGAGTGGAAAATGGCGGAAGCTAAAATAATTGCAAAAAATAAAATTGAGGTTTTTAGTCATCAGGTGGAGAAGCCAACCGCTGTGCGGTATGCATGGTCCTCAAATCCGGAAGGGGCAAATTTGTACAACCGGGAAGGATTACCAGCTGCAGTTTTCACCACAGAAGAATGATAGCATCCAATTGTTAATAAGTATAATATGATGAACCGAGTAACACTATTCTTACCAATACTTGTACTCTCCTTATTCTCTGCCGGGTGCAACCCCGTAGAGGAAAAAAAACCAAATGTCATCCTCATTATGGTTGACGATCAGGGTTATGGCGATCTCGCCTGCCTGGGTAATGAATATATTCAAACGCCCAACCTCGATCAACTCCATAAAGTCAGTGCTCGCTTTACGGATTACCACGTGAGTCCCACCTGTTCGCCTACCAGAGCAGCGCTCCTGACCGGCCACCACTCCAACCGAACCGGGGTATGGCATACTGTCAATGGCCGCTCTCTCATTCTGGAAAGAGAAACCACCATGGCGCAGGTTTTCAAAGAAAACGGTTATAGCACCGCCATTTTTGGAAAATGGCATTTGGGCGATAATTACCCCTTCCGGCCACAAGATAAAGGATTTGAGGAAGTACTCGTTCATGGCGGCGGCGGCATTGAGCAAACCATGGATTATTGGGACAATGACTACTTCAATGACACCTATTTACATAATGGCCAACGAAAACAATACCAGGGATACTGTACAGATATCTGGTTCAATGAAACTAAAAAATATATCGAAAAACAAAAAGACAAACCTTTCTTTGTCTATCTGGCCACCAATGCGGCCCATTCACCATACTTCGTGGACGATAAGTATTCCGCCCCGTACAAAGACAATGAAAACATCCATCATGCCCCCTTTTATGGGATGATCAGCAATATCGATGAAAACATAGGCAAACTGGTGGATTACCTGAAGTCAATGAAGTTGATGGATAATACCATCTTGATTTTTACCACCGATAATGGAACCGCTCAGGGAGCAAAAGTAGAAGGACATCGTTTGGATGGTTTCGTGGTGAAAGGAAATAATGCAGGTATGCGTGGCATCAAGGCCAGTATGTACGAAGGCGGTCATCGGGTTCCACTTTTTGTACACTGGAAAGATGGGGGTATTTCCGTAGGAAAGGATATCCATGAACTGACTGCACATTACGACATTTTCCCCACCCTGGTTGATCTGTGTAAACTGCAGATCAGCCCCGAAATAAATTTTGATGGCAAAAGTCTGGTCCCATTGATCAACGGTAATAATGAGGGCTTCAAGGACAGAATTGTTATTACCAATTCACAAAGAATAGAAGTTCCGGAACCCTGGCGCAGAACCGCCTTGATGCAAGCCAACTGGCGGCTGATCAACGGTACGGAGTTGTATGATTTAAACACTGATCCTGAGCAAAGAACCAATGTAGCGGAACAATATCCCGAAAAAATGGAGGCGTTAAAAGCTGCTTATGACGAATGGTGGAGGGAGATATCTCCAAGCTACCAGGATCAGCCCTACATTATCATCGGCCATGAAGCAGACAACCCCACCAGCCTGTATTGTCACGATTGGCATACCGAAGCAGTTAGTCCCTGGCATCAACGACACATTCGCCAGGGGTATGAAGATAATGGCCATTGGATGCTCAAAATAGCCGAAAGTGGAACCTATCAATTAAAATTGCGCCGCTGGCCTGAAGAAACACATTTGGCCCTAAATGCTTTGGCTCCTGTTCGTCCTGCTATTGAGGGCACGAGTGTGAGCGAGAGTAAAAAGAGTAAGGCCTTAATCGTGAAGAAAGCCGGCCTGAAGATCCAGGACCAAGAGCTGTCAAAAGAAGTTGACCCCAATGCCGAATTTGTCGAATTTACCCTTGAACTGAAAAAAGGAATCGCCAATCTCGAAACACGGTTCTTGCTGGATAGTGGAATTGAAATTGGAGCCTATTACGTAAGTGTTGAAAAATTGTAAAAGTTAAATATATGAAAGGCATTGCACTATCCATATTGTGCTTAATCAGCTTTGCAGCAACAGGTCAAAATACAATCTATAATAACCTGGGCACTGCTCCCGTGGGTGGTGGACTGGAAATGCAAGACTATTGGGTTTGGGGTAGTTCAGTGATCAAAGGTGAAGACGGAAAGTATCACATGTACGCCTCCAGGTGGCCAAAGTATTTCAAGTTTCATCCCGGATGGATGATCGCTTCCGAAATTGTTCATGCCGTTTCGGAGACACCGGAAGGACCTTATGAATTCAGAGATGTGGCTCTGGGAGCCAGAGGAGCCCAGTATTGGGATGGGAGGTCTTGTCACAATCCCAAAATTGTCAAATACAAAGACACCTACCTCCTGTATTATATGGGCTCTACGCATCCGTTTGAAACGTTGACCGAGGAAACAGCCGATGAACTCACGCTCTCCAGCAAATGGTGTATAGCAGGCAGATGGGGAAAGCGAATTGGTCTTGCCACTTCCAAAAGTCCCAATGGCCCGTGGAAAAGGTTGGATACTCCTGTTTTAGATGTGAAGCCAAACTCATTTTATAGTTTCCTCACATCCAATCCTTCTCCACTGATAAAAGAGGATGGCTCAGTGGTACTCCTTTTCAAGGGGAGAAGCTATGGAGAAGATGAAATAACCCAAACCAGCCAGTCTGTCGGGGTCGCTACCGCTCCTTCATATGATGGGGAATATACGGTAGCTAGCGACAAACCTCTTTTTTCGTCTGAAAAGTTTGGTGAGGTAGAAGATCCGCATTTATGGAGCGATGATGAAGGTTTTCATATGATCGCCAAGGATATGACCGGAGATATCACAAATGGATATCATGGAGGTGTTTTGGCTCATTCAAAAGATGGTATTAACTGGGTGCTAGACAAAAAACCATTGGCATATACCCGAACGGTAACCTGGGATAATGGTCAAACCATTGAGCAGGGCCAATTGGAAAGGCCATTTGTTCTTGTGGAGAATGGAAAACCGACTCACCTGTTTTTTGCAACAATGGATGGCCCCGGAGGATTTGGCAAGGGAACCAAGACCTGGAATATGGTGATTCCATTGAAATGATGCGCTGCATCAATCTGATAAATTTCAAGGAGACGAGCAAATTTGTGACGTTGCCAACAAAAATTGTATTCACCCTGGTTTTACTTTTACTGCTCAGTACATGTTTGGAGGTGCTGTTTTGCAGCCCAAAGTTTGACCTCCAAACATGCACTCAGCTTTTTCTTTTCTGGCGGAGCAACTAAGTGTATGGATTCAGTTTGCCAGAAAGAGGCCGATGGAATAGCACTCCAGTTCATGAGGGCAATTTCTTTCTCTACCTGGCAGTCATCTGTGATATCCTGTACCGCGAAAATCTACTCATCGAAATCGATAAGGAAAATATTGGAAATATGAATAACAAATACATCCGCTGGATTCTTTTTAGTTGTGGACAGTCCGCTAAATTGGCAATTTGTGGCATACTCTTATGGACCTCCTGCACGCAGGAAGTGCAAAAAGTTAGGATCTATCCTGCGCCGGATGGCATTGAACTTTCGCAAGCTTTCGCAGTGGAAGTGGAGCGTCAAACAGTGCCGGTATACAAAACAAAAATTCCGCCAAGCAAACCCATTCCACGACTCAACCATTCCCGTAGCGAATTTGGTTTTGCCTCCTTTGCTTCGTTTGATATGAGTGAAAAAGTGGAAATAAAAGTGACTTATCCCGACGTAGTTACTTCGGTAAAAATCTTGCCCACCTCCTTCGGTATAACGCCAAAAACAGAGGGAAACGAAATAATATTTACGCTCGACAAACCAAGCAACCTCACCATTGAAGTCAACGGCGACTGGCATGAATCCCTGCATATTTTTGCCAACCCATTTGAAGCTGAGATTCCAAATCCCGATGATCCGAATGTGATCTATTTTGGGCCAGGAATTCACGATGTAACCAGCGTGGCTGTAGGAGATAACGCCACCGTGTATATTGCCGGGGGGGCTTATTTACGCTGTGTGCCGGATCCGGACGAAAAAGAAGTGGAATTGCGGGGCAAGAAGAGAAAACCTCCTACCTTTCTCCTGGAAGGAAAAAATATTACGGTGCGGGGAAGAGGCATTATCGACCAGGCTACGATCCCAAGATCGAACCGACGGTATACCATCTTTGCCCAGAATTCCAATGATATAAAAATAGAAGGCGTCACCATTTGCGACCCCAGTCACTGGACAATTCCGATTCAGGCTTCAGATAATATTCATGTGGACAACATTAAAATTATTGGCTGGCGTGGAAATTCGGATGGCGTAGATATTTCCAACAGTCGGGACGCCCTGATTGAAAATTGTTTTATGCGAACACTCGACGATGCGGTGGTCATTAAATCATTTGCGGGGCGGGGAGAAGTAAAGAATATACATACCCGAAAATGCGTGGTATGGAACGAATTGGCCCATTCCCTGAGCATCGGAGCCGAAGTGCACGAAAATGTGAGTCAAGTGCTTTTCGAAGACTGTGATGTGATCCATGATGTGGGACGGGAAACAGCGCTCCGCATTTACCATTGTGATGATGCGGTGATCAGTGATGTCACATTTCAAAATATCAGAATTGAAGAAGCACGCCGACTTATCTCCTGCTGGATTGGCAAGACCCGCTGGACCGAAAGCGAAGAGCGGGGCAATATCAGAAATGTTACCTTCAAAGATATAACGGCAATTTCTGCTCCCATTGACACCACCTTGACCGGATTCCAGGATGGTTCAGACTGGAAACCTTACATTATAAAAGATCATGCGAGCATGGAACTCATTGGATACGATGAGCATCATACCATAGAGGGCGTGTTGTTCGAAAATGTCCTACTTGATGGAAAACCAGTAGTAAAAGAGCAAGTAACCATTAACGAATTTGTCAAAGATATTCAATTTTAATAGTGCCAAGAAGATTAAATACGAGCATGTGTGGAGGTCGGATTTGCTGGCGAAAAGCATCATTTTTTTGGTAAAACAAGGCGTTTTTTGAGGTTCCAAAATCCCGGTTTTACCGGGACTGAATGGCTATCTCCAAACATGCACTCAGGAAGAAACCGATATGAGTGCAGCGGCTTGTATGTAGACAACAGAGTACTTTTGGGGGGAGGGATATTGGTCCTCAACGGCCACTCTGGCAATCAAAAAAAACGCTTAAAATACACGACCACGCGCGAATCGCTCTGTTTGACAGGTGATGATCTGGCGGCGAAATTGTATGATTAAATAATTCGTCTTCTGCCAAAAAAAAACGAAATTTGCGTCTTTCAAAAAATTATGCAATAGTTCATCACATAAACGTACTCGGGTAATGGAAAAATTGATTACAGTGGATTTTGACGCAATTCCGAAGCATTTCGATTTTAAGAATAAAGAACTTGAGTGGCTCTCCTTTTGGGATAGACACCAGGTTTATCGATATGATGAAGACAAAGACAACACATTTGTGGTAGATACACCGCCACCCACTGTATCGGGCTCATTGCACATTGGTCACGTATTTAGCTATTCGCAAACAGATTTTCTCGTCCGATTTCAGCGGATGATGGGTAAAAACATTTATTACCCAATGGGTTGGGACGACAATGGACTTCCCACTGAAAGGAGGGTTCAGAACCTTTTTCACATTCGTTGCAATGCCAATGAGCCATACCAGGAAGGATTAACCTTTGAGAAAGCAACCAGCAAAACCCGGAAAGAAAGACCAACGGAAGTTTCAAGAAAGAACTTTATCGAGTTGTGTCATGTGGTGACCGGGGAAGATGAAGAGAATTTTAAAAAGCTATGGACAAACCTGGGCCTATCGGTTGATTGGAGTCTGGAGTACGCTACGATTAGTAAACAATCGCAGCAGGTAGCACAATTGAGTTTTCTCGATCTTTACAGGAAAGGGCATTTGTACAATGCGATCAAGCCCATTATGTGGGATATCAATTTTCAAACCTCCATTGCGCAGGCGGAGTTGGAAGATCGCCCGGTGAGTGGTAACTTTTACCACGTGGAGTTTCAGGTAGAAAACGGAGGTAGTTTTGAGATTGCGACGACTCGTCCGGAACTGCTGCCGGCCTGTGTGGGCATTACCGCACACCCCGATGATGAAAGGTATAAAGGGCTCTTTGGAAAGAATGCTTTAACACCGCTTTTTGGGGTGCCTGTACCGATTTTCCCCAGTGAGGTCGTCGATCCTGAGAAAGGTACCGGTATTGTAATGGTCTGTACCTTTGGAGATGCCACAGATATTGAGTGGTGGCAGGAGCAAAATCTTCCCTTAAGACAAGTCCTGAATAGAGTAGGGCGGTTTGAGAATATTGAATTTGGCAAACCTGGTTGGCCTTCGGTTAATCCTGAAACGGCTAATCAGCATTACCAGGAGTTGGTTGGGAAAACCGTTTTTTCCGCTAAGAAAGCCATTGTTGAATTATTGGAGAAAGAAACGACTTCTTGGCATGCTTCAGCGGCTTTGAAAAAGACCGGAGAATCTTTTCAACGAGCCGTTAAGTTTTATGAAAAAGGAGACAAGCCTTTGGAATTTATTCCTTCCAGACAATGGTTTGTCAAGCTGCTTGATAAGAAGAAAGAAATTCTGGCAAAAGGAAACCAAATCAACTGGTTTCCTGGATTTACCAAAGAGCGCTTTGAAATCTGGACGGAAAACTTGGCTTACGATTGGAACATCAGTCGGCAGAGGTTTTTTGGCGTTCCCATTCCGGTATGGTATCCCATTAATGAAAAAGGACTGGTGGATTATGAGTCGCCCATTCTGCCGGAAGAAAGCCAGCTGCCAGTAGATCCATCAATCGATGTACCTCCTGGATTTGATGAAAAGCAAAGGGGCCTTCCCGGTGGATTTTATGGAGAAACCGATGTGTTTGATACCTGGTTTACGAGTTCTCTTTCTCCGATGATCAATTCCAAATGGTTGACCAATGAGGAGCAACACGCAAAATTATTTCCTGCGGACATCCGACCACAGGCCCATGAGATTATCAGAACCTGGGCATTTTACACTATTGTAAAGGCGTTATTGCACGAAGATTCTATTCCTTGGCGCAATGCTGTAATTTCAGGTTGGGTACTAGATCCCAACAAGAGTAAAATGTCTAAAAGTAAGGGCAATACCATCACTCCAGATGAATTGATGGCCAAATATTCCGCTGACGGAGTGCGCTATTGGGCTGCCAAAGCCCGATTGGGAGTAGATACGGCATTTGATGAGGGCTTGATGAAAAATGGATTGAGGTTATCCACCAAAATGTACAATGCCGCCAAGTTGGTATTCAGCAACGATGGGGATGCCGGAAAAATTGATAACCCATTGGATGTGAGTTTCTTGCATCAGTTGGCTAAAGTGGTGGAAAGTGCAAATCAGTCATTCAATGAGTTTAATTATACGGTGGCGCTGGAAGAAACAGAATCTTTTTTCTGGTCTAATTTTACGGATTCTTATATTGAATTGGTGAAAAACAGAGCGAAGGACGGCGATCCTTCAGCGATTGCTGCCTTAAGATTGACCATGAGTATTATCACTCGGTTATTTGCACCTTTTCAACCGTATATTACTGAAGAAATTTGGTCTTGGGTATTGGCAAAAGAGACTTCCGTATCAAGTGTTCACCAGGCTAAATTTCCATCTGTGCAAGAAATTACTAGCCAGGTTGGTACAAAAGAAGACCAAGTTTTTGAAGCCGCAAAGGCTTGCCTACAGGCGATCCACAAATTTAAATCCGAGCGACAATTATCCGTTGGCGCCTTCCTTGACAACGGCGTCATTGTAGGCAACGAGCAATCGATCGGCCTAATTAAAGCGGTTATCGATGACATCGTTCAAGCAGGTCGTATTCAAGCACATAGCCTTAAAGTGGATAACTCACTAAAAGAATTGGAGTTTACTCTGCTTGAAAATTAAAGATAGTGAAAGCTAAAGTTGGGCTGCAGGAATGGCATACCTAATATGCCATTCCTGCAGAAGAAGGTGGACGTGAGCTTCTGACTCGTCCTAAACCCTCTCCCTTAGTGCATGTTTGGAAGTGGGGCTTTAGCAGCGAAAATTGCAGATTTTGGGTTCTCGCGAAGCTCATTTTTGGGTGTATCTTGGCTGAGCCGAGACGGACGGAAAAATAGCTTGTCCCGATTTTACATCGGCATTCCAAAAACTGAAATTTGCAGCCGGAATAGCTTGCCTCGAATATACTTCGGGGGCTGCCTCCAAACATGTTCTTAGAATTACTCCTTTTATGAAGTTTTCTTCTGAAATTGGCTGTTTCGCCAATAAGCCAATAAGCTAATTCCGGTCAGGATAGCTGCGGAATAGTAAACAAACGACGGAACAGGTACGGGATCACCTGCCGCATAGGAATGTAATCCGGATAAGTAATAGTTGACACCAAAATAGGTCATCAATACGGTAGCCCATCCGAAAAGGGTGGCTACATTAAAAGCATAGGCTCCTCTGAATCCAGGGATGAAGCGCATGTGCAGAATGAAGGCATAGACCAGGATTGTAACCAAGGCCCAGGTTTCCTTAGCGTCCCAACCCCAGTAACGGCCCCAGGATTCGTTGGCCCACACACCGCCCAAATAGGTACCGATACTGACCATAAATAATCCGCCGATCAGGGTCATTTCACTAATCTGGGTCATTTCCTTAACAATGCGATTGACGTTCTGGGCATTATTTTGAGTTCTAAAAATCATGAAGATCAGGTTCAAGACGCCAATCAAAGCGCCGAGCATCAGAAATCCATAGCTACCGGCCTCCAGACTAACGTGAATGGTGAGCCAGTACGATTTTAGTACGGGGACCAGGGGCGTAATTTCCGGGTCGAGCCAACTCAAACCGGCTACCATCAAAATGGTAGAGGCCAAGATACAGGTCGCCGCCATACTACCCAAGGCTTTTCTGCCAAAGATAACACCGGCCAGAACAGTCGTAAAGGCAATATAGATCATGGATTCGTAGCCATTACTCCATGGTGCTCGGCCAGACACGTACCAGCGCAAACCCAAACCAAAAGCGTGTAGTACAAAACAGGCCATGAATAGCCCCAATACAATCTTGGTGGGTGTTTTTAAGTTTAGATTTGGCTTGAAAACAGATGTGAATAACAAACCCAAAAAGGCGAGTCCAAGTAATGCATAAATCATGCTCAACCGGCTAAATACATTGAGTTTGTTTAGTAATAACTCTGCCTGTATTTTGCCATTGGAAGGAATGACCGCTGATCCGTTTTTTTGCTGGAATGCGCGAAGTTCATCCACCAGACGATTCGCCAGACTCCAATCATTTTCCCGCAACGCTGCATCTAGCGTTGCAATATAGGCTGCATAGAACTTCTGGGCAAAGGATTCCGGGCTTAGTTCCTGATGACTGTGAGGCCTCCCCTCTGTCGGAGATTCCCAGTGGTGGTTTTCATCACCAGGAATGGGGAATACCTTCATGAAACTTCCCGAAAAGACCATGCTGCATATGTTGATTTTTTCATCCAGCTTCATCATTTCTTTTTCAAAGACACCCCGATCTTTTTTAGGGGTATTATAGGCCTGCCGCACATAATCCCTTAACTTATATTGACCATTTTCGTCAAAGAAATCGCTGTAAGCGGCCAGCTTGCCTTCCACGGGAATAATAGCCTTGGTTTTATCGTGTTTGCCCATTTTAATGATGGGGGTATTGTACCATTCCTGCGGGTGGGTAGCCATGCCGAGAATGACCTGCTCGGCAGTTAGGCCATAGAGCGACTCCTTGCGGGAAAGTTTGCGCAGAATTTCGCTGGTATACGTATTCATCGGTTTCATGCGGCCCCGGTGGTCCTGCATGATTAGGGTGCCAAATTTTTTAGCATGATCAATATTGATGGTGTTGGTCTGTACCGGTGCATAGGCCGTTGCGGATAGTGGCATAAAGAGAGAACCCAATCCAATGAGTATTGCTCCAAGGGTATTTTGTACTTTTCGCATTTTCTGCAAATTTTTCGCCAGTTGCCTAAACCGACTTTTTTCACTAAAAAAGGTGAGCATCATACCCAATGTCAAAATGGCGTAGCCCAGGTAAGAAATCCAGGTGCCCCACCAGTCGTGATTGACACTCAGGTAAGTGCCTAACTCATCCTGGTCAAAGGAGGATTGGAAAAAGCGATAGCCTTCGTAATTGAGGATATTGTTCATGAAAATCCGCTGCTCTTCATTGATATTGTATCTCGGGTCAATCAGCGTCACTTCACTGGCATAGGAGGAAGCACTATTGGTACCGGGGTATTTTTCCATAATAAAATCCCGCAATTTGAGGGCGAAGGGCAATTCCACATTTTTTGATCCATAACTAATGGCCAGTTGCAAATCACCCAAAACAAAGGGCCGTGGTCGGCCTTCCATGCCTTTCGATCCAAAAACGAAATTTTCTTCCGTTTGACGACCATTGCTCACGCGAAGTTTTATGCCAGCCATACTATTGCTGGCCATTTTCTGATCGGTAGATGTTAGCTCTACTTGTGCCTTTGGCGAGAAATCTCCAAATACAAAGCTTTGAGTACCATTGGTATACAAGCTTCGGAGAAATAATGGGTGGTATTGCCCTCCGGTGAGGGTATCCTTTTGTTGGGTGGCCATCTGCGTTTGCGAAAAGGTAGTTGGAGCTTTGAAAAAGAGCTCGCCGTTCTCAAACTTGATGTTGAAAGCCATCGGGATTTCCTCATTGCCAAAATTAAATAAAGTACCTCGAATGCGGGTTTGATCGCCGTAGCGCACGTAGTATTCTTCTCGTCCGTTGGCACCACCTATGACGACTTTAAGCACGGGGATCCCATTTTCATCTTCTACCATGGTTTCTTCCGGATTGGGCATAAACCCGATCACCTCCACGTTGACTTCCTGGTCACCAATTAAATAAGATCCCTCGAAATGGTTATTGCCTAAGGTGGCAAATAGCACGGGTTCGTCAAATTTATAGGTCTTTCCTTTATACAATCCCTCAAATACTAAATAAGTATCCGCCGAAAGGAAGGTATTAGAAGCACTGCCTTCCCGGATATGCATCATGCCTTCAAAGCCGGTGTAGCGGGTCACGGCAGCTCCCAGCAAGATGATAATGATAGAGGCATGAAAGGCTAGAATAGCCCATTTTTTCTGTTGGATCATTCGAAAGCGGAAGATGTTGATCACAATGGAGATGCCAAAAAGCACGAGTAATAGCTCAAACCAACGGGCCTTAAAAATGACTTTTTGGGCAGAGCTGGTGCCATAGTCATTTTCAATAAAAGTGGCCACGCCAATGGCCAGCGCAAACAAGATCATATAAAGACCTGCTGCTGAAGTGGAAAAAAGTCTATCGGATATCTTTTTCAGTATTTTCATATAAGAACATCTTTATTGAGAACTTAACTTAAAATTATCGCAAAACGGCACCTTCCATAATCACATCATAGCGATAACCAGCTCCGAAATCCTTATCCAAGGCAATAGTGCCTTCCAAGGTTACTATGGCCCCCAAGGGGATGTTTTCTGTGGTAGTGATCGTGAGGTCCAGATCTTTCCCCGACCCATCTTGAATGTGTAGCCAGTTGCGGTTCATAATCATGGGATTGACTTTTACACATTTGCCTGTAACCTTGATGGTCTGACCACTGTATTTTTCCTTATTGTCAAATAGTTCTTTCAATTGAATGGCGCCGGCTATGGGTTCTATTTTGCCCACTTCTAGGTTTGGTGTACCTCCGCCATCCGCTTGTGCCATGGCTTCATCCAATGCGGACCCGCCGCCTTGTGGTTGTTTCCAGAATTTGGACACGAGGTATACCGTTTCAAAGGTGCGGTCGAACTCTCGGCTGTAAAAATTCTTTTTCAGCAATCCTCCCTTAAAATAGTAAGTGTCGCCAACTTCGACGTCTCTCCGAGAAATGGCAATCCAATATTTTTTACCATTTTCTTCCACATTGAGATAGGTATATTTATCCGTATTCAAGACTTCAATTACCTCCACTTTATGTTCATCTGAAACGGCATCGGCGACCATAGGTACATCCTGCAGGGATGGGATGGTGTTGCCCGCTGACGCTTCCGTTGAGGCATCGCCCTCGCTTTCGATCACCTTGGGTTTGGAGTCGCAAGCAAAGAATATCAGCGTCATCAGGAAAAAAAGTGTGGGTTTCAAATTCTGCAATTTCATAATTCTATACATAATAGGGCATGAATGAAAATCAGTTGTTTGTAAACTGACTGTTTCTTTTTAAAAGTTTAGAATCTTTGAATGAGTCTGGTGTTAAACCGGTGATAGGCTTGGTTCCGGTCATCAAAAGTTCCCTCGTAATATAAGTACAAAGTTAACTTTTTCAGTATCCTAAGGGAAAAGCTTGTACCGGCGATATTTTGATGCACCTTGTTCTCGCTAGATTTATATTGGTAATTTACCATTCTGAAGTATAATTCAGTACTCAATATCCTTTTTATCAGCTCCTTTGAAAAGCGGGTTCCAAAAACCTGGCTTTTTATGTAGTTGGTTTCCAGTATGTTAGCTGTCAGAGAGGCTCGGATGTTGACCACGGGTATTCTGGCAAAATTTAGATAAGTATTGAGGTTTTTGGAAACGTTGGCATTGCTTTTTTGAAATCGCCAGCCGGTATTGACCCCCCATGTAACAAATTTGAAAGGCCGATAACTAATGCCCAACCTGATTCCTTGCCGGGTCTCATCATCAATCAACTGGTCTATAAAATTTTTGTATGATTCGTAATAGATGATGTTCTTTCGATTGTCATAAGACGCAGATAATCGAAGATTCCTGGTTGCCCGATAGCGCAAAGAGAGGTATAAATTGGTCAACTGTACCGTGCTTTGCGCCTCTCCATTGATTTTTTCGTATAAATCGACTTCAAAGGAGCTGAATAGATTTAGATTTTTCACTAACTCACCGGAGTGCTGAAAATAGACAAACCGACGATCTGTCTCTGCTTTATTGTGCTGCTCAATAAAACCAAAAGTAGATTGCCGGTATTTACCGGGAATTTTTGAAACATAGGACGCATAAGCCCCCACCTGCAAAAGGCTCAAATTCACGCCATAGTCGGAATAGTCGGGGCGTGAACCGGCGATGGCTCCCAGGATGAATTTCCCCACTCCCTTCTCGTATTGGCATCCATCAATGGCACCGATACTGGACATTCTTGGGTTGATCTTTCTCCCCAAGGTAAGGTTGGAGGTAGAGTCGAAGTCGTAGCTTACGGAAAGCGCATAGACTTTTAGGGCCCTGGAAAAGTTGTCTTGAACTTCTTCCCACTCCCCGATTGTATGCCTGAAGGTGATATAACTTTCCGTTGAAAATCGTGAGTTTTTTAGATTATGGCCTCGGTAGTTAAAGGCATACCGCATGCGGTGGGTATTTCGGTAATCCGATAAATTACTATAGGAAGCTACTGAAATGCGGCCGCTGGTTTTTTCTTTGAATAGGTAATCTTCTTTGTCCTCATCCGGTGTGATTACCGTAGCTGCTGGCTTGTCAGTATTTGCTTTTTCTTCCTTATCGGGAGTAGGGGCGGGGACCTCTTCTTTTTTAGGTTCCTTTTCCGTTTCTGGCTGTTCTTTTTTGCCGATGACCTTGGCAAATATTTCGTCCTTTAACGCAATTTGCTCTTGAGTTAAAGAAGTACAAACCGTAGAGGTGGAGGATTTGTTATTGACCACTAATGCAGGTAGGAGGTGCTCATTTTTCGTGATAAAAAGGGTGTCACCTACAGCAATGCCTTTGGTAGATGCAAACTTGACGTAGATATTCCTCGAGGAAACAAAGGAGACGACTCCTTTCTCCAAAACCATTTGACCTTGGCCTTGGAGACTTATGCTTAGGAGTGTCAAGAATACAATCGCTGATATGTAGTTGAATAACTTCATTTAACGCTTTGGCTTTAATCTTCTCCATTCGGATGGCAGGCGAAACAGGCATTACTCTCGTAAATGTACCCTCCTACATCTTCATGTTCATCAGCTAAATCACCGGGGTCATCATGTTCATGGCAATCAATACAACTGAAGGTAGAGAAGTTACCTGTTGTATGGCAGTCTATGCAGTCATTCCATTCGTCGTCATGTTTACCACTGTAAATCGGAAAATACATATCATCGTGGTCAAAGGTGGCCGGTGTCCAGGCATTTTGGGAGTGACAGGCCTCACAATCTGTCGGGAATCCGGCACTGGCATGGTTCGGGTTGTTGGTTTGGTTGTAATCGTCAGCGTGGCAACCAAAACACGTATTGGGGGTATTGTTGAAATCACCATTGTGACAAGCATTACAATCATTGGCAATAGCCACATGTGCTCCGACAATGGGATAGAAACTATTGTGGTCGAAAGTGGAAGGTATCCAGGTGTTTTCCGTGTGGCAACTTTGGCAATCCGTTGGAAATTGCGCCGCTGCGTGATTCGGATTGGTCGTTTGGTTGTAGGCCGTAGCATGACAGCCAAAACAGGTATTGGGCGTATTGTTGTAATCCCCATTGTGGCAGGTCGCACACTGATCAGAAATGATGGCATGGGCTCCATTCAATTGATAATAGTTGTCGTGAATGTCGAATGAAGCTGGCATCCAATCTGGATCCGTAGTATGACAAGCATCACATTCCATCGGAATGCCGAGGGCTTGGTGATTGGGGTTGACACTTTGTCCATAATCTTCCGTATGACAACCTGCGCAGGTATTTGGCGTATTGGTGTAGTTGCCTTGGTGACAAGCATTGCAGTCATTAGCAATCGGAATATGTGCGCCGGTAAACGGATAGAAGCTACTGTGGTCAAAGGAGGATGGAATCCAGGCATTATCGGTATGACAACTCTCACAATCTACAGGAAATTGGGCTGCCTCGTGATCTGGATTTGTGGTCTGGTTATAATCCGCTAGATGGCAACCGACACAGGTGTTGGGGGTGTTGGTATAGTCTCCCAGGTGACAGGTATTGCAGTCATTAGCAATCGGAATATGTGCTCCGGTGATCGGATAGAAGCTATTGTGGTCAAAGGAGGATGGAATCCAGGCATTATCGGTATGGCAACTCTCACAATCTATAGGAAATTGGGCTGCCTCGTGATCCGGATTTGTGGTCTGGTTATAATCCGCTAAATGGCAACCGACACAGGTGTTGGGGGTGTTGTCGTAATCGCCATTATGGCAGGCATTACAATCATTGGCAATAGCTGTATGTGCTCCGGTAATCGGATAGAAGCTATTGTGATCAAAGGTAGACGGCTCCCACGCATCCTCCGTGTGGCAGCTGGCACAATCCGTAGGGAATTGAGCCACCGCGTGATTCGGGTTGGTCGTTTGGTTATAATCTTCTGTATGACAACCTGCGCAGGTGTTTGGCGTATTGTTGTAATCGCCATTGTGGCAGGTGGCACAATCATTGGCAACAGCCGCATGGGCCCCATTTAAGGCGTAATAATCGTTGTGAATATCAAATGTCGCCGGCATCCAACCCGGGTCGGTGGTATGGCAGCTTTCGCAATCGGTGGGAAGTCCCAGCTGTGTATGACTTGGATTAACCGTTTGAGTGTAATCCTGGGTATGACAACCGGCACAAGTATTTGGCGTATTGTTATAATCGCCCTGATGACAAGCAGCACAGTCATCAGCGATCAAATCGTGTGCTCCTGTAAGCGGATAGAATTGATCGTGATCAAAGTTGGCCGGTATCCAGCTGTTTTCCGTATGGCAACTGGCGCAATCCGTTGGGAATTGTGCGGCTTGGTGATCAGGGTTGGTTGTCTGGTTGTAATCTTCTGTATGACAACCTGCACAGGTGTTGGGAGTATTATTGTAATCGCCATTATGGCAAGTGGCACAATCATTGGCAACAGCCGCATGGGCCCCATTTAAGGCGTAATAATCGTTGTGAATATCAAATGTCGCCGGCATCCAACCCGGGTCGGTGGTATGACAAGTGGCACAATCCATCGAGAATCCCAGGCCATTGTGATTTGGATTGGTGGTTTGGTTGAAATCTTCCGTATGACAGGAAGCACATTCCGTTGGTGTCCCCTCATAACCGGCACTATGACATTCCAGACATTCTGTGGCCAGGTGCGCGCCGGTCAATGGGAAATTGGTCATATTGTGATCAAAGACATTATCGGCATCACCCGTAGGGTGGCAAGCCAAACAAGCCGTATTTTCATAGACGTACCCACCCACACCTTCGTGCTCATCATCGGTTTCCGGATTGAGGTGGCAAGTGACACAACTGACCTCCGCGTAGTTGGACGGATTGGTGTGGCAATCGATACATTCGCTCCATTCTCCTTCATGTGCGCCACTGTAGATGGGGAAATATTGTCCATCGTGATCAAAGGTAGCGGGTACCCATTCATCTTCACTGTGGCACATCACACAATCTGTTGAAAATCCCGCCTGACTGTGATTTGGATTGGTGGTATTGTTGAAGTCTTCATTATGACAGCCGATACAAGTATTGGGCGTGTTGTTGTAATCGCCATTGTGGCAGGCGG
>CAXHCA010000096.1:0-25448 GCA_964015035.1 uncultured Saprospiraceae bacterium
ACACTCTACACTTCCTCAACCGCCTCCCCTACATAAACCTCATAAACACAAGGTAAAATACTCGCAACTCAAGAATTTGCAGCATATATAGCTGTTCCAATCTCTAAACTCCTACACTCTACACTTCCTCAACCGCCTCCCCTACATAAACCTCATAAACACAAGGTAGAATACCCCGAATTCAAGAATTTGAAGAATGATCAGGAGTACACGTCCTCTGAACTCCTACCCCCTAAACTCTACACTAATTGTCTTGCTTCGCAAACACCCGCTTTAATAAATCGGAAGTTCGCGCACTAAGGTTTTCTCTAATATTCAATTCTTCCTTGGCCACCATGCCAAACAACCCTTCCAGTGCCTGCTTGGTCACGTAGTCTCCCAAATCCGGGTCTGCCTTATCGACAAAAGGAATTTTATTATAGGTATTCACAGCATCCGACCAGTAGTCACGGGCATTAAATTTATCCAGTGAAGTAATAATCACCGGATTAAACTCCTGGTACAACTGGTTGTAAGTCGTACGATGAAGATACTCTGTAGCCGCATTTTTATCGCCCATCAAGATATTGAGCGCATCATTAAAGGTCATCTGTTTGATGGCATTCACAAAGATGGGCTTGGCCTTCTTGGCGGCATCTTCAGCCCCTCGATTGATCTTTTCGAGTACCGTTTCCTCCAACTGTGAAAACCCGGGAATGCCCTGTAATTTGTCTGTAACTTTCCGCGCATCAGGCGGCAATAGAATCTTATAGGCACTTTTAAAATAGCCGTCTTCCTTAGAAAGGCGATCTGAACCTTTACTAATACCAATATTCAAGGCTTCCTTCAATCCCGACCCGATTTCGGCGGAGGTTAATTCACCACTGCCAAGCACGGTACCCAGGGCACTTTGCAATTCTGCGGTGGTACAGGCCGAAATACTGACGATCAAAACGGAGGCAAACAATAATTTATACATGTTTTTTCATTAATTTGTAAAAAATGACAATGTCTTTTTAGAGACGAGCAATTTTCCTAATTGTAACGAAGAAATACCAGATTACCCAGTTATTAAAAAGTTAATCTTCATCATCCTCCAAGCATGCTCTTATTCAATGAAGTCAAATACGCCGGTACTCACCTCTACGGAGGAACTTTCGACCCGACCTCCTAGTGGCGGAAAACATTTTCTCAACTTGACCCGACTACCTCTGACGTTATCAAATTGATCATCAATACGGTCGACAATACGCTGGACCACTGTTTCCAAAAGCCTGGCCGGTTTACGCATTTCGATGCGACAGATCTGGTAGAGCATTTCGTAATTTACCGTTAAGGCATCCTTGGATTCTTCATCAAAAAGATCGTCTTCATCAGCGGCGGCCTGAGTGGCAGCATCGACAAAAACATCCAGAATGTATTCATTACCAACCACCCGCTCTTCTTCGTAATAGCCGTGATAGGCATAAAAACGGACTCCCTCCAATGCAATTATGGCCATAGGTATCAGAATTTGCCTCAAAAATAAACAATCACCATCAGAACCATGACAAATTTTACGAATTCCACACAATCGGGTGATGGAAGTATTGTTTTGAAATATGTAACTTTGCGAAAATTTAGACCTAACCAAACCAAAAAGAATCAATCATGCAAAATAGCAACAACGGAACTATCATAAAAAAAAGCAGTCGGGAAGACCGCTTCCAAGGTCACGATTATTACAATATTGATGAACTGCTGGAAGAAGATCACCTGCTGGCTCGCCAGGCGGTGCGCGATTGGGTAAAGCAAGAAGTGAGCCCCATTATCGAAGCTTATGCCGATAAAGCAGAATGCCCCACCCATTTATTTAAGGGCTTGGCTGATATCGGAGCTTTTGGCCCCAGCCTCCCCGCAGAATATGGTGGCGGTGGCATGGATGAAATTGCCTACGGCATCATTATGCAAGAACTTGAACGCGGTGACTCTGGTATCCGGTCTATGGCTTCCGTACAGGGTTCTTTGGTGATGTATCCCATTTATAAATTTGGCTCTGAGGAGCAAAGGCGCAAATATTTGCCCAAATTGGCCAGCGGTGAATTTATTGGCTGTTTTGGCTTGACAGAACCCGATCATGGCTCTAATCCCAGCGGTATGATCACCAACATTAAAGACGATGGTGATGCTTACATCCTCAACGGGGCAAAAATGTGGATTACGAATTCTCCGGTAGCAGATATTGCGGTAGTTTGGGCAAAAGACGAAAGTGGGAAAATTAGGGGATTGATTGTAGAAAAGGGGATGAAAGGCTTTTCTGCCCCCGAAATTCACGGCAAGTGGTCGTTGCGGGCTTCCATTACCGGCGAGTTGGTATTTGAAGATGTACGAGTGCCCAAAGAAAATGTATTGCCCAATGTAGTCGGACTGAAAGGACCACTTTCCTGTCTGTCAAAAGCTCGCTATGGCATTGCCTGGGGAGCCATTGGCGCGGCCATGGATTGCTACGATTCTGCCCTGCGGTATTCCCAGGAACGGGAACAGTTTGGCAAACCTATCGGGCAGTTTCAGCTGACGCAAAAGAAACTGGCGGAAATGATTACAGAAATCACCAAAGCCCAGCTGCTGGCTTGGCGATTGGGCACCCTAGCCAACAAGGGCAAGGCCACCCCGGCACAAATCAGTATGGCCAAGCGCAACAATGTACACATGGCCCTGGAAATAGCTCGGGAAGCCCGACAAATCCACGGAGGAATGGGCATTACCAATGAATATCCGGTGATGCGGCACATGATGAATTTGGAAACCGTACTAACCTATGAAGGCACCCACGATATCCATTTACTGATCACAGGAATGGATGTTACGGGTCTAAATGCTTTCAAATAACCATACTTTGGCAATTTTTGTAATCGAACTACAATTTAAAGCAAGGGTTTTGCCGCAAATTGTAGTTCGATGCTGAATCGCAAGATTTTTCAAAGTCCCCTACAATAGCACCAACAAAAATAAAAATGCTTTGTTTCCTGGGGAATAACAAGGTTTAAGAAAGCGTTAAGGACTTCTTAAACCTTTAATTTTTATTGAGGTTTGGTGTAGAATTTCTAATTTGGGAAAACAAATCAGGCAGTAAATTACGTTTACTCTCTGAAAGCAAACTTAAGGCACCTATGAAGTGGAGACTATTTACGCTGGCGATGATTGCCTTCACCTCAACACAGTTGGGCGGACAATCGGATTCAATATTCTTACAAAATCCTTCATTCGAAGACTTTGCACGGGCCAGTCGAACACCTCGAGCGTGGATCGACTGCGGGTTCCCCGGAGAATCACCACCCGATACACAACCGGATGAAACCTTCAGCGTCTCTAAACAAGCACAGGAGGGAAACACCTATCTCGGGATGGTTGTTCGCGACAACGATACCTGGGAATCGGTTGGCCAAAGATTGAGCAAGCCGATGCAAGCTGGCAAGTGCTACCAATTCAGCATCTATCTGGCCCGATCAGAACTCTATGTCAGTGTGAGTCGACGTTCACCGGAACAAAAAGAAGCCAATTATATCACGCCGGCCGTCTTGCAGATTTACGGTGGTTTTGATTACTGCGATAAGAGTTTCTTACTTGCTAAAAGCAAACGCATCATCAATCATCGCTGGATTCAATATACCTTTAAATTTGAACCGGATAAGGATTATACCCACCTGCTGTTTGAAGTCTTTTATCAAACACCGGTCTTATTTCCTTACAATGGAAATGTTCTGCTCGATGCCGCATCCCCATTAGTGGAGATGCCTTGTGATGCCAATGCAGAAGATTGGGTTGCAGAAGTCAAGAAGGACGAACCAGATACCAATACGCCGCCGACTCCTACACCACCAAGAAGAGATCCTCAGCCCGAACCACCTATTGTCAATAATCCAATACCCAAAGTAGATCCTGTTGAAGAAGAGGAGGATATCACCCTCGGTGGCATCAAGGCTTCCGAAATGCGTGAAGGTCAGACCATCAGCATCGATAAGCTGTACTTTGAGGCCGACAGCTCTCGCATTACCAGCCTCTCTGCACCAGTACTGGACGAGGTGTATCGCTTTTTGGCTAAAAACTCCAAAATGGTCGTGGAAATTGGCGGGCATACCAATGGCCGTCCAGACCATAGCTACGCCGACAAACTATCCACTGCCCGGGCAAAATCCGTGGCGGAATACCTGATCCGTAAAGGAATTGATCCCAAGCGGGTTCAGTTTAAAGGTTATGGTAAGCGAGAACCGATTGCCAGCAATTCCACCGCTGATGGCCGGAAGAAAAATCAACGGGTAGAAATCAAGATATTGAGCTTTGATGGGTAAGCATGGCGCAAGCTTACTGAAAAAACGAAGCCCGCAAAGATTCGCGAAGAACCTTGCGGGCTTTATTTTTAATCTAAACAGCCAGCTATTTCACTGCCGTAATAGTAATGGAAGGCCGGTTTGCCGTTCCACTATCCTTCGTGTTCCGCGTCAATCCATTTTCATTGATGACCTCGGCATCCAAGGTGATCTGTACCGTATCCGCCGGTAAAGTGGGAATTGTGTACGTCATGATCAACTCATCCGTTTGTGAGTCATCCTGAAAATTTGGGGTATACCCAAAGGAAGCGACTTCTACAGCATCACCACCATCAATGTGTTCATAGAGGCGTATCGAAGCAATGGGATCGAGAGACCAAAAATCCAGGTCAAGCTGAATAGTCGAACCTTCCGCAAATGTTTCTCCTTCTGTCTCCAGATCAAATCCGGCAATCACGGGAAAATTTTTGCCCTCAGTAGTTGAGTTATCACCCAGCCAATCTGGTTCTTCATAACAAGAGCTGAAACCAATCAGCAGCATGCTCAAGAGAAAAAAGCTGATTTTCATATTTCTAAACATCATTTCTTTAATTTTAAATTAAATAAGATAGCCACAACAACTATGATTACTGGTCTCGCCACATTGGCTCAATCGCAGGCTTGTTGTTTCTCATTGCTTCACCGCCATTGCGATCAAATTCATCATTGGGATAGCGCACCCGCTTAATCGACCCTCCAATATTACCTAGTGGATCAGGAACTTCAAACCCGGGGTAAACCGCCGTATCATAGTCATAACGACGCATGTCTACCCATGTTTCCGGATTTAAAAAGAGTGCGATGTATTTCTCTTTCATGATGAGTGCCAAAGTTAGATTGTCTGCTCCCACAGCTACTGCCGGATCAGCAAGGTAAGCACTACCATCTACCCCCAATTTTTCCATACTGGCCCTAATGCCCTCCAAATAAGCAGTGTAAGCGGCATCCGCATCATTAGAGAGCAAAGCTGCTTCGGCTTCAATAAATTTGGCTTCGGCATAGGTTACCATTAAAATAGGTGCTGTTTCCGTACTATGCCATGTGCTTTCGCTAAAGTCCGTATTATTGGCAGGAGCATTCTCATCAAAAGAATTTAGCCCGATAATATCCGAGAAGGGAATCCCTCCAGCATCTGTAAGAGCGGCCAATCTTGGATCTCCATCCGCAGTCGTGTTTTTCATAACATCCACTAAATAAGCGCCCTGAGCTACGGTAAGGTTACCCGTATTATTGGCCAATGCCACATTAGTATGCCAAGGGTTTTTATTAACGGAATTGTAGGTCAGTTGAAAATCGTCGTCATTACTCTCCATGCCATTGGCAATTGCGGTTAACGCATCGGCAGCAAATTTTGCCTGATCCTTGTTGGTCAAGTGAATTGCATAACGTGCTTTTAGCGTGTAGGCCAACTTCAGCCACTTATCAATATCACCGCCATAAGCTAAGTCATCCCCAGCCGGCACAAATACCGATTCAGTAGCCTGCAAATCATTGATTGCATCATTCAACAATTGATTGATGCTATTGTAGTTGCTTTCCTGGGTATCGTATACTGGCGTAAAATTATCGGAACCCTGAAAGGCCTCAGAAAAAGGGACCGCCTCCCAGCTATCGGTAAGCAACCCTAAATTCAAAGCCTGTAACACCTTGCCAATACCTGCATAATAAGGTGAAGACTGGGCCTCTGCTTCTTGAGTCAACTGATCAAGATTCCCCAACGCCTTTAAGTAGATGGTACTCCAACTTGAATTGAGCGTAATGAATTCAGGATAGCCAAAATAGGAACCAATGTGCTGAGTAATTTGACTTACTGTATTTGATATCGAATAATGAGCCGAACTAGTGGCCTCAATGGTGGTAGGCAATAATGCCTCCAAAGTTACCGATGTCACTCGGTTTGGATCAGTATTGACGTCAAGAAAATCATCGCACGAACTGAACGGAATGGCCAGCACCGCGACAATGAGTATATATTTTATAGAATAGACTTTCATTGTGAATTAGTTTTTTGATTCAATGTTTCTTCTTCGCTTCTACATTTTCCAGCTAATCAACTAGAAGGTCAAGCCAAGGGATACAAAGTAACTCCGCGTAGCAGGTGTCTTTAAGCCGGTATAACCGTAAACATTGCTCCCTGAACCAAAATAGTTGGTCTCTGGATCAAAGCCACGGAAGGGCGTATTGAGAAAGAGATTGTTGCCGCTCACTGTCACTTTCGCCCCTTTGATGTACTTCCCTCCCCACAAACTGGAAGGCAATTCATAGGATAAGCTTACCCGACGAATGCGAAACCAAGAAGCATCCTCTAAAAGAATCTCATAGGCATTGTTGTAGCGAGTACCACTGCGATAAAAACTTTCCCCTTCAATTTCCACTGGAATGTCATTAGGCGTTCCATCCGCCTTGACACCGTTAAAAACAACCTGCTCATAGCCTCTACCGGTCATGGCTAAGAGGCCATTACGCAAACTATTGCGCAGACCACGATCATAAACATCGCCACCATGACGCCATTCCATTAATACCGATAAGCTGAGCCCTTTATAGCTTAGTGTATTGGTTAGCCCGCCAATCCAATCGGGAAATGCATTTCCCACTAAAATAGTAGAATCAAAGTTGATCGTTGGAAAGCCATTTTGGTCGATCAGCATCTGTCCATTCTCATCGCGATAAAAATCCCAACCATATAGATCGCCTACTTTACCTCCTTCTACCAGTTTATTGGTAATGCGGTCATCAAAGAAAATGATCGCATCGATTCCTTCTTTGATTGATTTTACTTCACTATCAACCGTTGACCAATTCAGGGAAAGGTCCCAATTAAAGTCTTTGGTTTTTACAGGCGTTGCGTTCAGCAATAATTCCAAACCAGTGTTTTCAATCTCTCCTGCATTTGTCACAAACCGGGCAAAACCAGTTGCATTACTTACCGGTACGGGAATAATTTGATCCTTACTATTTTGCTTGTACCAGGTAAAATCTACACCTAACCGATTGTGAAACATCCGCAAGTCCACGCCAAACTCAGTTGATGTGGTCGTTTCTGGTTTCAAACTAAAATCACCAGCGGTAGTGCTTCGGGTAAATCCATTAATGCCGTCAAACGGAAAATTGGAAGCGCCTGC
Organism: uncultured Saprospiraceae bacterium; assembly: GCA_964015035.1. Lineage (GTDB taxonomy): Bacteria > Bacteroidota > Bacteroidia > Chitinophagales > Saprospiraceae > BQJU01. The sequence continues at coordinate 7,451 of CAXHCA010000096.1, forward strand.
ATAAAACACACCAATCTGATAAGGTCCTGCGTCTTTACCCACCTGTGCCCAGGAACCTCTTAACTTCAAGAAGCTGATTGGCTCTGGCAAAACGGTCATATCACTCAATACCCATGATAAGCTTACACTGGGATAGAAGAAAGAGCGATTCTCTTTTGGCAAAGTCGATGACCAGTCATTTCTGCCGGTAATATCGAGGTATAGATAATTGCTATAGCTTAGACTTAAAATACCAAATACCCCCATCAGGCGCTGACGGGAACCATCTTTGCTTGCAAAAACATTTGCAGTATTGCTGAGATCATAAAAATTCTCCAGCGAGAAGCCCTCTCCGCGAGTATTAATGCGACTAATTTCAATATCGGTGATATTCTGTCCAACCGTTAGAGAAGAATTGAAGTTTCCGCCCAAATTTTTGGAGAATTTCGCAAATAAATTGGAGGTCAACTCTTTATAATTCACCTGCTCCTCGATGATAAATCCACCGGTCTGAGAGCCAAGGTCTGTACCGGCAGGAATAGTCCGTACCCGCGAATCATTATAAAAATCATTACCCAATCTATAGTCCAGTTCAAACCAATCCGCAGGCTTGTAATTGAAGCCGATATAACCATTCACCCGGTTTACATTGTCTTGCAACTGAGAAAACTCAGCTAAATAGCGTGGATTATCAATAATCCCGTCTGAATAGTCCCGCTGTGATCCATCCGGGTTAATATAGTCATTGATATCAAAACTGGTCGTGTGGTAACTCAGTGAACTCATGATTGACTTATCTCCCTCGTGAGGTTTGTTACCTCCCGAATTGGTATATCCCACCGAACCACTTACAGACAAGGGCTCAGCCACTTTAATCGTACCTCCCAAGCGAACCGTTGTGCGATCCCACTCTGAGAAAGGAATTACCCCTTCATGGTCTAATCTTGAAAATGAAGTAAAATAGGTGGCGCGGTCGTTTCCTCCCTGAATGCTCACGGAAGTCCGTGCTTGCGTTCCCGTTTCGAAAAAGTCTGCAATGGGATCAAAGGTAGGAGTCTTGCCCTCGTACACTTTGGGTCCAAAAGTTTGGAACCTCAACGGTGATCCATCTGAATTAAAACGTAACCGCCCGTGGCGCCCTTCCCGGAAGGTATTCTGCAGTTCTGGTCTGGTCACTACTTCGTCCCAGCCAAAAGAGGTACTTAGATTGACCGAGGCGCTGCCTTCAGCTTTGCCTTTCTTTGTCGTAATCAACACCACACCGTTGGCTGCCCTCAACCCATAAAGCGCTGTGGCAGAAGGCCCTTTCAAGATACTAATCGACTCAATATCCGCCGGATTGATATCGGCAGCCCGATTGGTAAAACTCGACTGCTCCTGACTGTTAACAGCATTGGACCCTGAAGATGGCAATTGGTTCCCCGCAACTGTCTGGTTGCCGATTGGAATACCATCTACTACAAATAATGGCTGGTTATTTGCCGTTGGGTTCAGTGAATTCAATCCTCTGATCACAATTGAAGCACCAGCGCCAGGTGCGCCACCACCAGCATTGATTTGTACACCTGCCAATTTTCCCTGAAGGGCATTGACCAGGTTGCTTTCCTGGGTAGAGGTGATGTCTTCTCCTTGTACTTCCTGTACCGCATAACCGAGTGCCTTCTTTTCTCGAGAAATGCCTAATGCAGTAACGACAACCCCATCAAGTTGTACCCCTGCGATCAGTTGTACATCAATTGTGGATTGCCCCCCAACTGGAACTTCTTCAGATTGGTACCCAGTATACGAAAATACCAGCGTAGCATCATCTGTTGACTTAATCTCGTACCTGCCATTAAGGTCCGTTATCGTCCCAACAGCAGTGCCTTTCACAAGGATCGATACACCAATCAAGGGCGCTCCATCCTCAGCCGCAGTAACCGTACCTGTAACGGTCTTCTCCTGTGTCCATCCTTGCACCACCAACAAAAGTAGCGCCAAGATGGTTAATGAAATTTTAGGTTGCATAAACTAATGAATTAAATTAAAAAAATATACTAGGCTTTTTCACGTGGCTAACCAATGGAGGGTTTCGCGTTTGCGGATATGCCAGCAATAAGAAGGCTTTTTGTCCAAAACCCAAGCCAGAATTAGCACAGAGAATAATGATTGAGATGGACTATCTCAATTGCCTTTGACGTCGCTTTTAAGAGATTGTTGTACAAGCGGCTTGAAGAAGAGTTTGTTTTAATTTCATCCTTCACGCCATTTACTATAAATATCCTAGAATTAAGCTAAACACTTGTAATTTAAAGCCTGAAATATTCCACCTCTTCAGAGTATGTTTGGAGCGAATTCTATTTGAAAATCAGCAGATTAGGGTTTGGGCTAAGAGGTCAAATATGAGTCTCTGCTGAGCCGAGGTGAATATTTTAGCTCAACGCCAGGTTCCTAATACGTTGGTTTTCAGCAGGAGCAAGATCCAAACATACTCTCAGTCTAATCGCACTAGTTTGTTCGTTTTTATACAAAGAAGTTGTCCTAAGTGCTTGTTTGGAGGTGGTGCTTTAGCCGCGAAAATTGCAGACTGAATAGCTTGCCCGAATATACTTCAGGGACTACCTCCAAACATGCACTAAAGTTTTCTCACGGACTTACCGAAGCATTGCTGCTTTTGACTTCGGCCTTTTTTCTTCCCGGACCTTCCACGAAACTCATTTTGAGTATCGCAAATTATTACAAGTCCTCACGCTCACTGACAGCAGAAAACTTTAGACAACTTCAAAAACAGGATGTTGTGAAGATAAGAAAAATAACACTACATTCACAAGAGAATGAGGAAACTCACCCTATTTTAAAGCCCAATCGTTCTAAATCTTCCCAGAATTCAGGGTAGGATTTATTGACCACCATCGGGTCTTCGATGCGAATGGGGCCTAGCATGGCCAATGGGGCAAAAGCCATCGCCATGCGGTGATCTTCATAGGTGGGAAACAGGGGGCTATCCTGTACTACCGCCTGCCCTTCGATAGCATAATATTCTCGTTTGCTTGCTTTCGCAAAACGTTCGGGCAACTTAGATAGGTAAACCTGAACCTTGGCCAATTCTGTTTGTAATGCGGCAATGCGATCGGTTTCTTTGATGTACAGGGTCTGCAATCCGGTGAATAAGCCATGAGTCCCCAAACCGGCACATATAACCGCCAGGGTTTGCGCCACATCCGGACAAAGGATAAAGTCCCACTCAAAAAAGGGCGGCACTCCCGCACCGCTTTTGGTTAGGTGAATCCCCGTTTCTGTATAAGTGGTTTTGATGCCAAATTTTTCCATCATCTCCGCCAGTACGGCATCGCCCTGTGCACTGTTTGGAAATAACCCCTCCAGTTCCAGATCCAACTCATCCGCAAACGCGGCCATGGCGTAATAATAAGACGCTGCCGACCAGTCGGCCTCTACCGTGAATGGCTTTGCCTGATAAGGTTGGGGCGGAATTTTAATGACCGAACCCTCCCAATTGTACTGAATGCCAAAATGATGCATCAGTTGCAAAGTCAATTCGATATACGACCGGGAGACAATATCTCCTTCCAGTGTCAATTCCAGGCCATTGGCCAGCGTAGGGGCAATCATCAATAATGCGGAGATATACTGACTGCTGGTATTGGCTGGAATACGGAGTTGATTGTTGCTTTGTCCAATATTCACAGCCTCCCCGATCCTCAAAGGGGGATATCCTTCTGCTTCAATATATTCAATATTGGCCCCTAATTGACGTAAAGCTTCTACCAGTACCCCAATGGGCCGCTGTTTCATGCGCTCCGTACCCGTCAACACTTGCGTGCCCGGTTGCAAGGCCAGATAAGCCGTCAAAAATCGAAAGGTGGTCCCCGCCGGACCGGCATCGCGCACTTCATCGTTGGAGGCCAGCAACGCCTGCATCAAATCCGTATCATTGGCACTGGCCAGCCGGTGAATGGGAAAATCTTCTCCCGAAAGAGCCCGAATAATTAAGGCTCGATTGCTGATGCTCTTAGAGCCCGTCAATACGATTTTCCCGCGGATGCTGCGGTTGTCTTTGTGGATGGTGTAGATCATGGGTATTCAATCTGTGAATGGTCAATTGGTGGGCCGCAGTGACAATATTAGATAAATGGTCAAGTATTTCCAAATTTCTCCTAAAAGGGGGAAACGAATGGACAAATACGGCGCTGCGGGGTAAACACAATCAAACTCGCAAAGCCACTGGAAAATACCTAGCGGCTTTGCAAGCGTGCTGCTCCTACTCTTCCTCTTCTTTCTTCTGCGCCTTGGCACGGCGGGCGCGGATGAACTCATCCGACTTCTCATAGGCGCGGATAATCTCTTTGACCAGGCGGTGGCGCACAACATCGTCGGCAGTGAGGCTAACGGTGCTGATGCCTTCCAGGTGTTCTAAGAGGTCAATAGCTCGGCGCAGGCCAGAAGTCTGGTGATACGGCAAGTCAATTTGCGATAAATCACCGGTGATGATACACTTGGCGCTGGGCCCCAAACGGGTCAGGAACATCTTGATCTGCATGGTTGAGCAGTTCTGTGCCTCATCGAGGATGATAAACGCGTTGTCCAGCGTCCGTCCACGCATAAAGGCCAGCGGGGCGATCTCGATCACCCGGGTTGCCATAAACTGCGCCAGTTTTTCCGCAGGAATCATATCATCCAGTGCATCGTAAAGTGGCCGTAGGTAAGGGTCAATTTTCTCCTTGAGATCACCCGGCAAGAATCCCAGGCTCTCTCCTGCTTCCACCGCCGGGCGGGTCAGAATGATCTTTTTGACCAGTCGGTTTTTTAAGGCTCTGACGGCCAATGCGACTGCCGTATAAGTCTTACCGGTACCGGCAGGACCAATGGCAAAAACGATATCATTGCCCTCTGAGGCATCCACCAATCGCTTTTGGTTGACCGTCTTGGCTTTTACCGGTTTTCCTTCCCGTCCGTGCACAATGGTTTTAGCAGAGCCGTTGCTGATCCGTGACTCAAAGGGGTTGTTGCCCTTGAGTAAATCCTCAACCATTTGCACGGGGAGTTCCTTGTGCTCTCGCAACAAACGAACCATCAACTCAAACTTGGATTTTGCCTTTTGGGTGTCTTTTTTTTCACCGGCAAGCTTGAGACTGCTACCTCTTGAGGTGATTTTCACGTCGGGAAATGCCTGCTTCAACAGATTAAGCTTAACGTTCTTTTCTCCGTACAACTGGAGTGGGTCAACGCCTTCAATACTCAAAATAATCTCGCTCAATACTTTCTCCTTAGTTTATCAAGGAATGCTTCCTTGTTGTTTTATAATGATTGGTATTCACCTGAGAAGAAATGAAAAACTGGAGAAAATGTTATAGCACATGTCCTTTGCTTTCCGATTACTTCCAATGACTTTATCCAAAACCTTCTGCGCGTGCAAAAAGTTTCAACTGACTGCTCAAAGTTAGTTATATTAGTTGGCGCGTACTATGTTGATGGTGAAAAAACCAAAAAACTTAAGACTTACCCTCATTTTTTGTCTGCTAATAACAACTTCATTACTGATAGAATTTTCCTATTTTTACACCCTACCAAATGAACCCCTACCTATGCCGATTGTGACGCTAACGACTGACTTTGGATGGAAAGATTATTACCTGGCCATGATTAAAGGGGCCATGCTGTGCCAGCGCCGCGACCTCAACATTATTGATATCACCCACGATATTAATAATTACGACATCGTACAGGCCGCCTATCTTTTTCGCAATGCCTGGCCCAGCTTTCCCAAGGGGACCATCCACGTAGTGAGTGTCAACGATTTTAACGAAGGGAAAAACAGCTTTCTGGCCATTCGACACGAAGGGCATTATTTTATTGGCCCGAACAATGGAGTCTTTTCCCTGGTTTTTGAAAAGATGCCAAGTGAGGTTTACCAACTTGACTTCCAGGATAGGGGCGAATTCCCTTTAAAAGAGGTCTATGCTAAAGCCGTAGGGCACCTTGCCAATGACAAGCCATTCCAGGAAATTGGCTTACCGGCCCATGAAACGGTGAGTCGCATCACCTTCCAGCCGGTCATTGGCCCCGCCCAGATTAAGGGTGCGGTGATCCACATTGACAAATTTGAAAATGTGGTGCTGAACATCCCCAAATCCTTATTTAAACAGGTGGGCGATAAACGGTCTTTTACGCTTTCCTTCAAACGACACGATCCGATCAAACGTTTGAGTCGGCACTACCACGATGTACCAGTGGGAGAAGTGCTCACCAGATTTAATTCATCCGGCCATTTGGAAATAGCCATTAATATGGGTAAGGCGGCCAGTTTATTAGGGCTAAACCTAGAAGATGCCGTACAAATTGACTTTCGTAGCAGATGATAAAACGCATTGTAAAACTGACCTTCCGACCGGAAGAAATTGACACTTTTCTAGCTATTTTTGAGGAAAAGAAAACAGCCATTCGTGCTTTCCCAGGCTGCCAGCATCTGGAATTGTGGCGCAACCGGGAGCCGGATAATGTCTTTTTCACCTATAGTTACTGGAACGCCCCATCCGACCTGGAGGCCTACCGCCATTCAGCGTTGTTTAAATCTACCTGGAAACAAACCAAGGCCTTGTTTGCCGATCGCCCCGAAGCATGGAGTGTGGATGCGCTTTTTGAGGGAGAATAGCGGTTGATGCTGAAGCTTCGTTTGACCGATGATAAAAGTGGCTTAGGGATAGGAGCGGAATGCACGGAGCCTTATGGCGAGTACATTATAGCGGATAGCCCGGCTCCGACGAAGGAGGGCAAGCCCCAAATCAAACGAATAATCGCTCAACCCCAACAAATATCCAAAAGGTTTGACAGTACCGTTCACAGGTGGTACCTTTGAGCACTGAACTTATAACTACGTTGATGACAACCGTTTCACTACCTGCATATTCCATTTATGTTGGAGATTTCTGGTCGAATTTCCGGCTTTTCCTGGCTGATGGTGCTTATTCCCAATACTTCGTCATTGTTGACACCAATACCGCAACTTATTGTTTGCCAAGGCTTCAAACACTGACCCCGGGATTGGATTGGCAGATCATCACCATTCCACCGGGCGAGCAATACAAACACATTGAGACCTGCACCTCCATTTGGCAGCAATTGATGCAAAAGCAAGCCGACCGAAAGGCATTGGTGGTCAATCTCGGTGGTGGGGTCATCGGTGATATGGGTGGCTTTTGTGCCAGTACCTTCAAGCGTGGGATGGACTTTGTACAAATGCCGACTACGTTACTCTCCCAGGTGGATGCTTCGATTGGGGGCAAGCTGGGCATTGACTTTATGCAGGTCAAAAATAGCATTGGCTTATTCTGCAACCCTAAGGCCGTTTGGATTGACCCGGTATTTTTGGAGACCTTATCCCCTCGGGAGATCCGCAGTGGTTTTGCCGAGGTGATCAAACACGGCTTGATTGCCAATGCTCATGAATGGGAAAAGATGCAACACATTGATGATCTGGAAAAAGTAGACTGGTTGTTTTTTTTGCTGCCTTCGCTGGAAATCAAAAAGACGATTGTCATTGCTGATCCATTCGAAAAGGGGCTACGCAAGGCCCTTAACTTTGGCCATACTATCGGCCATGCCGTAGAAGGGGTGGCTCTGGAAAGTGATCAGCCGTTTTTGCACGGAGAGGCCATTGCCATCGGTATGATTTGTGAGGCCTTTCTCTCTCACAAAATACTAGGATTAGATGCCCCTTCGTTGGATTTAATCACAGCCTTTTTGATCCGAATCTATGGTCACCATCCGCTTTCTGCGGCCCATTTTGAGGAATATTTGCAACTGATGAAGCAAGACAAGAAAAACGAAAATGATCAAATCAACTTTAGCTTGTTGCCGGAGATAGGCAGTGTCCGGGTCAATCAAACCTGTGACACGGCGCTGATTGTGGAAAGCCTGAACTACTATAACCGAATGGGCTAATCCCGGAAAGCAAAGTTTTTGGCAGGGAAACCATTCAATATACCATTGATCGGCTATAAATTCGTAATTTTACTAGTTCTACAGCAAACCTCAGGATTGAAAGAGAACTTAACTTTTAAACTAATTACCTAACGGTATGTGGAAGCAAATTCAAAACTTTCTCTACAGCAGTGAAAATCCCACTTACAACAATATTATTCGCTGGATGTGGAGACTTAGCTTTGTCGCCATTCTTGGAGTAGTGCTCCTGTTTTTTGGCTTGTCCCTGACCGACCTACCCTCGGTGTCGGAGCTGGAAAATCCACGTAGTGAAGAAGCTTCTCAGGTTTTTGCGGCCAATGGAGAGGTTTTGGGGCGATATTACACCGAGAATCGGGTGCCTGTGAAATTTGAGGATCTTTCACCAAATTTGGTAAAAGCGCTGATTGCTACCGAAGACGAAAGATATTTCAGCCACAGCGGCATTGACTTTGAGGCGCTGGGCCGAGTGCTTGTCAAAACCGTAATCCTCGGGCAGAAGAGCTCCGGTGGCGCCAGTACCATCACGCAGCAGCTTGCCAAATTATTGTTCACCGGACAAGCCGCTTCCAATTTATCAATGCGTGCCTTTCAAAAGCTCAAAGAATGGATCATTGCCGTACGGCTGGAAAGGAAATATACCAAGGAAGAGATCATTGCGCTTTACCTAAATAAATTCAACTTCATCAATGGGGCATATGGGATCAAGGCCGCCTCAGAAATCTATTTTGGTAAATCGCAAAAGGATTTAAACATTGAGGAATCGGCGGTATTGATCGGTATGCTCAAAAATCCATCGCTGTTTAACCCAATACGGCGTCCGGATCGCGTCCTTGACCGGCGGATGGTGGTGCTCAAGCAGATGCAAAAAAACGACCTGCTTTCTCAGGAAGCATACGATAGTTTGCGGCAGCTACCGCTGGGGCTCAATTTTACCCGTCAAACCCACATTGATGGACTGGCCCCCTATTTCCGTATGGAGTTGTCGAAAGACATCAAGGAAATCTTTTCCCGTAAGGAGAACCTTAAATCTAATGGAGAACCGTACAATATTTACAAGGACGGTTTAAAAATTTATACTACCATTGATCCCAATATTCAACGCATTGCCGAAGAGACCATGGTCAAGCACATGGCTAAGGTACAAAAAACCTTCTGGCGAACCTGGAAGAACCTGGACCCGTGGACGTATAACGGTGGCTCCGAGCACGAACTCAGCGTTGGGCTTCGCAAGCAGGAGTTGACCAAACTACTTCGTAAATCTGACCGCTATCAAGATTTGCGGGACAAATATCTCGGTGAGGTTATCAATGAGCTATCGCAGAGTGTTGATCTGGAATTTCACGAGGATGATCGGGAAATTGAACGCATTGTGACGGAATCTAAAAAGAGCGGAGAGATCAGTAAATTGGTTGCTCAAAAGATGATTAGCTCCAAGCTAGCTGCTCAATACCGAAAAGTACTGAACCACGAGCTGTTTCCAAAACTAAAAACTCAATGGGAAATGCTTCAAGAAAAAACAGCTGAAGTATTTGCCAAACCGGTGGAAATGAGGGTTTTTGCCTACAACGATCAGATGGAAACGGACACGATACTGTCTCCTCTCGATTCCATCAAATACCACCGCATGTTTTTACAAACGGGCATCTTGGCCGTAGACCCGATCACCGGCTATGTCAAAGCCTGGGTGGGTGGTATTAATCACAAATATTTCCAATATGATCACGTCCGGATTGCCCGCCAGGTGGGATCAACATTCAAACCCTTTGTCTACGCTACGGCAATCGCCCTGCAAAGCTTTTCTCCCTGTTATCAAGTGTACGATTTGCCGGTAACGATCAAACCGGGTGACGGGAAGTTTTATTTGCAAAAGGAGTGGACGCCAAACAATGCCGATGGGAAGTACACCGGAGAATTATTGACTTTAAAAGAAGGTTTGAAAAAATCAAAAAACACTGTTTCTGTTCACTTGATGAAACAATTGGGCAGTGCCGAGCCGGTTCGCGACCTGGTGGACAATATGGGTATTAGCAAAAATGCCAAGCACCCCAATGGGCAGTATCTCGTACCCAATTCTCCTTCCATTTGTCTAGGGGCAACCGACCTATCGGTAATGGAAATGACTGGTGCTTATACCACATTTGCGAATGACGGCTATTTCAATAAACCGATATTCATCAGTAGAATAGAAGACAAATCTGGAAAAATCCTTTACGAGTCCTACTCAGATCCGGTACTTGCGCTACAGTCAGAACCCAACTATGTGATGCTGGAGTTACTGCGCTACGCAGGAAGTGGAGGTATGGGAGTATTGAAAAGCCAGGTAGGCGGAAAAACGGGAACAACCAACGATTATGTGGATGGGTGGTTTATGGGCATCACGCCTAATTTAGTGGTTGGCACCTGGGTCGGTGGTGAAGACAAATGGATCCGATTCCGCAATTTGCTCTACGGTCAGGGTGCTTATATGGCCAAACCATTTTTCCGGGAATTTATCAAAACGCTGGAAAATACCGAAGGTGTAGATTATGATGCAAATGCCACTTTCTATCGCCCACCCGGTGATTTGAGTATTGAGTTAGACTGTGCCGAATACGAAAAAGATATCGTGCCACTAGAGGAAGGCCAAAAATTTGAAGATGAATTTTCAGAGGATATCTTTGAAGACGAATTTACCAGCAAACCCGATGGTGGCGAAGACGACCAGGAAAATCAACAATAGACCATGAAAAGCCGTTTTTTTATTCCCAGCTTGCTGTTGTTAGGGATTTTGGGTTGGCAAACGGGGTGCCTGCCCTATGAAGAGGAGGTACTCACCGATGTCAACATCAACCTGCAGGACAGCATAATTCAATACATCCACAATTTTCAGGATCAGCAAGTAGCAGATAGCCTTTATCCTTATTTTCGACACAAAAATCCAGCTTACCGACGTACCTCGGCCCTGGCATTTGCTTCTTTCAAATTGCCTGCTGCCGTTGATTCGCTTGGTGTTCTACTGTCAGACCCCATTGATGAAGTTCGGGAGGCCGCAGCTTATGCCATTGGCCAAATTGGAGATCCCTCCGGACAAGATAAACTCACCGCGGCTTTCGCCAATTATGATACAGCTGGCACCTTTAAATATGCCAATCGGGCTATTTTGGAGGCTATTGGCAAATGTGGCGATGAGCAGTTATTGAGGTACCTCAGCACCATCACGACCTATCAGGCCAAAGACACCTTTCTACTTGAAGGGCAGGCCTGGGGCATTTATCGGTACGCGCTAAGAGATATAACCCTTCCGGAAGGAAGTGCCAGAATGGTCCATCTTGTTTCCAACCTGGAATACCCTAATCAGGTGCGCTTTATTGCCGCTAATTATTTGGGAAGGGCAAGGGTTACCTTAGACACATTTGCCCAAACACTCATTCCGACCTTCCGACAGGAGGCGGACCCTCGCATTCGGATGGCACTGGCCATTGCCTTGAGTAAGACGAAGTCTGCGGATGCCATGAATGCGCTTCTGGCGCAATACAAACAAGAATCCGACTATCGAGTCAAATGCAACATCCTTCGTGCGCTGGGTAGTTTTTCTTATACCGAAGTACAACCAACGGTGCAGGAAGCACTAAGTGATGAAAACCCTCATGTGGCATCGCGGGCAGCTCAATTTTTCCTCGATTTTGGTCAACCTCAGGATGCCACCGTCTATTGGCGTCAGGCGAAAGAAGCCACGAGATGGCCAGAAAAAATCACACTTTATGCTGCCGCCAACCGCTATTTACCTAATTATTATGCCAATTTTCGGGGTACCATTAACAATGAATTGCGACAGCTTTACCGCACCGCTACTTTCCCTTACGAAAAAGCGGAAATCTTGAAAGCGGCGGCCGGTTTTGGCTGGAATTATCGCTTTATCCAACGAGAAGGCCTTGCGGCCAAACACCCCGCAGTCAAAATCGGAAGTGCAGAGGCCCTCGCCATGATTAGCGATAATCCAAATTTTACTAATTTTTTCCGGGGCAGTAGCCGTACCATCAATCGGGAATTGGCAGAATACTACCGCATATTGGTTGAAAATGGAGATCCAGGTGTCATCGCCGTTGTTGCAGGCGCGCTGCGGAATAAGGACCGAAATTTTAAGCGTGTTTATAAAGATGATGTCAAATTTCTAGACGAAGCACTGGAAAAGCTGAGCTTACCAAAAGAAATCGAGACGTACAACGAGCTCAAAAAAACCATCGATTTTTTCGCGGGTAAGAAAGAAAGTGAGCCTTTAAAACCGGAGTACAACCACCCAATTGATTGGCCCCTTTTGACTGATCTAAAAGACAAACCCAAAGCAAGAATTTCGACCGACCGTGGTACGATCATACTGGAATTATTGCCTAAGAAGGCCCCTGGCACTGTGGCTAATTTCATCAAATTGGCCAAAGACGGATTCTTTGATGGCAAAAATTTCCATCGCGTCGTCCCCAATTTTGTGATCCAGGGAGGCTGCCCGCGTGGCGATGGTTATGGCAGTTTGGATTATTCCATTCGCTCCGAATTACCCCCTATGCATTATGATCGGGAAGGGTATGTAGGTATGGCCTCTGCCGGTAATCACACAGAGGGAACACAGTTTTTTATTACCCACTCTCCCACCCCTCATCTTGATGGTAATTATACTATCTTTGCGCGAGTCGAAAAGGGGATGGATAACGTCCACAAAATTTTGGTGGGTGACAAAATCCAATCCGTAAAAATCGACTAGAGATACTCGTTTAAAATTCCTGACCAAAATACAATATCATACATGAAGGATACACCACTGAGTCAAAAGCACATTGCCTTAGGTGCACGCATGGCTGAATTTGCCGGATACAATATGCCTATTTCCTACGCGGGAATAAAAGAAGAACACCACTGTATACGCAATGGAGTTGGCGTATTTGACGTCTCCCACATGGGGGAATTTATCGTGCGTGGCAAAGAAGCACTCGACCTTATCCAATTAGTAACCTCTAATGATGCCTCAAAGCTGGAAATAGGTGATGCGCAATATTCCTGCCTACCCAATGATCAGGGGGGAATCGTTGATGATTTGTTGGTTTACCGCCTTGCTGAGGACCAATGTGCCGAAGGAGAAAAGGCCTTTATGCTGGTAGTGAATGCGTCCAATATTGAAAAAGATTGGAATTGGATCAAATCTCACAATACTTTTGATACCCAACTCATCAACATTTCCGATAAGACCGGATTGCTTGCCGTACAGGGCCCTAAGGCTACCGCAGCACTCCAACCACTCACCGATGTGGATCTGGGAGCAATGAAGTATTACACCTTCACCAAAGGCACCTTTGCCGGTATTGACAATGTATTGATTTCGGCTACTGGCTATACCGGTTCCGGCGGTTTCGAATTGTATGTTGCCGCTGATCAAACAGAAGCTTTATGGGATGCCATCTTCAAAGCAGGCGCTGATCTTGGCATTCAACCGGTAGGTCTTGGTGCCCGCGATACGCTCCGCTTGGAAATGGGGTATTGCCTTTACGGCAATGATATTGATGACACCACCTCCCCCTTGGAGGCTGGGCTAGGTTGGATCACCAAGTTAAAAAAGGGAGCGTTTATCTCCAGCGACAAATTCATTCAACAGAAAGCAGATGGGCTCAGCAAAAAGTTGGTTGGCTTTACGGTTGATGATCGCCGGGTGCCGCGCCACGACTATCCAATTACTGATGAAGCAGGTACCGTCATTGGGAAAGTCACCTCAGGTACACAATCGCCATCACTGGGATATCCAATAGGTATGGGTTATGTGCCCACGGCACTAGCCACCCCCGGGAGTAAAATATTTATTCAGGCAGGTAGCAAGCAATTGGCGGGAACGGTGACGAAAATTCCTTTTTACAAGCCTTAATACCATCAGGAGATCGAAATTTCAAGCTTATTCTAAACAAATTAGTGAGAAAACTTTTATATTTCTGATCAGAATTTTCAATACTTCCTGAAAAAAGCATAAATCATGGATTTGCAAGAAGGAAAAGATAAGTTTATCCAGTCGTGGGGCGCGTTGGGGTCCAGTTGGGGAATCAATCGGACTATGGCGCAGATTCATGCTTTGTTATTGATCTCGCCGGAAGCCCTAAGTGCCGAGGAAATTATGGAAGATTTGAAAATTTCTCGAGGAAATGCCAATATGAACATTCGCGCGTTGATTGATTGGGGTTTGGTTTTTAAGGAATTAAAACCAGGGGAGCGCAAGGAATATTTTGTGGCAGAAAAAGACATGTGGGAAGTGGTAAAAAACATCATCATCCAGCGCAAAAAGCGAGAATTGGAACCGATGTTAAAGGTTTTGGATGAAATTTCCAGTGTAGAAGGGCGAGATGCTGAATCAGAAGAATTTGCCAAAGTCATTCGCGATATCAAGCTCTTCTCGAGCAAAGCCGATTCCACGCTCGACTCCCTTGTCAAAGCCGATTCCAATTGGTTTGTCGGTACATTTATGAAAATGATCAGGTAGGATAATAAACTATTCCATGCCAATCACCTGGCCTTCGGCATTAATTTCTACATCAAATTTTTGGCCACCTTCCTTCAATTCGATATCGTAAAAGATCCCTTTTTTGGCATTATCGACCCATTCCAGTTCTACGATCTTTGCATCGTCATATTCCCGCTCAATGGTTTCTTTAACCGGCCCGGGAAGGTCTTTCTTTTTAATACTGCGCTCCGTTTCAATCCAATCGCCAGCAGGTGAAAAATCCACTCGGTACTTATCACCGTCTTTTTTGAAGTGTGCCTCATAATTTCCATTCCTATCAACATGCCAATCTTGGTCTTTTTCACCCGGGTATTTTGACTGGAAAGCTGTCTTGACCACTTCAGGAACCTTGCCGATATCCTGACAGGCCGGCCAGAACGAGGCAGCCAAAAAGAGGAAACAGAGGAAAAACAAGGACCGAATCATATTTACCAGTTTTATTTAAGACAAAACAAGCACCCACGGTCACTAGTTCGTTAAATGGGGTTATTTATCATCGCCAAAAAAAGCCAAAATCCGATCGGCCAATTCCAATCCAATATTTCCCTGAGCTTCGATAGTGGATGCACCAATATGGGGAGAAAGCGAAACCTTGGGATGTTCCATCAAATCACGGCGTGGTGTCGGTTCATTTTCAAAAACGTCCAATCCGGCACCTCTCACTTTGCCACTATTCAATCCTTCCAAAAGTGCCTCTTCATCAACACAGCCACCGCGGGCACAGTTGATCAAAACCACGCCATCCTTCATCATCGAAATTTCTTGGGCACCAATCAATGGCTTTCCGCTATACGGAACATGCAGGGTAATGAAATCGCTATTCTTGATAACATCATCCCATTCTGCCGTTTCCAATTTGACGGATAAGCGCACATTTTCACTATGGAAGACATTGATATCAATATCAGCTTCATCAATTTTCAGGTCAACCGGAAGGACTTTCATTCCTAGCGCCACACCAATTCGAGCCACTTCCTGTCCGATCCGTCCAAACCCAATAATACCGAGGGTCTTTCCTCTCAGCTGAATGCCGGTGGAGTAGGCTTTCTTCAGCCCTTTGAAATTACTGTCGGCCTTAATCAATTGCCGATTGGCATCATTGAGATATCTAGCCAGTGAAAACATGTGTGCGAATGTCAATTCTGCAACGGATTGAGAAGAAGCAGCAGGTGTATTAAAAACTTCTATCCCTTTTTCGCGCGCATAATCATAATCGATATTATCAAGGCCAACGCCCGCACGGACAATGACTTTCAACTTCGGACATTGATCGATTAATTCTTTGCGCACTTTAGTGGCACTGCGCACAATGATGACATCATAATCAGGCAGAACGTCAGAAAGATCTTCCTGAGCAATTTTTTCAGTATCTACCTGATAGCCGGCCTCCTCCAGGAGGGTCATTCCATCTTGATGAATACCGTCGTTAGCAAGTATTTTGATCATTACAACTGCATTTAATGGTGAATAGCGTTTGCAAATATAATCATCCATAAATGGTTTGGCTACCCTAAATCAAATTAAAAATGCCGGAAGAAAACTTTCGTTTTCTTCCGGCATCCTGCTTGGGTCAATCCACTTTCTAAACTAGTTGGCTTTTACATTTAGCGTTGGGAATGTAGCTCCGGTATAATGGCTAAATGGTTTTGAACTTTTTATTGGAAACTCATACTGACGCGTGAAACTGGATAAGAAAGCTGTCATTTCAGCTGTTTCTACATTTCGCGAATCCGGGCGCAACAGATAACCAATATGTGCCACGGTACCGTCAGGATTCCAAAAAACGTGGAGCCAAACACGAATCCCCTTAATATCAAATTTTATCTTCTCGGCGTATTTGTCAATGGCCTGCATCATATCCAACCAATGTTCAAAAGCCTGTGTTATATCGTTACCACTGGCCTCTAAAAGAGACTGGCTGTAATTTTCGGTTAGCTGTTCATAAGCTTTTTCATTTTCTCCCAGCATAAATGCTGCGGGTAAATCGGACTGTTGGGCATAAAGGCTGGTGGTGACAAAAAGCCCCAACAGCGCTACATAAATCATTTTCATAGGTAAAATTTGTTTGGTTCTTGAACAATTTCCGTGAATAGGAGTCAAAGAACGATTTGTTTTTACAAAAATACAAAAATAAATATAAGAGACATTATTTGGTATTCTGGCGAGGGGTTCAATCAATTCCCACAAATCTCCTCCATTCAAGATCAAATTAGTCGAAAAAACTGTTACTTCATCGATGATACACCGTCGAACGTATAAGAGGGGCGCATTATTTTAGATAAACACTTATCTTTGAAAGTATTATGGTAATAGACATTATCTGTGCAATCATTGCAGCCTACGGATTTTACCTGGGCTTCTCCAAGGGAATTATCAAAACGATATTTACCCTGATTTCTATATTTTTTGGCATCCTGGCTGCTGCCAAATTTGGCCCCACGATGACCGAATTTCTGCAATCTACCTTCAGCTACAGTCATTCAATGATGTTTCTGGCAGGTATGCTGTTGACCTTTGTACTCACCATGATGTTCATCCGAACCCTCGCACGTGGTTTGGAGACCGTACTGGAGAGCGCCAACATCAACATTATCAACCAGTTGGCAGGAGGCGTCGTGCTTTCTATCATGCTGGTGGGGCTATATAGTGTGTTGATCCTTTTTGCCGATCGCGCTCGGCTCTTTGACGCCAAGGCTCAGGAAGAATCCTATACTTATGATTATTTGGTAGAATTACCGGGAGAAATACGAGCGGCCACTACAAGTTTAGAACCCATCTTTTCTGAATTCTGGACCTATTCTGTCACCTTTATGGACCGCTTAAAAAAGATGGAAGATGAAGGTTTCAAAACGGATGAAAAAAACACCATTTTCGATATTGACGACGAGGCGGATGAAGAGACTCAAAGCCGCGACCGCTGGCGCTAGCGGGGTTATCCACACTTCTGTTTAAAACTAAACTAGGCCCTGCCCCTATTGCGCAGCAACCAAACGGAAAGGATGAGCCTAAATGCCAGCACTACGGCAGCGATACAAGCGCCCGTCCCAAAGAAGATCATTTCTGTACGAATATACCCAGCCATTCTATCTCTTTGGCTGAACGGCAATTCTCCTACCAAGGCATCCAATCCTTCTTCATCGAGAAAGACCTGAAAGAGATTGATTTCCTGCACCAATAAGAAAATTGCGGGAATCAGTAATAACACAATGGCTATCTTCAGCATTTGCAAAGGTGCCAGGAAGGTATACCTTAGTAAAAAGGCGTAGCGTGTACAAGTAATAAAGGCGACGATAAAGATCAGATTTGGAGCATAGAAAGGATAGTTCGACAGAGATTGATAGATGGGGAAAAGCACCACAATCGCAACGATTGCCGTAATCAACCACCAGACGAGCTCTAGCCGAATATGAAGACTTGATGTATTGGTATTGGTATTTGTCATGCCACAAAAATAAGCAATAGACTTAGTCAGACAAGTAAATCTCCAAAAGGAAGGGCAATAAACGAGAAAGGCCCATTTGCTAATTTAAGCAAATGGGCCTTTAAAAA
>CAXHCA010000097.1:0-24890 GCA_964015035.1 uncultured Saprospiraceae bacterium
GCTAGCCTACAAACACCTTTTTTTCGCAGTGCCAAAGTCGTACTCAGCCGAGATGGACGAAAAAATAGCCGAAGTGAGGTTCCAAAACCTGTGATTTGCAGCCTGAATAGCTTGCCCGAATATACTTCAGGGATTACCTCCAAACAAGCACTCAACAAAGTGATGAAGGGCTATTGCTCTATGGCCCACACATAAATGCGTTGGTTGCGATAGTTGATGGAAAATTTGACCTTTTCAAAGAAGGGATAGCCTAATAACCCGTCGATCTTTTTTTGATCATCTTGTTGTATGGTCGAAAGGTCCGTTAATAAGTATTTCATAGCGGTAAAAGCTTGCCCGTCAATCTGAGTTGAATTCATTTCTACCGAATGGACTTTTTTGATTTGTTGGTCAAGGCCTTGTACCGTTTCTACCTCTAGCGGGTTGTAGAGGGATGGGGGGAGGTTTTTGGCAAGTTCTTGGTCTAATAGGTTGACTGCCGCACCGCTATCCAATCCCATTCGGATGGTTTTGTTACCAATTTTTACATTTATCACGGGCAGGTGATCCGCCAATGAAAAGGGAATCACGATAAGGGGGGATTGCTCCTGGTGGAGGTGGTTTTTCCCTGGCTTCAACAATTTAAGGACTTCATTGTCGTAGTCGAAATAAACCTCGTATTTACTCAAGACATTATAACCGATCATGCCCAAGATTTCTCGGTCGGCAGCGTCTTCAAAATGGCTGATATCCAAACTCAGGGCATCCAGGTGATTACGGACGATGCCGGCCAACTCAAATTGTCGGATTTGCGTGGCACTGTAAGCTACCGTTCCGGAACATCCTTGTGCCTGCTGTTGGTCTCTCCCCGGTTTTTCGTTAACAATCATCATTGGGGAGCCGGTATCCACGATAAAATTGCCTTGTTCGCCATTTAAGGTAGCTTCTACATACACCATTCCCCGGACAATCTCGATGGGAACTTGCCGATCAATTTTTTCACTTTTTTTTCTGGAAGATTTTGTGTGGCTATCAGAATATAGGAATGAAACGGTGTTCTGACTAAATAATCCAGTGTTTCCTAAAATAATCAAAAGTACCATCCATCTCTTCATATCCATTCATTTTCGGTGGATGCCGTTCGGCGGTTTTGTTAATCGAGTGTTAACTTGTTTGCTCTAAAAACATCCAGGTTGATTAAATGCCTGTAATTCTGGAAATTACAGGAAACATTGGGACCATATTAAGCCATTTTCTAGTATAAAATTAGGCAAAAATGACTTGAAAATCAAATTTTTTTAACGCTGAATTAAACTTGAATTTACATTAAGTTAACACTGGGTAATCTCGTTTAGTTGGCCGTTACGCTTTGTTATCGGTTGGAAGGACTGTTTTAGAGCGGGGAGTTGCCTTATTTTGGACTCATTCTCCCGCGTTTTTTCGATACCTTTGCATGCTTGGCGGCTATCAATAAAAATCTGATTGTTCGGCAAATCTGACTGCCAGGTTACTTTTAGTCGGATCGGTTTTGGTGGCTTCCTGTAAGCATTGTATTTTGAGAACCTTAACAAACAAACTTTCTTATGACTAAAAAATACACCCTTTTACTACTCTCCTTGTTTGTCTTTTCAAATTGGCAACTCAGTGCACAAATCAGCTTCACCAATGCCAATAACCGCTTGTCCAATGCGGACTTTCACAGTGGAGTCGCCATTGCGATTGCCGATATGAATGCGGATGGTTTGGATGATATTGTTCGCCTCTCACAAGGTCGCGTTTTGGAAATCGAATACCAGCGATCGGATTCAGAGCTATTTACAAATTTTGTAATTGGAGAGGTTTCCTCGCAAAGTCAGTGGAGCATGTGTGTTGCGGATGTAGACAATAATGGCTACAATGATGTACTTACAGGTGGGAGATATGACAATATCAAATGTGCCCTGGCCAACGAGTCGGGTACTGGTTTTACAATGACAACGTTACCGGGCGCTCAGATTTTTGTGCAAGGGTCTAACTTGGTCGATATTAACAATGATGGTTTTGTCGATTATTTTGGCTGTCACGATGATGGGGAAAGTCACATTTGGGGCAATGATGCTACGGGTACGGGAGCGATGGTAGAAGCCAATGATTGGATTGACATGGCGACCATTCCTGCGTCTGACAATTCTGGAAACTATGGCAGTATCTGGACGGATTTTGACAATGATGGAGATTTAGATCTTTACATTGCCAAATGTCGTCAGGGGGTGGGAGATCCAAGTGACCCACGTCGGATCAATGCATTGTTTGTAAATACGGGCGGCGGAACTTATGTAGAAGCTGCGGATATCTATAACCTAAAAATCGGGGCCCAGTCTTGGACCGCTGATTTTCAAGACATTGACAATGATGGTGATTTTGATTGTTTTATCACCAATCATGACGTGCCGAGCATGCTACTGGAAAATGATGGTGCAGGTCACTTTACGGATATTACGGCCAGTAGTGGTATTAGCATTGGCGGCTTGCCTATTCAGGGAGTCATGCGCGATTTTGACAATGATGGCTACGTTGATATTTTGGTGGCTGGTTCACGAAGTTATTTGTTCAAAAATAATGGTGATAAGACCTTTGTGGAAGTCACAGGGATTTTTGATAACAACGACATGGAATCCTTCGCTATTGGCGATTTGAACAACGATGGTTTTTTAGATATCTATGGGGGCTATGGCCAGATTTACACTACCCCTAGTGATATTGATGATGTGTTGTGGCAAAATGATGGCGTCGGTGGCGGCAACTTCCTTTCGGTCAATTTGATCGGGCAGGAGAGCAATAGAAATGGTATTGGTGCCCGAATATACATCTATTACGGTGAAAACGGCATCCAAACCCGTGAAGTGCGTTCAGGGGAAAGCTACGGGATCATGAATTCCATGTCGCAGCATTTTGGTTTGGCCGACTTAACAGAAATAGATTCTATGTTGATCAAATGGCCAAGTGGCATTGAGGACCGATTCTACAACCTGGAGGCCAATCAGTTTATGACCGTTATTGAGGGCAATTGTATTTCACCTCAGGTGAGCCTTGAAGTTTCGGGAGAAACGGTTATTTGCTCAGGTGATACCTTGAGCATTACCGCGCCAGAAGGGTTCAATTATAGCTGGAGTAATGGCGAAACGACTCAAACCATTTTGGTGGGGGAACAAGGGAATTACAATGTAACCGTGACTGATAATTCAGCCTGTTTTGGCATCTCCAATAATATTTCTGTAACCGTCGATCCGGATGAAACGCCAAGTCTGGTTGCTTTAGGAGATACCGTCTTCTGTGCTGGCGGAACGGTGATGCTGGAAGCTTCGGAGGCAAGTGAATACAGTTGGTCAAACGGTGCAACCACACAAACCATTATGGTCACCGAGTCTGGTGAATATACCGTTACTACCCAAGGGCAGTGTGCGGAATTTACTTCCACCGCCATCTCTGTAAATGTACTTCCTGCCGATGCTCCGGAGATAGAACTGGCAACCTATGCCGATGGTCAAGCTGAATTGTCAGTGACCGGTAGCCATGTTTATTGGTACGAAAGCCCGGATGCTTCAGCACCCTTCGCGGAAGGTAATGGGCTCATTACACCCGTGAATGGTGATACGGTATTTTATGCCCAAAACCGTGAGATCTATCCCGGTATTTCGGCTGTAACAGGCATGCTGGAACACGCCGGTAATAGCTATAGTGGTAATCAATACAATGGTGCGGTTATTTTTGATTGTTACAATGCCTTCACCTTACGAACGGTAACCGTTTATACCGATCAGGCCGGACCGAGGATCATTGAATTGCAAAATGCCAATGGCGACGTATTGCAAAGCAAAGCGGTTGATCTTGAGGAGGGAACACAAGTGATCAATCTCGACTTTGAGGTTCAGCCGGGGCTGGGATTGTGGTTGACTACCAATACTGAAAGCAATCAAAGTAACTTTGGTTATGCCAGTCCACGCTTGCGCCGGTCTAGTGAGAATGTCAACTATCCTTATGAAGTGGCAGGTATTCTTTCTATTTATGATTCTAATCTTGGCTCTGATCGCTACTACTATTTCTTCAATTGGGAAATTAAAGAAGCTGATGTAGAATGTATCAGTCCTCTCACCGAAGTGTCGTTGGTAGTGGTGGATACGAAGGAGCCAATGACCTATAGCCCATTGGTGCTGGCCCCGAATCCAACGAGCGGGTTGATTGATCTGCAACTGCCCCTTTTGGAAAATTTCCAAGCACCTTTGCAGGTTTTTGATGCAACCGGTAAATTGGTAAAAACCATTGCTTTACAGCAAAATGCGGGCAATGAAAAAATTGATTTGAGTAATCTGGCGGCCGGTATGTATTGGCTTCGCTTGCAGGATGGGCGCACCACTTATGCGGCCAAGATCATTAAGCAATAAGCGGAGTGATCAATCACGGAATTTGTTAAAAAAAACGGGGGGCTGCCGATGGTGAGTCCCCCGTTTTTTTGTCTTTTGTAAGTCCCTGTGTTTTCTCAAAAGAGCGTCATGCCGAAATGATCCTAACATGGCCGTAGTTGCGGCCGATTCAAAGTTGTTACCTCCAGACATGCACTCAGGGCTTCTTATAATCTTCGTATCCCATTTCCTCCAGCCGCTGATATTTTTTGGCGACACCAGCCTCCAGATCTTTCTTAAAATTGACAATACGCGCTTGTAGGGCTGCATCGGAAGCGCCGAGAATTTGTGCGGCGAGGATGCCTGCATTTTGAGCGGCATTGAGTGCTACGGTGGCTACCGGCACGCCATTGGGCATCTGCAAGATGGACAGAATAGAATCCCAGCCATCAATAGAATTGGAAGACTTTACAGGAACACCGATCACGGGTAGGGGAGACAGAGATGCCACCATACCCGGCAGGTGTGCGGCTCCTCCGGCACCGGCAATGATTACTTTGGTGCCCTGATGGTGCGCATTTTTGGCAAAATCAAACATGCGTTCCGGCGTGCGGTGGGCCGAAACAATGGTGATTTCAAAGGGGACTTCCAGTGTTTTCAGAATGTCTGCCGCCTGCCGCATTACCGGCAAATCAGAATCAGACCCCATGATGATACTTACCATAATTAATGTGATGTTTGTGGTAGAGCGTGCACTTAAGCGTTTGGCTAAATGCTAAAAGTTCCGCTCCAAACTAGAAATTTATCGATATACTTGTACGCGGGCCAGGCCCTCCGAAAAATCACGGACATCCAAATAGCCGGGAGGAATGACGACTTCGCCGGTGTGGTCAATGAAGGCAATGCCACGGTAGACGGCGGCTCGGGCCAACCCTTCCTGAAATCCCCAAGCCAAGCCAAATTGAGGCCGTGCTATGATCTGGCCATCGTGATCTACATATCCCCAAAGGCCATCTTTTTGGTAGGGAGCTACTCCCTCGGCAAAACTGAATAGCTGGTCAACAGTTGGTGGCAATACCATATCGCCATTACTTTTTATCAACCCGTATTTCCCGTTTTTTTCAATTCCCCATAAGCTATCTCCGGCATACCATAGTTGGTCGAATTCGGGGGGCAGCACAAAATTCCCTTCAGGGTCTATTAAACCAAAATGGTTTTCTTTTTTTGCGGGAGCCATGCCCATCTGAAAATCGTAAGCGGCGGAAAACATGGGTTTAATTTTCCAGCTTCCGCTGACCTCTATAAAGCCATAAAGCCCCTCTTTACGCACTCTGGCCAAGCCATTGGAAGGAGGAAATGCTTTTTCGTAATCTGGCTGCACCACAAAATTGCCTTGGGTATTGATCAGGCCATATTTGCCGGCTATCTTTACCCGCGCGATTCCATTGGCAAAAGCCGACGCCTGTTCAAATTGAGCCTCGATCACCTCTTTGCCGGATTTGTCGATATAGCCGAATAATATATCCTTGCGGAAAGGGGCCAACCCCTCGCTGTAATCATCTAGTTCTGCAAATGTTGCCGGCACCACCCACGCTCCTTTTTTGTCAATCACCCCCATTTTATTCTCATAGGTCAACACCCTTGCTAGCCCTTCAGAAAAAGACCACGCTCCTTGATACTGTAGCGGAATAGCAAGATTACCTTGTTTATCAATATAACCCCAACGCCCTTTCTTGCGGACTACTGCAAGGCCTTCCGAGAAATTGCGGGTGTCATCATAATTATCGGTGATCACCAGAGCTCCATTTCGATCGATATATCCCCATTTGTTTGCGGATTCCTCGTAGTCCTCTTCTATAGATGGCAACTCCGGGGGCGAGTCGCCAGAGCCAGATTCACTAGCCGGATCTGGCTGACAAGAGAATAGCGTGGTGATAAAGAAAAGTAGGAGGCAGGTCACTTTTTTTGTCATAAAATGGGTTTCATTTTAATTCAGGATAAGGGATTATATTTCGAAGTCGACGCCTCTTTTAATGAGGTCATCGTAGCGGTCACGGGCGAGTTGCTCGTATTTTTCCTTATCAAAAGAGTACAGCACCGCCGGACGGTGGGCAACGCCTTCTTGTTTACCCACTT
The DNA here is from genome assembly GCA_964015035.1 of uncultured Saprospiraceae bacterium. GTDB lineage: Bacteria > Bacteroidota > Bacteroidia > Chitinophagales > Saprospiraceae > BQJU01. Next base: position 6,495 of record CAXHCA010000097.1, read on the forward strand.
CCTTCAAAACGCCCATTTTGAGTATTCTTGTTCGGAAGTTGCGTTTATTTAACTCTTTTACGCCTAAAACAGTTTCGTAGAGCCGCTGTAACTGGGAGAGCGTAAACTGCTCTGGCAGCAATTCAAAGCCGATGGGTTGATACCGTACTTTGGCTTGTAATCGGTTGATCGCTACCTGCATGATTTCGTCATGATCAAATGCCAGCTTGGGAATGTCTTCCAATTCAAACCATTTAACCATTCGAGCATCAGTTGCTGCACGAACCGGATGCTCTGCCAGGTTGACCAGTGCGTAGTAGGCTACACTTACCACGCGGCCACGCGGGTCTCTTCCGGGGCGCCCAAAGGTGTACAATTGTTCAATGAAGACATTGGTGACACCCGTTTCCTCTTCTAATTCCCGGAGAGCTGCGTGCTCCAGGTCTTCTTCCATGTCTACAAAACCACCCGGTAGTGCCCAATGATCTTTGAACGGATCATGTGCCCGTTGGATCAGCAATACTTTGAGTTGGCTACTTTGGTCGAAACCAAAAATAACACAGTCAACGGTTAGGGCCGGGCGGGGATATTCATAATTATATGGCATTACTATTTACGAATTTGCTGGGTTAACTATGAGCAGTGATCAAGGTGCTTTTTCTTTTTTGTAATTTTTCTTCGAGGCCATTGGGATACGAATGCCCCATTTCCTGGAAGAGTGCCTGTTGTTTCAAACTATAGTCGCGAATACTATGCAAATCAGGACTTTGATAGATCAATTTTCCATTTCTAAAGATCGGGATTAATAAATCTTGACCATTTTCTCGTCCAAAGTTAAAAACTTTCCCTGTTTGTAGGTCGGAGAAGCTATCGGTTGGCCTTCCATTGGCTTCATTAAACATCATATCTCCTTTGGGATGGCCATTCTCACTCATAAATCGTCTTACCTGCAAAATACCCGGGTTGGATATCTTGATAGCTTGTTCTGATAATTTGACTTTATAATCCCAATTGCCGGCCAGATTGCGCAGCGCCGCCAACTTATAAACCCCTCCCAGGGCGGGTTGGTCATAGGCGGTCACCAATCGGGTGCCGACTCCCCAGATATTGATTTTTGCTCCTTCCTGTTTTAATGCCGCGATCTTGTATTCGTCCAGATCATTGCTGGCTACGATACCCGCTTGGGGAAAACCGGCTTCATCCAGCATTTTTCTCGCTTGAATGCTGAGTGCTGTTAAATCTCCACTATCCAGTCGAACACCCAGCATTTCGTGACCAGCTTTCCGCAGCTCATGGCCAATCGTAATTGCATTTTTTACGCCTTGTATCGTATCATAGGTATCTACCAAAAATACACAATTGTTGGGCAATTGCCGGGCATAAGTCCGAAAAGCGGTCAACTCTTCGTCAAAACACATCACCCAGCTATGGGCATGGGTGCCCTTGACGGGAATGCCCAGGATTTTGCCCGCCATTACGTTACTGGTGGCATGGCACCCGCCAATATAAGCTGATCGGGTTGCCGTCAACCCGCCATCAATACCTTGAGCGCGCCTCAACCCAAAGTCTATGATTTGATCCCCTTGGGCAGCCTGCACAATCCGCGCAGATTTGGTGGCAATGAGGGTGGAAAAATTGACCAAATTGAGGATGGCTGTCTCAATGATTTGCGCCTGGATTAGCGGCCCTTGTACCCGAACCAAAGGTTGGTGAGGGAAGACAACTGTACCCTCTGGCACGGCATCGATATGACATTTAAATTCCATGCGCTGTAGATAATTGAGGAAGCTTTCGTCAAATAGCGGGGCACCATCTGCTCCCTTTAATCCGCCGAGATACTGGATGTCTTGTGTTGAAAACCGTAAGGACTGCAAATAGTCAATAACCAATGACAGCCCGGCAGAAATGGTATATGGATGGTCAAATGGGTTTTTTCGATAAAAATGGTGAAAAACGGCCTCTCTTTCATACATGCCACTATGCCAGTAAGCATAGGCCATCGTCAGTTCATACAGGTCCGTAAAAAGCCCCAAGGGCTGTGGCATCAAATCACGCAGATGTGAAGATTTCATTTACTTAGTTTTAATTCTAAACTAAGGTATGTTCTTTTTGCTTAAGCTCCAAATTTTTGAAGTAAATTTTGCGAAAGTTACTGGAATGCCGAAAGCAGTTTAGGGTTAATTGCTTAGAGGACAAGTTGTTTTTTAGGAGCCACAAGCTGGCAATAAATGATGATACGTTACCGTTTGCCAAAAGGCAAAACATGTGCGTACAACTTTTAGCGCATTGTACTGCTCTTTATTTGAAAAACAGACCATTTTATGACCAAATATGTTTTAGGATTTATCTGCCTTTCTTTTTTTCAATTGGCTCAGGCCAATGATACCATACCCGAGTCTGCGTTGGAGCAATTCCAACTGACACCAACCACTGGAGGCTGGCAGGAACTGGTGTCTTATGAAGGCCGTTTTCGACTACTGGTGCCGGGGCCGGTCGTGTTGAAAATAGACAGCATCAATACCGATATTGGAAAATTGGCCTATCATACTTTTTTGTATCAACCTGAAGATCAAAAAGCGGACAATTTGCTTTACTTGGTGAGTTATTGTGATTACCCGGAATATTCGGTTCACTCTGATTCGGTGGAGATGGTCGCCGAGTTTTTTGACGCGACCATAGAAGCAGCTGTTTCAAGTGTAGAAGGCGTTTTGCGCTACGATGATGATTTATCTATAAAAAATTTTCCAGGCCGAATCTGGCGCATTGACTATCTCGACGGAAAGGCGGTGATCAAAAACCGGGCATTTTTGGTGAATGATCGGTTTTATTCATTGCGGACCATTGCCCTGAAAGAAAAAAGCCTCAACCCAACCAGTGATCAATTTTTTGATTCCTTTCACCTTTTAGAGTAACTATTGTTTGGAAGAAGGGCAAAAAAATCCGTATCTAGGGGCTCCAACATCCAAACAAGACCATATTCAAATGACTAAAATTGCCGTTTTTCCCGGTTCTTTTGATCCTATTACCGTTGGTCATGTCGACCTGGTCAACCGGGCGCTACCACTTTTTGATAAAATCATCGTGGCCATCGGAACCAATGCCCAAAAGAAATACCTTTTTGACCTTGACCAGCGCATCAACTGGTTAAAAGCCGTCTTTGCAGAAGAGCCTAAGGTAGAAGTAGATCATTTCGAAAACCTTACCGCTCATTATTGCCGTCGCATTGGTGCCAATTATCTGTTACGAGGCTTGCGCAATGCTTCTGATTTTGATTACGAAAAGACCATTTCCCAACTCAACAATATTATTGGCGAAGGCTTGGAAACCATCTTTCTGATCAGTCAGCCTGCTTTTTCGCATATCAGCTCAACCATCGTGCGGGAGATCATCAAGGGGAAGGGAGATGCCAGTCCTTTTTTGCCTGCTGAGGTCCAGATTAGCATAAAATAACCGCAGGGATTTGATTGTTCTGATCGCAAGTCTTAGCTTTGCGGCATTCTCTAACCAATAAGGAAGTCATTGCTATGGCAAATGCGATATTTGAAGTACCAAAAGCAATCAATGAACCTGTCTTGTCTTATGCTCCCGGATCTGCGGAAAAGCAAGCGGTAAAAAAGATGATTGCACATCTGAAATCCCAGGAGTTGGATATCCCGATGTACATCGGTGGCAAAAAGGTAACCACCGACAATAAGATTCGGATTTTCCCTCCACACGAGATCAATCATACCTTGGGGCATTTTAATAAAGGTGACGCTAAACACGTGCACGACGCCATTGAGTCGGCATTGTCTGCCAAAGCAGCCTGGGAAAACATGCCTTGGCAGGAAAGGGCTGCTATTTTTCTCAAGGCGGCTGATTTACTCGCCGGTCCATACCGGGCCAAAATGAATGCGGCGACCATGCTGTGTCAATCCAAGAATGTCTTTCAGGCAGAGATTGATTGTGTGGCAGAGCTGTGTGACTTTTTCCGCTATAATGTGGAATTCATGACCCAAATTTACCAGGAGCAACCGGAAAGTGCCAAGGGGATTTGGAACCGCATGGAGCATCGGGCATTAGAAGGCTTTATCTTTGCGTTGACGCCTTTTAATTTCACCTCTATTGCCGGCAACCTGCCCGGAGCACCAGCCCTGATGGGGAATACCGTAATCTGGAAACCGGCAGAAACACAGATTTATTCTGCGGCGGTAATTATGGAAATTTTTGAGGAGGCAGGCCTGCCTCCCGGAGTTATCAATTTGATTTATGTCGATGGACCTATGGCCGGGGATATCATCTTCAGTCATCCTGATTTTGCAGGGCTGCATTTCACCGGAAGTACTAAAGTATTCCAGCATTTGTGGCAAACCATCGGGAAAAATATTAGCCAGTACAACTCCTACCCACGCATTGTCGGAGAGACAGGAGGTAAAGATTTTGTGGTTGCCCATCCTTCAGCTGATGCCAAAGTAGTCGCTACTGCGCTGGCAAGAGGGGCCTTTGAATTTCAGGGGCAAAAATGTTCAGCGGCATCCAGGGCTTATATTCCCAAAAGCCTGTGGGAAAATGTGCGCAAATACCTTGTAGAAGATATTAAGTCTTTTAAAATGGGAAGTCCGGAGGATTTTACTAATTTTGTCAACGCAGTCATTGACGAAAGAGCCTTTGACAAGATTTCCGGATACATTGCGCAAGCAAAAAAAGATGCCAATGTAGAGATTGTTGCAGGTGGAGGATATAGTAAAACCGAAGGTTTTTTCATTGAACCAACGGTGCTTTTGGCCGAAGATGCTCAATACCGCACGATGTGTGAAGAAATCTTTGGCCCCGTACTGACCATCTTTGTTTACGAAGATAATCAATACGAGGAGACGCTGGAATTGGTGGATACCACTTCACCTTATGCGCTGACCGGCGCTATTTTTTCGAAAGACCGGGAAGCAGTGGTCTTGGCTACCAATAAACTGCGTCATGCTGCCGGAAATTTCTACATCAATGACAAACCGACCGGTGCTGTGGTAGGGCAACAACCTTTTGGTGGTGCCCGGGCTTCAGGTACCAATGATAAGGCGGGGTCGATTCTCAATTTATACCGTTGGGTCTCTCCGCGCACGATCAAGGAGAATTTTGTGCCACCTACGGATTATCGTTATCCGTTTATGGCTGAAAAATAGTTTCGGCAATTTTTGTCGAGACAATCTTGCTAATAACAAATTGAAAAAGGGTGTCTTCTGCTTGCAGGAGGCGCCTTTTTTAGTTTGAAACTGTTTAATAATGGTGATGGAATGGCTTAAAAAAATATTGACTGCCCTGATTTCTTTGAGCATTGCCTTATTGATAGGAGAGCTCTTTTTACGGATTGCCGCCCCTTTACCCTCGGCCAATCACCATCAGCTTTTTTGTGAATTTGATCCCGTGCTCGGCTGGAAAAAGATGGCAAATTATTCTGGCACTCATCATACAGAGGAATACGAAGTGACTGAGCGCTTTAACAGTCAAGGGTTGCGTGGACCGGAATATCCTTCCGTCCGGGATTCACAAACTACCCGTGTTCTGGTTTTGGGGGACTCCTATGTGGAAGCTTACATGGTTGATTTTCCGGAAACCTTTACGCAGGTCTGTGAAGCGACTTTGCAGGAGCGCGCTGAGGCGAGTACCTATCAGGTGATCAATGGCGGAACAGGAGGATATGCTACCGATCAGGAATTCTTGTTTTATCAAAGAGAAGGGATTAAATACCACCCGGAAGTGACCGTTTTGATGGTCTGTATCAATGATGTTTGGTTCAACAATCAGCCCAAATACTGGAGAGGGCAGAAACCATTATTTGCTTGGCAATCAGATAGTTTGGTGTTGACTAATGTGCCGCTTGCTGCACCAGATGACCGCAGTGCCGGGGTGCGATTGAAGGGCTGGGCTTTGCAGTACCTTCAGCTGGCCCGTCGCCTGAAAATTTTGAAAGACAAAATAGCTATGGCTAATGCAACAGTCAAAGTACCGGAAGATTTACGTGTTTATCAACGCAATTTTGATCCGGAAGTGGCTGCTGCCTGGGAAATGACCACCCATCTATTCACCGCTATTCAGCAACAAGCTAAAGCTATTAATAGCCGATTGATCATTGGTTTTATTCCCGAAAAAGAAGCCATTTATCCAGAGGCTTGGGAAGCGTTCAAGAACGCTTATGACGTAACCGATGAAAATTATGATCCGTTGAGGTTGCAACAATTACTGCAGGCTTATTGTCAGGAGCGAGGAATTCCTTTTTTTGATCCGACAGCTGCCTTGAAAAGGGAGGCTAAGGCAAGGCCCGAGCATCCTTTATATTATGAGTTTGACAGTCACTGGAATGCGGCTGGGATGCGCATTGTTGGAATGTCACTTGCGGAATTTATCATGCAGGAGTGGCCTGCGGAGGGGAAATGAGCTTAGTGCATGTTTGGAGGTAGCCATTCATTTCCGGTAAAACCGGAATTTTGGAACCTCTTTTCGGCTATTTTTTCGTCCGTCTCGGCTGAGCCGAGATGCACTTAAAAATGAGCCTCGCGAGCACCCAAAACCTGTAGTTTTCGCTGCTAAAGTACCACCTCCAAACATGCACTTAATTTATTCCTGCTATGAGCAGTTTTTGGGTATACTTCAGTCCTTTTAGTGCTCCATCGGTGATGCTTTTACAATGATTATCATGCATTTTGTTTATTCATTAGCTCACAATCCGTAGGAATTGTTACAAATGTTGTAACTTTTTCACATTATCGGCATCCAAGGAATAAACAGATGAGAATATGGAAATATTAAAAGGGCAGGCCCTAAAGCAATTGCATGATGACGCAATCATCAAACGCGTTTTGGAGGGAGAGAAGGAGCTATATGAAATTCTACTGAGAAGATATAACCAAACCTTGTATCGAGCGATTCGGAGTTATATTAATGACTCCATGGAAGTAGAAGATGTCATGCAGAATACCTATCTGCAGGCTTACGAAAAGTTGCACCAATATCGTGGCGATGCGGCCTTTCCTACTTGGCTGATCAGAGTTGGGATCAATCAGGCGCTTATGCAATTGAGAAAACGCAAGAAACAGCGCCAGTTATTTGCTGCCAGTGCAGATGAGGAGCAATTTAACAACATTATCAGCTTATCAGACCACAAAATGATGAATCCCGAAAAAAGAATAATTCTGGACGAGACTAAAAGGCTAGTGGAAAGGGCAATCGATCAGTTGCCTGAAAAATATCGGGCTGTTTATGTGTTGAGAGAAATAGAAGGAATCAACAATCAGGAGGTTGCCCTTTGTCTGGATTTATCGGAAAGTAATGTCAAAGTAAGGTTGCATCGGGCTAAAAGCCTACTTAAAGAAACCCTCTACAAACTTACTTTGACTAGTGATATCTATGAATTTGGTAATATTCGTTGTGACCGCTTAGTGGAAAGGGTCATGAGTTTGATCTAGTTTTCCCAAGGTAAATTATTGACCCTCTGACCAATTTTGGTCCCTAGTTCAGTACCGGCATCTGAATCCATTCGAAAATGAACACCTAGTGGAATGCGGCTGTAGGCATTTTCAAGAGCCATCTCCCTGAAACTATTAAAGGTGCGTGGTGCCCCCCGAAATTCGGTACGTCCTTCATGGCTTTTGTCTTCAAAAGTATAAGGTTCGCCAAAAAGATCGGTCAATACTTCTGCTGCTGCCGCTGAAAATGTGGCGTGCCCGGATGGATAAGTCGGGAAATTTGGTGTATAAAAGCTTCCTGAACCATCTGGACACATCACCGTGTTCCAGTCAGGGGCACCCATGTAAGCATGAATGTAATCAACGGGGCGCAGGCAATTGTGAGTATACTTTTCTTTCCAACATTTTACGCCGGCATCATTGAGGGCCACCCCTACCTTGGCATAGGCATAAACGGCCTCTGCCATATTCAGTTGTTCGAGTTTCACCAATTGGTTGGTAATGCTGATCCACCGGCCGGCCGGTGTAAATGTGAGAATAGGACAATCATCACTCCAAAAATCGGCAATCCAGTAATCTTCTTCCCGCTCTCCCTGTTTAACCTGATTCACTATGTGAAAGGTTTCACTTGCTTGCTGATAAAGCAGCGACTGTTCATCCGTAGAAAAGGCTAAGGGCGGAGTCACATGATCTGTTTCCAGCGCTGCAAAGGTCCGTACTTTGCCCCAATGCGGAAGCAATGCCACAGCGAAATCGGGATAAGTAGGTTGCCATAAGCCCTCTCCTTGGGGTGGGTTATAATTGGGGTCTGTATTACTGTGATAGGCTTCGTGTCCCCATTCATCTTCCGCTGACCAGTCATAAATATCTTGGGCTATCTGCTGACCGAAATCATAAGACCGCTGATACACTTCCGGAGAAACAGAATTCCGCAAGTCTATTTTAAAGGCATTAATTTGGCTAAGGATATCAAACTGCTGTTCTGCCGGAGCAGTAGGGAAGTAGAGTTCAAATGCCTTTTCGTAGGCAGCATGAAGTGCCGTGGCCCAGTGATATTCAAGGTGGATGTCTGGCCGCTCCAATTCCAATCCAGGAAAATAACCTGAAAAGGACCGTCGATTAGTCGTTCCGTGAACAATTGTTTCATACGCAGTCAGTCCGATATAGGCGCTCGTCCGTGCCGAAATGGGAGGCTTATAGCCTGGCGTATAACGTTCAACTTCAAGTAGTAGCTGATTCCAGCTAAGCGGAATCTCATTGGTGAAATGTGTTGCAGGTTTCGAATCCTCGTAAAATTCGTCCTTTTGGCAAGAAAATAATACAATCATTAACACCCCAAGGGCAAGTAATTGCTTCTTCATATTCGGAAATTTCAATTGGTTACACACTTCGTCAGTAGAATACTGTCATACTGTATTGCCCAGCGTGGGGCCTGTTGGGGGTATTTTAGATTAATTGCATTAAATTGATCCATTCTTTGCCGCTCAAGTTCCTGAGATTTTTGCTTGAGTTCCTGGATCTTGATCACCACGAGCGAATCTTCTTTTTCCAACTCTTCCAACTCCATTTTTACGGAATAATCGAGTTTTTCAAAAGATTGAAACATGCGGATTAAGTTTGCATTTCTAACCAGGGTGATATTATTTTTTTCTTCAGCTGGCATGTCCTCTGGTAAGTGTCGGTCCAACAACTCTCCCATAGTATCCCATTGTGCGGATATATTCGCCTGCATGGACTGGAAGGTGCACTGGATTTCTTTTTGCTGAAGAGCGAGCATAAGAAAGTCTTCTCTTGAGGGTACATCAGAGGTTTCCTGGCAAGCGCATACCAAGAAAAGAGTGAAAACAAACAGCACAGTTCTCGACTTATTTGTCATAATATTATGAGTAATTAAGCTATTAGATGCGGGGAGTCATCAATGGTTACAAAAAAGATTAACTATTTTTCTTTCTTTGACAAATCTCTCGATTTTACATCGGCGAGATTTGTCAAAGAAGGATTTTTCCCTGTTGCTAATTAGACCAGGGAAGGTCATTGACCCTGTTTCCGATAATGGTACCCAATTCAATTCCTGCGTCGGAATCCATTCGAAAGTGGACTCCGATTGGAATTCGGCTGTAGCCATTTTCAAGGGCCATTTCCCTGAAACTGTTAAAGGTACGTGGTGCACCGCGAAATTCTGTTCGGCCCTCATGGCTCCTGTCTACAAAAGTATAGGCAGAACCAAAGACATCCGTAAGTACTTCTGCCGCGGCGGCACCGAAGGTAGCATGTCCGGAAGGGAAGGCTGGAAAGTTTGGCGTATAAAAGCTCCCTGAACCATCTGGACACATTACGGTATTCCAATCAGGGGCTCCGGTATGTGCCCGGATATAATCGATTGGTCTCAGGCAGTTGAATCGATATTTCTCGCCCCAACATTTTACGCCGGCATCGTTTAAGGCCATACCTATCTTGGCATAGAGAACCACTGATTGCACCAGATTTAACTGTTCCCTTTCTACCAATTGGTTGGTGATGCTGATCCAGCGCCCGGCAGGGGTGAAGGTAAGAATGGGACAGTCATCACTCCAAAATTCGGCAATCCAGTAGTCTTCTTCTTTTTCTCCAGCTCTAATTTGATCCACCAAAGTTTGAGTTTCAATAGCTTGTTGATAAATAGCAGATTGAGGATCACTGGTATAGGGTAACGGGTCTGGAGAAACATCTTCTTCTTTTGCGGCAAAGGTTCTGACTTTACCCCAATGAGGTAAGAGTGCTGGTGCAAAATCCGGGAAGGTAGGTTGCCAATATCCAGAATGAGCTGGCGGCTCATAGTTGGGGTCTGTATTGTTATAGAAGCCTTCATGCCCCCAACTATCTTCGGACGACCATGTAAAAATGGTTTCCGCTATTTGCTGACCAAAGTCATAAGATCTTTGATAAACAGCGGGGTTTACCGTGTTGCGTAAGGGGATTTTGAAGCGATTGACTTGGCTAAGTATCTCGAATTGTTGTTCTGCCGGAGCATTTGGAAAATATAGCTCAAAGGCCTTTTCATAGGCAGCGTGTAGCGTGGTTTCCCAATTGTATTCCAGATCACTGTCGGGCTTTTCGAGCTCCAAACCTGGAAAGTACCCTGAAAAGGACCGATAGGCGCCATCGGTCCCATACACCAACGCTTCATAGGCGGTCAAGCCAATATAGGCACTGGTTCTGGCAGAAACTGGAGGGCGGTAACCGGGCGTAAAACGTTCAATTTCCAGATAGAGCTGGTTCCAGCTGAGCGGGATTTCATTGGTGAAATTTGTTGCCGGTTTTGACTCTTTGAAGTAATTTTCTTTCTCGCATGAAAAGAAGATAGAAGTAATCAAAGTCAGATAGAGTATTCTCTGTTTCATATTTTATTGAGTTGATAGTGGTTACAATTTGTTCTTAATGAGTGGTTATGTAGGTTTTATATACTTTTTCTTTTTTGGGAAAAGCTTGTTGAGTAATACTAAACGTTTGTCTGTTTTGACAACAGACAAATGCTAAAAAATGGCCGTAATGAAACTGCCCAACGCCATTATCTTATTGACCTGTGTGTTAAACAGACCTGTAAAGTGAGTGATGGCAATTTCGCTCACAGCCTAGCCTTTTGTTGATATTTTCCCAAAAATGAATTATACACAGAGTAGTACGGAAGTGGTGGGGCCTTACACTTGAAGACTACTCTCACCTTATCTACGTTAATCGTTCGGAATATGTTGCGTCAAGTTTAAAATTATTTTAGGTAGATGCATACCTAAAATTGGTTAAAAATTTGTGCAAATTTGTAGCCTAAATACTAAAGTGCAAAGATGTCGATCTATCTACCTGCGGAATGGGCACCACAAAGTGCCGTACAATTTACTTTTCCACACGAAGACTCCGATTGGAAAGATGATTTGCCGGAAGTGATCCCTTGTTTTGTAGAATGCATTGAGGCGGTTGCTCGTTATCAAAAGGTATTAGTGGTGTGTAGAGAGGTGGAGGAGGTCCAGGCTTTTCTAAAAGATATTCCCGGTGAACGTCTCCTCTTGGTGGAAGCACCCTCCAACGATACCTGGGCCAGAGATCACGGCGGCATTACCATTTTTCAGAATGGTCAACCGGTTTTACTGGATTTTATCTTTAATGGTTGGGGACTTAAATTTCCCGCGGATCGGGATAATTTGATTACCGGAATACTTTACCAACAAGGCATTTTTTCGGTCTCTCGCTTGCAGCCTGGGGGCATGGTGCTGGAAGGTGGTGGCATCGAAAGTGACGGTCAAGGCACTCTGCTGACTACCGCTTCTTGTATGCTTTCGCCCAATCGCAATCCACATTGGGATCAGCAGGAGATAGAGGACCGATTAAAAGAATTATTTGGATTGGATCGGGTGCTTTGGTTATACCACGGCTACCTGGCCGGAGATGATACCGATGCTCATATCGATACCCTGGCCCGCTTTTGTGATGCCCAGACCATTGCCTATGTGCAATGTACTGATCCCAACGACGAGCATTTTGAGGCATTGTGCCAAATGGAAAAAGAATTGCAGACATTCAAAACTATTGATGGAAAGTCATATCGCTTGATTCCTTTGCCCATGCCAACTGCCTGCTTCGATAATGAGGGACACCGCTTGCCAGCTACTTACGCCAACTTCCTGATTATCAACGGTGCTGTGCTCTTGCCTATTTATGGAGTGCCAGAGGATGATTTGGCGGTCGCCCAATTAAAAACCTGTTTTCCCAATCGGCAGATCATCCCAATTAATTGTCGATCACTTATTGAACAACACGGATCACTACACTGCATTAGTATGCAATATCCGGAAGGGGTAATTAGATAGGTGTTTTCTAAAAAACAAATGGATCATGAAACTCGTGCATAAAAATATATCCCTCAAACCGTCGTTACCTTGACGAGGCAATGGAGAATGTATTTTTTTGCAGCCAATAACTGATGAATGTTATGTCTACTTTACAAGTTGGGATTGTCCAACAGTCCAATACGGAATCCCGAGCGGAAAATATCGCCAAGAGTCTAGCGGGTATTGCAGCCTGTGTGCAACAGGGCGCGGAATTGGTGATCTTGCAAGAACTCCACACGGGGATCTACTTTTGCCAGGTGGAGGATGTGGCGAAATTTGATTTGGCAGAACCCATTCCGGGGCCATCTACGGAGGTTTTTGGTCAGGCAGCCAAAAAACACGGGATTGTTTTGGTTACCTCACTGTTTGAGCGGCGGGCACCCGGGATTTATCACAACACCGCCGTCGTCTTTGAAAAAGACGGCAGCATTGCCGGTCAATACCGGAAAATGCACATCCCTGACGATCCTGCTTATTACGAAAAATTTTACTTTACGCCCGGAGATAACGAATTTCGTCCGATTGCTACCTCTGTGGGTAAATTAGGAGTATTGGTTTGTTGGGATCAATGGTATCCGGAGGCGGCACGCTTGATGGCAATGGCCGGAGCGGAAATGCTGATTTATCCGACGGCTATTGGTTGGGAATCAACGGATACCCAGGAAGAGCAATCCCGACAGTTTGGTGCCTGGCAAAGCATTCAACGCGGGCATGCGGTGGCCAACGGGCTGCCCTTGATCGCAGTGAACCGCACCGGCTACGAACGCGATTGGTCGGGAGTCACTGGAGGGATCCAGTTCTGGGGGCAAAGCTTTGTGGCCGGACCACAGGGCGAACTTCTTTATCAGGCCCCTGTTGATCAGGAGGTGAATCAGGTCATTAAAATTGACAAAAAACGCACAGAAGACGTTCGGCGCATTTGGCCTTTCTTTAGAGACCGGCGCATTGATGCCTACGGTGGATTGTTAAAAAGATACCTAGATTAGGTATTTATTAGGTAGAAAAGAGCTACAAAGTATCTAATTTCCTCTTTCATGCCTTATATTTGCGATAACGCACTTGTAACTATCTTACACTTTTTCAAATGGATAAAACAAAAATTACGCTGGAGCAGATCATGAATATGGAGCTGCCTCCTGTTATTCTGTATGCAGTACCTGTAATGCTAAGCCTTGTAGCCTTGGAATGGATCATTCGAGTGCGTAAGTTGCGGAAAGAATATGACGGAAAAGATGCTTTTGCTGCCGCAATGGTTGGGGTAGGTAATCTCCTCTCCAGTGCCGCTGTGAAATTCTTGCTATTTGGCATCATATTGTTTTTTTACAACATGGTTCCCTGGTCGATTCCTCCTACCTGGTGGTCTTATGTTTTGTGCTTCGTTGCGGTTGATTTCTGCCGCTATTGGTCCCACCGTATTTCTCACGAGCAGCGTTTCTGGTGGGCTTCGCATGTGACACACCACTCTTCGGAACAATACAATTTCACGGTCTCTTTCCGCCTTTCATGGGTACAGCATGTCAAAATCATTTTCTTTATACCGGTGGCCTTGATGGGATTTCACCCCTTGGTTTTCTTTATTGTCAACCAGATTGCCGTGCTCTACCAGTTTTGGATTCATACGGAGTTGATTGGTAAATTGCCCGCGCCCATTGAATACATTTTTGTAACACCTTCTCATCACCGGGTGCATCATGCTACTAACGGCAAATATCTGGATAAGAATTATGGATCTTCTCTGATTATTTGGGACCGGATGTTTGGCTCCTTCCAGGGAGAAGAAGAAAAACCAAGTTATGGTATTCTCAAACCGGTCAATTCTTATAACCCGGTTTATCTGGTATTCCATGAATGGATTGATATCGTCAAGGATATGAAGCAGTACCGTTCCTTGAAGGCTTGGTGGCGCATCCTTTTTGGTAGTCCGAATATGACTCTGGACAAAGAGGCGAATTACGGCTTGGTGGAACAGCCGGTAGAAGTGCAAGTGCCTGAAAAGAAGTTTCAAGACGAAGTCCTCTCCAATTGATTAAATTTAGGGGAATCGAATGGCCAAAACGATTCCCCTAAATCAAATCTTTAACACTCCCTGAAGTAGCATAATCTGTACTTTCTGAAGGGCCATGATACTCAGTGAATCCGTAATTTCGCCCCGCTCTACCATGGCGATGGCTTCTGCTAGCGGAACTTTCCTAACCTTTAGTTTTTCTGTATCATCAGGATCTGCTTGGCCGAAGCTAAGGCCTCTGGCCAAGTACGCAGTACCGGCTTCATCGGTCACTGAATTGGAAGTGTGAAAAGACAATAACTCGTGCCATTCTTGGGCTTCGATTCCCGTTTCTTCTTTCAATTCTCGTTTGGCCGTGTCCAGAGGCTCCGTCCCAACCGGGCATCCACCCTCAGGGATTTCCCAACTGTATTGATCGATGGTGTAGCGATATTGGCCCACGATCCAGGTATTTCCCCGCTCATCGATGGGAACGATGCCAATAGCCAGGTTTTTAAAATGAACGACGCCATATATCCCTGCGCCACCATTGGGATTGGTCACCTCTCGGTGGGATACCTCAAGCCAGGGGTTTTCATAGACAATGTCCATCGTATGGGTTTGCCAAGGATTGGTGTGTTCTTGGGACATAAGGTTGTGTTTTTTTTAATCTTTGAGAATTTCCCACCGCAAAGGCTGGAGTCTAAGTGCATGTTTGGAGATGGTGCTTTAGTAGCGAAAATTGCAGGTTTTGGGTGCTCACGAGGCTCATTTTGGAGTGCATCCCGGCTGAGCTGAGATGGACGAAAAAATAGCCGAAAAGAAGTTCCTAAATCCCGGTTTTACCGGGACTGAATGGCACCTCCAAACATGTCCTAATTAAACAGCAAATTTAGTAAGATGCTCTAACCCGATAAATGGACTATGATCCAAAGGGACCAGGGCCTTCCAGTAATCGCATGAGGATTAAATCCAGCATTTCCGGGCGCATGGCGACGATGGAAACGATGGTGAATACCAAGCCAAAAATGGCTCCCCAGAAGTGAGCGTTGTGGCCGATATTGTCGGTACCTTGTTTGTCCATGTAATTGGAATAAAAGAGGTAGCCAATACCCAGCAACAAAGCAGGTAGCGGTGGGAAAAGGAACCATTGCCAGGGATTGTATAAAATAAAGGCAAAAACCAGTGCGGAGGTAGCACCAGAGGCACCTACTGCTCCGTAGGAGAAGTTATCCTGATATCGAAAGTAGGTGGGAATCGAAGAAACGACGATGGCACTGAGGTAAAACAAGACATAGACAATCCGGCCAATGGCGGTTCCGTACAGGAAAACAAATAAGCTTTCCGCAAATTCACCAAACTGATACAATACAAACATATTGATCCCGAGGTGCATCCAGCTGCCATGCACAAAACCGCTGGTTAAAAAGCGATAGAATTCTCCATTTTGTTTGACCAATGCAGGGCGAAAAACCAGCTGTTGCATCATGGCTGGATTGTTTAAGGCCTGGTAGGAAATCAGAGAGGTCATGATGACCAAAATCAATGTTATACTGATCATAGTTTAGCTATTGTGATAGGGTTCGTTTTTTAAAATGGTCATGGCGCGATACAACTGTTCTACAAAAAATAGTCGTACCATCTGATGGGAAAAGGTCATCTTGGATAATGCAATTTTGGCATTGGCGCGTTGATAAATCGCATCGGAAAACCCATAGGCTCCACCAACTAAAAAAACTATCCGACGGTAGGAAAGTTGCAATAATTGCTCCATATACACTGCAAAATCTTCTGAGCGGTACTGTTTTCCATTTTCGTCGAGCAAGATAAGAAAATCCTCATTTTTGAGTTTATTCAGAATCATTTCTCCTTCTTTCTCCTTGAGCAATGGCGGGGTCAGCTTTGCTCCATTTTTGACGTCTGGCCAGGTCTCCATAGCAAAAGGCAGATAGCGCTCCAGGCGTTTCTGAAAAATGGAAATGCCGGTTTCGAGATAGGATTCATTAGTCTTTCCGATTAGCCAAAAGGAAACTTTCATGTAGAAAATTGAGTCAAGCTAGAAATTAGTAATAGTTTTGCAAGTCATTGCAATCGCCGTTCTCCAACGCTTTAAGAGCATGTCTGGAGGTCAACCTTTGGGCTGCAAAACAACACTTTTTTGATGAGACATCGTTCTTTTTTTTATCCGTCTCGGCTCAGCCGAGATGCATTTCAAAAAAACGCCTTGTTTTACCAAAAAAATGATGCTTTTCGCCAGCAAATCCGACCTCCAAGCATGCTCTAAGAGCGTGAGAGAGCACTACAATGGTAAGAAAAAAATGAAGAAAAATACAGCAATTTTATTGATTCATTGCCCAGATCAAAAAGGACTAGTAGCGTCAGTGACGGATTTTTTGCATAACAATAATGGCAATGTTATTGATTTGGAGCAACATGTGGACCATGAACTGTCGCAGTTTTTTATGCGGGTGGAATGGGAATTGGACGATTTTGCCATTCCCAATGAAAAGATCGATGATTTTTTTGGCACCCTGATTGGCAAGAAATTCGATATGGAATGGCAGTTGCATTTTTCCAGCCGAAAACCACGGATGGCCATCTTTGTCTCTAAAATGTCGCACTGTCTTTACGATATCTTGCAGCGGTATATGTCTGGTGAATGGAGCGTAGAGATACCGGTGATCATCAGCAATCACGAAAGCCTCAAATACATTGCCGATCGCTTTGACATCAAGTTTCAACTATTTAGTATCAATAAGGGAAACAAAGCTGCTCAGGAAGCTGCGGAGATCGAATTATTGCAGTCTTTAGATGTAGATTTCATTGTCTTGGCGCGGTATATGCAGATTTTATCCAACGATTTTGTCGCCCAATTTCCCAACCGGATTATCAATATTCATCATTCTTTTTTACCTGCCTTTAAAGGAGCACGTCCGTATCATTCGGCTTTTAATCGCGGCGTAAAAGTAATTGGAGCCACGAGCCACTACGTCACTGCTGATCTGGATGAGGGACCCATTATTGCGCAGGATGTCTGTCGGGTATCGCACAAGGACTCCATTGAGGATTTGATTCGCAAGGGCAAAAACCTGGAAAAGGTGGTCCTGGCTGAAGCGATTTGGGTACAGTTGCAGCGTAAGGTATTGCCATATCGAAACAAGACCATTGTGTTTTAAAAACTTCTCCCTACATAATTATGCGGACTAATGCGTTTCATCTCTGATTTAACGGCTTCTGCAACATTGAGCTGATCAATAAATTTGTGAATATCTGTTTTGGTCACCGAAGCTTTGCCGCGGGTCAATTGTAATAGGGCTTCGTAGGGTTTGTAATACCCTTCTCGACGCAGGATATTTTGAATCGCTTCGGCCACGACCATCCAGTTATTTTCTAAATCAGCTTCCAACTTGGCCTGGTTGAGCAGCAATTTGCTCAGTCCTTTCTGAATAGATTTAAAGGCAATTACGGTATGTCCAAACGGAACACCGAGGTTGCGAAGCACGGTGCTATCTGTCAAATCTCTTTGCAAGCGAGAGATTGGCAACTTATCCGCCAAATGAGTGAAAACGGCATTGGCCAAGCCTAAATTTCCTTCCGCATTTTCAAAATCGATGGGATTGACCTTGTGCGGCATGGCTGAGGAGCCAATTTCTCCGGCGACCACCTTTTGTTTAAAATAATCCATAGAAATGTAAGTCCAGATATCCCGGCAAAGGTCGATAAGTATAGTGTTGATGCGTTTCATGGCCTGGAAGGTAGCGGCTAAATTGTCGTAGTGCTCAATTTGTGTAGTAGGATGGGAGCGTTCCAAGCCAAGGTGATCGGTCACAAAGTGATTGCCAAAAGCGACCCAATCTATTTCCGGATAAGTGACGAAGTGGGCATTAAAGTTACCGGTGGCACCACCAAATTTTGCCTTAAAGGCAATGCCTTTTAATTGGTCTAATTGGACATTCAGTCGTTCTACAAACACTTGAATCTCCTTTCCCAGGGTGGTGGGAGAGGCTGGTTGACCATGAGTACGAGCCAACATGGGGATTTCTTTCCAATCTTGAGCCAGCTTCGCCAATTCCGCAGTCAGCGCTTCAAATAGCGGATAATATACGTGCTCAATAGCGTGCTTAAGCAGTAGGGG
>CAXHCA010000098.1:0-24786 GCA_964015035.1 uncultured Saprospiraceae bacterium
ACTGAATAGCTTGCCCGAATATACTTCAGGGACTACCTCCAAACATGCACTCAACAAAAGAGTGTTGTTTTGTAACCCAAAGTTTGACCTCCAACCATGCCCTTAGGGGTATTTCTATAGGAATTTTCAGCGATTAAAGTGCGACGAAGTTGTTGACAAAAAATTGACTTATCCCTTCGAAATTTAATATTGAACCCGCTCAACAATCAGCCCTTCCATCTCCACAATCCAATCCGTAGCCAGATGCGCCAAATACCCTTCCATAATAGCTATAGGTGTCAAAAACCATTGTTGCCCTTCGATGTAGGCGGAATTGTCGTTCACCACAATTTCCTGTAAGGGCAAACTCATGCCCCGGCCATCGCCTTTGATCAAGGCCTCCTTTTGGGTCCACAGCGTAAAAAACGCGTGTTCAACATCAGGCGCGGCAGCAATTTGATCCATCTCTTTCGTTGTGAAGATGGCGGCAAATTCACTCAATTTAATCGGGTGCATCCGTTCTATATCAATACCTACTCTCCCCTGCTCACTGGCCACTGTTACTACGTATTCATGGGAATGGCTGATGTTAAAATCTACCGGAGCATCCAGATAAGGTCGGTTTTGTTCATTGTATTTTAATTGGCCCAAAATCGTTTGGCCGTAGCCAAATGGCTTCAATGCTTCCAGCAGCAATAACTTACCCAACAAACTGGCCTGTGCATCTTGTATCCTGCGGTAACGACGAATTTTATCCTGCATCCCTTTGGGCAAAAGTGGCAGATAGCGCTCCACAAGTGCAGCATCATTTGTATCTTCCAGCCGTGTATATTTGATGTGTATCATTGCCGTAACATTCAATGCGTAAAATAGCCAAATTTTGATCATTTCAGCGTATGAGTAAATTGCCCGTTCTTCTTCTGATATCCTTTGGTCTAATCATTTTAGCTAGCTGTCGACTTCCAGAAAGCGTCGACCCCCTACCCAAACCGGCAATTGTACTCCTGGATAGCATCGCCGCCGCTCACGCCATTCTACTCGATACCAGTGAGTTGTTTTTTGAAAAAATAACCCCACTCGATATGGCCATTCAAATGAAAATGCCATTGGATAGTCAAATGAGCAGAACAGCGCTTTTGGCAAAATATCAGGATTATCTGCAAAAAGATGTCAGCAATTTTTCACCCATTGAGGCCTCATTTATTCAAACGGTGATGCAACAAGCCATCGATGATTGTTGCACCCTTTGGCCAGGTCTTTTACCTCCCAAAATCGAATTAATTAAAACCAATGGCCGTCACTACGGCAATGGTGTCTTTTATACCCGCGAAAACCGCATCATTATTCCCGAGAATGAATTGCAAAATCAAGATAATGAACTGATGTACCAGGTAATGATCCACGAAGTATTTCACCTGATTTCCCGCCGTCATCCCGTCCTAAGAAAGCAATTGTATGCACTTTTTGGATTTGTGCTAACGCCAGAGAGTCGACAGTACAAGATCACCGATGAGGTACTAAGCAGTCGTATCCTACTCAACCCCGATGGTGTCGTGCGCAATTATGCCATCCTGCTTCCCTTGGAGGGAGCAGATACGGTGCAAGCGATCCCTTTACTTAAATCTGTAGCCCCTACTTATCAAGCCAGTTTGCCCGCCTATTTCAACTATATGGATTTTGGGCTGTACCCCCTGGAACCAGCCGCAGCGGGTTGGCAGCTGCGTGCTACCCCACTTTCACCAGAACAAATGACCGGCTTTTACCAACAAATTGGCGACAATACCGATTACATCATCCATCCCGATGAAATTGTAGCGGAAAACTTTACTTTACTCGTTTTAAGGGAGAATGGAAAATTGAAACGTCCCGCGAAGCGTTTATCTCCCAAAGGTGCACAGTTATTGGATTCCCTGCAAGCAAGGATTTCCCACTGGACTTTATCCGAATTGGACCAATGAAAAACAGATTAAAAGCCATTTACCTGTTCTTATTCCGTCAGCATGCAAAGAAGACCTTTGCGATGTTGGGTTTATTGCTATTAGCCTATTGGTTTTGTCTACCCCGCCCTTTATTTAAAGACCCTACCTCGGTAGTTCTCGAAGATCGCGAGGGTCATTTACTGGGGGCTAAAATTGCCGGCGATGGCCAGTGGCGCTTTCCCAAACAGGATACCTTACCCGATAAATTTGTGCGGGCAATTATCGAATTTGAAGACCGCCGCTTTTACAGCCATCCCGGTGTCGATATCTTGAGTCTCGGCAGAGCCATGTTGCAAAACATTCGCCAGGGGCATATCGTCAGCGGGGGGAGTACATTAACCATGCAGGTGATGCGGATGGCTCGCAAAAACCGGCCGCGAAACCTCTGGCATAAATTGGTGGAAACCATCATGGCTACACGGCTCGAATTGACCTATTCCAAAGAAGAAATCCTGGCGCTGTACGCCGCCAATGCTCCTTTTGGTGGCAATGTAGTGGGTCTGGAAGCGGCCACCTGGCGGTATTTTGCCAAAAGTCCAGCCCTACTTTCCTGGGGTGAAGCGGCCATGTTGGCGGTCTTACCCAATAGTCCCGCCCTGATACATCCGGGGCGCAATAGAGATGCCCTAGCCAATAAACGCAACCGGCTACTAGACCGATTGCTAAAAAATGGCACCCTCGATTCCCTCAGTTGGGAGTTGGCCCGCAGCGAACCACTGCCCGATGAACCCCATCCCTTACCAAGGTTGGCCCCTCATTTACTGGAACGGGCACAATTGGAACATCTAAACAATAAAGAGCAGCAACCATCCCGCATTCGTTCAACCCTAAGTTTGGGCTTGCAGCAACAACTCAATGAAATAGTCACTCGCCGGGGCAATCGCCTGGCGGGCAATGGCGTATACAATATGGCCGCCCTGGTCATCGACATCGAAAGTGGCGCCGTTTTGGCTTATGTGGGCAACCGGCCAAATGCCGGAAAAGAACACGGAGAGGCCGTGGACATTATTCCCGCGCCGCGTAGCACCGGCAGCATCCTCAAACCCATTTTGTATGCACTGGCATTACAAGAAGGTACCATTCTCCCCAATAGTCTGCTATCAGATGTGCCTACCCTACTCAGTGGCTACCGCCCGGAAAATTACTACCAAAAATACGATGGGGCCGTATCCGCTCGCCGGGCCTTGATTCGATCCCTAAATGTTCCAATGGTCTATTTGTTACAGGAATACGGGCTTGAAAAATTTCATTTCCAGTTAAATAAATTGGGCTTCACCACCATCAACCAACCTCCAGAGCACTATGGATTGCCCTTGATTTTGGGCGGCGCTGAAGCCAATCTATGGGACCTCACCTGTACTTATGCGGCCATGAGTCGCACGCTAAATCATTTTTACAATTACAGCGGAGAGTATGATCCTGATGATTTTCAACCAGCCCATTATCTCCGATCGACTGAACGCGAACCTAGTGCCAAGGCAAAAGAATTGCGCCGAGAAGCGCCATTTCTTGGAGCTGCTTCCATCTGGTATACACTGGATGCCATGCAGGAATTAGAGCGCCCAAACGGGCAAGGCAACTGGGAAAGCTTCGAATCCAGCCATCGGATTGCCTGGAAGACCGGTACCAGCTTTGGCTTCCGGGATGCCTGGGCCATTGGGGTCAATACTCGCTATGCCGTAGGGGTTTGGGTCGGCAATGCCGACGGAGAGGGGCGCCCTGGCTTAATAGGTGTACAAGCTGCAGCACCAGTCTTATTTGATATTTTTAACCGATTGGACAATGATGGAAGTTGGTTTACCCCACCCTACGACGAAATGGTAAAAATTCCTGTATGCAAATGGAGTGGCTACCGAGCGCTGGACATTTGTCCTGCCGATACGATTTGGGTACCACAAGGCGGGTTGAATAATCCAGCCTGTGCCTTTCATCAAATGGTACACCTGGACCCTACTGAAAAGTGGCGCGTAAATTCCTCCTGCAGCCCCCCAGAACAAATGCATCATGTGCCCTGGTTTGTTTTACCCCCATTGGAAGAATACTATTTTAAAAGTAAACAACCCGATTATAGCCCTTTGCCTCCTTTTGCCCCAGATTGTGTGCAAACGCTTACAGAAGGATCTAGCATGCAATTGATTTACCCCAAACATCCCACCAAAATCTACGTGCCGATTGATCTAGACGGAGAAGCTTCCCGTACCGTTTTTGCCATTGCCCACCGCAACCCCGAATCGACGGTCTACTGGCATATTGATGATGAATACATTGGCAGTACAGAAAGCTTTCATAGCATGCAGCTCAATCCACCACCCGGCAAACATACCCTGACCCTCGTGGATGAAGAAGGCCAGAGGCTGGTACAACATTTTGAAATTATTGCAAAATAGAACCCATCAGAAGCAAGCTTCCATCCTGTTTTTCAAAACTTCCGTCGAAAGGATCATTCCAAATTAAAACATTATCTTTATCCTTGTGCCGAAAAATGCCGGGCCCTATAATGGCTAATGTAGAACTTGTAGACATATTGAGCCGCCTACGGGCGAATGACCAATCTGTGCTGAAAGAACTCTTTCAAGCACACTACCCTTCTGTCTGCAAGACCATCCACCGTTTTATTATTGATAAAAACCTGGTTGAAGACCTGGCTCAGGAAGTATTCATTCGCTTTTGGCGCAAGCGTCAGGATTTGAACATTACCTCCTCCGTGCCGGCCTATCTACGGCGTATGGCCATTAATGAAGCACTGGGACATTTGCGTAAGCAAAAGCACTACGAAGAAGAAATTACTCCCCAAACCATGGGCGGATCAGCAGAAAGCGGTGAAGAACAATTCCTCTATTCCGAATTGGAAGGCAGTATTAAAGATGCCATCGACGCACTGCCGCCACGCTGCCGGTCGGTTTTTCACTTAAGCCGCTTTGAAGACCATACCTACCAGGAAATCGCCGATAAGATGGGCATCTCCATTAAAACGGTAGAAAATCAAATGAGCAAGGCCCTGCGCATCTTGCGGGAGCGGCTGAGTGGCTATTTGCAATTGATCATAATCTGGTGGATGAGCGGGTGGTAATCAGACCTTATTTTTTCGTTCTTTGACAAATTTCGTGGTCAAGCTAAAATATAAATCAAAAGTGCCTTTAGAAACGTTGGTTTATATTTTTGATTGACTTTGAATCACGGAGTTTGTCAAAGAACCTATTTTTTTAAGAAAAAAGAAATTTCAAAAAAATGCATTCTGATCGTAGGGGGGATATAGGGCAGCGAACATCTTACAAGTGAACGAAACAAAATAAATGAATGTAAACACGACATATCTGGACTTGATTGGAAAGTATCTCTCCGGGAATTTAACCTCCCAGGAGAAGGCTGACCTGATGACCTGGGTAGAAAAGAGTGCCGAAAACCGGGCTTTCTTCGAGGACATGATTCAGTTATGGAGTGTATCGGGGCAATACGAAGAGGAAGCGGAGACCTGGGAGATGGATACCGCCAGAGCCTGGAACAAAGTAGAAGAGACCTTGTTTTCCATTCGGGAATTGCCGCTAAATGAGCCCCAAAAGAGGGGCCGCATTTTGAATTTCCCAACCGCATTGCAGAGGATAGCTGCCGTAGCCCTCATTGCCATTGTGGCGGGTTATTGGTGGTGGTCCGGTCCGGAAACTGACCAAGCATCAAGTATGATGACCATTGCCACTGCCGCCGCCGAAAAGAAGCCCATTACCTTACCAGATGGTAGTGAAGTGTGGTTGAATGAGAACTCAATATTGACTTATGATTCTCTTTTCACCGAGCGCCATGTCAATCTGGTTGGAGAAGCTTTCTTTGACGTGGCCCATGTAGAGGATAAGAAATTTATCATCATCAGTGGTGAAACGGCGACTACCGTGCTGGGAACAGCCTTCAACGTTCGGGCCTACCCCGAAGAAGATCGCATTGAAGTCACCGTGGAGCGCGGCTTGGTAAAATTTCAGGAAAAAGGCGATGAAGATGACGAGGAATTACTGGAAAAAGGCACTAAGGGCATTTTTGTAAAGGAAGAAAAAGAAGTAAAAAAGATTACGCGACCTGATTTGAATGCCACTGCCTGGAAAACCTTGAAGTTGAACTTGAACGATGTTCCACTAGAACAATTTAAACCGACACTTGAACGATTTTTTAATATAGACATTGAAGTAAAAAAGCCCTGTATTTTAAAGCAGAAATTTTACGGCACCTATGAGGACCCTTCCCTGGATGTACTCCTTGAAACCATGGAATTTTCTATGAATATTAGCATAAAGCGCGACGGAAAGAAGGTGACGATTGACAAACCAGGGGACTGTAATTAATTTTAACGCACACTCAAACCGGAATGATGAAAAACGCCAAAGTTCTATTATGGCTTGCCTTAATGGCAGTGGCCACCGGCGGATTCGCTCAGAATCTTAATCGCCGGGTTTCATTTCACTACGATAATGAACCACTGGGAAAGGTGTTAACGGAGTTCAGTACTTCTTATCAGGTGCGTTTTGCCTACAGCAGTAGTCTGGTTCCGATGGATCAACCGATCAATGCCTCGGGTAGCAATGTATTAATTACACGAGCACTCGACAATATTTTTGAACCCACGCCCGTAGTATACCGGATCATTGATGGGCAGGTGGTGTTAAAAGTTGACGAAAACAAAGACAAAAGGACTGGCAGAATTGAATCTATCCCGATCCCTCGGACCATCCGGCAAACGAGCCCGATCTATCCGAAAAAAGAAGTGGAAGAACAATTGGCCAAGATTAGAGAGAAACAGCGGGTACCGGAAAAGATTCAGGATAGACACACCAGAGTAGAAACGAGCGCCGGGGGCAATAAAGTCCATGAATTTGATCCCGGAAAATTTAGAATGCCTTCTGTGACCGAAGAACCTGAATCCGGCTATTTCAATTCAGATCACCGATTGGCCCAGATTTCGATCATGCCGTTTTTGAGTACCAATTTGAGCCGCACCGAAGAAATCATCAACAATGTTTCTGTGAATTTATTCTGGGGCAAGAATGGAGGTGTTGAGGGTTTAGAAATCGGGGGCTTCTTCAACCACATTACCAAAGATGTACAAGGCGTGCAGGTGGCCGGATTGGGCAATACGGTGAAAGGAGAAGTACTGGGCACACAAGTTGCAGGACTATTCAACACCACTGGCGGCAACACTCAAGGCGTGCAAGTTAGCGGGCTGTTTAATGTGAACCGTAAAGATTTCACAGGAGTGCAGGTTGCTGGTCTCTTCAATACTGCTGGCGGAAAAGCGGATGGCCTCCAAGTATCCGGATTGTTTAATACATGCAGGGGAAAAACCCGGACACAAATTTCCGGATTTTTCAATGTAGCCGGTGATGTGAGCGGC
This sequence comes from uncultured Saprospiraceae bacterium, assembly GCA_964015035.1. Taxonomy (GTDB): domain Bacteria; phylum Bacteroidota; class Bacteroidia; order Chitinophagales; family Saprospiraceae; genus BQJU01. The sequence continues at coordinate 7,333 of CAXHCA010000098.1, forward strand.
GGTCAGATCAGTGGGCTGTTCAACAAAGGCAAGAAAGTGGATGGGATGCAGATCGGGTTGATCAACATTGCGGATTCTATTTCCGGTGTACCGATTGGTTTGATCAATATCATTCACAAGGGGTATAACCGAGTAGAATTCTCTGGAAACGATGCGCTTTTTGCCAATTTTGCCTTGAAGTTTGGCGCGAAATCATTTTACAATATGCTCTTGTTTGGGGCCCGTTGGGATGATCTCAATGTCACTACGTTTGACACCAATGGAGAGCCACAAACCGCAAGCGGCACCTACATGAGCTGGGGATTGGGATACGGAATAGGCACTGCCATAACATTAGGTTCGCATACTCTTTTGAACCTCGAAGCATCGGCAATGCATATCAACGAAACGGAAGATTGGACCAGTAAATTGAATTTATTAAATCAATTGAAATTGACACTTGATATTCGGGTCGGACGACGGACCAGCATTTTTGCCGGACCGGTGGGAAACCTGTTGGTTTCTCAGCTCAAAGACCCCGAAACCGGAGTAATAGGCTCGCGCATTCCATCCTATACATTGCTGGATCAAACCAGTGGTAATACGAACATTAAAGGATGGGTTGGTTTTACTGCGGGCATGAGATTTTAAGAGATACATCGTTCAGATAGAACAACGAATACCCAACAAAAACGTTGATTGATCGCACAAGCACCGCCTGATGTTTGCGGGGATGTTTATGGCTGTTGGACAAGCCAACATGGGCAGCGTAATACCAACACTGCATAACAAAAAAAACGGGCATAGAACTTATTGGAAACTTGCGAAGTGCACCGCATTTGACCTGGAATTTTTATGCCAAATCTTAATCAATACATTTTAAATTTTCAAAATAAACGAAAGATGAAAAAGTTTTTGCTAATAACGATACTGGGAATGGCTAGCTTTTCCCTCATGGCACAGCACGAAACCATTTTTAATAAGGCCCGGGTAGTGGGCGGATTTGGTGGTCCGATTACCGAAATTGGCCTGGGTAATAAGCTCAACACTTCCGTTGGTGGCGGTGGTGGTCTGATTATCAACAGCTTTTTTATCGGGGGCTATGGCTTGGGCAGCGTAGACTTCGAGCAATTGATTGAAACCGATGATGTAGATGTTCTGGATATTGGCCACGGTGGATTCTGGCTGGGAGGAACTTTCCGCCCCTACAAAATCCTGCATGGATATGCCAGCGCACGAATTGGCTGGGGTGCCGTTAATGTCGAACTCAACGACACCGGCCAAACCTGGAGAGATCTGGATAAGATTTTTGTAATGACTCCGGAAATTGGCGTCGAACTCAACCTTACCAAATGGTTTAGAGTGGCCGGGACAATAGGTTACCGCTACGTATCCGGCACCAACGAAGCGCGCGGCTATACCGATGAGGATTTCAGCGAAGCCATTGCCGGCATCACCCTGCGTTTTGGCTGGTTTGGCTGGAGAAGAAATTAATATTTCAGGAGCGAGGGTTTTCATCTGAATCCTTAGTGCATGTTTGGAGGTGTTGCTTTAGCAGTGAAAATTGCAGACTGAATAGCTTGCCCGAATATACTTCAGGGACTACCTCCAAACAAGCACTTACACCTAAGAAATAACATCCGACTGTTTCATAACACTACTGACCTTCCGAAGTGATCTGCCCTCTTGGGCAATCCTTCGGGTTGGGGTCGGAAAAACACCTACAAAATGAAAAATTTATTAGAGGTCACGTTTATCGTGATCCTGGGCTTGCTGTGTTTTCACACGTCAATGGCCCAATCACCCACACAAACCATTCGCGGCCAGGTGGTGGACAAGGATGCACTCCTGCCACTCATTGGTGCAACAGTGATGGTCTTGAACACCGAGCCTTCCCTGGGAACCACCACTGATGCAGATGGTTACTTTAAGCTGGAAGAAGTTCCGGTAGGTCGTCATGATATCCAGATTGCCTATCTCGGATATGAAGTCATGACCTTGAGTAGTATTTTAGTCACTTCCGGCAAGGAACTGGTACTCAATCTCGAGCTGGTAGAATCGCCACTAGCTATGGAGGAAGTGGTGGTCACAGCCAAGACAGAAAAGGACCAACCGCTAAATGAGTTGGCGACCGTGAGTGCACGTTCTTTCTCTGTGGAGGAGACCGCTCGCTACGCGGCTAGTTATTTCGATCCCGCCCGGATGGCGCAAAACTATGCCGGTGTTGCCGTCGGTAACGGCGATGACATTCGCAACGAAATTGTGATACGGGGCAATTCTCCTCGTGGAGTTTTGTGGAGAATGGAGGGCATTGAAATTCCCAATCCCAATCACTTTGCCAATGTGGGAAATTCCGGTGGTGCTGTAAGTATGTTGAGCAGTAGTGTGCTATCAAATAGCGATTTTTACACCGGTGCTTTCCCTGCCGAATTTGGCAATGCCTTATCCGGTGCTTTTGATCTCAGAATGCGCAATGGCAATAACGAAAAACCTGAATACGCCTTTATGCTGGGCGCATTGGGGGTGGAAGCTGCTGCCGAAGGCCCTTTTTCTCCCAATTCAAAGGCTTCCTACCTGATTAACTACCGCTACTCTACCCTGGCACTATTGCAAGTGATGGGGGTAGGATTTGATGAAGATGAGCAGGTCCGCTATCAGGATTTGTCTTTTAAAATCAATTTACCCACTGAAAAGATGGGCACCTTTTCTCTCTTTGGCATCGGTGGAAAAAACAGCTCTGTTTTTGCCCCCAAGGCCGATATCAATGAGTGGGAGTTTAATGACGACAAATGGGGGTGGCAGGAAGCTCAGGAAGTAGGCACCCTTGGGCTGACCCACCGGCTGTTGCTCTCTGATAAATCCTATTTGCGGACGGTATTATCGGCTTCCTACAATCAATACAAGGATATCGAATACTGGCTAGACGACACCAAAAACTATGAGGAGCACCAAGATGAAGTCACTAAGGTGGTAGATCGCACAGCCCGGATCAGCACGACTTATAACCACAAGTTTGATGCGCGCAATACCGTTCAGGCCGGGGCTATTTACAGTCAACTCGATTTCACCTTTAAGCACGATCGCGACAACGGTGAAGGCCTGTACCGCTACTTTGACAATGATGGCAATTCCGGCTTTGTCCAGGCTTTTGCCCATTGGAAACACCGATTTGACGACAAGTGGGTGCTGAACACCGGAGTACATTATTCACAGATGACGCTCAACGGCAAATCTTCGATCGAACCACGGGCCGCTGTTCAATGGCAATTTTCCGCTAAACAATCTCTTAGCGCCGCCGTGGGCTTGCACAGCAAGATGGAGCACCTGGCCACTTATCTATTTGAAGGCACGCTACCCGACGGAACGGTGCATGCCTCCGGCAAACACCTTGGGTTAAGTAAAGCCATGCACGCTGTATTGGGATATGATCACCGCCTCAGCCCCAACCTACGCCTGAAGCTGGAAGCATATTACCAACACCTCTATGATGTACCCATTGATTTGGATCCAACGTACAAAGGATCGCTCATCAATACGGCAGATATCTGGGATATCATCGGTGTGGAACAAGTCAGTGATGCAGGTACCGGACGGAATTATGGATTAGATATGACCCTGGAAAAATTCTTCTCTGATCAATATTATTTTCTGTTGACCGGGTCCATTTTTCAATCGAAGTACACCGCTATTGACGGTAAGGAATACGATACCCGCTACAATGGCAATTACCAGATCGTGGCATTAGCCGGCAAAGAATTCAAGATGGGGAAACAAAAGAAAAACATCTTGGGGCTCAACGGAAAATTTGTCTATGCCGGCGGCAACCGTACAACTCCTATCCTGCTGGATGCCAGTCGGGAAGAAGGCCATACGGTCCGGGATTGGAGTCGTCCTTACGCAGATCGCATTGGCGCATACAGCCGTTTTGATTTTGGCATTAGTTACCGGATCAATCGGAAAAAAACGACGCACACAATTTTGTTTGACATCCAGAATATTACCAATCGGGAGAATCTCTATGAGATCTATTATAGCAGCGGTTCTCAACAGCTTGAAAAGGTCCCTCAAACGGGGTTGTTACCCATTTTTAACTATAGAATTGAGTTTTAAGTGCTTGTTTTGTTAATAGAAAAATTTAAAAAGTTTTAGTTATGAACAAATTCAAATGGATTTTCTTGACGACCATACTCATGGGCATGACCGTGAGTAGTTGTTTCATCGATGTAGATGATGATGATGGATTTTTTAGCTGTGTAGATGGAGACGGTCCCCTTGTCACCGCTACACTGGACATTTCGGGGTTCCGCGGAGTAGAGCTCGATATCCCGGCAGATGTATTTATCACTCAAGGAGACGAGTTTGACGTGGTCGTTGAAGGCAAACAAAACATCATTGACGAACTGGAATTTGATGTAAGTGGAGGCGTTTGGGATATTAAAACCGACCGCTGTGTGCGCGATATCGGAAATATGAAATTCTTCATCACGATGCCTGAGATCGATTTTCTGCAGGTATCTGGTTCGGGAAGTATCGTATCTAATAGCGAATTGGTTGTCGGTGACATTGAAATCAGAATCTCCGGTTCCGGTACTATTGATGTAGAACTCGATGCCGATGATATTGAAGCTCGTACTTCCGGCTCTGGAAACATGCGATTATTTGGATTCGCGGATGAGTTGGAATACCGGGTATCCGGTTCTGGCGATCTGCATGCCTTTGACCTCGAATTGCGTCAGGCAGATATCCAGATATCCGGTAGCGGTGATGCCGAGGTAAACGTTTCAGAATTTTTAAAGGTCCGTATTTCCGGCTCCGGTGATGTCATTTATCTCGGTAATCCGACAATAGATGCTTCCGTCTCCGGTTCTGGGGAAGTACGACCAGGATAGATTTTAGGTATTTCTTTTGAGAGTGCGTTTATCCGCAGGGTCCATTTGTTGGGCTCTGCGGTTTTCTTTTATACAGTTTGTCAATATGCGCACCTTTTATTAAATTGTGGATCTAAGTACCCTATCGCGATCTTTCAATATGAAAAAAAAATGTCCAGAATGTGGCGAGGTGATTACAGGAAGGGCTGATAAGCGCTTTTGTTCTGACCAATGCCGCAGTGCCTACCACAACCGGGTCAATGGAGAGCTGACCCATTTCATTCGCAATGTCAATTCGATTCTTCGCAAGAACCGACGCATCCTAGAGCTGCTCAATCCAGGAGGCAAAGCCAAGGTTCACAAAAGCCGACTGCTGGAAAGAGGATTCAAGTTTGGGTACTTTACCAATGAGTACATTACCCAATCCGGAAATGTGTACCGCTTCTGCTACGACCATGGTTATTTACCACTCGACAATGATTATTATACATTGGTCATCCGGCAAGAGTATGTCGAATAAGTCTTACCGATCATTCCGGTGATCGTCATTTTTTGGAAAAAATATTTTCAATTTTCCCTGTGCATTTTTCTTTTTGCGGTCTAAATCTATACCTTTGCGCATGGAAAAACTAAAATCAAACCACGACAAGTTTTTAGGCGAAGCCCTTACCTTCGACGACGTTTTGCTCGTGCCTGCCTTTTCGGAAGTCCTACCACGTGAAGTAGATGTTTCAACTCAACTAACTCGGGAAATCCGGCTCAATGCGCCTATTGTTTCTGCTGCCATGGATACGGTAACAGAGAACAAACTGGCCATTGCCATTGCCCGTCAGGGGGGAATTGGCATCATTCACAAAAACATGACCATTGATGAGCAGGCCGACCAGGTTCGAAGTGTAAAACGCTCCGAAAGCGGAATGATCGTTGATCCCGTGACGCTCAAATCCAGCGCCACTATTCGCGATGCGCAGGAATTAATGCGCCGTTTTAAAATTGGCGGCATTCCCATTATTGACGACCAAAACAAGCTGACCGGTATCCTCACCAATCGCGATCTGCGCTTTGAGACCAGCAGCGACATCCCGGTCAAAACGCTCATGACTACGCAGAACCTGATCACCGCACCGGTGGGAACAACCCTGGATTTGGCGCGGGATATTCTACAGCGGTATAAAATTGAGAAGTTGCCGGTAGTGGATAAAGACAATACCCTTGTTGGACTGATTACCTATAAGGATATTATGAAGGTTCAGAATTATCCTAACTCTTGCAAGGATTCGCTGGGCCGTTTGGTCGTTGGTGCTGCCGTTGGCGTAACCAGCGATATGCTGGATCGGGTAGAAGCTTTGGTAAAGGTGAATGTAGATGTGATTTGTATCGATACCGCACACGGCCACTCCATGGGCGTGCTCAAAGCGGTCAAACTGGTGAAGGAAAAATTCCCCGACTTGCAAATCATTGGTGGTAACGTTGCTACGGCCAACGGAGCCCGCGCACTGGTAGAAGCTGGCGCAGATGGCGTAAAAGTGGGTGTTGGCCCCGGTAGTATTTGTACCACCCGAGTTGTTGCCGGAGTGGGTGTACCTCAATTATCAGCCATCAATAATGCTGCTGCGGGAGTATTAGATTCCGGCGTTCCGATCATCGGTGATGGAGGTATCCGCTATACGGGAGATATTGTCAAAGCACTAGCCGCTGGTGCCAGTACCATCATGGCCGGTGGCCTGTTTGCAGGTGTGGAAGAAGCTCCCGGTGAAACCGTAATTTTTGAAGGCCGTAAGTTTAAGATCTACCGTGGGATGGGATCATTGGGTGCGATGAAAGAAGGTTCGAAAGATCGTTACTTCCAGGATGTAGAAGATGATATTAAAAAATTAGTACCAGAGGGTATTGAGGGCCGGGTACCTTATAAAGGAACCGTAGCTGAAGTAATGGTACAGTACCTCGGTGGTCTACGGGCCGGAATGGGATATTGTGGTGCAGGCACCATTGATGACCTGAAAGCCGCTCAATTTGTCAAAATTACCGGCGCAGGTTATATGGAAAGTCATCCACACAATATCACCATCACTAAGGAAGCTCCGAATTATAGTAGAAGGTAGGGATTAGATGCTCTAAGAGCTCTAAAAGATATGCTAATGGCTTCCAGATTAGGCAAAGACTTTTACCAGCGCGAAGATGTGGTACAAATCAGTAAGGATTTGCTGGGTAAGTTTTTGGTGACCAATATTGAAGGCCAACTAACAGCGGGAATGATTGTAGAGACCGAAGCCTACCGGGCTCCTGATGATAAGGCCTGCCATGCCCACCACAATCGGTATACCGAACGGACTAAAACGATGTTTGAGCCGGGCGGGGTGGCGTACATTTACCTGTGTTATGGTATCCATCATTTGTTTAATGTAGTCACGGCGCAAGAAGGCATGGCTCATGCCATCCTGGTGCGGGCGGTTGAACCTACGGATAATGTAGCTGTGATGCTGCAGCGCAGGGGATTTGAGCATATTAAGCCACAATTAACCGCAGGTCCTGGCGTTATGAGTAAGGCGCTCGGTTTGCATACCGATTACACCGGAACCAGTTTGGTAAATAAAAACAGCCCAATATGGCTGGAAGATCGAGGTGTGGTAGTCCCTCCAAAAGACATGATCGCCAGCCCCAGAGTGGGTGTGGGTTATGCAGAAGAATGCGCCGAATGGCCCTGGCGGTTCCGGGTCAGAGATTCAAAATGGACCAGTAAAGCAAGATAATCTATGAAGTTTTTTTTTAGTTCGTGCCTGCTCTTGTTGACCACGATTATTGGCGCTCAACAGGAAGCAAAACTTCGCTTTGAAGACTACGTTTACAAAGACAATATTCGTTCCGTCAAATTCAACATCGTCGGTGTTCCGGTTAGTTATCCCATCATTCCATTGAATTCAAATGCACAACTCGAATTGACTTTTGATGACCTCGACGGTGATGTAAAACGCTACAGCTACATCATCATCCACTGCGATCACAACTGGAATCGCTCTTCTTTGGTTGACATGGAATACCTGGATGGTTTTATTGATGAAACCATAGACGATTATGACTATTCCTTTAAAACCTACCAACCCTATACCCGCTTCAACCTGCTATTGCCCAACGAGGATATCGTCTGGACTAAGTCTGGCAACTACCTACTGGTGGTTTATGATGATGAATACGAAAGGACCCCGGCTATCACTCGCCGGTTTATGGTTTCAGATGAGCAGGTCGGTATCAGTTATCAGCAGGTGAGTCCAACGGCGGCCAGCAAATTTAACACCCACCACGAATTTGACTTTAAAGTCAACACCGAAAATTTCCCCATCAGTAATGCGCGGAAAGAAATCCGCGCGGTAGTCATGCAAAATGGCCGCTGGGACAACGCCATCACGGATATTCCACCAACCTATGAGTTATCACAATCACTGGTTTTTGATTACCAAGACCGGATTAACTTTCCGGCCGGCAAGGAATTTCGTTTTGTGGACATTCGCACGCTTCGCAGTCGGTCTCAATATGTTGAATCTATCGAAGAATTCCAAGATGGCATTGATGTGATCATGGAACGGGATGTCAAGAGAGCCGGCCTGGCTTTTCTCACTACGGAAGACTTAAACGGCAATTACATCATCGATAATTTTGATCGGCGCAACCCCCAGACTTCGGGGGACTATGCCAGTGTGTTTTTTAAGCTCTACAGCCCTCAACCCATTTATGAAAAGGACATCTACGTGGTTGGAGCCTTTACCGATTGGAGTTTACGCCCTGAATGCAAAATGGTGTACAATGAAGCCGTGAACAGCTATGTGGCCAAAATTCCCATGAAGCAAGGTTTCTACAATTACTCCTACGCCAGTGTGCCGCAAGATCAAGATACGTCCAAAATGTTTCCACTTGACCTCAGCGAAATTGACGGAGACTGGTATGAAACAGAAAATGAATACACCATCCTGATCTATTATCGGCCCTTTGGTGAGCGGTATGATCAATTGATTGGGGTGCTGACTTTTAATCCGAATTATTGAGGCGTGGGGAGGTTTAGAGTAAGAGCATGTTTGGAGGTCGTCCCTGAGTGCTTGTTTGGAGGTAATCCCTGAAGTATATTCGGGCAAGCTATTCAGTCCCGGTAAAACCGGGATTTTGGAACCTCACTTCGGCTATTTTTTCGTCCGTCTCGGCTGAGCCGAAATGTACTCAAAAATGAGCCTCCCGAAAACCCAAAACCTGTAATTTTCGCTGTTAAAGCACGACCTTCAAACATGCCTTTAGTCTCTTGGCTCAAGCAGTTTACCGTTCTTCACGGCTTTTGCGCGCCTTCTCCACTAAACCGGCTAAGGCCAATGAGGCCGCTTGACATAAAATTGAATATTGGTTCTATCGATGACCGTTTTTTGGCATTACAACCTTGGGTTTAATAGAAGCTTGCCTTTCTAATTGCCAATAAATTTGTAGCCGATGCCGTAGATGGTCTTCAGGTATTCCCCACAACCGTTTTCGTTGAGTTTTTTTCGTAAATTTTTGACATGTGCGTAAATAAAGTCATAAGAAGCGGCTTCGTCCATATAATCGCCCCAGAGGTGTTCGGCAATGGAGTCTTTAGTGACCACCCGATTTTTATTTCTGGCAAGGTAAAGCAGAATATCGTATTCCTTTTTGGTGAGATTGAGCGTCGTTTCTCCGGCAATTACCTCCCTGGCATCGAGAATTATGGTTAGGTTGCCAAAACTCATTTCCTTGGAAGGCAAGTTCATTTTCCGGCGCATCACTGCCTTGATCCGGGCATTCAGTTCAGAAAGATTAAAGGGTTTGATCAGATAGTCATCCGCACCTTGCTCCAGCCCTATAATGCGATCTTCCGCTGTATCCTTGGCTGAAACAATGATGATTCCCGTTTCCGGACTTTCCTCATGTAATATTCTCACCAAATTGAGGCCATCTCCACCTGGAAGATTGAGGTCAACTATGGCACAATCGTATTGATAGTTGTTTAGTTTGACATAACCTTCCCGATAATTTTTTGCCAACTCACAGAGAAACCCTTCCTTTTTGAGATAACGATCCATCATGTTGAGGAGATCCTGTTCGTCCTCCACAATTAATACTTTCATCACATAAAAGTACGGGTTCTTTTAGAAATAAAGAAAGGGTATTAAGCAGGAAAGGTTTGACTGATGGTTGCTTAGTGCATATTTGGAGGTAGTCATCCAGGCTGCAAGTTTCAGTTTTAGGAACCTCTTTTCGGCTATTTTTTCGTCCGTCTCGGCTCAGCCAAGATGTACTCAAAATGAGCCTCGTGAGCACCCAAAACCTGTAATTTTCGCTGCTAAAGCACCACCTCCAAACATGCTCTTACAAATCCAGATCATCCGTATCACTTCCTTCATCAGCGATATCGTCCAAATCGATATCGACTTCATTTTCCAGATCATCCAAATAATCATCATCTTCCAGATAATCATCGTCGTCGTCGTCAACCTTCTTGACCACCGGAGCGGCAGGTTTTTTCTTGATCACCTTAGTAATGACTTTTGGTGTAGTGTTCTTCGTATAGGGCGTTTTACTACTTACATAGGTTGTTCTTTCCTCTGCCCTTTTCTGCTCTTCGGTTTTAGCGCTCAAGGACTTTGTAGTAGTTGGTACGGCCATCAATCGTTTTTTATCGATCAAGGTCCCCGTAATTACACAAACGCCATAAGTTTTATTTCGGATGCGGATGAGGGCATTCTCCAAGTCCTGAATGTGCTTACGATGCCGCAATGCCATCGTATTCAACATTTCCAACTCACTGTTCAACCCACTGCTGTCCATCCAGTCTCCCCCCTGATCATGGCGACTATTTTCAGTCGTATCCATAATCTGCATTTGCAGGGCTCTCAGCTGTTCTTTTGCCTTCGTCAACCGGTCAACGATCAGTTGCTTAAACTCTTCCAATTCTGCATCTGAATAGCGTGATCTGGTATCTGCAGCATTCTCTAGTGCCATTGTTATCGTTTTTTCGGGGCAATTAAGCCCTCAATTCTGAAGAAAATATGAATTAAAAATAATTTTTACATTCCTTTCAAAAGTTTTTAGCTGTTTTTTTGTTCTTTGCTTTCTCAAATAAACCTATAATTCGGTGCCAAAGAATCTTTTTCTTTTCCTCCCCTTGTAGTGTTTCCGGCACCAATGGTACACCTTCAACTGAAACGGTTGCCACATCGGCGCCTTCTATTTTGGTCGACTGTTCCTGTAAGATGGAGACGAAGGGTTGCATTTCCCCTCCGATAAATTCTTCAAACTCCTCCATCTGCCTTGATGATTGATAAATTCTTGTAATTGGCATTCCAAATAATTTGGTTCTCTGACATTTGTTGTAATATTAACCGAAAGGAAACGTTGTTGTGGATTCATGGCCTCAAATAAAACGACTCCCCAATTGTCAGAGAGGGATAATTTCCCGCAAAGGTGAACGGGAATTCTGAATATTTTTTGAAAATTGCTATGTTTTAAAAATAAATTTCACCCCTAAATTATATGAAGCAGTTATCTGTCCTTTTCAAAGCGATTATACTCAGTGCCATTGTCTTTTCAAAGACTCAGGATCACGATTGGTTGGCCCCCTTAGAAATTAAAAGCTATATCGTGGAGGTTCTGATCAACTTTCTCTTTTTCATCCTGGCCGCTGACCTCGGTGTCGATCTGCTATCATGGTGGTATCGACGTAGAAAAAAAATTCCGGACAACCGGATGGACAATGTCACGGTGGGGCTTCAAAACATTTACTATTTGTTATTTACCGGCGCCTTACTCATTACCATATTGGGCTTGCTCGGTATTGATTACCTCACCCTTTTCACCTCTCTAAGTATCGTGGCGGCCGCCATTGCCATTATTTCAAAGGATTACATTTCAGAGATTATCAGCGGCATCATTATTAGTTTTTCCAACGACTTATCGATCGATGATTATGTTAAAATTGGTGATCAGAAGGGAAAAATCGTGGATTTGAAACTCACTAAAGTGGCCATGCTCAATGAGGATGACGATATGATTTTCATTCCCAACAATAGTGTTTTCTCCAATGAGTTGATCAATTACACTAAAGTCGAAGTCAAAAAGGTAAGTGTAGAATTTGAAGTCAATCTCAATTTTTTAAACACCGTGGAGGAATTGGAAGAAGAACTCATTGACTGCATTCAGGATTATCATCGGCATATTCAGAAAGGAAGTTTTAATTTAAAAATCGTCGAAATAAAGAAAGATAGTATCTCCCTCAAGTTTCAGTACATTTTGCACCGATTGAACCGAGAATTAGAGCGCGAGATCAGAAAAAAGACAGTACGCCGGGTGGTCAATTTCATCAAAAAGAACAGTCCCCCCAAAACACAAGACACTGAGGATAAGAAAGATACACCTTAGCCGTCTATATCAAATGCGCTAATCAATAAAAAATTTGGTGCAGATATTCAGAATTTCAGAATTTATTCAGTTTCCTCCTGCTTTTTTGTATAAAAAAATATACTTCTCTGACCAGAACGATGGTCTAAGTGCATGTTTGGAAGTAGTCCCTGAAGTATATTCGGGCAAGCTATTCAGTCTCGGTAAAACCGGGTTTTTGGAACCTCCCTTCGGCTATTTTTTCGTCCGTCTCGGCTGAGCCAAGATGAACTCAAAAATGAGCCTCCCGAGAACCCAAAACCTGCAATTTTCGCTGCGAAAGCACCTCCTCCAAACATGCACTAAGAACCAAAAATGTTTAGTAATGAAAAGCAAGAAATTATCTAACAAGAAAAAATTCATCAAAAACAACGAAGAGGACCTTCGCATTAAGAAAAAGAAAAAGGCGCCTAAAGAAAAGTATAAGAACAACTGGGCATCCTTGATAGAAAGGGAATAAGTTTATGTTTGGGGCTTCCAAACATACTCTAAACCAAGCCGGGAAAAATTAATTTTAATTTGGTTTTTAATGACCATAACAGGGAATCGTGCAAACAAGCGGGTTTCCCTGTTTTAAATTTACCACAAAATGATCCATCCTTGTACTCGTTTACAGTACATCAACGACCAGATCGGCTATGGCGTTTTTGCCACAGCGTTGATCCCTATGGGTAGCATTACTTACGTAAAAGACAGCCTGGAACTCGAAATTGCCCCTCAGGACTTTCACCAGTACTCCAAAGAATTGCAAGATACCATTGAGAAGTACTCCTACATTGATCCCGAAGGCGTACGAATAGTGAGCTGGGATTTTGCCAAATACGTCAACCATTGCTGCAATTGCAATACCATGAGTACCGGTTACGGATTTGAAATTGCCCTGCGTGATATTTTACCAGGAGAAGAAATTACAGATGAGTATGGCTTATTTAATATGACTGAGCCGATGGCGCTTACCTGCCGCTATGAAAGCTGCCGTAAGCAGGTAAATGCAACTGATGTAGAGCATCTATACAAACAATGGGATACCCAACTGCTTCCCGCCTTGTTAAAAATTAAAGAGGTATCCCAACCGTTGCTCCCGCTACTCGATCCGGATACAAAAGCACAGATTCTCAACTTCCTGACCGACCAACGCAGCTACAAATCGGTAAAGTTTTTGCAACAAAAAACACCAGTGTCGAATTACAGAGATAATGGCATGGCAGTACGTTAGAGCATGTATGGAGGTCAAACTTTGGGCTGCAAAGTTCAGTCTTTGGAATCTCTTTTCGGCTATTCTTTCGTCTCGGCTCGGCCGAGATGCATTTCAAAAAAGGCCTTGTTTTACCAAAAAAATGATGCTTTTGCCAGCAAATCCAATCTCCAAACATGTTCTTAATTTTAAACAGCCATAATCTTCAGATTAAATTCAGATTGCGATCCTTTCTTTGCGCCGATTTTAAAAAGCGGGATGGTGATGAACAATAGTACACAACCATCCCGTTTTTTTTATTATGAAAAATAGTTCTTAGATAAATCTCCCCGGAGGGAAATCGGGACATGCGGTGGGCAAATTAAAATGTGGATTTTAAACCCCTAAGTGCATGTTTGGAGGTGGTGCTTTACATGTTTAATTGAGCTGAATCACGGGATTTGTCATAGAACCTCAAGAATATGGTTCTTTAATAATACAAATAAAACCTATCATGACAACGAAGAAAACCAGAACTGGCACTCTCATTCATCCCGGAGAATTTGAGGGCCATGCCCACTGGTATGACAAAGCGCTTAATGCCACTATCCATCCGATGATTAATTACTTTCTCAATTTGAGTCAGGATCGCATCATCAATCGATATTGTCATTTACACCCTAAAGTAAAACCAGACCAGCTTAGGGAAATTGTGAAATACAAAGCAAAATACTTCCTTTGGGCGGGGGCAGACTTATTAAATGTGACGTCTGCCAATGGCAAGCGTCAGATGGTAGTTATTGAAAATAACTCGTGCCCGAGTGGTCAAAAATCAATGCCATTGATCGATGACCACAAGGAACAAGGTAGTTACCGCATTCTGATTGAACGAACCTTTCAACCTTATCTTAAAAACATGAGGAATCAGATAAAGGGAGGACTAGCGGTGATCTATGACAAAAATCCGATGGAAGCATCGGGTTACGCCTCCGTGATCGCCGATATCTTTAATGAGCCGGTACATTATGTCCCTTTTTATACAAAAGATACCGATCCTCCGGTAAGGTTTGATGATGGTGTGATGTTTATCCGGGATCAGGAAGGACAATGGGTTCCTATTCGGGCGGCCTTCCGATATGTGACCCAAAAGCCATGGAATCGTTTGCCGTTGTATTCAAAGACCAAAATTCTAAACCCCATCATTGCTTGTTTGTCAGGGGGACGCAACAAAATGGTGGCCGCCAAGGCTTATGACCTTTTCAATGCCGAAATCCAGGGCAGTGGACTTAGGATCAACACCCCCGAAACCATCTGGGATGTAGGCAAAAACGAGATTCCTCTCTGGGTCAAGAAAATGGGTGGTCAAGCTGTAGTAAAAGTACCTTACAGCAATGCCGGCCAAGGCGTTTATACCATCGTTAATCAACAAGAGCTGGACGACTTCATGGACATGGACTTTGACTATGATCGTTTTATTGTACAAAGCTTGATTGGAAACTACAATTGGAGTTCTAAAACGGCTCAGGGCAAGTTGTATCACGTAGGCACCATTCCCAACTCAAAAGGGGAAACTTATGTGGCCGATATCCGCATGATGGTGAGCTCTACGCCTGATGGCATCAAACCGCTCTGCGTCTATGCGCGACGGGCAGAGAAACCATTGGTTGACCGATTGGTTGATGGCAATAGCTCCTGGGGTATGTTGGGGACCAACCTTTCCATAAAAAAACCCGATGGCACCTGGGATAGTGACACCAACCGCCTTTTATTGATGGACCGCCGAGATTTCAACAAATTGGGTATTGGTCTGGATGACCTCATTGAGGCCTACATCCAAACGGTACTCTCGATGGTGGCCATTGACAATATGTCAAAAACACTAATCAATAAGCAAGGGAAATTCCGAATGCGACTCTTTAAGAGTTTAAATGATGACCCCGCGCTGATTGATGAAATTATGTAATGATGAAAAAGTTTAAAATGCTGGTCCTCACTGACCATCGGACACACAGTGCTCAAAATTCAACTTATGATCTTCTGCACGCCTTGCGGAATCATCCACTTTGTGACCATATTGATGTTGTCAGCAGAGGTAATTCATTAAACGATTTTTTCTTTCAGCAGCTCATTCCCGGCATGCCGTTTGGCACCCGGGTAACAGCTGGTTTTCAATATTCTCCCGATGGGGCCGCATATCTTAAGGATCTACAGAAAATTCACTTGGACCAATATGATGTGCTGCTCCTTCGTCTTCCTCACCCTATCCAGGATGGTTTTTTAAATTTTCTAGCTGCCCTCTATCCGCAACAGCAAACCATCAACAATCCACACGGAATAGAAAAGACCGGCAGTAAGGCCTTCTTGCTGGAGGTAGCCGACCTTTGTCCACCGATGGTCATTTGTCAATCCGTAGAGGCTATTTTGGCCTTTAAGGAGCGGTTTCCCATCGTCCTGAAACCCTTACACGCCCACGGCGGAAGAGGCATCATTCGCATTGCTGGCGACCGTGCCTGGATTGGATTGGAAGAAATGGCACTAAGCACGCTAATTCAACAATTAGACAGCAAGCCATTTGAATTTTTGGGTATGAAATACCTAAAAAATGTGAGCGAAGGCGATAAACGAATTGTGGTGATTAATGGTCAAATCATTGGTGCTGCACTTCGCTATCCAGCCGAAGGATCATGGCTGTGCAATGGCGCCCAGGGCGGGTCATCTATTCCGACAAAGCCAGATGCGAATGAAGTAAAAATAGCTCGACGCCTATCAAAAGTTTTGAGTAAATTTGGTGTTGTTTTCTTTGGTTTTGACACATTACAGGATGACACCGGGCTCCGGGTGTTGTCTGAGATCAATACCCTTAGTATTGGCGGGCTGCCATTTCTTGGGCAGACCAACGGGCCGGTCGTAGATAGGGCCGCAGCTGCAATTTGGAATTACATTAAAAACAGTATTTATGGAACCTCAGTCATTATTAGTGAATAATGGTACCCCGACAGTGATTAAATCACTCGATATTGAAAGTGCTCCGGCAGGAAAAATATCCCACTTTTGGCTCAATTTAGTTACCGATGGTCTAGGTACGCCAATCATGCTCCCTGTCATTGTAGCCCGTGGCGCAAAACCAGGAAAAGTAGTCGGAGTCACGGCAGTCGTACACGGCAACGAATTAAATGGCATTCCGGTGATCCAACGTCTTTTTAAAGACCTCCAACCGGAAAACATGAAAGGAACGGTTGTTGGGATACCGGTTGTCAATGTCCCTTCCCTACTGCGTAAAAAAAGACGATTTATTGATGGCACCGACCTCAATCACATCATGCCCGGCAAGCCTACCGGTAATGTGAGTGAAGTTTATGCCTACCGATTGGTGGAACGAATTGTCCGCCATTTTGATTATCTGGTCGATTTGCATACGGCCAGTTTTGGTCGCGTTAACTCCTATTACATCCGCGCAGAACTGGATGATCCGGTCACTCGTAAAATGGCTATGCTACAAAATGGGCAGATTGTTGTGCACAAACCCGCTTCGGATGGTACGTTAAGAGGAGCGGCCAACGAATTGGGTATTCCTTCCATTACTTTGGAGGTGGGTGACCCCAATAAGTTCCAAAAAGGCATGATTCGTTCTAGCTTGACCGGCATTCACAACCTGTTGATTTATCTGGGAATCACAGAAGGTCAAATTGATGAACCGACGGAAAAGGCAGTCGTTTGTAAAAAATCTCACTGGATGTACACGGATACCGGTGGGATTTTGCGCGTACATCCTAGCATTACCGATTTTGTCAAAAAAGGAGATACCATTGCCTCATTGTTCGACATTTTCGGCGATCTAAAGAAGACCTACATCGCACCGGAGGATGGTATCGTCATTGGAAAAAGTGTCAATCCGGTCAATCAAACCGGAGGACGGATATTACACTTAGGTACGGATATTGTTGAGCATTAGCGCATGTTTGGAGGTAGTCCCTGAAGTATATTCGGGCAAGCTATTCAGTCCCG
>CAXHCA010000099.1:0-24632 GCA_964015035.1 uncultured Saprospiraceae bacterium
ATTAATGAGAATGATCTTTTAACTACCAACTTTGAGACAGAGCGCAACTGCGCCCAACTACTTATATCAATCGAATATTTTGAATCATCAATATTATTTACCTCTACCAAGAAGATTTGCTGATTGAGTGGATTTGAGGCCCAATTTTCTAGCGTAGCGGATTCTTCTTCTGTGTAATCTGTTGATTGTGAATCTAAAAATGTAAAGAGTGGGACAATCTGTGCATTCATTTCTAGCAAAGAAATGAACATCAAAAAGAGCATCAAAAAGAGCATTTTCCGTTGTTGCAACATATTTAATAAATTTATTGATTAAAAGGATATTGCAATAATTATTGCTATACTAGCCAAGCCAAACAAAGGATTTCTTCCAATGCAAAATCAAAGCCTTTGTCAATATCAGGCGTACAAGATGTAAACGACTCAACAGCTGATTCAACTGCTTAAGTTATTATCAATTAAACATTAAGAAAATTCTTGCGCGTCACTAACAAGGCATACATACACACTTATAAATAATACCTTGTCTGTCTAAATTCTGAGTAGGTTAGAAAGTGTGTGTAAGGTAAGTAAAATTTTCCTTTCACCAAAATACTTTAACTACTTTGCTCAATAGTTTTCTCTAGGAAATCAGGATGAGCATTCGAATAAATGGTATAGGTATTTCTTTTTTTTTAATATCTTCGAAAATTGAATTGGTAATCCGACAACATTGTATGGGCTTCAGTAAACAACAAGTGCGAAAATGGATCACACAAATCCAAAAGGACCAGATGGATACCTGCCTGGAAGAATTATGTAATGAAATAAAAGGATTTAATGCTGACCAGCAGAAGACAATCATCTCTCTGAGTTCGCGTCTAAGCGATTTACAAAAAGAAGAAAATAAAGGCGTGATCAGCCAGGAAGAAAAAACGCTGGAAAAGAATAAAATCCGGCTCAGCTTATTAAATGTACTGATGGAGGTACAGGATGAGCTAATTGCGGCTCAACAGGAGGTCAGAACGGTGCAGTTGGTAGAAAATGAACCTGAATTCCGAAAGATGCTCGAAGCCAGTCTGCCACCTGGAAAATATACCGATCTAAAATGCATCTCAAATGGTGATTACTGCCTAGTTTACAGCGCTTTGAGAAACAGAAAAAGTGGTTTTCGTGAACGAGTTGCCATCAAGGTTTTTAAAAACCTATCCCTTATCGATGAGGAGAATGTGCAAGAATTATCCAATCGGTTTGCCAAATCAAGACAGTATTCTAGTCTAGATGGAATCATCACCATCCTGGATGACAGCCTCAAACACCCCCCCCGCTACTATGTGATGCCCTATGTAGATGGCATGCGCCTCTCCGATCGATTGCGATTGGATTGGCCGCTTCAGCACCGGGAGATTAAAAAAGTATTGCTCAAAATAACCGAAGCGCTGATCCAGGGACATCAGGATGATCTATTACATCTGAATTTACGGCCTTCCAACATTATGATTGACAGAGAGGGAGAGCCGCAAATTTTCCCCTTTCAAGTCATTCGTTTTAATGTCACCCAGCGCAGCATCGGTCGAATCAAACAAATTGTCGCCTATTGGAGTCCGGAGCAGATCAATGGAGAGGCTCTGACTGAAAAAACAGACCAATATGCCCTGGGACTGGTTGCTTTTGAATTGTTCAGCCATCAACCTTTTTTCAGGGGAAATACCGTTTTGGAAGTATTGCGTAAACGCATAAAATTTGAAGAGCACCCGGAAATTCTGGCGGAAGAACTGGCGACCACCGATTGTCCGGAGCCGATGATTGCAGTGATCCGCAGAATGCTGAGTTACAACCCTGAAGATCGGTACGCCGATTTGGAAGAGGTCTGGGACGAACTGGATGCCGTGCGGGTAAACCCCAAACATAGTGGGGCCAAAACCAACTTGCGGCAACTGAAACGAAGCTTTGATCGCTGTAGAAAACAAGAAGGTTTTTATCACTATTTTTATGAACAGTTTTTTGAAAAAAGTCCAAATTCAAAAGCCATTTTTGAAAAACATTTTCAGGCAAAAGCCCAGGAGAAAAATCAATCGGAAGAAGCCCTTTGGGAATACCAACACCGCGTTCTCGATCTGGCTATAGACCGCCTACTCACCTTTTACAGCAATCCGGAAACTATTCAAGACAGACTTTCCACACTTGCCCAAAATCACCAGGCACTGGAGGTCCCTATTTCAGAATTTGCCGCATTCCTGAATTGCCTAAAAGAAGCCATTTTCCAGAAAGATCCCGAAAGCTGGGAAGGCAAGGAAGCCGAACTCGAAAATTCCTGGCGTGGGCTGCAAGAAGTCATTTCAAAAAGTATAACTCCCTGACCCTCTGCCACTCTTCTGGCATGTGGAAAACTTTTCGTTTGTTGAGTCCCAACCTTCAGTTGAATTTGGTTAATTTGGTAGGTGTAAAATCAAATCTAAAAAGAAACCTACTATGCCAGAATACGTTCACCTGCACTGTCATACCCAATATTCTCTCCTGGATGGCGCTTCGGAAGTAGGCGCAATGATGGATAAGGCCAAAGCCGATGGGCAGAAAGGCGTAGCGCTGACCGACCATGGCAATATGTTTGGTGCCTTCAAATTTGCCTCTGAAGCCAAGCGACGGGACCTCAAAGCCATTATTGGTTGTGAATTTTATATGGTAAAGGACCGGCACATTAAGACATTTTCCCGAGCTGCCGGTGAAAAGGATAAGCGTTTCCACCAATTGTTGTTAGCCAAAAATGCCAAGGGTTATGAAAACCTTTGTAAGCTCTGCTCTCTGGGTTTTATCGAAGGTTTATACAGTAAGTTTCCTCGTATTGACAAAGAATTATTGCTCAAACACCACGAAGGCTTGGTGGCCACCAGTTGCTGTATCGGTGCGGAAATTCCACAGGCCATTTTGCATGGTCGACTGGAGGAAGCCGAAAAACTGGTCCGCTGGTGGTTGGATCTTTTTGGAGAAGACTTTTACATCGAATTGCAACGTCACCGTGGATTGGAAAATATTGACGGATTGGGCGTCAGCCAGGAAGACATCAACCAACAACTACTCGAATATGCCCGAAAATATGAGATCAAGGTCATTGCCACCAACGATTCTCACTACGTAGAAGAAGAAGATTGGGCACCACACGATATCTTGCTTTGTGTCAATACCAACAGCTTACTGGAAGAAACCAACCGCTTTAAGTTTCCTAGCTCGGACTTCTATTTTAAGACCCAGCAGGAAATGAACAAGCTCTTTATTGATGTGCCTCAGGCCATTGATACTACCATGGAAATCTACGACAAGATTGACAAGCTGGAACTCGCCAGAGATATCTTGCTACCGGCATTTCCATTGCCGCAAGGCTTTCAATCCCAAGATGATTATCTGCGTCACCTCACCTACGAAGGCGCCAAGCGGAGGTATAAAGACCTTACGCCCCCCATTCGGGAGCGCCTGGATTTCGAACTGGACGTCATTGCCAAATCGGGCTATCCGGGCTATTTCCTCATTGTGCAGGATTTCACCACTACGGCCCGTCAAATGGGCGTATCCGTGGGACCGGGCCGGGGTAGTGCCGCTGGATCAGCGGTGGCCTATTGTATTGGCATTACCAACGTAGACCCCATCAAGTACGACCTGCTGTTTGAGAGATTCCTCAACCCGGAACGCGTCTCTATGCCGGATATTGATATTGACTTTGACGATGAAGGTCGACAAAAAGTGATCGACTATGTAATTGATAAATATGGGCAAAATCAGGTGGCACAAATCGTCACCTACGGTACCATGGCTGCCAAGTCTTCGCTACGCGATGTAGGCCGAGTGATGAATATTCCGCTGCCCGAAGTAGACAAGGTGGCAAAGACCTTTCCGGCTCACCTCAAAGCAAGCCTGAAAAATGTACTGGCACCAAAAGATATTGATCCGAAACTGAAAGGGGCACTCAATTCTGAAGAGCGCGAAAAAGCCTATCAATTTAGGGCCTTAGCGGAAGGACAGGACAGCATTGGCCAAATGATCCGCACGGCCATGAAGCTGGAAGGTTCCATCCGAAACACGGGCATTCACGCCTGTGGTGTGGTCATTACACCAGATGAGATCACCAAATATGTACCGGTGAAGATGGACAAGGATTCCAATATGCTGGTGTCTCAGTTTGACAACAGTGTAGCGGAAGATGCGGGCTTGCTTAAGATGGACTTTTTGGGGCTGCGGACCCTAACCATCATCAAAAAGGCCATCGAAATGGTCAAGGAAAACTACGGCGTTGAGCTGAATGTCGATGAGGTAGACCTGGAAGACGAAGAAACCTATAAACTGTTCCAACGGGGAGAGACGATCGGCATTTTCCAATATGAAAGTTCTGGAATGCAGAAATACATGAAGGAACTGGTGCCGACCACCTTCGAGGATTTGATCGCCATGAACGCCTTGTACCGGCCAGGTCCATTGGAATACATTCCTGAGTTTATCGACCGGAAACACGGCCGCAAGCCGGTGATTTACGATCTGGAAGACATGAAGGAATACCTGGAAGAAACCCAGGGCATTTGTGTCTATCAGGAGCAAGTGATGTTGCTTTCGCAAAAACTGGCCGGCTTCTCCAAAGGTCAGGCGGATATGCTCCGCAAGGGCATGGGTAAGAAAAAGAAGGACATCATCGATATGCTCTACCCCAAATTTATTGAGGGGGGAGAAGAACGAGGACATCCCAAAGATAAGCTCGATAAAATCTGGAAAGACTGGGAAGCATTTGCTTCTTATGCTTTCAACAAATCGCACTCCACCTGCTATGCCTTTGTCGCTTTCCAAACGGCCTATCTGAAGGCGCACTATCCGGCGGAATTCATGGCTTCCGTGTTGACCAACAATAAAAACGATATTTCCAAAATCACCTTCTTCCTGCAGGAATGTAAACGCATGGGATTGGATGTATTGGGCCCGGATGTGAATGAATCTGTCTCCGACTTTTCGGTGAATAAACAAGGACAAGTTCGTTTTGGATTATCCGCGCTAAAAGGTGTTGGGGAAGGGCCGGTTGAAGCCATTCTAGAAGAACGTGATAAGAATGGTCCTTTTCACAGCGTATTTGATATGATGCGTCGCTTGAGTTTACGTGCCGTGAATAAAAAAGTGCTGGAGAGTTTGGCTTTGGGTGGCGCTTTTGATTGTTTTGAAGATATCCACCGGGCTCAATATTTCATGGCTTCCGACAAATACGATTCTTTGATCGAACACGCCCTACGGTATGGTAATGCCTATCAATCGCAAAAAGCACAGGCGGTCAATTCGTTATTTGGCGCTTCCGATGAGGTCTTGATTCCCGAACCCAAAGTACCAGAATGTCCACCATGGCCATTGGTTGAAAAGCTCAATCGAGAGAAGGAAGTAACCGGTATCTTCATCAGTGGCCATCCACTGGACGATTACCGGTTGGAGGTCGAAAATTTCGTATCCTGCCCGCTTGATCAGGTAAATAATAACCAGCACCGTCCCAGCATCAATATTGCAGGCATGGTGACCCTGGCCCGGCACATGATCAGTAAAAATGGCAATGGTTGGGGCATTTTTGAACTGAGTGATTATCAAGGCTCCCTGGAATTCCGATTGTTTGGTGAGGATTACCAGAAATTTAAGCATCTTTTGGAATCGGGTAAAGCCCTATTTATCAAAGGTAAATTTCAAAAACGGTGGAATAGCGAAGAAATGGAATTTAAACCCGTAGAGGTCAAGCTCCTCGAAGGTTTGGCGGAAGATTTGACGGACTCCATTACCTTGAAGCTTCACCTGGAAACCATTACAGAAGCCATGATCGATCAGATCGAAGCCCTTTGCAATGCCCATAAAGGCAAACACCGGCTACGCATGGAATTACTGGATAAAAAGCACCGGTTGAAACTCAAAATGGTAGCCAAAGCCCAAACGGTCAATGCCGATAATGACTTTGTTGCGGAATTGGAAAAAATGGGGGTGGAGTATTTACTGAATTAGGGGGTAGCGTATAGGGGAAACGACAGCATAATGCGATAGATGGGCAGCCTGTTTTTTTTTAGAAATGGAGGGGCAGAGATAGCGGAGTTTTGGGAGACTTGTGGTCCCCTAAAAGTTTCTGAATTTGTTCCGGCATTACAATATACCTTATTTTTAGGTCTCTTTTAGCCGTCATTTTCTTGATTAGCTTTTGATGTACTCAAATACCCCCGATCTTTCCCTCTTCTGGCTGGTATTCGGCGGTCATTTTGGCTTCTAATGCCAATCAACATTCATCCCTAGAGCCAACCATTCTATTTACTACCAGCCGTTTTATTGGCCTTAGTGCATGTTTGGCGTTAAAAAGCCATTAAGAGCATCTTTGGAGGTCAAACTTTGGGCTGTAAACATGCTCTAAGAGTGGTAAACTATTTAAGCCAAAACCATGGGTTCGGTGCCAATCATGATTCAACTATCGACTTTGAGATAGGGACAACAGCTCCCTAATGTCGGTTATTTTGTTCCCATAAAGGGGGCAACAATTGCAATCTTCAGGGTATACACAACCTTTTTGTACCTGGGGCGTTGTCAAAAAATGTAATCACCTGAGAATGATAGGGGTGATATTTTTTATCTTGCTCAAAATTTTTTCCATGGTTAAACGTTTTATGTCCAGTTGGATTTTGCTGAGCCTTTTATGGAGTTGCAATACATCCAACCCAAGTGCCACTAATCAAAAGGCTGCACCCCCAGCCGAAAAAACAATCCCGGTTTATGAGCAGTTTTCGGAAATTGCGCCGCTACTAGAACAGGAAACAGACAGCACCTACGTCATTAATTTTTGGGCAACCTGGTGCAAACCCTGTGTAGAAGAACTGCCGTATTTTGAACAACTGCACGACCAATTTGCGGGAGAAAAACTTCGCGTAATTCTGGTCAGTATGGATTTCCCTAACCAAATTGAGAGTAAGCTGATTCCTTTTGTCAAGGAACACCAGTTGCGCTCCGACGTACTGGCCTTAGCCGACCTGGACTATAATAGCTGGATCGACATGGTTAGCCCCGAATGGAGCGGGACCATTCCCGTAACGATGGTGTACAGCGCCAAAGGGCGAAAATTTATTGACCGGCAGTTTAAGGATGCTGAGGAATTGAAACAATTAGTAAAATCATTCTTGTAAATAAATCGATTAATCATGAGAAAAGTAACTGGTATTTTTGCCCTGCTATTAGTAGGCTTAGCGGTGGCATTCACTTCTTGTAATAATGCTGCTGAAACAGCATCGGCAGTAGATCCAACGGCAACGACAGAGGCTAAAGACGGCCAAGCGGTGGCAGTAGCGGAAAAAACAGAAACGCCACAGGGATTGAGTGTCGGTGATAAAGCACCCGATTTCAACCTGAAAGGGGTAGACGGAGAAATGCATTCATTGGCTGGCTACGAATTGCCTGATGGCACTAAACCTAAGGGGTATATTGTGACCTTTACCTGCAACACCTGTCCTTACGCAGTAGCTTATGAAGACCGCATCATTGCACTGCATAATAAGATGGAACCAATGGGCTATCCGGTGATTGCCATTCAACCCAACGATCCAAAAGCAAAAGCTGGCGATAGCTACGAAGCAATGCAGGAAAGAGCCAAGGAAAAAGAATTTCCTTTTGTATATCTCTTTGACGAAGGACAGGAAATCTTTCCTCAATATGGTGCCAGTCGTACTCCGGAAATTTACCTCCTGGATGCCGATCTGGTGCTGCGGTATACCGGCGCTATTGACGACAACTCTCAGGATGCTTCCAAAGTCACCAAGCGTTATGTAGAAGATGCCATAGCTGCATTGGAAGCCGGTGAGAAAATTGATCCGGAAAAGACGAAAGCTATTGGGTGTGGTATTAAGACGTTGTAAAAGAGCATCATAAATAAAAGGAAAGGTAAAAAATGTACGTCTCAACTCAAGTAACAAGTGGAGACTCCACAGAGGATGCAGACATCATTTTTGAAAGAATCAAAAAATCCGGAGCTGATCGAATCATGATCAACTCCGGATTTACCAATACTCCTTTAGAGTACCAATTCAACTTATTTTAATCAAACGAGTACTCCCCGGTCACTACATTAAAGGAAATATCGTAGGTGCCAGCAGTTACGGGAATATTGGGTCCGTTATCGGAAGTAGCGGTGCCACTTGGGAAATCGCTACCGCCCCAGCTTACTATCCAATCGTCATTCAGACGGAACTTCGCTTCACCATCTACCAAATCCATCGATACTTTTACGACACTTGGCGTTGCCGCATCAGGCGTCATATCTGTATCGGAGTCCCAGCCACCAGGGGTAGCGGAACCGATGATTCCAATAGCTGCCGGTGCAAAATTATAAGCTCCCGTTTCCGGATTAAAGGTCACCTCATAGAGGCCAAAAGAAACCGGGATATTCGGTCCGTTATCAGAAGTAGCGGTGCCACTTGGGAAATCGCTACCACCCCAACTCAGGTCCCAGTTGTCATTAGCGCGGAACTTCGCCTCGCCATCCAGCAAGCCAATGATAATAGAATAAGTTCCATCACCATTGTCATTCATGGTTGTTTCAGCATCCCAACCACCGGGCGTAGCCGAACCAATGATTCCAATGCTCACGATTCCTTCATCTACCTCAAAGTTGTATTCACCGGTAGCGGGATTGAAGGTCACGTTGTAATCACCTGCTACCACTGGAATATTAGGTCCGTCTTGAGTACCGACTCCCATTGGGAAATCTGCCCCACCCCAGTTGGTGGCCCAATCGTCGTTGGCGCGGAATTTGGCTTCACCATCAACCAGCGTAACCGCAAGACTAAAGGTGCCATCACCATTGTCGGTCATATCAGTGTCGCTATCCCAGCCACCAGGTGTAGCAGAGCCGATGATACCAATCGATGGGAAACGCACAAATTCGAAGGCGTATTCTAAAGTCTTATCATTGAAGGTCACTTTGTAAAAGGCGCTTTGCTCTCCAAAGACGATGTTGTTGCCAAATTCTTCTGCAATGCCATCTCCATCACTGTCTCCAAAGTTGGTGCCCATAAAGAAAGGCCCTTCGGAAAACTTTATGAGGTCACCGTTGGAAAGTTCTACCTCAGCCAGTTCCCAGCTGTTGTCATCAATCAGGTTGAATTTATAATCTGCTCCCTCAAAGTTATTGAAAGAACCAAGCAGGTAAAGCCCGCTTAGGTTTGTTTCAAATTCAACGGAAGGAGTCACAGAATAAGCCAATGTCTGGTCGTTGAAACGAACATTTACTAGTCCGCTAAATCCACAATCAGTATCACCGTTACCGCTGAAATTACTTTCCATGATGTTATCACAGTTGGTATCTCCCCAGTCTTCGTCTGTCCAGTCTGGAGTGTTTTTGATCTTCCAGGCGCCTCCCTGTAAATCAATGTCTCTGATTTCCCAGGTGTGGTCTGCTACCAGTTCCATCGGATCAGCGCCCCAGCCGTTAAAGGCACCAGCGATGTACATTTCATTGTGGTTGGCCGGGAAAGGCAGCAGGGAAATTTCAAAAGTAGTTTCTCTGTTAGCCGTTTGATCTTTGGCATCGGTTACAGCAATACTCAAGGTATACAAACCTACCGGCAGGTTAGCCGCATCAAATTCCGACCCGGCGATCACCAGGGAGTCTTGCAGGCCGGTTAAGCTTTCTGTTTTAGAAACGATTTCTGTTCCCGAAGCATCGAGCAGCTTTACGGTACCAGAAGCCAATGGTGAAGCTGTACCATCAATAAATTCTACTTTGATGGTGAAGTCACCGGCTACTACCTTTCCATTATCAGCCGGAGTGACACTGAGTACTCCCGGAGGAAAATCCGTCAGGGATGCGACGTCCAAATCATCTTCTCCACAGGAAAAGAAGAGCACGGTCGCACTCAGTAATAAGGATAATATTTTTATCGTATTTTTCATCTTATTAAAATTCTAATGGATTAATAATTTGGATTTTGGTTGAGCTTAGGATTGGCAATGATCTCTGCTGATGGCAATGGGTAAATATTGCGCCAAGCCGGAGTTTCTGTTCCTTCATCGGCCTCTCCTTTTAGCTGCCAAGTACCTTTATCAGTAAATTCTCCAAAACGCACCCGATCGGTACGACGGTGGCATTCATAGGCCAATTCTCTACCGCGCTCATCCAATAAGAATGGCAAGGTCAAATCACTTTCTGTGATGTCTCCTGTATTGTCGCCATAAGCACGCTGACGAACCAAATTGACGTAATCTACGGCAGTTGCCATATCTCCGCCGCCACCACGTACCACACATTCTGCGTACATCAGGTAGATGTCGGCCAGACGAAACATCGGGAAGTCCGTATCCGGGAAACTCAGGTTGCTACCGGCAACTCCATCAGAAGTCGTATTTACAAATTTAGGCATGGCATAACCGTTGCCAAAATCTCCAACATTATCAACCGTTACATCGATATTTTGGCCTTCCGTAAAGAAGATCGCCCGGCTATCAATCTCGCCCGTTTCATCGGGAAAGAGTTCTACATAGTTGCGACTGACGCGGATACCGCCCCAACCATTGTCAATGCCATAATTTGCCGGGTCCATGGCCCCACCAACCGGAGCGTGGGTCAGGAAGGTCGTTCCACCGTATCCCTGAATGCGAGTGCCATCAAAAGCTACCGGAAAGATAAACTCCGGAGACAAGTGATTATCGGCTACGAAATTGTTGCGGAATACTGGATTCAATTGATAAGCGCCTGAATCAATGATCTTGCTACAATAGTTTAAAGCATCGTCATAGCGGGCAGTGCCCACATATACTTCCGCATTCAAATACAGTTTGGCCAACAAAGCCCAAACCGCACCTTGATCAGCACGCGCATAATCACCTTGCTTTGGACCAGGCAAGCTGTTTTCGATTGCCAGCAATTCAGACTCAATGAAGCTGAATACCTCCTGTGGAGTCCCCTGAGTCGGCGCATCGGCCCCCAAAGCATCCTCTTCGGTGAAGAAAGGAATATTGCGGAACAAATCCAGAGCATGCCAGTAAGCCAATGCTCTCAAGAAGCGAGCTTCCGTGCGATAGATAATCACCTCGTCTTTGATTTCATCAGAAAACCCACGACTATCCAATTTTTCGTCGGTTGATTCTCTCAAAAATTCGTTGGCGAGCGTGATTTGATACATTAGCCGGTAATACAATCCGGTAATAAAGGGATCGTCGGAGTTCCAGCGGTGGAAAGCGAAATCTTTAATGGTTTGATCATTCCAACCCACCTGGGCCGTTTCAGTAGGCAATTCCTGTGCGTAAAAGAGCATCCGCACATAAGAGGAAACCCCTTCGTCAATACCCTGGATATCACCGCTGCCTGCAGGTCCTTGCTGACCGGTTGTAGCCAATCCGGCATAAATTTTGGCCAGAAATTGTTTGTAAGAATCAGGGTCCTGGAAGACAACATCGGGCACCGCTTCACTTTGCGGATTTAGTTCAAGGTCGGTACAAGCCGAAAAGGCCAGTGCCGCGAAAATGAATATTATTTTGGTATATCGTATCATTATTATTGAGTTTTATATGGTCTGAATGATCGTTAAAATTCAAGATTTGCACCAAAGATGAAGGTACGGGCTCTTGGGAAAATGTCCCGATCAATCCCCAACTCCGGTAATCCAGAAGTCGCACGATTTCCAATTTCCGGATCAATACCTGTATATTCAGTTAGTACAAGTAGATTTTGTCCGGTTGCATACAAGCGCAGGTTTAGGTTATTGGTCAGGCTGAGGTTGTATCCCAGTGTAATATTGTCAAGGCGAATGAAACTGGCATCTTCCACGTAGTAGTCAGACAAGAACTGTGGTTCTTCAAAATTGGTCAACAGACCACGAGCCAAAAGGTTGGTGGGAGGAGCCGAGCGATTCGTCACATTTTGCAAGGCGCTTCCACCTGATAATACGTTATTGTACACATAGTTACCGGTGTTTGCACGCACCGTAAAACTCAAGTCAAAGCCTTTGTAGGTCATATTGGAAGTCAAACCATAGATCACACTTGGCAGCGCGTTTTCTTTGATAACACGATCACTTTCATTGATCACGCCATCGCCATTTTGATCGATATACATATCCAGCAAGTTCACGGCGCCATCCTCATTAAAATCAGTTTGATCATCTCGTGGCAAGCCATCTGTGTCCAGAATGTGCTCATAGACGAAGAAAGAGCTGATCGGGTTGCCTTCTCTCAGCACCTGGATCGTAGTTCCGGTACCGCCGCCAATACCACCGTACTGAATTCCAAGAAAATCATCTCCGGAACCATCAATTTTGGTAATTTCATTTTTGTTGAAAGCCACGTTAAATCCGAGGTCCCACTGAAAATCTTTAGTGTCTACCACATAACCATTTAAGGCCAGTTCCACTCCCGTATTTTCCAGTGAACCGATATTCGTCAAGACCCGGTTAGATAGATTGGTTCCCGCAGGTACATTTACAGTAAACAGCAGATCACTGGTTGTTTTTTTGTATACATCTACAGAACCGCCAAATCTTCCGGCCAGGAATTCAAAGTCAATACCTGCATTCAGGGTTTGAGTTTCCTCCCATTTCAAAGCCGGGTCAAAAGCTGTAGGACGCAAGGTGGTCACATATTCATCACCAAACTGGTATTGGGCCAAGCCATCACCTACCTTATAACGAGCCAGATAATTGTATTCTCCAATATCCTGATTACCGGTGATTCCCCATCCAAGGCGCAGCTTAAGTCCGCTTAAGGTATTGCTGATACCCGCCATAAATGGTTCTTCAGAAATCTTCCAGCCAAGGGCTGCTGAAGGGAAAGTACCCCAGCGGTTTTCCGGGCCAAATCGAGAAGAACCATCCCGACGTACGGTAGCCGTAATCAGGTATTTATTGTCAATATCAAAATTCACCCGTCCGAAAAAGGAGATCAGCCGGTTTTCAATAACGGAGTTATTGACCTGCAATTGAGTTGCTCCGGCAGGGTTATTGTTGCCGAAGAAGTCATTTGGCAATCCATTGGCTACGTAAGAAGGAAAAGCATTATTGAAATCCTGAAAAGAATACCCTCCGAGGAAAGTCAAGTTACTGCTGATAGCATCAATATAGCGTTCATAAGTCAGGTAGCTCTCCAACAGCGTACTTCTTCTGGTATAATTTTCTGCACGTACTTCACCAGGATTGGCACTATTGAGTTGAGAACGAATTGTAGAAGGCAGGAAGCGTCTGCGCTCTCCCTTATTGATATCGAAACCAAGATTCACTTTTGCGCTCAGCCCTTCAATAAACGGTAATTTGTAATCAACCTCTACATTACCCAGGCCGCGGAAGCCCTCATTATAATCCTGGGTTTGTTCCAGTTCTGAAATGGGGTTAGTGCCGGCATTCAAGACCGAAAGCGGGTATTCATAGTAGCCTGCGAAAACACTACCCGGATCGAGGATGGGCAAAGTAGGATTATAAGCTACCGCACCACCGATAGTTCCGTTAGGACTAATCCGGTCTTGGGTGAATGCTCCTTTGAGGTTAAAGTTAAAGGTTAGGGCATCATCCAGCATTTTCTGGCCATAGTTCAATGAGAAATTGGTGCGCTCAGTATTGGACGTCCGCACAATTCCATCCTGGTTGAGATAACCGGCAGAAACCCGATAATTGGAATTTTCTCCTCCTCCCATCAGGCTAAGGTTGTGGTTTTGACCAATTGCCGTTTGCAGGATTTCATCCTGCCAGTCGGTATCGGCATTTCCGAGAAGCTCCAGGTTCTGAGGCTGAGCGAAGGTCACAACGTTGCGGAATTGTTCTGCATTTAGCACTTCAAAGGTCTCGGCAGCATTGGCAACAGAAACCCAGGTGCTATAGGTAAACCGAGGACGTTCGCCCACCTTACCGGTCTTAGTAGTGATCAAAACAACCCCATTAGCGCCACGTGAACCATAAATGGCAGTAGCAGAGGCATCTTTCAGAACAGTAAACGTAGCAATATCCTCTGGATTGAGGAAGTTCAACGGGTTACGACCACCCTGGAAGCCACCCGGGTTAATCGCGGCATTGTCGATCGGCACTCCGTCAATCACATACAGCGGTTCGTTGTTGGCATTTACAGAAGTACCGCCACGAATGCGAATGGAAGATTGGCCGCCGGGCTCACCACTATTGGAAAGCACCTGTACACCGGCCACTTTGCCGGTAATCAATTGATCAGGAGAAATGATGGCTCCCTTGTTGAACTCTTCGGTAGTTACCGCATTGACGGCACCGGTAGCGTCGTCTTTTTTTACTGTACCGTATCCGACCACCACCACTTCTTCCAGAAGCTCACCTGCAGACATCTGCACATCCACTTTATCAGAAGCAGTAAGATCGATAGTTTGTGCTTGGTAGCCGGTATAGGAGAATTCCAATTGTTTGGCATCTGCCGGCACACTAAGGGAATAAGCACCATCAAAATCGGTGATGGTTCCGGTGCTGGTTCCTACCACCAGAATGTTGGCTCCGATAAGGGGTTCACCATCGGCTGCGTCGGTCACAACTCCCGAAATTGTACGTTGGGCAAAAACCCCTGCACCAAGTCCCAGAAACAACACCAGGAAAGTTGTCAATTTGAGTTTCATACACTACTATTTAAGTTTCAAAATCTAGTTATTGAAAATGCGTAAGATATCACGCAATCTAGATACAAAACAAAGAAAAATTCGGTTGTAAAAAAATAAATTCGGCTCAATTGACCAGAAGATGATAAAAATTCTTTTCCGCAAACGTTTGCAGAAAAATAAGAGCTGATAAAAATCACCCAAACCTCATAAAAATTGAGGCTTATCCCAAGTTTACCAACACGTTTTTCAACCATTCTTTATTGGCCAATGGATCGGTGTTTTTGAGTTGAAAATGCAATTTTTCACGCCTCTCCTTCCGCAATTTTTCATAGTCTAAATCGGCCTCATTTTTATATTGAAAAATGGCCTTCGCCAAACGCAAAAAATTCATATTGGCGACCTTCCGGTAATCAGATGTTTGCCGATTGCGGGAGAGGTATTTTTTGAAGGCTTCAATGAGCGAATAAAAGGCTTCGCTTTCATCGAGTTCATAATAACTTTTCAGCTGAATAATCTTAGCACCGATGTGATAAGAGGCATCCGTAAATTCGACATCTTGCAATTGGCGCAGCGCATTCTTATAGTCGGAACGGGCATAATAAAGCGCCGCCAGATTGTACGCTACGGCATTATATCGTTCTTCTGGGGGTAGAAACGCCTGGTATTCGTGGATAAATGCCTCGGTCCAATCATAAACCTGCAATCGAATTCCCGTAGTGATGATGTTTTTATAGGCCCACTGGGAAAGCATGCCCCGCACAAAGATGATTTTCGAATCGAGCATACTTTGGTACAAATCCAGGGTTTCGCGATAATAATCGGTTTCCCCGGAATTGATGCGGCTGATGCAAAAATTGAGGGCGTAGTTGTACAACAACCGCTGCTCTTCTTCCGAAACCAGATTGTGGTTGTCTTTCAGTAACTCTTTCAATTGATGATAATGCGTGGCGTCCGAACGATCTTCCAGCATGCGCCAGGCACAGTAGTAGATATTTAAAACGGGCAGTTGTCGTAAATCTTCCCGTCGGTGGTACAATTCTACCAATTCCGGCATAAACCCACAGTGATAGGTAGCTTTGATCACACTATTGCGGCTGCTCATCTCACAAGCCAAACGAAATTTTTGAATAAAATAAAAGTGGTCTAAGCCATCACTCTGGTCTTGCAAATGCTCACTGAAACGCCGATTTTGCTGACTGAGCTCAAAACGATCCAGTTGGGCGTGTAGCTGGTAACTGGTCTCAAAATAGTCTACACTGCGGTCTTGCCGTCGTTTTAACAACTGCAATTGCCGCCGGGCCTGGTGCCGCAAGTGTTTGGGTACATCTCGATCCAGTAGCTCTTGCAACAACAATTGCCCCTGCCAATCTGGTCGTTTCTCCAACCCAAGCATGGTGAGAAAGCCGTAAACCAATTGTAGTAAATCCGAATTTAGATTATTCAACCGGTCTTCATTATACGGTGCTCCCGGTTCTGCCTTGGCATAAACTACTTCCTTTTGAAGCGCCTCCTCAGCAAAATCTGGCGCAAGCTGCAATAGGTAGTGACACAACTTCTTGAGGCTCTCGTGGTGGTTAAAAAAGGGCCCCTGCACAAATTCACGCAAGCGGTTTTGCTCTCGTGGGGATAATTTTTGTAATAATTGGACTAGCTTACTCTTCCTCATTTCCTAGAAAATAAAATCCAATATCTAAATAATTATTTGATTATCAAATAACTATTTGTAATTAACAATTTAAAAACTAGATTTACAATCCTAGAAATTGAAATAAATGTACTTTCTCCAAAGGGGTAAGTCGGCTAAATTTGAGGTAACAATTCAAACGAAGACCAAATTATCATCCCATGAACACATTTTTATTCAATACTATTACTATGCAACAGTTATTAACAAAGATGATTTTCCATTTGCGCGCTACTTTGATTATTCCATTCTTGCTGCTGGCCTTTAGCAGCCTGAAGGCACAGCTGACCTTCAACATTGGGTCAATTGTCGGACAACAGGATGAGGTCATATGTGTTCCAATAACAGTCACTGACTTCTCTGGGGTCCGCAACTTTCAGATGAGCCTGCAATGGAATGAGGAAGAACTGGAATTTGAAGAAGTATCAATTAATCCTTCCATTACCTGGCTTTCCATCGGTGATTTCCAACAAACGAACGGTACACTTGGTGTAAATGGTACAACTCCCAACGGGGCTGAAAATCAGACCAATGGCACTCTTTTATTCGAAGTTTGTTTGCACGTACTACAACCATGCAGCTACACTGGATTGGAAGCATCTTCGACTCCATTTGCACTTACAATCACCGACGACAACGGCGACCCCATCCCCGCCCAAATCGCCTCGGGATACGTAGACAATCCCCGCACTGATCTGATACAATCCATCACGCCCGATACCGCCATTTGTGGTGGCGACAATGCCCAGTTGCAGGTCATTGCTCCAGAAGCAGTGAGCTATGCTTGGGCCACGAATGGCAATGACGCGCTCTCTTGTAATGATTGCCCCAATCCGATCATCGAATCCCCGTTTGATGAGGCCATCTACACCGTCACGGTGACCGATGCCGCTGGATGCAGGCAAGTAGATGAGGTTCTGGTCAATGTAAACCAGTACCTTGATTTTGGACTGCTACAATTTTCCAACAGTCCTGTGTGTTTTGGAGATACCCTGGCTTTTGATCCCAACCTCATTAATGCCCAAGACTATCAGTGGACCGGGCCCGATGACTTTTCCTCAACCGACAGCCATCCCATTATTCCCGCTGCAACCTTTGACAACGAAGGCGAGTACACTTTTTCCGCCACGGACAACATCGGGTGTGAAATCAGTGTCAATTTTGAGGTCACCATTGCACCTGAATTATTGCTCTTTACTGACCCGACCGATGCCACTTGCCTGAGCGCTGAAGACGGCCAGGTGATCATCAATATTGGCGGCGGGGTCCCACCGTACACTTATGACCTGAACAATCCAGGTCCTGGTGATGATCCCGATCTGTTTAATCTTGCACCGGGATACTACACCATCACCGTCACTGATGTGGCCAATTGCACCGCGGAGGGTGATTTTAACATCGGTGTACAATCAAGTCCGGAATGGTCGGCTACCCTGGACAAATCCGATTGCACCAACTCCGTAGATCAACTCACTTTCAACGGTCCCGATCCTGCCGGTTATGATTACTCTTTGGACGGTGGCGAGACCTTTTCCCCAATTCCGGTCAGCACGGTGGTATCGGTAGACTCTGCCGCCATTCTTGAGCTGGCTATTCGGGCCCCTCTTGGATGTATCCAACCCATTGATCCGTCTCAATTTGAAGTGATCGAATTTCAGTTTGTTGTCGAGACCATCACCCCTGCCTTTTGTAATGGAACCAATGATGGTAGTGTGACTTTTGAATCAGTGAACGGTTTTCCTGAAGAACTGGAATGGGAATTCAACGGTTTTAATCCCCCCGTTGACCCCGACAATCTCTATCCCGGACACTATGAAGTCACCGCCACCTCCCAGGAACAATGCATCGCAACTGCTATTTTTGACCTGGAATTCACGGACGAGATTTCGTTTGAATTAGACTTTGACCCCACTGTTCTTTGTCCCAATGATGCCACCACTTTAAGTCTGGTGGAAGCCAACGGTGGCGTAGGGCAAACGCTGGAAGAGTATTTTCTGAGTGTTGATGGAGCAGTAGTTGGTAATGGCAATGCTTCCGCAAATTTGACGCCCGGTCAATACGTCATTTCCGTCAATGATGCCAGCTGTTGGGCCGACACCCTCATCGAAATCACTACATTATCTGATTTAGCCATTATCAATGTATACGCAGAAAATCTCACCTGCCAGGGCGACCCAGGCAGCATCACCGTGTACCCTACGGGTGGCGTACCCCCTTATATGTACACTTGGTGGGACAATCAAACAACAGCTGAAAACACCTACCCGGTACTAGCGGTTGGCACCTATGCAGTAACGGTGACCGATAGCGAGGGCTGTCAAATCGAGCTAGACGGCATTACCTGCAATCAGGGTCTGGAATTGACGGTTAGTCCGGATACCATCATCTGCCAGGGTGCTTCGGTGCAATTGGATGCCATTTCCTCCGATTTGTACAATTACCAGTGGTCGCCAGCGCTTAATCTAGACAATGCGCTCTCCTCCAATCCAATCGCGCAGCCCACGGAAACCACTACGTATGTCGTAACCGTAACCGACATCATCTCCACCGGTTGCACGGCAGTTGACTCCGTAGTAGTTACCGTTATCGATTGCAACTGGACCTTTTCAGATACCATTACCGTTGGTGATACGGTCACCTGGTGTGATCCCACTCAGGGCCCACTTGGAATGGAGATCACCCAAATTGTAGATGCTCCCCTTGGATACATTCAATACAATACCACTTTGGGTAGCAACTGTATTGATTTTATTGGCCAACAGGCCGGAGCGGATACGATGATTGTGGAATTGTGTTATGGTGGTGAAACACCTTGTTTCCCCTTACTGATCGATATTCTGGTGGTCGAAACACCCGTTTGGCCCGGAGATACAGATAACAATGGGGTGGTTGACAATTTTGATGTGCTAAATATTGGATTGGCCATTGACTCAATTGGACCAGCCAGGCTGAATGCATCTCTAGCCTGGGAAGCGCAACCAGCTTCCGACTGGCCGCAAAGTACACCGGATGGCAACAATTACAAACACAGCGATACCGATGGCAATGGCATGATTGACCTCAATGATACCTTGGCCATTAATTTAAACTGGGGGGAAGTGCACCAGTTTACCAATGAAACCCCGGATGAAAACCGCCTCTTCGAGGATGTACCTTTCTACCTGGAACCCGATACTATTATTGAGGGACAAACCATCAACCTACCCATTATCCTGGGTACCGATCAGATGTCGGCAGAAGAGGTTTACGGACTTGCATTCAGTCTGAATTACAACCCCGAAATCATTGCCATGAATTCCGCCTTTGTCGATCTGAATAGTTCCTGGCTGGGCACCCCGGGTGTGGATATGTTTATCATGCAAAAGGACTTTCACAGCATGGGGCGTACCGATGTTGGCCTCAGCCGTATTGATGGGATCAATGTAAGCGGTTCGGGTGCCATTGGGCAATTTATTGTGACCATTGAAGACGACATTCTGTTCTGGTCGAATGAAGAGGAGCGCAATGAATTGATGGCCGAGTTTAGCATTGACAATGTCAGACTGATCAACTTTCAGGGGCAGGAAATTCCCGTGGATGCACAAAGTACCCTTACGGAAATCATCAGCAGTCAAACGGAGCCCGATATCAGTCAATGGGTCACGGTTTCTCCTAACCCTGCTTCAGATAGAATTGATATTCAGGCGACAAACCTAAAGGTGCTGCAAGCACGAATATTTAATGCCGTTGGAAAAGAGGTCTGGCAACAAGAAGTCTGGCAAGGAGCGCAAATAAATATTTCCAACTTACCCGCAGGAAGCTACTTGTTATACTTACAAACCGATCGCGGCATTTGCCACAAAAAACTGATTATTAATTGATAAATTATTGCAGAGAAGTTGTACAAGGGCCAGTCAAATTGACTGGCTCTTTTTGTAATTTGAAGGATTTGAGGTATTTTAAAGGCCACCAACTTTAAATCCTAATCTATGCGCTATTTCTATCTTTCACTGTTCTTATTATTATTTAGGACATTAGCCAATAGCCAAGACAACTGTCTAGTCAATGCTTATCTAACCGCTGACCCACTACCCGATCCTTCGACATTGCAGTATGCCCCGGGAACATCCGTAGAATTTTGTTATGTAATTACTGCCTGGGAAGTGACAGTAACCCTGGAATGGCTGCACGCCTTGCAGCTAGAGTTTGGTAGTGGATGGTATGAATTTACGGTTGATCCAATTCCTCCCCCTTCATGTAACGGCATCGGCTATTGGGATTGGTACGAATTTTGGGTCAGTACCAACACCGGAATCGGATTTGGCCCCGGGTTTGCCTATGATTCCCCACAGGGAGGCCCCTTGGATGGCGATCCCGGTAATAACTGGGGGGATGGAGGGAATGGTTGTGAAGCGGTCGGTATTGGGTCTCCCCCCGTGGCTTTTTGTTGGACCATCGAGGCCAGCAACCTCAGTGACCAATCCATACAGATCTCTGCGTTATCGGACGGCCTTTCAGGATCTTATAACTCAAGTTCTTGTAGCGGGGAGGTCTCCTATAGCTTCTTACCAGATATTTACTATGTAGAAAATGTGTTGAGCACTCGTAATACCACTTACACCTGCGATAGTTTGTGCGATGGCGACTTTACCATCACTACACGGGCAGACACCTGGCATCACCAGCTATTCGACACAAATGGAAACTTGGTTTGGGAAGATACCCTTCCCGCCGGGGTAGATACGCTGTTTCTTTGCCCCAATAGCTACATTTTAAATTCGGTTTCTACTACAAACGGCATGGAGTTTACCAAAAACTTCACGATTGGTTCCCGCCCTACCCCAACCGCCACAGCTGATTATGCCAATCCGGTGTGCGCTAACATATCACCGCAATTGCTCGGATCAGCAACCAATGTTGGGGGTACTCCCGTCTCGTACTATTGGGAAGGACCAGATAATTATTATTCCTACATGCAAAACCCTGTAAACGGCCCAGGACCGGGCATGTATACCCTGACTACCTCGGTAGGTGTTTGCCGTTCCACTCCAGACACCATCATCGTACCTCAACTTCCCACCCCTCCGCTGGATATTTCTCCCGGAACGGATATCACCATTTGTCCAGGCGAATCAATCCAGCTGTCAGCAGTCGGCGCAATTTACAACGAATGGTTTATAGGGGATAGTTCTATTCATATCGGGCCTGCGTTAAATGTCTCTCCCTCTGAAACAACGGTCTATACCGTTAGGGGGCCCGTTTCTGATAACCCTTGTGATGCCCATGCTGAGATTATCGTTTATGTAGATGATTTCTCAACATTTGATCTGGGCCCTGATCAAAATATCTGCCAGGGTGAAGAAATCATTATAGGGTCTTCTGATACTACCGTACAATACCTTTGGAATACAGGTCAGACCACTTCTCCTCTGACGCTAGCCCCCGACACAGCAACGAACTATAGCCTAACGGTGACTGCCACAGGTGGATGCAGTGCAGCGTTTGATATCTTAATCACCCCTGTTACCAATCCAAATTCCGGCATCGAAGCCGCCGCCTCCCTGTTGTGCAAAGGTGACTCCACCATACTCATTGCCAACTACGATGGTGGCGCACCGCCCTATACCTTTGTCTGGAGTACCGGAGCAACGACGGATACCATTACGGTGATCCCGGAGATCACCACCAATTACAGCCTCACCGTAACCGATAGTAATGGCTGTAGCGATGCAGCTAGTATCAATATAGAAGTAATCCCTGATGAGACAACCATCGTTGCGGTCGATTCGATTCTTTGCCCAGGACAAACCACTACTCTAACCGTCTATGAATTTGTGACGTTCTACAGTTGGAGCCATGGACAAATTTCGCAAAGTATAGAAATAGCACCAACAAGTACTGAAATATACTGGGTCACCATTACCGATTTCAACGGATGCAATAAAACCGACAGTATTATCATTGAGGTGGTCCCTCCACCCAATCCACCGATTATCAACTGCACGAGTACCACCAGTAGCATTACTTTTAGCTGGGAGGCGCTGAGTGGATTTAGCTATAATGCTTTTTCGCTCAGTGGTCCGGCCGGTATACAAACCGATAGCACCTACGTGGTGACCGGGCTTTCGCCCAATGAGGAAGTGACCCTGCAACTGGTAGCCTTTAGTGCGGAAGGTTGTGAGGCGATCAGTGAACAAACCTGCTCGGCCATTGATTGTCCAACGGTGGAATTGGTGACTGACACGGGGTTAGAAGTCTGCGCAGATGCTTCTCCATTTTTATTGGAACTCATGACTACAGGCGGTGCGGGTGGCGGCACAACCACCTGGTCAGGGCCGTGCATTAGCGATCCGTCGACCGGAGAATTTGATCCGCAACTTTGTGGACCGGGTGTGCATCAGGTCGTAGCCACTTATACTGAAGGCCCCTGCAGTTATCAGGTGGGATTTGCCATTACAGTATTGCCCGTTTATTCCGCTGATCTTACGATGATTGAAGAAGCTTGCCTCATGGACACTGTTACGGTTGTTTATAGTGGTGACGCACCGGACACC
This sequence comes from uncultured Saprospiraceae bacterium, assembly GCA_964015035.1. Lineage (GTDB taxonomy): Bacteria > Bacteroidota > Bacteroidia > Chitinophagales > Saprospiraceae > BQJU01. The sequence continues at coordinate 22,768 of CAXHCA010000099.1, forward strand.
GCTATTTTTAATTGGAATTTTGACGATGCTAATGTGCTATCTGGAAGCGGAGCCGGTCCCTACACGCTACAATGGGATAATCCGGGTGATCACCAGATTGAATTGTCTGTTGGCGATAATTGCCCGGGTGAATCGGTCGGTCAAACCATCACGATCGGAGCACCTCTGGACGCACCGTTAGTCAGTTGTTCTCTCGATGTACCCAATGGTGTGATTACCTTCAACTGGAATGCCATTACGGGAGCTACCGCTTATCAGCTGTCGCTAAATGGCGAGGATCTTCCTGACATTACCGAAACCGAAATTGCTTTTGATTCTTTTGCCCCTGAGGAAACCGTCACGCTGATCGTTACGCCTCTGAATGATGGCGTATGTACAAACCCATCCGGCGAGGCGAGCTGTACACTACCGCCTTGCCCAAGTTTGATCGTTACTCCTACTGACATGACCATCTGTGCCGGAGAAAGTGTTCCACTAACTGCTAATTTTGGTGATGATGCCAGCTATTCCTGGACTCCGGCAACGGGATTGAGCTGTACCGACTGCCCTAATCCGGTGGCTACGCCCGACATCTCCACCAGCTATACCGTCACCGCCAACAATAGCGATGGTTGTACCGCAAGTGCAGCAGTAAACCTCATGGTCACCCCACAGGCGACCATACTTTTGGAACCGAGCTATGATGTTTGCCTCGGAGAAACGGTTGAACTTTGCCTGCAAAATGTAACGATGGTGGTCTGGACCGGACCCAAGGGTTATTATTACGAAAACAATTGTCTGATAGTGCCGGATTTTGCTGAAGAAAATAGTGGCACGTATTACCTGCATGCCACCTTTTTGGATGGTTGTACCATTGAAGACTCCATTGACCTAAACCTCCTTCCTCCATTGGAAGTGATGCAAATCCCGCAACTGCTGGAGGCTTGTCCCAATCAGGTTTTTACCCTTTCGGCCGAAGTAGCCAATGCCGAATATTATCATTGGTTTCCCATCCAAAATGTCTTTTGTCCCAACTGCCCTACTACACTGGCCAGTATCACTCACCCCACTATTTTTACCTTGGTCGTACTGGATCAGGCAGGATGTGAGTTGCAAATTGAGGTCCCGGTAACCATACCTGTAGGTTGTGCCGAAGAACCCGACATTGATGATCCCATATTCCTGGGTAATCCCGGAAATGATGGGCCGATTGAGATGATGGTCTTCCCCAATCCTACTCGGGATAAAGTCACCGTGCAGTGGAATCAAGAGGTGGAGGGTAAATTGGAACTGTTTGATATCCAAGGACAGTTACTTGAACAATTGCCGGTTTATGGTCAAAAAATGATGGTCGATCTAGCAAAACGACCATCCGGTATCTATTGGCTTCGACTTGCCTCTAAAGGGGGGGTAGTGAGTAGAAAGGTGTTGAAAGAATAAGTGCATGTTTGGAGGTGATGCTTTAGAAGCGAAAATTGCAGGTTTTGGGTTCTCATGAGGCTCATTTTTAAGCCCTTAGGGGTGTGCTAAGGACGAAAAAATAACTGCTTGAGCCAAAACAATATTTTGAGTGATCCATAATGATCAATAATTCCGGCATTGAAGCGTAAAAAACAATTCAAAAAGGCGAGTTTTTACAGTTTAGAATTTTGCGCGGCAGCGCAGCGTGAAGAACAATTTACAGCCTTGATTTTTGCATCTTTGTATCAAGACAAAGATGCCGCCGGAGGCATATTCTAGTAAGACAGGGAGGCATGATCGGTGTCGCTACCCGCAATAAATGGTGGATTTTTTCTCATCAAATCGTGCCTGCAAAAGGTCAACGTCATGCTGGTTGGGTGAAATTTATTTCGCCCTAAATTTTCTATGGCCTTCTGTTAAAGATA
>CAXHCA010000100.1:0-24461 GCA_964015035.1 uncultured Saprospiraceae bacterium
ACTGAATAGCTTGCCCGAATATACTTCAGGGACTACCTCCAAACATGCACTTAGCCCCCTTACCTGGGCTTAATCACCTGCTGTGCTTCCACTCGCTCCAGATCTTTGGGTACTCTTGCCAGGATTTCTTCTTTCAATTTATCAATCAATTGCTTTTTAATGAAATCGCGGTGGGTCACTAAACTAACTTCTCGTACGGGGCGAGGTTCCGCAAAGGGCTTAATCCGGGCCATTTGTTCGGGGGTAAGGTCATTGAGGGCCAAATGAGGTAGAACGGTAATGCCATCCTGATTTTCTACCATGCGTTTGAGGGTCTCAATACTACCCGCCTGGTATTCCAATCTGCGCTTGACCGATTTTCGCAATTCGCATAGCTTGATAATTTGGGTCCGAAAGCAATGGCCTTCTTCCAGCAGCCACAATTCATTTGGATCAATGTCCTCCGGCAAGTAGTATTCTTTATCAAAGAGGTGGGTAGTATACACGTAGAAGGGTTCGTAAAATAGCGGATACTCTCGAATGCGGTCATCGTCAATGGGGGTGACCAAAATGCCGGCATCAAGTTTGCCTTTCTTGAGTTGCTGCAAAATTTGATCAGTGATCAACTCCGTAATACTCACCTGAACATCCGGGTATTTGCTTAGAAATTGATTGATAAATAAAGGTAACAAATAAGGCGCAAGGGTGGGAATGATACCGAGCCGGAGCTCTCCGGCGACTTTACCCTTTTGTAAGTCCACAATCTCCTGGATGCGCTGACTTTCCTGCAATACCCTTCGAGCTTGGTCAATGATCAATCTGCCTGTTTCGGTGGGAATGACCGGTTGTTTGCTCCGATCAAAAATCTTGATAACCAGTTCCCGTTCCAGTTTTTGAATCATCATGCTCAATGTCGGTTGAGTCACAAAGCATGCCTGGGCGGCTTTGGCAAAATTTCGGTGGATATCTACTGCTACGATATATTGTAATTGCTGTAAATTCAAGGTTAATAGATTTTATCAATGAAGAGATAAAGATAATTGATTTGATTGATTTGTTGAGAATAGCGAACTTTGCATTCATTCAATTTGGCATTAGTAAATAAAATAACCCGGGGTTGCCAATTGATAAATAAATTTGTAGCCCCAGGAATAAACAAAAACTTATTCACCAAGCCATTGTCAATAGCAGATTAGGATTGACAATGGCTTTTTTTGTATCTTTAAGGACGTCCTAAACAAATTTAAGATATATGAATAAGACCATACAAGTTTTATTGGCTTTTACCTTGGTTTTTCAGGCCTGTAGCCCTCCTTCTTCCAATGCTTCTCGCCACTCTGAGGAAAATGTACAAAGCTTAGCGACCTATTTTGATTCTAGCGATCGAGATGATATTATCACTGGAGGCGTGAAAATGATTCCTGTTTCTACTCCATCCGGTGATTTTAAGGTATGGACCAAACGCGTTGGCAACAATCCCAAAATAAAGGTACTCCTCTTGCATGGTGGGCCTGGGGCTACTCACGAATATTTTGAGGTATTTGATAGTTATTTCCCCCGGGGGGGCATCGAATACTATTATTATGATCAGTTGGGTTCTGCTTATAGCGATCAACCACAAGATACGGCCCTTTGGAATACGGAGCGGTTTGTCGAAGAGGTGGAGCAGGTACGAAAGGCTTTGGGGTTGAATAAGGATAACTTTTATCTACTTGGCCATTCCTGGGGAGGCATTTTAGCAATTGAATATGCCTTGAAGTACCAAGAAAATTTAAAAGGAATGATCATTTCCAATATGATGTCCTCTATTCCGGCCTACGTCAAATATGCAGAAGAAACACTCGCACCCGGATTACCTCCGGATGTCTTGACTGAGATTCGCGCCATGGAAGCGGCTGGTCAATATACCGATCCCCGGTATTTGGAATTGGTAGAGACCCATTATTACCCCAAACATGTATTGCGCAAGCCCTTGGAAGACTGGCCGGAGCCCATTTTACGCTCTTTGGGAAATCTGAATTATGATATATATCTGCGCATGCAAGGGCCGAGTGAATTCGGCGTGGTTGGCAATGCGACCTTAAAGCATTGGGATCGCTCAGGGGATCTTTCCAAAATTAATGTGCCTACGCTCACGGTTGGTGCAGAATACGATACCATGGATCCCGACCACATGGAGTGGATGGCCAATCAGTTTCCCAATGGCCAATATCATTATTGTCCCAATGGCGCACACTGGGCAATGTATGATGATGCGGACAACTACTTTAGCGGGGTCATACGCTTCGTCAAGGAGGTAAATGACTGACTACTTTTTTAGAAAATAGTAATTGAAACTGATGCCTAATTGGGAGGCCAGCGTGAGATTCAGATTACTGGACTTGGTGATGCTTGGCTCAAAGGGAGCCTCTTTTTCTTTGGCTCTAGAATAGAGATAATTCAAACCACCAAAGGAGGCTTCCAAACAAAAATGTGGACTAAAAAAGTAGTAAAAACTGGGCAGTACACCCACGCTTAAATTGAATAAACTAGAACTGGGTCTAATACTACCGGTTGTATTCTGCTCAATATTGCCACCACCAATTTCAGTATAGAAATCGACCGTTAGTCCAGCACTTTCGGAAAAAGGTGTGTAGTGTCTCAAAAATGGGCCGATGCCGTATTGAATAATACTTTCCCCACTAAGCAGGATTGGGTTATTGGGGTTATTGCTTGAAAGAAAAAAAACATTGGGCTGTTTGGCATAAGCGAAAGTCCCCACCATCCCCACGGCAAGGTTGTCTTTGATTAAGAAGCCCATCCTCGGGCTAATTGAAAAACTAAAGGAAGAACCATCTACAGTTATTCCGTTACTGGTTTGATTTCCGTAACTAAAATTTAGTCGGCCGCCTAAAAACTTATCGCCGGGAGCGACCTGTGCTTGCAATGAGGTGCATAAAAGTCCCGTTAAAATCAGCGTGAAAAGCGTACGCATAATGTGGATTATTTGGTGGATAATGGCAATGCTACAATTTGTCGATTAGTATATCAGCCCATTGATGATCAAGATAATATCTCCAAAATTGATCGATATCTTCAAATGCTGTATTTTTGTGAGGGACGACACCGCCAGTTTCTGTCCGGCCCTGTAGGTCGTAGAATAGCCGCCCCGATAAATGCATGTCTATTTGACTATAAGGGAGCATTTTTTCCTTGATCTGGCCATAGTGGGTAGTCCAACCGGGCGTTTCTATACCCCAGATGGTTCCGATTTGATTAAACTTCATAAAATCAGCCATATTGGTCGCAGCGGAGAAGGTTTTTGGGCCAATGAGTAGGAAGACCTCTCCGGTAAATCTAGATTTGAGATCCAGTACTTTTAACGCCTTTTTTTTCTTTTTTCGATCCAAATAAATTGCAGTCAATTCCGCTAATTCGATTGTGGGCCTGTTATGGCTAAACTTAAATGCACCCTCGTAAATATAGTTGAGTAATACCAGCCAAGGCAAGTTACTTCCTCCGCGATTATGGCTTATGTCAATGCATAATTTTTGGCTACCTTGAGCGGCAATCTTTTTGAAGGCATCATTATAAAAATCATAGAATTCGGCAATGCCTTTTTGTCCTTTTTTCCAGCTATTGATCTCCAGAATGGCCCAGTCTCCTTTAAAACGCAGGTCAAATTTTTTGCCTGAAAAGGCGCTTCGACTTTCCGAAGTTTTGGGGTATTGACGAAAAGGTTGTAGCTCGACTTGGACTTGTTGTGTGGGAGCGGTACTATTTTCCCGAAAGGTGATGGTCACCTCATCTTCAAAACCAAATAAGTGAAATAGAATGGGCGCAAGGATAAAGCCGTTAAATTCTGCATAGCCTTGCTTCTGTAAGTAATACCAGGAGTTATAATGATAAAAAGCAAGTGCACGTGTAATGATATCCAGAGCCGGAATGCCATTTATTTCCAAAATTTCACTTTTACCAGGAATTTCTAGCCCGTTTACCAGATAGCAGTTATTTTGAAACACCACCATTTCCATTGGAAATACGATCTTTTCTTTGGAGACCCTTGGTTGATCAATTTCTGAGGAGGACCAGGAAAGCAATGGAAAGAAAGCATGATCATCCTTTACAGAATGGATGAGGGGAGGCAAATAATCAACATAGTTGATAAAATCTATGCTATCATTTTCCAGCAATACTGTCCGCAGTTCTTTTACCCTCAGATCGAAACTATCTCTCGAAGTGAATAGAAATCCGGTGCGATCAAAGGCTTTTTTCCCAATCCAATTGCGGAGTAAGTCCAGTTCAAGTACTAATTTATCGGTACTTAGTGATTCTTCAAACTTGGCGCGGATTGAAAATGTATCCTGTTGGCCTTGTAGCGTAGTACCATTGTAAAGAAAGGATAGTATTCCTAGCAGAATGATATAAGACCGCATGAAAATGTAATTTTTGTTGAGCGCAAATCCAAAAATACATTTTTAATCTTTTTCTACCAATTCAGCTAAAAGTTCCATGGTCTTAACCGGGCCTTGAGTAATGGCCATATTGACCAGCCAGGACGGTAAACTTCCTCCGGGGTCGGTGCTGATGGAATAATTGATTTTAAGGGTTCCGTCTTTTAAGGGTTGAATCACCCAAGCCGACTTTAGATAGGGTACCCTGACATAATCTTCCTTCTCCGGCAAATAATGAGGATCGGCCACGGATTCGGCGTAAACGGTCTGTGTTAAGGGATCCGTCCATTGGCGGGAGTGAATGACCATATCGCGGTCGCTGAGGGGAAAAGGGAGGTTGGAAGAGGTGTAATAATAAAATTCGTGTTCACTGACGGTGAGAATGCGCTTTGCATTTTGGCACTTGAAAACCCAATTGGCGTAGCCAGGCACATCATTAAGTACCTTCAGAAACTTGTTCATGCTGGTTTTCATGTTGGTGGTGATGCGCACTTCTTTAATCTTGATGTCTTCACGGGAGCGGGTATATACTTTGGTATTGCCTTCCTGTTTGACGAGTTTCCAGGAGTTTTCAACGGACCCTTGGCCGCGAAGCGGTTCCGAAAAGAACAATACTTGCAAGATAGCGATAGCTATCGAGTAGGAGAGTGATTTCAGCATGGTATTTACACTAGTGAGTACTAATAAATGCAATAACGTTTTTTAATGGAACGCAGTTTAATCATTAACGCGGTCTTTGGAAATAAATTTTTGTATTGGAACATCACCAGTTCGAAAAAAAATGGTAAAAGTTATGGCACTCAAAAGTCTTGTCAAGATGAAAATCACAGCGCTCTTTACGCTGGTGTATTCTTTTGTATTGGACCGTGGGAAAAGACCCGAAGTGAAATGAACTTCACCAAACCACTAGAGCAGCAAGCGCAAAAAGAAAACATGCACTCAGGAAATTTTTCATGGCTTCTGGCCTTGGATGAGTCCAAATTTGATGATGCCTTTTTTAAATCCACGGGTCATATATTGCATGGCCCAGGCTCCTTTGATGGTTGGTAAACCGGAGCGGAGTAACCCCAATAGACTATCCACACTAATGGCGGAGCGGATTACAGCCTTCCAGAAGGGCGCTACGGCGGCACTCCAATCAGCGGTTTTGACCTCTTGAAATCCTACGGATTTTGACAATGTCTCAAACGCTTCGATAGAGATCATCGGAGGGAGGTGGTACCAGCGATAGATTTTTTCCAAAAGCCGCTGTTCATTTGGCGTGATAGCCGGCGGTGTTTTTCGATGACACCAGGTGACAATCAAAAATTTCCCTCCAGGTTCCAAGAGGTCATAAAAGAGCTCTAGTATCCTCTTTTTATCAGCCATGTGTTCCACACTTTCCATCGACCAAATCAGGTCAAAAGGACCATCAGAAGGAGAGAGGGTCATGACGTCCTGCAAGCGGATTTCTACTTGTTTTTCCAATCCTGATCTCTGGTTATAAACCTGGGCTCTATCGGCCTGTAGCGGACTCAACGTGACCCCCAGCGCGGTGGCGTCGTACTGTTTTGCCAGATGCCGGGCGCTGCCGCCAACACCGCATCCCGCGTCCAGTATGCGCCGAACCTGTTGAATATTGCCCCATTTTAAAACTTCATCAATGAGGTCAATTTGTGCTTGTAGGCGCTCTTTTTTTTCCTCTCCATTGGGGCCGTAATAGCCATGGTGCATGTGTTCTCCCCACCGATCTAGCCAAAGATCCGTAGAGCGATCATAGAATTCTCGAATGCGTTGGTTGAGGTTTTGCATGGTGTTGATTTCAAATAATAATCCATAACAATAAGGCAACAATCAAAATAATGGCGACAATCTGATGGGCTTTTAATAAAAAAAACATCCCGAATTTTCCTGACAGCGAAAATTCGGGATGACTCAGTTCATGTTTGGAGGTCGGATTTGCTGGCAAAAAGTGCTGTTTTGTAGCCCAAAGTTTGACCTCCAAACATGCTCTCACCTTTGCGATGATCAAAGGTTGCAACGGAAGGTTGCAACTGCAACCTTTATTCCACCACTATCCTTTCCACTCCAGTTCCCAACTCTGAATGAACCTCCAAAAAGTAAATGCCCTTCGGAAAATCACCGAGCTGCACCTCGTAGGTGTCTCCAAAATGTGCTTTCTCGCGAATGGTCCGAACCGTCTGTCCTACGCCATTGACAATGCGCAAATCAAAGGCTTGCAGATCAGCGGGCAATGCAAGGGTCACGGCACCTTTGGTAGGATTGGGAAATACGGCAAAACCGAGTTTGTTTTCCGGTGTTTCTTCCAATCCGACAATCGTCACCGGTTCAACCGGCTCATCGGCAAAGACGACCAGATTACAGGCCACAATCAAATGTGGATTAAACCCGTCGTTACAGTCCGGACAAGTCACACCGCTAATACAACCGGCATTGTTCGGATGGCAAAGATCGATGTAACTTTCGTCAAAGATATAGCCCAGCTCCACATTGACATTTTCAATGAATTCGGTCATGTCATAGTCAAACCAGGGCGCAATTGATCCCGGACACCAGCCCGCACGATCATGAAACCAGGTACCGTTTTGCGGCTGACACCCATCAGGGTTGGGGTTGCAATCCGCCCAGTTGTGCTGTTCGAAAGTCTGTGCCCCATTCACCCAAATGTGGTGCGTATCTTCATGAAATTCTGCTGCATTGCCACTGTTGTTATCGCCCCAGCCATGACCGGAAGAAACCAGTTTGAGCGTAGACTCCACCGCATTGTCTGGATATTGAAAATTGACCGGATCCACCGGTTGTAGATTATCGGGATTACCAAAATCGTAAGTGTTTTGCCAGATCACATTGACATTGCTGTATTTGTGCTCTGGGGTGCCTTGACGATAGTTGATCGTCAGATCGTAGAGATAGCCATTATCAAAGGTGCCACAATTGACCCGGAAGGCAATTTTACCTTGCAGCAATGACATATAATCCGTCAAATCGATGGTATGAGAACAAGGGGTTCCGTAGGGCGTGATGTAACGAATGATTTCTACCCATTGACCATCGTGTCCTTTGGCATCCAGGCTCGCCACGCGATCCCATTCGCCACAGCCGCCATTGGGGCAACGCGTTTCCAGGGTCACCATAATTTGGTCAAATGCACCCAGGTAAGATGGCAATTCTGCTTCCACCACTTCAGAAGAGATGGCGGTATTGAGCAGCACGCCTTCAAAGGCTATCACCTCCGTGTCAGAAGCAGTGGAAACGACTTCAATGTTTACGGATTCTGTTGCCTCAGCGCCGTAATTATTGGTGGCAATGATATTGATGGTGTAGTAGCCATAGGCTTGTGGTGTCCACCAACCGGTATAGTGGCCATTACCCCAGTCCTTCGCTTCCACCGTGGTTCCGTCTATCTCAAATCGTACATTTTGTACCTGAAACAATTCTGGATAATCAATATTGGCAATAGCCGCTAGTTGAATTGCTGATAATTCGGGTACGTGCACATCACCGGCTAAGGGACTACGCGCATCAATCACCGGCACAAAAGTATTGGGATCAAGTACCTGAAAACTATTGAGTAGTTCCTCCGCAGGATTGTAGGTCGCGTCACCTTCTTGGGTCGCTTTGATGACCACTTCTCCGGGAGAACCGGTTAGCGTCACTTCTGATCCACTGACGGTTGCCGGGCCAGAAACGACCTCGAAGCTGACCGGTAGTCCTGAGCTGGCGGTTGCATTGAGCATAAACGGGGCATCCGTAGTTAATTTATTCGGGATCTGAGGAAAGGTAATGGCCTGAAATCCTTGATCCAGTTCGCCGCCAAAATTGGAAGTCTCGCCAGTCAGGGCAAATCCAATCAGGTCGGCATCCCGCTCTCCACTGCCAGTTTCACTCACCAGTTTGCTAATCGAAGTATTGTCCTCGTTAGGTACGCCCTGGTTGAATTTGTAATACAATTCCAAATTGGCCTCATCACCAGTCAGTTCATTAGCCATCATGTCCATGATCTCCTCTTGAGTCAGCGCCTTACTCCATACCGTCACTTCGTCGGCCCGACCGCCAAAGTAAAAATTGAGAGACCCCAGGATACTCCGCCCGATGGTAAAGGGAATACCCGCTTCCGTAATTTGTCCTGAGGCCGGCGTACTTCCATTGAGCTGTCCATTGATGTACAATTTCACAGAGCTTCCATCGTAGACCCAGGCTACATGTTGCCAAACCTCTGGTACAATGGTAAAGGCTGGTGCCACATGCTCGTGAAAGCCTGCGGTGGTGATCAAGCGACATTCAATGACGCCATCCGAAAGCTGTATCAGGTAAAAACCTTGATTGGCACCGCGAAAACCGATCATGCCTTGTCCATATTCCAAGGCATCGGTATAAAACCAGCCCGTCATGGAAAAAGCATTCTGGTTGGCGATGTAATCGACCCCGTTATCGAGGCGTACGTAGTCATCGCTCCGATCAAAATGCAGATATTGATCAGATTGAGCCTGCAAAGAAGAAAACCCCCCAATGCAAAGCAGTAAAAGGAAATAAATTTTTGATAAGTAGTGTCTTTTCATTGCGATTGGTTATTGATGAAGGAATAAGTTTTATTGTTGTGGGGCCTCCCTGCGGGCGTTATGTTTCGCGGCTCTCTAATCGTTCGGCCCTTCGGGCGCTTCCGGCAAGGCCGTAGCCCGCTGCACAGCACTAGGCCACGGCCGTTTTCCTGATAACAGCTATCACGGAACCCACCAGATTTTGGTTTGTACATCATCGGCACCCATCAAACTCACCTGGGCAGCCCAATTGTCTGGATTATTCTCCACCTCCGAAGGCGGATAGGGAAAACGGTAATGTTCCGCCAACGGGGCTTCATGTGGCGTCATGCGGGTACGCCGCAATAATGCATACGCCTCCCACGGTTGCCGAAAAGCATCGATCCAGCGCTGGCGGTAGATGTATTCCAGCTTGTTTTCTTTATTAAAAATGTCGATCCGGGGATGGTTGGCTACGCCATATATTTGTCCAGTGGTGAGCACCGGCGGTGCATTGACCCATATTTCGGTATTGACAAACACATTTTGCCAAAAGGTGAGGGACGCTACTACGCCGTTGTTGTATAGAATATTGGCTTGATCGGTGTCCAAACCCACTCCCAGGCCGCGGGCGTAGGCCTCAGCCATGATGAATTGTACTTCCGCCGCCGTAATCAGGATTTCGGGAACGTCTTTTTCATCCCGGATCAAATAATAATTAAAGGGCGAATAGATATTACTTTGCCCCTTTACGGTATAGTTGTTGTCCCGGTGCCGCTCGTACGGAATGCCACCCGAGGGAGGCGTATCCGTATCCGGTACCTGAGGGAAAGGAACCCATTCACCGGTATTATTGGGTTCAAAAAAGATACGGGCACGCGGATCAAAAATGCCGCTCCCGTCGATATTGTCATTTTCAGAAAGCTGATGCCAGATCGTGGACCCCATGCGCAGCTTATTGTGCTCGCGAAATGACCAGTTGACGCTCTCCCTTAACCAATCCTGGCGACGGGGCCACATGCAGACTTCTTCCCCGGTTTCAATCACGGGCAGATTTCCTTCGATGATTTCTTTGAGGATCGGATTGGCAAAGTCCGGTGCTTTTTCTACCATCCGCAAGGCATGCCGTAGCCGCAGCGAATTGGCAAACTTCACCCACCAGGCCATATCGCCATCCAGCAAATTGTCAAAATTGCCAAAGCTCACCATCGGGGTACCGTCATCGGTCTCCGGGTTTGGATAGGTGTTGATGTGTTCCACGGCCCAGGCCAATTCTTCCAAAAGGAATTTATAAATGTCTTCCTGTCGGTCAAATTTCGGTCGGATGTACTCCAGTTCTTCAAACCCTCTTCCCGCATCAAAAAATGGGATGTCTCCAAAAATATCGGTCAGCCTAAAGGTGGTATACGCCAGCAGGATTTTCACTTGAGCCCGAACATTGTTCAAAGCCTCTTGATTGCCCTGGTAGGCGTCAAAACGCCGCTCCAATTCCCGAATATGGGCTAGGCGGCGGTAGTATTGATTCCACATTTCCTCGGTGCCAATATTGATGTTTTGAAAGGTTTCGGCCGTCAGTGCAGCCTGCTGTGTGATCTGATAAACGGCCTCATTGTGCAGATAAAACTGCTCGTTCCAACCCAATTTTAGCTCGCTGATCACGGTATTAAACAATGGCCCAATTTCTGTAGTGGTCGGAGAAAATGGGTTCTTATTGATCTCTTCAAAGTCCTTGTCGCAACTGCTCAGCGTCAAACCAAAGATCAGAATAGTGTATAGCGTCAGTTTTTTCATAAAATTAAAATTTGGCATTTAAACCAATAGTAAATGATTGTACTCCCGGAAACGAAGCCCATTCCAGTCCCTGGGCATTGCCTGATCCATTATTGGCTTCCGGATTTATTCGGTCGGGTAGGGTCGTATAGAGGTAAAATAGATCCCGACCTACAAGGGAAAGAGACAACTCCTGGAAAATTTTGGTTTTGCCGATCCATTGTTTTGGAAATTGATAGCTCAGCGCCACCTCACGCAATTTCACCCAGGTATTTTCCCGGATGCCGGGTTTGGATAGAAAATGGCCCCAGCCGCCGGTATTGCCCACGTATTTGAAGTAGTAATGCACGACCTTATCATTGGGGGTTCCATCGGCATAAACACCATCCAGAATGACTCCGATATTGCGTACTTTTCCGTCCGGATCAGTAAAGGGCAGGCCGCCGCCCATGCGTTCGGGTAGCGTCTCCGGACTTTGTCCGGTCTGCAAGCCGATGACATAAGATCCCGCATAAATATCACCGCCCCATTTGGTGTCAACCAAGGTGCTCAATGTAAAGCCCTTGTAACCAAACCGCATGCCCCAACCTCCCGTGAAGTCGGGCGAAGCATTGCCGATAGGGACGCGGTTGTCGGTAAATTGATAGAGGGTGCCTTCCTCATTGAGTATGGGTTGGCCGGTCCCTTCGTGGTAGACATAATCATAGCCCACGATGGTGCCGTAATCTTCTCCTTCTCGTACGGCAATGGCTGGTCCATTCAGCCCCCAAATATTGGCCAATTCCAAAATTTTGGCGCCATCACCCAGACTCAGCACTTTATTGCGGTTGCGACTGATGTTGAAACTGGTTTCCCAGAAAAAGTTGCGGTTGTGCACCAAGGTAGCAGATAAAATGGCTTCAATCCCTTGGTTTTCCAGCTCTCCGTTATTGATGCGCACACTGGTCGCTCCGGAGGAAACCGGTAGTGGCGAATCCAGGATTTGGTCAAAAGACCGAATGTAATAATATGTGAAATCCAAATTGATTCGATCACCAAAAAGCCCAAGGGTCGTTCCTATTTCGTAGGAATTGGCCTGTTGTGGTTTGAGTTCAATTGGAGGAATTACCTCAGGTAAGGTGGCGGTTTGGCTGCCGCCAAAAGTCCCCGTTTCGTATACGAAATCAAGTTGGAAAGGATCGGTGTCGGAAGCCGTTTGCGCGTAAGCGCCCCGCAGCTTTAGAAAGCTCAACCATTTCGACTTGATCGCAAAGGCTTCCGTGGCAATGAAACTCAGAGATGCGGATGGATAGAAATAGGAGTTGTTTTCTACCGGTAAGGCGGAAGACCAGTCATTGCGGCCGGTAATTTCCAAAAACAAGAAGTCATCATAGCCAAAGTTGAGGAAGCTGTACACCGAATTGATGCGTTTGTCATAACGGACTTCCTTAATTTCCGGCCGATTCTCGATATCATCATAATTGGAAAAGGAAAATAACCAGGGATTGACCCACTTGCTACTTTCACTCCTGAAGCCATAGCGGTCGCGGCTCCATTGCGTGCCACCTATTGATAGGCTGACATCGATCAGGCTATTGCCGATATTTTCTTTTCTTGCCGTGATCAAAAGTTCATTATTGCGCACTAGGTCACGGTCCAATTCATTGCCGTAAAGGCCATTTTCGATACCCAGTATATCGGTCGGATTATTGCGCGTTTCAAACTCGTTCAAGGTGTAATCCATACCCAAACGACCGGTAATATTCAACCAGGAAGTCACATCATAGGTGAGCGATAGTGCTCCGATCAGTTTATTCCGGTTAAGTTCTGTATTATTATTATACGTATTCCACCACAAATGAGGGGGAGAAAAGGTGAAAGGATAATTGCCGCCATAATCATTGCGCGTACCATCAGGCAGAATGTTGATGTCCTTTTCCAGGCCTTTATAACTGCGCGGCCAGCTGTACAAAATGCCTTTTCCAAAGGAGGCGTTGTTGTCATCACCCAAACTGGGGCTGTTGAGTCGGTAATAATTGATATACGACAAGGAAATATCCGCGTGCACCTTTGATGAAATATCGAGGCGAGATCCCAGGTTGACAGTGGTTTGGTTGTAATTGCTATTGGGGATAATCGCTTCGTGATCAGTACGGGATAAAGATACCCGCATTGAGCCCATTTTGCCGCCACCGGAAAAGGCCAGGTTGTGGGTAGTGGTGCTGCCATCACTGAAGAACAATTTTAAGTTATCAGGTTGTGGATCAAAAGGCCGCATTTCGCCATCCCACCAACGGATCATTTGTCCTTCCATCTTTGGCCCCCAGGACACCCCTGTGGAGTAAAACCCAAAGAGTTCCGCTGTCGGCCGGCCGTAGGGGCCTTCGTCGGTGGCAGTACGGGTAGGGTAGAGTAGGGTGCCGTCTGCATCTTGCTCAAAAGTAGGTTCAGATAAGCTGATCGGGCCACCTGCTCCAAAGGTGTTTTGCACATCCCGATAGCGGTAGGGATGTATGATTTTGTGATTGACATTGTATTGTATTCCGATTCCTTTTTGCTGGCCACCGCGTTTGGTGGTGATCAGTACCACACCGTTGGCACCACGAGCGCCATAAAGGGCAGAGGCGGTTGGTCCTTTGAGCACATTGAGACTTTCAATATCCTGTGGGTTGATGTTGTTGATGGCCGAACCCCAGTCTACCCCGCGCCCGATATCGGTCAGTCCCGGTTCATTTTCCAGCGGTACTCCATCTACCACGATTAGCGGTTGATTGTTGGCATTGATGTTATTATTGCCCCGAATGGTAATGCGGCTGGTGCCTCCGTCCACCCCATTGGGTGCCGTAATTTGTACTCCGGCAGAACGGCCACTGAGGGCATTGACCACATTGGGGGCATTCGATAATTGTAAGGCTTCGCCTTTGAAGCTTTCGGTAGAGTAGCCCAGTTCTCGCTTCTGGCGTTTGATGCCCAGCGCGGTAACCACCACCTCATCCAGTTGAGCAGCATCCGTGCCCAGTTGAATATCCACGGTAGCCCGACCATTGATAGGGACTTCCTGTGGTTGGTACCCGATGTAACTGACCAGCAGCGTATCCTGGGCAGAAGGGGCCTCAATCTGAAAATGACCATCTAAGTCGGTGACGGTCCCTACCGTACTGTTTTTGATTAAGATATTGACCCCAATGAGCGGTTCGTCATTTTCTTGTGCAGTAACCATCCCTTGTACCTCATGCTGGGCTTGTGTGCGCGCACAGACTAGGGCAAAGAAGGAGAAGAGAATCCATTTTTGCATAAACATTGGCTTTAGTACAGTAAAGGTACAAGGTAAAGTTAAAAAATCAGGAATGATTGGGGGAAGAAACCCCGATATTGTCGGTGAGGGGCAAAAAATTGGGGGACAGTTTTTTTTATAGTGATGCAAGACTCTGTTTTCAAAGGTAAGGGCATATGTTGTATTAATAATGGTTGACCAAATTTCTGTAGCTTTCATGACCGACTGACTTTGAGACAGGCCGCAACTGCCCCCCGGTATTGATTGAAAGCTCTTGTAGGAAAAGTGTTATAAAAAAAAGCCAGGTGTTTGATAAAATAGAAAAAAGTGCTATTTTAGCACCATCAGCACATCCAAGGTAAAGCACACATTAAAAGCAAATCAAGTCATCAACAATACAGCGTTTTAGCTGTAATTGGTTGATTTTGATGTCGATGCTCAAACAACTCAGCCTTTTAAAGCGAAATTTAATGCCTCACTAGAGGCAAAGGGGAATCTTGTGTTCGGTGGTAAGTATTAATTTAAACAAACTTACTGACGGCTTGAACTGGCGTACGCGGCAGTGTAGGATTCCTTTGCTTTTATTTGGCATGGATTCGTCAGGGAAAAACAAGCACTAAGCTCCAAATACGAATGTTTTCAGGGGTCAGAGAAGAATAACTTCCCCATTTATTAATCATTTATTTATTCACTTTAAAAGTATGTTTAAAATTCGTTTTTGATGAAGTTTAACCATGCTCTCTAAAACTGGTGTGAACATGAGAAACATTTGTTTACTATTCTTTATGCTATTGATTTTTCAAGCTTCTGTTGCTCAATCAAAAATCATTTGGTCAGATGTGGTGAATAATCATATCAAGATGGCGAATGTGGATGGTAGTGATCAACGTACTATCATTGCGGGCAATGAAGTCTTTTACCATGTAATTGATGCGCAAAACAGCAGAATTTTATGGACCGATACGGGTACGAATTCGGTGCACAGCATCAATTTGGATGGAAGTAATCGGCAAGTGGTGATTTCAGGCCTAGAGGCGCCACAGGGGATTTGTCTGGATGAGGCCAATAATATCTATATAGTGGATAAGGATAAGATCAAAAAATATAGTCATGATGGTCTGTTTCTAGCTACGCTACATGACTTCTTGGTCAACCCACTGGATATAGCCATTTTTCAATCGCAAATCTATTGGATTACACTGGATGGCGGGCCGCTAGAAAAGTCGAACCTGGATGGTTCACAAAGGACTACCGTTTTGACGGGATTGGAATATCCTGAGGATCTGGAGATTGATCCGATTGCCAATAAAATATACTGGACACAGAATACCTTTAACAGCAGCACCAGGGGGCTTTTTTGGGCAAATATTGACGGAAGTAATGCTGAAAGATTTATTGATGTTTATACGCGAGGATTTACACTTGATCCCGAAAACCAAATGATTTATTGGTCGGAGCCAGATCATGGAACCATTGCAGTGGCAAGTCTTAATGCCCCGGGTGAAGTAACCTACTTAATCGATGAATATTTATCTGAAGTTGGCACGATCAGCCTGGATAAAACGAATGGCTACTTGTATTTTGTCAACAATTATTATGCAGATTTCTTGTATCGGGCCAATATGAATACGGGTGAGGATCTCCAATTGATCGCCTCCTCACCGGTGCATTATCCGGCTCGTTTACAAGTCGATACGATCCATCGGAAAATATACTGGATTAATTCAAAGGAATTTTCCATGGAAGAAGATGAAACGGTGGGAATTATGCGCGCAAATCTGGATGGAAGTGATCCCGAGAAACTGATTGGCTTCCCTGAAGTTGAATCTCCCTTTGATCTGGTTCTTGATCTGGAACAGGGCTTGCTTTATTGGACAGATAGTGGTCTGGATCAAGTTGGGAGGGCTACGCTGGATGGCCATGACATCACACCGCTTGTGGCCACGGGAATGACTGCCCCCGGGGGCATCGCCTTGGATAAGGAAAATGAAAAAATTTATTGGACCGATTATGGCATGGATAAAATTCAGCGCGCTAATTTGGATGGATCTAATGTGGAAGACTTGATTACCGATGCCCTGGATAAACCTTATGCGCTGGCCGTTTCTTCAGCACAAGGGAAAATTTACTGGACGGATTACAACAACGGAAGCCTCAACAAAGCCGATTTGGATGGTGGAAATGTAGAAAGCATCATTACGACAACCAGTCCGAGTTTTAATCGAATGAATTCCGTTTTTCTCGATGAGGGAGCCGGAAAGGTTTACTTTACCATTGACTATCTTACGGGAATGATCAACCGAGCCAATTTTGATGGGACTGATGTAGAGGAAGTGAACACCGGTAACTTTTATAAACCGGCGGATATTGCATTGATCTCTTCCTCCCTGGTGAGTACCCATAATGTAGCGATCCCGGGTTTGTCAGCAACCTTGTATCCCAATCCTTTTACCAATGATTTGACGATTGAAAGTATGGATGTAATAGAGTCCGTAACACTTTACGATGCTTTAGGTGTAATGGGGGCTTGTTACCCTGGTTTGATGAAAAATCGTTTGAAATTATTTGAGTTAGCTCCTCTCAAAAAGGGCCTATATTGGAGTGTAATCAAGTTCACTTCAGGTAGATTTGAAACGCATTTAATCATCAAAGAATAGTAATGAACCCAACTCCAACTGAACTAACCGGAAGCGATTATCAAGGCAATTACATTTGGAGTATTGCCATGAATCTTGCCTGGAATGAACTCTGTGATCATGTTTTAGGTAAAAAGGTAATCTTCGAAGATCAAACCGGTGCTGATCTGGTTGCCTTATTTAACCAGCAGCTCTTTCATAGAAATGTAGTAGGCGAAGATACTTGTTTGGCGAAGTCTGGGTACGGGATCCACACGGTCCACCGCATTCTACAGGAGCTGGCGGAACGCTTCCCGGAACAATCTACGGATTTATTGGTTAGCATTTCCCTCGAAGTAAATGAGTTGTTGTGCTATGCTTATCTTCAAAAGTCATTTGTTCATTGGTCTGCCTTTGTGGAGGTGCCGGTGTCCTTTCTGGGGAAACCAGTGAAAGGATTTTCTCCCAAAGGCCAACCTGGGCAAGGCGTTCAGTTGGTCATGTATCAGGACGCCGATAATTTTGTGGTTCGGCTGCTTTCCGCAGATGAACTCGAACAAATTATTTTGATTAAAGGATTTGCCGATGTGGGCCATGAGGAGCTATTGGGATTCCTGAAGAAGGTGACCAGTAGAGCCTTTCCAGAACTGGGGCCAGAGGACCGATTATTAATTCCGAACATTCATTTCCAACACACCCGTAGCTATGACGAGTTAATTGGCGCCAAAGTTAAAGATGAGGATCTCTTTCTGAGGATCATGAAAGAACAGATCAAGTTTTCACTGGACTACCAGGGGGCAAGGGTCGAAAATGAAGCGGTACTCGTCATGGCACGAGGAGGTTTTGATGACCCCAAACAACTCATTTTTGATAAACCCTTTTGGTTGGCCATGAAACGCATGGACCAGGATTTGCCCTACCTGATTTTACGGGTAGAAAATGAGGTCATTATGGAACCAATTACAAATTCTTAAAAAGGGACCTATTTTTTCGGAGGTAAATCAAAAGCGACGGCTTCGTGCTCAAAATGATTGCGGTGGGAGCCGTCGCAAAAGGGTTTGTTGTTAGAACGGCCGCAGCGGCAAAAGGACACTAGGGTGCGACCACCCAGGTCGTATTCCTTGCCTTGTGCATCTACTACCTTAAATTCTCCTTGTACTACCAGTGAGCCGTTGTTGTTGACTTTGATCGTGGTGTCTGCCATTGTTCAGTTATTTTTGTGATCACATGATTGGTTATAGCATTAATTAAGCAAGGCGAATGTAAGCAAATTTTATAAATGAAGTTCTCTCAGTTTTGTCTTGAAAGGGGAGAGGCTTCGAAAATAAAATGTATTTTAGAGGCGGAGAAAAAATAAATAAAATAACTTTAGTGCTTGTTTGGAGGTTTAAACAAAGAATGATGCGTTACATGAATTTAAAGAAGTCTATTCTGGTGATAGCCACCCTCGTATTTGTACAATTGGCTTTTGGCCAAAAAAACTTCCAGCCAGGCTATATTGTCACACTGGAAGGAGATACCGTAAAAGGGCAAATTGATTACCGGAATTGGGCGAAAACTCCGGAGAAGGTTAAATTTCAGAACCAGGCTGGTGGGGAGGCGGTGACGTATCGACCCGACAATATTCAAAGCTTTTCTGTTGAAGGAGAGTACTATGTGAGTGCCACGGTAAAGACGGAAGTGAGCTCCACCAAGATCAACAATCTTGATACCCATGCTGAGTTGATTTTTGAAGCGGGAACCGTCTTTTTACAAGCTATAATTATCGGTGAAAAAAGTTTGTATCAATACAAAGATAAAGTAGGGCGTGAAAATTTTTACATTTTTCAGGATGGTGAATTTACTTTGCTGGAATATAAAAAATACCTAAAGAGAAAAGAGGGTAAAGCCCTAATTAGGGAAGTCAAAAGATACAGTGGCCAATTGATGATCTATTTAAGTGATTGTTCTGATATTGTTTCAATCATGAGTAGAGTCGAATATAGAACTCCGAGCTTGAAAAAGCTCTTCGGGAAATATTATGATTGTATTGAAGGAAAGCCTGATTTTGAGCAAGTTCTGGAAAAGGTTTCTTTGAATTTTGGAATTATGGCCGGCAGCACAATCTCCACATTAAAAGTTGATGTTGAAAGAAGACCAAGCTATTCGGATGCCGACTATACAGCTTCTTTTAATCCCACAGGAGGGGTTATGTTGGAAATCTATATGCCTAAAATGCTCAGAAGATGGTCCCTAAATAATGAAGTGTTATGTACTTTTTATGACATCCAGGGGCACTATGATGATTATTTAGAAGAAAACGAAGTAGGGATTTTTGATACTCATTTTAGGTATAGTTATGTCAAAATAAATACTTTAGTCAGATATGCACGCCCTGTTAAATCGGCCCATTTTTATCTAAATGCTGGGGTTACGAATGGGTTTATTATAACAGGTAGCAACCGTTTTTATCAATTGAGGGAAGTAGGAGGCAAAGATTTGATTGGGGAAGGGCTTGCTATCCCGTGGCCAAGAAACTACGAACAAGGTTATATCGTGGGGATAGGAGGAGTTTATAAAAAGTTCTTCCTGGATATACGGATGGAAAAAGCAAACGGCATTTCACAGATTGTGCAAGTAGGGACCTACATTACTCGCTACTTTATGATGTTAGGTTATCGATTTTGAAAGTTTACCACTACACTTCCATTTTCAGAGGCCTTGGCTCCTTTACGACCCGATACAATGCTCTATTGGGATACAGATTCTAATGTTTTTTGCCGAAAGGGGTAAGGTTTTTCTATTACTGGGATTTACGCTAAATCTCAAAAATATTATCCCATGATTCCGTTCAAAAGCCCAAACAAATTCATTTTGGCAATGTTTTGCCTCTATTTTGTAAACCTGTCTTTCGGTCAGGTGAATTTCCTGCCGGGATATGTCATTAATCAAGAAGGGGATACACTGCAAGGGTTCGTTGATTACCGAGATTGGGAGAAAAATCCGGATCAAATTGCCTTTCGACGTACTGAGACGGGGGATAAGACGACCTTTTCACCAAATGAGATCAAGGCCTTTGTGGTCGATGATGAATTGTATGTCGCAGCCACAGTAGAAGTTGAAACAAGTCCATTCAAAACCAGTGACCTTGTGGAAGACGAGGCGTTTCAATTTAAAACCTCCACCGTTTTTTTACAGGCTATCGTTGTAGGTGAAAAAAGCCTGTATTATTACAAAAATGTAGAAGGACGAAACAGCCTTTACATTTGGCAAAATGAGCAGTATGAGTTGCTGAAATACAAAAAGTACATCAAAAAAGAGGATGGTAAAAGATTCATTCGGGAAAATCAGAGATACATCGGGCAGTTACACCTGTACCTCCATGATTGTCCGGAGATGGCCAATAAGCTGCGAGGCATCCAATACACTCCGAAGAGTGTAGAGAAACGGTTTAAAGCCTATTACGCTTGTATGGCGAGAGAAGCTAACTTTCATAGAGAACCTGATGGCGTCTTGACGCAGTGGTATCTCATTGGCGGCCCCTCATTGAATACGATAAAGTTTACCGCAGAACGCTCCATGTTGTTGGCGGATACGGAATTTAAACCCTCTTTGGATGCAGCAGTTGGCGGAGCGTTAGACCTGGTTTTAGAAAGAATCCGGGGGAGATGGTCCGTGTATTTTGAACTTATGCTTGCGAATTACAGCATGAAAGGCCATTATGAAAACATTGAGAGCGAGAATAGGTATACCATTGGTGATGTGACCCTTGGCCTTACTTATGTGAAACTCAATACCATGGTAAGGTATAAATTCCCATTAGGGACCAAAGACTTATTTATCAATGCTGGTTTATCCAATGGACTGGCCGTTTTACAGAAGAATGTGGTTAAATTGGAGGAGAAATCTTATACCACAGAAACCATCAGTGAAGAGGAATTTTTTCCTGATCCAAGACGACTCGAACAAGGAATTATTGGCGGAGTAGGGGTGAAAGGTTTTAACGTTTCGGTAGAAGGTCGGGTTGAAATAGGCAATGGCATTTCTTCCATCACCGGCATTTCGTCGCAGACTATGCGCTTTTATTTGTTGGTAGGATACCGGATATAGCCGTTGTGATCAAAAAGAATATAATTTCGGATAGAAGCCTGGCAGCCCTTCTTGGTCGGCCCCATGACGCACCATTGATAAGGAGTACATTCGTATTTTTAATGATGTATATTTAAATCAATCAATTGTTGGTTAACTCACCCTTTACCAGGGAGTTAATGGCGCTCATCATTCTCTAACAATTAAAGTTTAAATTATGCATTTCAAAATTTGCGCTATGTTTTTACTCATCTTTCTGATGTTCGAGATGAGTGCTCAGGAATTTGCCCCTACCGGTGCTAAATGGTACTACAGCAACATCGAAAGTGCTTTTGGCCCAAACATTGGATATGTCACCATTGAAAATGTTGAAGACACCCTGATTCAAGGGAAACTTTGTAAAAAGATGGAAGAAGTAGAGTATCGTACCTCCGGGTTGGTGATTCCTGAAAGGGTAGATTATCTGCATGTCTCCGGAGATACCGTGTGGCGGTATGCCGACGATGGACAGTTTTACGTCTTGTACAACTTCGCCGCCGATGTGGGTGATTCCTGGCCTTTGAGAGCTTATGATTATACAACCAATGTGGAACTTTCTTTTGAGGTAACGGTCGATAGCATTGCGTACACGACCATTAATGGTACAGAACTGAAAGAAATGCACCTTGTCAATTCTAGTGATTATTTGACTTTAAATCCGGTTGTCGAACGCTTGGGGGGCATTAGCTTTTTCTATCCGATGAATTATGCGTGGCTGGATAGCGACGTTAGGACAGGACTACGGTGCTACGGAGACCCTGCTTTTGGGGACTACATGGCAGTAGATACCATCTCATGTAACGCACTCATTCTAGACGCAGCAGAAGTGATTGATGACCAGTACCTCAATATTTACCCTAATCCGACATCCGGCAGGACGACCATCGCAGTAAATCAACCTCGACAATTGGTGGAGCAAATTCGAATTTATAGCATGGAAGGTATGCTTCTAAAAATTTTTAATGATATTGCACTTACTTTTAGTACGGAAATTGAACTGCCGAAGGCCGGGATGTTTTTGGTTGAATTTAGCGGCCATAAAACCCGAGTCTTTCGAAAACTTATCAATCATTAGATGAATCCATTTTATGAACAGGGCAAGGGGATTCAGTGGGGCATTGCGGTATTCTTTCTCCTAATTACATTTTCAATCATGGGGTTTTGGACCATTGTGATTACCAGCAATCCCCTTGTCTATTTATTGATTTTTTTATTAGTGCCGTTCTTTCAATTCTTTATGACACCGTTTTTTACCTTAATTGGACTCTACCGGTACTTGTCACCTATGCTACTGGTTTATGCCGCTTCTGAGGAAAAATACGACCTACACAATGGTACTTCCTTTGATTATTTATGGGTGATGAAGGGCTGTAAACCCGGTAGGCAGTGGCGACACCGATTGTTGAGTTATTACCTGCAAGGGTTATTGAAGATTATTGAAGATATCGAAACGGGTGTCCTGTCAGAAGCCTTGTTGATTCGAGGCAGTTCCTACTTTTTTAGCGAAAGCACCGCCCGGCGCTTAGGGTTTGAAGTTTCAGAAACGAGTCAATTTGAAAAACTCAACATTATCATCAACTACCTTGATTTGTGCTGGATGTATTCTTTGGCTCACGGAAAACTGACGTTGCCTCAATTAAAGGGAGTGAAAACGGCACAAATTAGCGGGGAGGATTTGTTGAAGGCCAAACCCAAGTTGATAAAATTGCTTGAATATTTAAGTCGAAATGAACTTACCCCAGGTTAATTTACAGTGTATTTAAAAAATTTCAAAGTTCAAATCTAACAATTCGTAATTTTCAGCATCAATCTTAAGGAATTGCGGTGTACCATTGAAGAACATATACCTTTTAAAAGAAAAGGTTGACGGTTCCTGATTAACGATTTGTTCGTACAATAGCCCCTTCTCACAAAGTAGTTTTGTATCCATTGCAAATTCCCCTGCATTTACCCCCAATACGCTATTAAACCGGATCAGTCCGCCCTGCTGAACGCCTCTTTCATTTTGGTAAGAAAACCCTACTAGCATTAGCTTTTCTCGCGGCTTGTAAACAACGCGTGAAATGACACCATCTGTCCTGAACATATTGGGAAGTAAATTAATCCACTGCATTACTTTGACTTTTTCTTGGCTTCTTTATAAAACAGATCAATAGCACTCGTTTTATCCTTATCCTCAATTTTGAATGAAGTAGCAAGAACATTCAAATGCATTTCACCTGAAATGGACAGGTAATAATGATTTAGATTCTCAATTGACGAAAATTGATCAATGTAGTTTTCGTCATTCCACCATTTATGATCTGAAGCCCCTGACTCTTTATGGTTTATAGTTCTATCATCGTTGAAATTCTTTGCCCAATCTGACTTTACTACATAAATAGTATCTTTTTGTAGGTGATCAAGCATTTGACTCGACTTTTCAGGCATATCTCTAATAGTGGAGAGGTTAAAGGCACAAACCAATCCAAAAGAAAGCACTTTTTCTTCAAAATTGAGTGCAAGAGACATCCCGTTTTCATCACAACTTAAACCAACTAGATCAGCATTATTCACCTCGGATAAAGCTAAGACCGCCTTATATTTTTTTTTCATAGTAGTGCATAAAAATATTGATACAATTTTCCTATAAATGTTTGCCCTGTACCGTTTTTCTCATTATTGAATCGGGCATATTAAAATCATAAGTGCAGGGTTTAGAGGTGATGCTTTAGCAGCGAAGACTGCAGGTTTTGGGTTCTCGCGAGGCTCATTTTTGAGTGCATCTTGGCTGAGCCGAGACGGATGAAAAAATAGCCGAAGTGAAGCTCCAAAATTCCGGTTTTACCGGGACTGAATGATTACCTCCAAACATGCACTTACAGAATAGAGCCTTGGTTCAGAGAATAATTTAGTCGACATTGCAATGGAATACCAATCAACCTCAGCATTTTGAGCCATTACCTCATCATATTCCCCCCTGAGTCTCATCAAGCCAAAGACTTGTTCGATTTAACCAAGCCACATCTGTACTTAGCCCAGAATTAATCAACACCTCCCACGCCCTCACCCCTTCCGCATGCTCCCCAAAAAACGCCACCAACTGTTGTCCTTCGGTCCCTGCCAGGTCTTCCGGGAAAACATTCAGCTTTTCCGTTTCCCACTCCGCGAGGCGGTTGAGGATAACCGTGTTTTGGCCATCGGCACGAATCAGCACGTTTGCCAGTTCATCGGTCAATTCCTGGATGCCCTAGCCTTTGTTTTGGAAGATTTCTGCCGTCTGTTCGGCGAGCTGATAAGCAGCCACATCCGAGGCACCATTCTCCAGGAATCTAGTACGGAAGATACCATATAAATCGTTAGGATCAATGGGGCCAGGCAGAAATTTTAGGTAAATTCTGGTGATGGGATAGGTGTTACCATTATGGACGGTCTCGGCATCGGCATCAATTTGGGTGACCCGGAAGCGGGAATCGGTAGGGAGCAGGGACTCTGACTCACTAGGGAAATAACTTACGGTACTGATTTCAAATGCTTCTGCATTTGTGATTTTGTACACAACATCTCCTCCATGATCAACGGCAAATCCATTGGCCACATTTTCGTCTGAAGTGGTGGATCTAAAGTCCGGGAATTCAATGTCATCACCAATATATGCCATCGAATCAAGAAAAGAAGAGACAGGACACCACCAATGATGATATCCCGACCCCTTAGTCAAATTCAATACAGCACACATCAAATGGAGCACACACCTTAGTGCTTGTTTGGAGGTAATCCCTGAAGTATATTCGGGCAAGCTATTCAG
>CAXHCA010000101.1:0-24451 GCA_964015035.1 uncultured Saprospiraceae bacterium
TTCCTCCGGAACCTACACAAATGGTTGGGTGAAATTCATTTCGCCCTGAAACTTCTGACAAGACTTTTTCAAAACCTGTCTTCTATTTTTCACCCTTTGAATTCATTTAAAACCTCAAAATCCAGTATTTTGCCTTTTCTCCATAGCGCTCTAATTCGATATTTATGTCTAGAATTCTACCCATTACTCTAATCTCCGTTTTCTTTGCGACAATTGTTTTTGCCCAGACTCCATTTCAGGAACAAAAGAGAGACTACATCTGGCTAACTGGGTACAGTAGCAATGGAAACCCAAATTCTATAGTAGGAGGCACCTTGATGGATTTTAATCAACAACCGGCTACTTTTGAATACCAATATCGTGAGCTTGACTTTGATATTACTAATGCTAGTTTGTGTGACGCCGAGGGAAATTTACTGGTTTATACCAACGGCCAGGAAGTAGTGAGTAGGGAGCATGAAATAATGGAAAATGGGGATAGTTTGGTGGTGACTATATTTAATATTCCTTGGGAAGGAGAAGGATTAAATTTACAGCAAGGTGCTTTATTTTTGCCGCAACCGCAAAATGAACAGCTGATTTATTTATTTCATGAAGAAAAGGAATGGGCAGCTCCTGATGATACTTCGAGTAGTATTAGTACAAGAATTTTTCAATTATACTTAACAATTATTGATGTTGAAGCCAACAATGGATTAGGCAAAGTCACTGAAAAACGGATACCGATTGTTGCAGATACTATGGGGATAGGAAAAATCACGTCGGTTCGTCACGCTAACGGTCGAGATTGGTGGATTATTATTGGTGAATTTGATTCATCAAGGTTTTATCGTTTCCTATTGACTCCAGAAGGCTTGATGCCATACGAACCATTAATAATTGGAGATACGTCACTATCTGGAGTGGGTCAAGCTGTTTTCGCTCCCAATGGAGAATGGTACGCCAGAATAAATTCAAGGAGTATCCCGGAAGGCCAATTCCTGGACATTTTCCGTTTTGATCGCTGTGCCGGTGAGTTTTATGATCCCATTCAGGTGACCTACAATGATACCGCTTATGCCACCGGTGTGGCTATTTCGCCTAATTCCCGCTATTTGTATGTGCCTTCCTTTAAGTACGTCTATCAACTTGATCTGTGGGCCGATGATATTGGTGCTTCCAAGGAGTTAATTGCGGTGTGGGATGGGTTTCTATCACAATTTGACCTTGCTACTACGTTCTTTCTTGCACAATTGGCCCCTGATGGTAAGATTTATATCAATGCAAATAATACTGTTGAATACCTGCACGTCATCCACAATCCCAATGCTGCGCATCCGGAATGTAACCTGGAGCAGCACGGCCAGCAATTGCCTACACTAAATGCATTTTCCATCCCCAATAATCCCTACTGGCGCCTGGGGCCATTGGACGGCAGCCCGTGTGATACACTGGGGATTGATAATCACCCCAAGGCAGATTTCCGCTACCTGACCGAAGATTTAAGCCTTGACTTTTATGATTATTCCCTGTTTGATCCACAAGAATGGTTCTGGACCTTCGGAGACGGACAAAGCAGCACCGAGCAAAACCCGCAGCACACCTATACCCAAAGCGGCATCTACGAAGTGTGTCTCACCGTCAGCAATGACAATGCCTCGGATACCCACTGTGAGGAAATCAACCTGCTCATCGATGAAGTGACGACCCTTCAGCCGGGCAACTACCTCAATCTGTTCCCCAACCCGGCGAGGGATTGGATTTATTTACAGTTGCAACTTCCCCAAGGCGGCACTTTTCAGTGGCAGTTGTATGATGCCCTGGGCCACCAAGTCCGAGCTTTAGAATTGACCGCAGGCCAGTTGCAGCAAGTATTGCTGGAAGACTTACCTCCTGGCCTTTACTACTGGACCTTGAGCCAAAACCGGCAGCAGTTGCAATCGGGCAAGGTGGTAGTGGAGTAAGTGCAAAGAGAATCGCTTATTGGGCATTTTTTTGGGAACCACATAAGTCTGATTAGAAAAAATCCATTTGGATTTCTCTGATCTCCAAAAATCATGTCAATCATGTAAAAATCTCAACCCCACCCACCAAAAAGGCCCATTCCTGCATCTTGCTATACAAGAAATCACACCGACTCATTTAAAGAGGACGCCAAAATGTAAAGCTTTTGAAACAAACAAACTACCGGAAAGTACTCTTGCTTTCCATCGGACAACTATTGTGCCTCGTTAGTTGTGATCCTGGGCGGGGAGGTAAAACCTTTCAGACCCTAAGTGGAGAAGACACGCTCTTTCTGACGCTCATGACCGAAACGGGCTGGTCGCTGGATATTTATCCGGGGGGCTCAGGGAAGTTGTCGTTCGGGTCCGTTTTTTCGGATGTAGCACCGGTAAAGGAAGGCACGTTTGACTTCGCTGCCCTGAAACAGCAGCTGTCCGTGCAGTCCCAGGTCCGTAAATTTGGCCCCAGCCCCGCTTCCGTCATTTTTGTGACACCCAACCAGCAGAATTATGCGCCCCGCTACCTCAATGACGCGACCTACATCAATACCATTTTTGAAGAAGCGTATCATGCGGTACGTACCAATACCGGACCGGTGTACAATCGGCGTCGGGTGGGGAAGTTGTATCGGGAATTTCCGTTTGTGAAATAAAAACTGGTAGTTTTTCGACGACGTGGAAGGGGTAACTCTTATAGAGGGGCCCCTTCCTTATTGATGGGCTGCGTAAGCGCTGTGCAGGGGCTTGGCCCGACGATAGGAGTGGCCGAGTGAATAGCGAGCCCCGCAACATAGCGACCCCGCAGGGGATACGCCCAGTCTAATACAACCGCACTTCCAGCCTTACCTGGTGCCCACTGCCTTGCTCTACGTGAAGGTCTTTGATGCGATCCGGCTCGTATTCCAGGTAGTAGGTGTCGCCGGTATCGCGCAGGAGATAGTAGCCGCGGTCATCGTCATATTCGATGATGAGCTTGTCGGTTTGAGTGATCGTTGAGGTCATTTGCAAAATGGGCAGCCTACCTTCCGGAATGCGCAAGTGGTTCATCATTCCGATGATTTCTTCGAAGGTCAGGTCATCGTATTGTGCCAATAGCGGCAATGCTTCGAAGTGCTGGGCCCAATAGTTTTGAATTATTCCCCATTCATTCCGCGGCTTATCGCCAATGAGGGAGCGTTCTACAAATTCATCCACCACCAGCTTTGGCTTTTCTCGTTGAATAAGGCCGACATTAAACCCCTGCCAGCCCCAGAGGAAAACGGATTCTGTGTAATGCTGCGAAAAGAAGGGCCGCAAATCTTTGAAAAAGGAGTCATGGTCAAAGAGTACCTTCGGCAGGGTTGCTTGTGGGTTAACATACACTTTGGGGGTGAGTCCGGGCGCAATGCTGGCGGAACGGGTTTCAATAAATTCCGATTGCGGATGCAACGGCTCCAAAAATGGCGCGATTTCCCAACGTTCGTCATTTTCCAAAAGTAGCCGGGCCAGATCACCACCTTTTGCGGTATCCGTTTGCACGCTACAGTCCGTTAGCTTGAGTGGCTCGGCCTGATATCCCTCGGGCATGGCGCGCATCAGGGATTGGTAGCCAAAGAAGGCGGCTAGTTCATTCCAATGGGTATCATTTTTTAGAAATAAAGTGCCTTTATCTTTATGTTGCCGGATGCTATCGGTTAGATCGACTACGTATACATCAGATAGGGCGGCTTTGAGCTGGGCACGGGTGCCAGGGCCGACAAAGTGGTATCTGGATGGCAGCATTTCAGGGTAAATGGTGGCTTTATTGGGCGTCAGCACCAGCATGTATTGCATGCCATTGACTTCGGTCCAGGCTCGGCGTTGCTGAAAGAGTAACTGCCAGGTTTTTAATTGGTAAGGCGAATATTGAAATACACCCAGCGACTGCTGAATGGTCTGCCGTCCGGGTACTTCCTGTTGTAAAAAAAGCCAGTCTTTCTTGCCAATTTCTACACGGTGGCTAAAGGAGGTATTGAGCAATCCGCGTTTTAACTTTGACAACCCTGTTAACGTGAAATGACCTTCCTCCGAAAGAACCTGTGTCAATGCATTTTCGTAAGCGGTGCTGACATTGGCGGGAATAATCGGGTTGGTTCGTTCTAACCGGTTTTCTTGCCACAATTGCTGGAAATGCCCCAAATAAATCCACCCGCCGTACAGTAGCACAGCACAAAACAGAGCAAAAAATACGATGTGGCGGTAAGTCTTCATTAAGAAGTTTAAATTTCGTTTTTGATACGCTAAAATCTAAAATAAATAAATGGATGATACGTACTGGCAATGACCGACATCACACTGAGTAGAAACAATCCCACCAAACCGGCCATCTGTAACCAGGCGATGCCCTCCCACGCCCGTTGTTGAATTTGTCTCTCCAAAATCGGGTACACCGGCATGGCAAATATGGTGGCCAGTCCCAGCGTGAGGATGATTTCTGGATTTAAAAATAAGGTGGCATAGTAGGTCGTGCTACTGTTGAAGCCAAACATGGCCTGTAGGTACTGCCAGGCCTGTGGCAGATCTTCCGCCCGAAAAAACACCCAACTGATGATGACTATTAATAAGGTATAGCTGTATTGGAGTACGGCTGGCCATCGATCCAGGATTTTGCCCAAAGCCGTGCGTTCCAGGATGAGAAATGTTCCGTGCAACATGCCCCAAATGATGAAATTCCAACTGGCGCCGTGCCATAAGCCGCAGAGGAAAAATACCATGCCTAGGTTAAAAAAAGTCCGGTATTTCGATCCGCGGTTGCCACCCAGTGGGATGTAAAGATAATCCCGAAACCAGGTGGATAATGAGATGTGCCAGCGTCGCCAAAAATCTCGCAAGGAACGGGCAATATATGGATAGTTGAAGTTCTCCAAAAAGTGAAAGCCAAACATGCGACCCAAGCCAATAGCCATATCGGAATATCCTGAGAAGTCGTAATAAATCTGGAAGGTGTAACAAATTACGCCCAACCAGGCGGCATCTGCTCCTAAAGCCGTAGGAGGCGCATTAAATAGTTGGTCTGCTACATAGGCCA
Source organism: uncultured Saprospiraceae bacterium (assembly GCA_964015035.1). GTDB lineage: Bacteria > Bacteroidota > Bacteroidia > Chitinophagales > Saprospiraceae > BQJU01. Next base: position 5,029 of record CAXHCA010000101.1, read on the forward strand.
GCGTATCGGCGATCAGTACCTTTTTGGCTAAGCCAATGATGAACCGTTGTGCTCCTTTGGACAATCCTTCGCTGGTGACTTGCCGCTGCTCCAATGCCTTGCGGATGTCGAGGTACCGCACAATGGGGCCGGCAATTAACTGAGGGAAGAGTGCAATGTATAAAGCGAGGCGGTAGATATTGCGCTGTGCATCCACCTTGCCTCGGTACACATCCGCGATATAAGAAATGGCCTGAAAGGTAAAAAAGGAAATGCCGATCGGGAGATGGATGGTTGGTAAATAAAGAAATGGCAAACCAAAGACTTCCAAGACCACATTGAGGTTGTCCACCAGAAAATTGGCGTACTTAAAAAAGCCTAGCAGGGCCAGGTTGAAAATTAAGGCCAGTACCAATACGCGTTTTCGGGAGGCCTGATTTTCTCTCTTTTGCAGAGATCGTCCGGCCAAATAATTGACGCCAATGGATAGCAACATGGTCAGGACTACCGGTCCTTCTCCCCAGGCGTAGAAAAACAGACTGGCAGAGAGTAATAGCGCATTGCGCCATCCCAAAGGCCGGATGGCCAAGTGCAGTAACAAGACTAGGGGCAAAAAGACAAAAAGGAATGTGGTAGAACTAAATACCATAAGCAAAATCGTCCTGGATTACGGGCTTTTCGTAGAGCGAAGATGCACAATTTTTCTATCTTTATCGCTAAGGTCTAAGATTTGCAAAACGACTTAAATCTATTTTTCTATGTCCCGCCCTGACTTTTCCAAAATCAAATTTAAACGTTCCTCCGAGCCTGCTCCGGCGCCGGTACCAGAGACTGCCTGGACGAGTCCGGAGAAGATCGATATCAAATCCATTTATCAGCCACAAGATATTGAGGGCATGCGTCATCCTGCCTTTGCTGCTGGTTTGCCACCTTATCTGCGCGGACCATACAGTTCAATGTATACGGTTCGGCCCTGGACCATTCGGCAGTATGCTGGATTTTCGACGGCGGAGGAGAGCAATGCATTTTACCGGCGAAATCTGGCGCAGGGGCAAAAGGGCTTGTCTGTGGCCTTTGATTTGGCGACACACCGGGGGTACGACTCCGATCACGAGCGCGTGAAAGGTGATGTGGGTAAGGCCGGGGTCGCGATTGATAGTGTGGAGGACATGAAGATCTTGTTTGATCAAATACCGCTCGACAAGATGTCGGTTTCCATGACGATGAACGGGGCTGTGATTCCGATTATGGCTTTTTATATCGTAGCCGCGGAAGAGCAGGGGGTAAAGCCGGAACAGTTAAGTGGTACCATTCAAAATGATATTCTGAAGGAGTTCATGGTGCGCAATACGTATATCTATCCGCCCGTCCCTTCGATGCGTATTATTGCCGATATCTTTGCTTATACGGCGCAAAATATGCCGCGGTTCAACTCGATCAGTGTCAGTGGGTATCACATGCAGGAAGCCGGTGCTTCGGCGGATATTGAGTTGGCGTATACTTTGGCGGATGGATTGGAATATTTGCGGGCGGGCCTGGCGGTCGGTTTGAAAATTGATGATTTTGCGCCGCGTATTTCTTTCTTTTGGGCCATTGGCATGAATCATTTTATGGAAATTGCCAAGATGCGGGCCGGTCGTATGTTGTGGGCGAAAATTGTCAGCCAGTTTAATCCAAAAAATCCCAAATCACTGGCATTGCGTACCCATTGTCAGACCTCCGGTTGGAGTTTGACGGAGCAGGACCCCTTTAATAACGTGGCACGCACGACTATCGAAGCATTGGCCGCAGCCATGGGGGGGACTCAGTCTTTGCATACCAATGCATTGGATGAAGCAATAGCATTACCCACAGACTTTTCTGCCAAAATTGCCCGGGATACTCAAAAGTTCCTACAGGCCGACACCGATATCACTAAAGTGGTAGACCCTTGGGGAGGCTCCTATTATGTAGAATACTTGACGGACCAATTGGCCAAAAGGGCTTGGGAATTAATTGAAGAAGTGGAAGGACTCGGGGGGATGGCCAAGGCAATTGAAGATGGATTGCCCAAGATGCGCATTGAGGAAGTGGCTGCAAGAAAACAGGCAAGGATTGATAGTGGTAAAGACCAAATTGTAGGCGTGAATATTTTTCAGACGGATGAAGCCTCGACCATTGATATTTTGGAGGTAGACAATACCAGCGTGCGCAATCAGCAAATTGCGCGGTTGCAAAAAATCAGGAATGAGCGTGATGAAGCAGCCGTGCAGGCCGCCTTGGAAGCCCTTTATCAGGGAGCCAAGACCGGAGAAGGAAATTTGCTGTCATTAGCCATCGATGCGGCTCGGAAGCGGGCTACCTTAGGCGAGATTTCTGATGCAATGGAGCGTCATTTTGGGCGATTTGTAGCCACCACCCGCGCCATTTCCGGCGTTTATTCCAGTGAAATCAGTATGGATGAATCTTTTAAGACCACTCAGGCTCTAGCCGATAAATTTGCTGAGCAGGAAGGCCGTCGGCCGCGCATTATGATCGCCAAATTGGGGCAAGATGGTCACGATCGTGGTGCTAAGGTCATTGCCACCAGCTTTGCGGATTTGGGTTTTGATGTGGACATTGGGCCGTTGTTTCAAACACCCGCCGAAGCGGCTCGACAAGCGGCGGAAAATGACGTGCATATTTTGGGTATTTCTTCATTAGCAGCAGGTCATAAAACACTAGTGCCGGAAACCATTGAAGAATTAAAAAAACTTGGGCGACCAGATATTTTGGTGGTGGTTGGCGGAGTGATCCCCGCTCAGGATTACGATTTTCTTTATGAAAAAGGAGTTGCGGGAGTTTTTGGACCGGGCACTAAAATAGCGGTAGCTGCTCAAGCGATCCTGGAAGTATTAATGGAAGCGGCAGCAGATTAGGTTAGGCTTTCCTTTGGTGTTTGCATTTTCCTCATCTCACTACTGGTCGAAATAAAAGAAAAAAGGGTACCGCCTGCCTGGAAATCAGGTAAGCTCACAGGCAGCGGACCAGGAATAGACCAAAACACTGAGTAAGTTCTTATAGGACCCGTAATGGGTTTTTATATAGATGGTTTATCATTTGGGCAATCCAGCTTTGACTTATCGACTTTTTAATTTCAAATTTGGGAGACTACTGCCACAAGCTTAAAAAGCCTCCCGTATCCATTTGCTTAACTTCTTCGACTAATTCAGGGTTGACTTTGGGCCCAAAAGCAGCAATCGCATCGCGATCATCAAAGATTTCCACACCGAGTTCACAGGCAAAGATTTTGGCTAAATCGCCAAGATTGCGTGCGTAACGTTCGCTTTTTCCCATACCCATAAACAAATCGACTACGCCAGCACGAATCATCTCATATTTGTCCACTTGCATCAACATCTGTCGGGGCGATTTGCCGTGTACGGTTTTGCCCAATTGTTTCATCTGGTTTTTCAGCTTATCAACGGAATAACCAAGTACTTCCGCCCGATGCTTCCACCAATAGTTGGCATTGCCCTCATTGCGATCTTCATACGTTTTCAGGTGCTGACGTTCGGAAGCTTCCTGACAACTTACCAGTCCCATCGCTTTGGATAGTTCCAGTACCGCCAATACCTGATCCTTGGTCAGTAACTCGGCATTCTCTACTTTTTCCTCGAGGGAAAACAGCCACTTCGCATATTTCTGTTTTACCTTACTCTTCGAGTTTAGCGTAATCAATTTTGCCAGCTCCACGGAGAGGTAATAATCTTTTAAAACGGGATTGTCTTTGACTGTGCGCTTGGCAAAATCCTGCATGCGTAACGGCTTGCGAATGCCATCGCGAAACTCGTACACATCGTTCAGCCATTTGCGCACGGTGGTGCCATAATGGTGGTCAGGTAGTTGCAATACCTGGTGCAAATTAGTTGCGGTGACCACCTTTGTTCCCTTTTTGCTGATTAATACTTGAAGTTCCATGATATTGCTTAAATTTTGTTGTCTATACAAAAATACAATTTGTTTTTATAAAATCAAATTTTCAACAAAATATTTATTGAAAAAACACCTATTCTTGCTTTTACGGGGGTTTTTAGAGGGATTTCGGGTACTTTAGCCTTGATCAAATGGTTTGAATCAGAAATGTTTTGAAAATTTGGGTGGCAGAACCTACAAAATCAATCGGTCACTAATTTGGTGATTTCAAGGGTAGAAACTTCATCTGACACAGAAATGCACTCTCTAATTAATGCCCTACGCCTGGATTAGACTTTTCCACAAGTATATCCGGAACAAAATTGGCTGATCATTGTCTGCCTCTAGAATAGGTCGTAAATTGCACAACGATGAAAGCTCCTTTTATCCTCTTGGTACTTCTTATTGGCGTGCTGCCTGGTATGGCCCAACAGTTGCTCAATGGTAGCTTTGAGGACAGTAGTCTGGATTGTGGTATCGACTTGTCAAATGATGCGTTTACGGCAGCTGTTCCTCAGGTGGTGGGTTTTGGCGAAAAAGAGGAATTGGATATACTCACGGCCTCCTGTGGGTTTGGCAGTGCACAGGAAGGATTCCATTTTGTGGGCATCAAAGCCAAAGAAGGTATCACGGATGCCATCGGATTGGAATTGTCGCAGCCATTGCTTCCCGGAGAAACCTATACCATTCAGTTTTACGAAAGGATCGGTTCCCTGACCAATACACCAGTCCGCTTAAGCATTGGGGTGGTCAATACGCCCACTGCTCACGGCGAGTTGGTTTTTAGTGTTTTTGATTTGCATGCAGATTGGACCAGGCACAGCTTTCAGTTTACGCCACCGGTTAATGGTGCTTACCTCACCGCCATTGTCGAAACAGCAGGTGAAGCCTGGGTTTTTCTCGACAATTTTTCCATCATTTGTCCTAATGTGTACTTGGGCAGAGACACCACCTATTGCGCGTTAGAAAATGTGACGTTAAATGCACCGGAAGATTTCGAAAACTACCTTTGGAACGATCAATCCACTGGGCCCGGCATTGCTGTCCAAGATCCTGGACTGTATTGGGTGGAGGCCTCGGTGGGCAATTGCACCGTTCGCGACAGCATCTACATTTTTGAAGATGCATTCAACTGTCGTTGTCAACTTTTCTTTCCCAATTCCTTCTCGCCCAATAACGATGGCATCAACGACACCTGGCGTCCCCTCGGCCCTTGCGAAACAGCTGAATATTTCCTCACGATTTTTGATCGTTGGGGCGGCATGGTTTTCCAATCTAACACCCTGGACAATTCATGGGATGGCAAAAAGAACGGCCGCTTATTGCCTGCCGGGCACTACGTCTATCGGGCCACTTATCGTTCGATGGAACATCCAGAAGCGCTGCAACAAAGTCAGGATGGGATTTTTTTGATCAAATAAGGAGGGGGAGGCGGTTTAGTGGTGATAAATGTAGATCGGACGAGTTTATCATTGCGAGGACCTTTGATGAAATGTGGGTTTAAAGGTTGATGGCGAAAGGTTATTTTGGCAATTGCCTGCATTCCCAAAACCCAAAACCTAAAGCCTAAAAAAAATCCCTTATCGTAACGCAGTGGTGACGATAAGGGATTTTTTTAAAGATTAGGGCGTGTATCCCCTACGGGGGCGCTATCTCAGTTGAGCCGAGACTGCTCGCTATTCGCTCGGCCGGGTGGCGACTTTCTCGATTGGGATCGCCCCGTTCCACAGCGCTTACGCGGCAGTTCGAATTTATACAAACCGATCGAGGTAATAACCGACCAGTGTTTCCAAGGTTGCTAATGCCAAGCCTTTCGAATCATCGGCATTAAAACCCTGGTCCATGAAGTAGTCCTCCAATCTGACCTGCGATTGAAAATAAGCCACCTTCAAAGCCACCACCACCCGCTGGTGAATGGGATCGCGGTTCGACCAGGAGTTGAGGTTGTTCCAAAGGGCGGTATTCCAACTTTCGATAATCTTCATTTCAGAGGCATTCAGTGCTTGCGGACTGGTAAACAGGTGTGCCCGTTTAGAGGCATCCGCGCTGAGGCGACTGGTATTGACCTTACTATCTGTGTTCAGATCTGCGGCAATGGCTTGCAATACTTTAATCTCCGGCCAATCCAGAAATTGGTCACAGGCCTGCAGTTTAAGATCGTTATTGTCATATCCTGCAAAGGCGGCCTGAGCTTTTGCCGTTTCACGTGGATGACGATCATACAACCAGCAAGGTACTGCATAGGTATTACCCGGAGCCGCATGGATGTAAAATAAATGCTGAATCAACTGCGACAAATCTTGATAAGCATAAGTTGCATTATAATCAAAAGGAGGTTGATTTTGTAGCTTCTTGCCGCTGTAGGCGCTCTTGATAGCACCATTCATCAGATTGTTGACTTCATTGCTGGCACCTAGGGTACTGTACAACAGATAAGCCTGATACGCTTTCGCAACTGGAGCTTGTGAATTTTCCACCACCGTTGGTGCCGTAGGATCAGAAGGCAAATGGTTAATGGCTTTTTGCAGGTTATTGCCCGCGCCGGTTTCAGTGGGACCTTCCATCGTTTCGGCCAGATGCAGGTACTTCTGTAATTCCCGGTTGGAGGCCATCACTTCCTCGTAGGCACTTTCGGTTCCCTTGCCATAATAGCCATCCAAGCTACTAGTATACGCCTTCTCTGCTTTCAGTATCTTTTGCAGTTCCAATACCGAACGACGCTTAATCTTGACCCGAATCTCGGGCATGGTCATTTTTTGGGACGTAGTTACATCCGGCATATTGACATTGGCCGTTTGCGCGGCTAGCGGAGAACGCGCAGTTACCTGGCTATTGTCATAACCCATTGGCACATCATCCGGGATATTGGAATTTTTTGGCTGGGTCGCAATCCGGTCTTGCGGCGTATTCTGATCAAAAGATAGCGGAATCAGCGCTTTCTTGATACCGGTTTCAAATTCGCCGATTTTCACCAGCAGGTTGCTGTTGACATTCTTCACAAAGGCGTCGGAATAGCCAGATTTTCTAATCTGATCCAAAGCCTGTTTGGCTTCATTGACATTGGCATAAATGCCCGTCATCACCTTCACGCGGTCGCCATTGAGGATAGCATAGAGGTTACCGATCTCTTCAAATTTTTCCCATTCGATCTCCTTGGTGATCATACGGGTGGCCATTTGGATGACGGTCACGGTTTTCCCGTCGCTCAGTCGGCGCTCCTGTACGGAAGCATTGGCGTAACCACGTTGCTTGAGGTTTTGCGCTACCTTTTCCGCTTCGGCTTTGTCGTCAAATCCGCCTAAGTAAACCTGTGACAGGTTGCCGTTGGCCGGATAGGCATACACCAATCCGAGGGGGCGGATGGGATCAAAATCCTGAGATTTGGCATCCAAAAAGGTGCCCACCATAATGGTATAATAATTTTGAGCAATGGAAAACGTGCTCCAGCATAGTGTACATAAGAGGAAAAGCAATCTTTTCTTCATAAGGTTGACTTTAAATTTTGGGTTCGATCCACTCATAAGGTTTGGTCTTGGAGTGCTTATTTTTAGGTTGAATAATCATCTTCAAATAGGCACTGAATCGATAATGTTAAACTTTCAACATTCCTTTAACGAAAAAAACACAAAATATTTTCACTTTTTTGATTAAAAAAATGAAAATAGTAACACATTTTCGCGGCAATATACTGCCAAAATAAGGGTTTTTGCCTGATTTTAACATTCTTTTATATGATTTCCATTCGATATGTGCATCACTTTTTCGCGGAAAAATGAGTAAGTTACTGACAGAAACAACACCAGATTGATCATGAGCGACGCAAAAAAGACGGTCAAGGAATACACCAATGGCGAGGTCACCATTGTGTGGAAACCGGATGCCTGCATTCATTCCAAACTATGTTTTAACGGCCTCTCGCAGGTTTTTGACCCCCAGGCCCGCCCCTGGGTCAATGCCGAAGGTGCCAGCACCGAAGCCATCATTGCGCAAGTCAACAAATGCCCTTCCGGGGCCTTGTCCTACTACCTCAACGATGATGCCGGAGATGGCCCCGTGAAAAGTGAAAATGAACGCATTGTAGAGATCAGCCAAAATGGCCCACTCATGGTTTACGGCAATCTCACCATCAAATACCCCGATGGCCGTGAAGAAAAGCAACACCGCGTCACTGCCTTCTGCCGCTGTGGCTCGTCTTCGAATAAACCATTTTGTGATGGAACGCACCGGAAGGTGGGGTTTGAGGGATGATTTTTTGAAGGCGGATTAGATAGAGGCGGCAATTTAGAAAAATCGCAATAAAAAAACATCATTCTATTTATAACAATGGTCTTGCCGGGCGAAAAGGCTGACCTTATCACAATAAGGGGACAGTAGCTTTGTTTTTTGGATAGCAAGAGGGGCTGTGCCACTAAATCCGGACGGTACAAGATATTCAACTTTTGTTGTAACCACCGTTGCAAAATAATTCGTAATATTGTAATAGCTATACTATCGTAGTGAATAGTAAAATGTAGTGCTATGAAATGGACTTACAGTATCAAGGGTAAGCTGACGGCAGCCATGTTGCTGGCCGTTATTTTGGGACTCACCATGCTCACTAACCTAATGGAGCGCAACCGTTTTAAACAACTGTCGGCTTCTTTTTCTTCCATTTACGAAGACCGGTTGCTGGTGGAAAGCTACATTTTTCAGTTGTACGAAGATTTGAAAAAAGAGCGGGATCACTTAGAGGAATTGGTCAATCATCCGTTGGATGTGGCTACCCGAGAGGCCGTTGCGCAATACCGCTCTGACCGGGACCAATTGCTGGCCAATTATGCAGCAACCTACTTGACGGAAGAGGAGGAAATCAATTTTAATCAATTAAGAGCCTCTCTGGCTAAGATTAGCCAATTGGAAAACGAGATTCTTCATTCGGATAATCCGGTCATTTCACCCCAGCTCTTTTTTTCCTATGACCATAGTACGGAAGAGGCTTTTGCTACGCTGTCAGTATTGTCTGATATTCAAACCAAGGAAGGCGGGATGATAAAAAGTGAATCGGAGAAGATCATTCATGGCAGTGTATTTACTTCTCATTTTGAGCTGATTGTTTTGTTTATTATCGCCTTTATCATTCAGGCCTTGGTCTTTTCTTCTAAAACGATGAAGGTGAAACAACGGCCGCAGAATGCGTCGTTGAATTGAGTGCATTTGGGAGATAAAATGTGGTTAAAATCACTCCAACATATAGCCGTGTACGCTCATGTACACTAGCATACAGAGGGAAGCAAAGACCAACCAAAAGCGCACATCGCGGTAAAAGGTATGGGCCCGATCAGCCAGTAGGGCAAAGAGCACGTAGCCAAACAAAAAAAGCAGCAACAGATACATCATAGGATCGTAGTTTTCACGGGTTTTGAGCTTTTCCGAAGGAAATAATAATACCTGTATTGAGGAGAAATACAGGGTATTGTCCGCAAGGAAGCTCCTATAATAGTTAACCTGTTTTTAGTTGGCTTTGTTCCGTCGAAGGATGGCTTGATTGATCTTTTTTACCAGGGAAGGGCCCTCGTAGATCAAGCCGCTGTAGACTTGCACCAAAGAAGCGCCGGCATCCAGTTTATCGATGGCGTCCTGTGGGGAGGAGATACCGCCTACACCAATAATGAACAATTGACCATTGGCCCGTTCATTTAAATAACGAATCACCTCAGTAGAACGCTGTCTCACCGGCTTGCCACTGAGGCCTCCGGCGCCGATTGCTGCAATTTCTTCGGAGGGAGTATTTAATCCGTCGCGGCTGATGGTGGTATTGGTGGCGATGATGCCGGCAATGCGGGTTTCCTGAACAATTTCCACGATCTCATCCAGTTGCGTTTTGGTTAGATCGGGCGCAATTTTGAGTAGGATGGGTTTGGGAGCGGCTTGGGCGCTGTTGAGTTCTTGCAGCTGACTGAGCAATCGGGTGAGGGGTTCGCGGTCTTGTAAGGCCCGGAGATTGGGGGTGTTGGGTGAGCTGACATTCACCACAAAATAATCCACATAAGGGAAAAGCGCTTCGAAACCAGCGCTATAATCGTCGTTGGCCGCTTCGTTAGGGGTAATCTTATTTTTTCCAATATTGCCGCCGATGACAATGCCCTCCGGGCGGCCTTTTTTTAGTCTTTCGACCAATGCTTCCACGCCTTCATTATTAAACCCCATGCGGTTGATCAATCCTTCATCGGCAGGCAGGCGGAAGAGGCGAGGCTGTGGATTCCCCGGCTGGCCTTTCGGCGTGACGGTACCGATTTCGATAAATCCAAACCCCAGGGCAGCCATATCCTTAAAATACTTGCCGTTTTTGTCAAAACCGGCAGCCAGGCCAACGGGGTTGGGAAATTTTAAGCCGAGTACGTTTCTATGAAGGAGAGGGTGGTCAACTCGATAATACCGGCGAAACAAATTGCCGAGAATCGGTGTGGCTAATACCATTTGGAGTAGCGCAAGCATAATGGAATGAGCCCTTTCGGGGGAAAAGGAAAAGAGAAGTGGTTTAAGCAGAAGTTTGTACACGGTTCGATTTTTCGCAAAAAAAGCCAGGTAGCTCATGGCTACCCAGCCCAAATCATAATCCCAAAAACTAATCTTATGATGTGGCAGTTTTCGCAGGAAAACCGCTCAGATCTATCTTGGTGCTTTGACAAATCTTATGATTAAGAGTTAGCCAAAATAAAAATCAAAACTTCTTTCAGGCCTCTTCTTCCGCTTTGACGAGCAATTGAAATCCATTGCCATGAATATTGACGATTTCAATGTTTTCGTCCTGTTTGAGGTATTTGCGCAATTTGGTGACAAACACGTCCATGCTGCGCGCGGTGAAGTAATTATCCTCTCCCCAAATCTTTGTCAATGCTTCAGAACGCGGAAGTATATCGTTCATATACATTGCAAACATACGTAAAAGTTGGGCTTCTTTGGGCGAAAGTTTCGATTTTTCTTCATCTGAACCACCCAAATCGTAGGTCAAGATACGCAACGGATAATTAAAATGGTATTTTCCGATGCTAAATTCTTTGATTTCGTCTCTTGGATCAGCTTTTTGCTGGCTGCGTTTCAGAATGGCCTGGATGCGATACAGCAGCTCTTCCGAATTAAACGGCTTGGTGATATAATCATCAGCACCGATTTTGAATCCTTGTAGCACATCATCCTTCATCGTTTTGGCAGTCAGGAAAATGATGGGCATTTCCATATCTTTTTCGCGAATTTCTTTGGCCAGGGTAAAACCGTCTTTTTTGGGCATCATCACATCGAAGATACACAAATCATATTGTCCTTTATTATAGCTTTCAAGGCCCATCGCACCGTCAGTAGCGAGGGTTACATCATAATCGTGCATTTCCAAATAAGACTTCAGTACGTCCCCAAAATTCTGATCATCTTCTACCAATAGGATTTTGTCATTTGCCATAATAGATCGTTTTACTTGTTTCCCTCCGAGCTTACCAGACCAGAATTTTGAGAATCCGGTAAGGGGTGATAAGGGTTAATGTTTTGTTTCTACCTGGTAAGGAAAAAAGAGTGCAAAGCTGCTGCCCTTCCCCGGTTCACTCTTGACGTCGATTTCTCCCTTGTGGGCAGTCATCATGGCTTTTACATAACTCAATCCTAAGCCAAAGCCTTTCACGTCGTGCAGATTGCCGGTGTGTACCCGGTAAAATTTATCAAAAATATGTTTGCGCGCTTCCTTGCTCATGCCAATTCCACGGTCCATTACTATAACTTCAACACCGTTGGCTAGATTGCGCGTGTGCACAGAAATTTCAGGTTTTTCCGGTGAATATTTGTTTGCATTGTCCAATAAATTGTTGATCACATTGGAAATATGCGTCATGTCTCCTTCCACAACAGGATTAGTGGCTTCCAGTTCGGTACTGACAATGCCATCCTTTTTTTCCACCTGTAGGGTGATGTTTTCCACGGCGTGTTCAATGATGTCGTGCAAATTGACCGGAGAAAGCTTGAGGGAGTACTCTCTTTTGTCGATTCTCGCCATTTGCAATACCTTCTCCACCTGATTGTTCATGCGTTTGTTCTCCTGCTTGATGATACCGGCAAAACGCTGCACTTTGTCTACATTACCCGAAATCATCGGACTGGTAATAGAGTCGGCCGCAAGGGAGATCGTTGCAATTGGGGTCTTAAATTCGTGGGTCATGTTGTTGATGAAGTCGGTCTTCATCTCGGAAATTTTCTTTTGTTGGAAAATCACCTGAATGGTATAAGCAAAACAAAGCAGGATAATTGCGGTAAAGAGAATGGTGCCCAGGAAATTGAGCCACAACGAGCTCCAGACCACGCTGGTTTTGGAAGGGAAGTGGATCATTAGCAGGCCGGGTGAAGCCTGGTCCTCTGGGAAAAGGTGCACCTGATAACCAGAACTAAATAAGTTTTTAAACCCATATTGACCGTCATCCGGTTGGGGCTCCTCCACCACATAGTAATTGTCGACGATGACAAAGGATTTGCGGCGCTTGGAAAACACCCCATAGTTGAAGTCCGTATTGATACCCTGATTTTCCAGTTCCTGCCGTAGCGCTTTATCCAGCTGTTCGAGTTTGATGCGTTCCTCCAGTGGTACAAAATCATTGCGCGTGTTGTACATCATCAGGCGCTGGATTTTTTCATCCCTTTTGCGTAAGCAATTGGTGCAGATACCAAAATCCAATACATCGGCCATTAGGCGGTCTAGTGCGCCGGGCTGGCCCACCACCTGCTTGAAGGAAAAGTCGACCTTTCCGCCGTTGACGTTGTTGCTGCCGGCCAATCCTTGCAAATCGCTACTCAGGTAGTTGATCGAATAGCCATTGCCATGTAAATGGAAGGCTTCCCGCTTTTCATTGTACTCCAAACGGTTGACCACCGCATTTAAGGCATTAAATACATTCTTGTCAAATTTCTCCTCATTGACCTTCATCGATGTTTGTATCAAGCTCATCTGTAGCCATACGACACCAATGACAGCCAGGCTCATCAACCCAATTATTGCCCAAATAGCTTTTTTATTCATCGATATTAGCGTGCAAGATTTTGGAAATAATTTTCTACTAGAAACCTTACAAAATTAGGTATTAACCGAACGCAACAGGATACTTTAACAGACCTTTAACTTTGCGTGAAATTCTTCATCCAACTTGTTACTAAATACTTACCAATTGTTAAAAACGATATACGTTTGTTGAGATTTAGTAATAAACCTGCTCAATATAACGAAAAAAAAGCATTTATAGTTTGACAAAGATCTGACCGGAAAGGGATTTATAAGACCTCATTTGGTGTATCCTTGATCACTTTCAGGCTCAGATCCAGGCTGTGTGCTGAATGGGTCAAGGCCCCTACTGAAATAAAGTCTACGCCGGTTTTGGCAATGCGCCGAATGGTGTGAATATTGACGCCGCCCGATGCCTCTGTTTCAAACCGCCCATTGATGGTAGCCAGGGCTTCCTTCAGCAGGGGGAGTTCAAAATTGTCGAGCATAATGCGGGTCACCTTGCCTACGGCGAGTACTTCGTGGAGCTCTACCAAGTTACGGACTTCGATGGTTACCGGTAGGTTGAGTTGATTGGCCTCTTGATAGGCGGCTACCTGCTCAATGGCCTGACGGATGCCGCCACAAGCATCAATGTGATTGTCCTTGATCATGATCCAATCGTACAATCCATCTCGGTAATTTTCACAGCCTCCCAAGCGTACGGCCCATTTTTCCAGAAAACGGATGGTTGGGGTGGTTTTGCGCGTGTCGAGGATGCGCACCGGAAGGTCTTCTACCTCAAATTTAAAGCGGTTGCTCAGCGTCGCAATGCCACTCATACGCTGCATGGTATTGAGTACTACACGTTCCACTTTTAGGAGGGCACGGGAATTACATTCTACTTCAAATACCACATCGCCGATATTGATATCACTGCCATCTTCAATTTTGACGTCCACGGTGGCCGTGGGGTCTACTCGGTGGAAGAAGCGACGGGCTATTTCGATCCCACCAATGACGCCGGGATCTTTCACCAATAAGTGAGCACGGCTCCGCGAATCCGCTGGAATACAGGCTTGTGAGGTATGATCACCAGTGCGCACATCTTCTTCGAGTGCTTGGGTGATGAAATTTTCAATCAGGTTATCGAGCTGAGGTATTTGTGTATTTCCCATTTTTATAAATTTATTCAACTAAGGCTCACTTTTGAAAAGGCGTGCAAAGATAAGAATTTAGCGGTAATGTGCTAATTATCAGAAGGGTTGGAATGAAAAAGAACGGTTTGGGGGAAATTGGAAGAACTGGACGAATGATGCCATTTTTAGCACCCTTTCCAGTTCTTCCATCCAGACGTTGCTTTTTGATTGGTCTGAAAATGGTTGATATTCTCAACTAAAAAGAACGGTAGTTCTATTTGGCATTAAAACATTACGCCCAATCGCAGTACGATGGCGCGCACCGTGCCTTTCGAATCTTCTCTTCTTTCGCCACTCGGTGTGTTTGGATCAAATTCGGTACCGTTATCATCCGTAGCATCAGTGAAGCCGACCTGGAAGCCGAGACCGCCAATAATACTGGTGTTTTCAGAAATGGTATATTCAATACCGCCTCTGAGCCCCCAGGATAGATTAAGGGCATTGACTTCCTTCTGGATATTGTACTTCTCTTCGTCCTCGCCATTTTTACCGGGATCTTGGATCGTACCGCGAGCCTGGGTTCTAAAGCCAAACACGATATTGGGCTCCAGGAAATACCGAATATAACCGAATTCGCGAGTTCGCATCTTCAAACCGGCAGGTATTTCCAGGTATTGAATGTCGTATTTAAGTTTGGTATCTGCCGAAAGGCTGGTCAATGGATCGGGAAGGTCCGTTTTTTTCCAGTAAGAACCGGCATTGTCATAAAGCAGGGTTCCGCCGGCATTAAAATGGAAACCAATACCGGTGGTAAAGGCATAATTTTCCTGAAAGTAATATTCTCCAACCATACCCAATTTGATACCCAAATTGGTACCACTGGTATTGATGCGTGAAGAATTGGACGCCATCCAGGAAAATGCCGGACTAAGCTGAAAGCCAAAACGAATCGTTTCCTGTGCAGTTGCAACCAGGGTAAAGCCCAATAAAAAGGCAGAGATGGCAACAATTTTTTTCATTATTCAACAGTTTTTTGTGTGACTTGTAGAATATACGCGAATTTGCAGTCCCATATTGTAGACGCAAATTTATATGATGATCACTAAAATCCCGCTTTTTAAGGATATGAGTTGGAAAAAAGCTTTCATTTACAACGCAGTTTTGGCTATTTCGTTCTTTAGTTGCCAATCCGAGGAGCAAAAATACATTCCTGATGTATCGGACATTGCCGTAGAGGCAGAGATCCGCCGTTTTGAAAAAGACCTCTTTTCCTTAGATACGACAAATCTGGAAATTGGGCTGGAGCAATTGAAAAGCGCCTATCCTGTGTTTGCCCCGCTGTATTTTGGGCAAATTCTGGGTATTGATGGCGAACGCATCAAGCCAGAGGACGAAACAGCGTATATCGGTGGATTTATTCAACACCCTCCGATACAGCATTTGTACGACACATGTATGGTGCTCTACGGTAATTTTGAGCCAGTGCAAGCCGAATTTACGCAAGCTTTCAAATACCTGAAGCATTATTTTCCGGAATTGCCTACTCCGGATGTCACTACTTTTATCTCGGAATACACCGTGGCGGCTTTTATCTATGGAGAAAATTCACTAGCGGTAGGTCTGGACTTTTTTCTTGGGCCCGAGTACCCTTATCAGGCAATCAACCCTGGTAATCCGGCCTTTTCAGAATATATGACCCGCACTTTTACTCCCGAACACCTGGTTTCCAAAACCATGAGTGTGCTGGTAGAGGACCTAGTGGGACCGCCATCGGGTGATCGGCTGTTAGATATTATGATCAACAATGGAAAAAAACTCTACCTTTTGGATCAATTTTTGCCTTATGCCCCGGATAGCATCAAAATGGAAGTGACCTCCGATCAAATGCAGTGGCTGGATGACAATGAGCTGGAAATGTGGGCTTATCTGTTGAGTGAAAACTTGCTCTATAGCACCGAGTGGCAAAAGATTCGCAAATTGGTGGATTACAGCCCTAACTCCCCGGGCATGCCCGAGGAAGCTCCGGGCCGAACAGCCAATTGGGTCGGCTGGCAGATTGTCAAAAAATATATGCGGAATTATCCGCAGACCCGATTGCAAGACCTGATCCAATTGGGGGACGCACAACAGATTCTGGAAAAATCTCGCTACAAACCCCGAAGGTGAAAAAGTTGGTTTGGGGATCATCCAGATTGTGCGGAAAAGTGTTAATTTAGTAATCTTTTTTAGCGTTATTAAACAAATAAGCATGGCAGAAAGAGTAATACCTGTAGTTGATCTATCTCAATTTGTGCATGGCAGTGCGGAAGAACGTTCGGCATTTGTAGATAAGTTGGGCAAGGCATTTCACGAGATTGGTTTTGTAGGAGTGATCAATCACGGCATTCCAAAAGAGCTGATTGATGGTTTTTACAAGGCATCCAATGATTTTTTTGCCTTACCGGGGTGGATCAAGCAAAATTATGAAATAGCAGGGTTGGCGGGCCAGCGGGGATATACCTCTTTTGGTAAGGAACACGCCAAGCAATCAGAGGTAGCAGATTTGAAGGAATTTTTTCAAATTGGACAAGAAGTGACCGATGATGACCCCATTCAGGATTATTATCCGGATAATGTAAGGGTAGTGGAGAAACCTGAATTTACTGATTTGGGCATCAAATTATATAAAGCCTTTGAAAAGGCCGGTGGAGAATTGTTGCGGGCCATTGCCATTCACCTAGGCCTCGATGAGCAGTATTTTGATGCAAAAATTCACAATGGCAACAGCATTTTGCGGTCCATCTATTATCCGCCAATTAAACAAGAACCCAAGTCGGCTATTCGGGCAGAACAGCACGAAGACATCAACTTGATTACGCTTTTAGTGGGGGCTTCTGCCGGAGGGCTGCAATTGCTCAATATGGAAGGAAAGTGGATGGATATCACACCAGGAGAGGATGAAATCGTGATCAATGTAGGTGATATGTTGCAGCGATTGACCAACAATTATTTGAAATCGACCACGCACCGGGTGGTCAATCCTCCAAAGGAGAAGTGGCACGAACCTCGATTGTCGATTCCATTTTTCTTGCATCCGCGAAGCCACATGGATTTGAGTAGTTTGGAGAGTTGTGTGACTGAAGAACGGCCATTGGCCTACGAGCCAATCACTGCAGGGGAATACCTCGATGAGCGTTTGCGCGAAATTGGATTGAAAAAATAACCTGGGCAGATTAAACCATTAGCATTTGGATGGATCATAGGCATTACCAAAATGTCTATCCTAAAATGATGCGTCACTGTTGAAAAAGGTGTAATTTTGCACCAATAAAATTTTTGATTATGAAAACCATATTGTTATTCAACTTTTTTGGTCCGGAGATGCTGGTGATTTTCTTTGCCATTCTGTTGTTGTTCGGGGGCAAGAAAATTCCTGAACTCATGCGTGGTATTGGTAAGGGAATCCGCGAGTTCAATACGGCCCGTTCTACTATTGAAAGCGAGTTGAAAGATGGCATGCGCGAAGCTGAACGTAAAGACGAGGAGAAAAAACGCGAAAACGCCTAATTCTTCATTGTGGTTTACCTGGGTTTTTTGTAAAAAAAATACCATCTTCCAATAAACGAAAGCCCCGTGAGATTCTCACGAGGCTTTTGTTTTATACTCCGATTAATGCTGGGCTTGAGCACAGTATTGTTCGAAGCGTCTTATCGGCTTGAGCCGAAGCTTATTTTCTTCCTTTGAAAAATCCACCCAGGAATTTGAAACCCATGCTGGCTACATCATCCACGATGCTACCGTCACCGTCGCTGTCGAGGAAACTGGTCACCAGATTCATCGTTGGGTTTTGAGATTTCTGAGACTGTACCGTACCGGAAAGCAAAGACGCAATGCCACTTACATCCAATCCTTGCTGACGCTTAGTTTGTCCCAATGCGCCCATCAATACAGGGGCGAGCATAGTCATTAGGCTACCGGTTTTACTGGAATCCAGACCACTCATCTGGCTGATCATATTTACGGCGCCGCTTTGGCGGTCTCCCAAAATGTGATTGATAATACCAGATCCGTTGAGCATTTTGGGATTGTTGGTCTGTTTATTGCCACTCAACATACCCATAATATCTTCCATTATACTACCATCGTGATCTTTTTCCAGTGCTTTATCTAGTGATTGAGCCCCTTCAGGAGTCTGTGCGTTTTTGGCTAGGGCACCCATCAATGTAGTCATGATACCGGTGGTTGCCGCAGCGGTTTGTTCTTTGTCTGCTCCACCAATTTGTTGACTCAATTGGTCAATGAGGTTTTCAGAAATTTGTCCTTGTAAGAGATTCATTAAATCCATAAGAATGCGATTTTTTATAATTGGGAAACCCCAGTTTTAAATTAACAATACTAAAATTATCCTTTTAGACGGAGAGATTCAAAAAAGGACACAAAAAAAATACAGGGCCTTGGTTAAAAGACCCTGTACTGGATAGACATTTTGGGGATTATGACGATCTGTAATTCGTTTTTAGGGAATGACTTTTGGGTTCTTTTGGCGTTATACTTCTATCTGATTACAGATCTCTATAAAAATAATATTCGTTTTTATAAACTGTTTGGATACAACCTCCAACGCATGAAACAAGCACTAAAAAAGGCAGCGGCAGGAGACCAACTTAAAGGTTACCCTGTCCGCTGCTGGTTCAAACTACTCTCTCAATGGTTCGTGCATCTTTAGTGTTCCATAGCGCATCATGGTCTTATACCCACATTGGTGTGTACAAAACATAGCTCTCCCAGGCGATTATCTGGCAGGAATTAAGTACGTGAGCCGGTCACGCACTACTTTCCTATACAATCGCCAATTAAACCCTGCCTTTCTCAAAATGGGAAAGGAGGTTGGTCCTTGTGACCTTTTCTAACTTTATTAAGGAAGTTTTCTCCTAGTGGTAACAGCCCTGTATTCGGTGGTTTTCATTGGTTGATTGGGCTAACAATCAGCGCTGCACCAAAATATTAAGAAAAAAAGTAAGACCTATCGTCATGCGGGAAGTTATCGGTTAACAACTATTTCAAATAAGTGTAAAAAATATTTACCGATAGACGAGGGTTTTGAGTTGTTGATTAAAAATTCACGTTCTTTGACAAATTTCGTGGTCAAGCTAAAATATAAATCAAAAGTGCCTTTAGAAGCGTTGGTTTATATTTTTGATTGACTTTGAATCAGGGAATTTGTCATAGAACCAAAATTCATTATAAAAACGGGAGGGATTTGCAGATTATTATATCTGAAGGAAAAAAAATTAAAAAAAGTATAGAATGAGGGAAAAATCAGCTGATTTCCAGCACTGGCAGAACTTAACTTATTAGCTGTCTCTTATACACATCTGACGCTGCCGACGAAGCCAAGTGT
>CAXHCA010000102.1:0-24450 GCA_964015035.1 uncultured Saprospiraceae bacterium
TCAAACCGATAATGGCTTCCACCTGTGGTCAAAGAATTTTGATCGGGAATTGAAGGATATTTTTGCCCTTCAGGATGAGATTAGCCTGCTCATTGCAGACCAAATCCGAGAAAATTTTGGTCACCTCGAAATTCAGGAACACCTGATCAATGCACCTACACAAAACATTGAGGCGTACAATCTTTACCTCAAAGGCCGTTACAATCACCTCAAATGGAATGCGGAAGGTATCGCCAAAGGAATCGATTATTACAAGCAATGTATTGAGCAAGATCCATCGTTTGCATTGCCTTATTTTGGAATTGGCTACAGCTACGCCATGCGTGCTTCTTTTAGAGCCAATGTAGATGACCAAAAAATCGCGGAAAATTACCTCAAAAAAGGCTTTCAAATCGACGATAAGTCTTACCTGGGTTTCTATGCGAGGGCGACCTTAGACTTTTGGGCAAAGTGGAATTTTAAAAATGCCCACTGGTTTTACAAAAAAGCCATTGAACTCAACCCTTCTTTTACCGAAGCGGAGGAAGGCTTGGTGGAAATGCACACCATACTAGGCAATTTTAAAGAAGCCATAAAACACACCAACAACATACTCACCCTCAACCCCTTATCTCCAAACCACTATTACACTAAGGGCAACATCCACTACCTCTCCAGAGAATATCCGGAGGCATTGGAAAGCTTGGAGGCGGCATTGCGCATTGATCCCGGTTTTTCTTTTGCCATCGAGTTGAGTTTGCTGTGTTACATTCATCTAAAAGATTACAAAAAACTACAAATATTTATACAAAAATATCCTGCTCAGCGTCCGGATGACTGTCGGGCGCTTTATAAACTGATACACCCTGACGAGTCCATTGATATTGACTTAAGCACCATCCGCTCTATGTTGGAGGTGGCGCCTATTTATACACTCATTCCCTGGCATTTGTACCTTCAGGTTTACCTTGGTCACCACCAGTTGGCACTCGATATTTTAGAAAAGGCAGTAAAAAACCGAACGGGACAATTTGCCGGGTTTAAATTCTTGCCTTTATTGGAGCCACTCCGCACCTACGATCGCTATCAACAACTTGTGGAAGCTACCTTCCCCGACGATAAGCTACCCGATGAAGAAGATGAAAAACCAAGTGGGCTAGGCTCTAGTAAAAGCCTATTGAGTCCACAGGAAATTGCCCAATACCTTAGTGCCACGGTTGAGCTATTGGAAAAAGAAGAACTGTATTTGGATCCGGCCCTCAGTTTAAAGAGCCTGGCTGATGATCTGGGGCTACACCCAAATAAATTATCCTGGCTGCTCAATGAACACATCGGCAAAAACTTCAACGAATACATCAATTCTTATCGCCTCGAAGCCTTTAAAATTAAAGCCCTCGAATCAGCCAACAGCCACCTGACGCTCTTAGGACTGGCTTACGAAAGTGGGTTCAATTCCAAAACGGTTTTTAATACTTTCTTTAAAAAGATGGAAGGTGTCACACCTAAAGCCTGGGTTAAATCCCAAAAAGGATAAGTGGTTATACTGGTTTTCAACCAATCTCCTGAGGAGTCTATTTCACCCATCTTAAAGAACAACTCCAGATAATAATGGCCGCCAAAACCCCAACAGAAAGCCAAAAGACGCTGCTGTAAGTCCAGCCATTGTCCAGCAAGAGCCCAAAACTCAAAGGGCCCAAAGCCGTACTAAAGACCATTACGGTGGTAAAGACGCTGCGCACCGTACCGATAATTTCGGTGCCAAAAACCTCGGCAAATAAAGCATTTTTGATGGTACTGCCCCCACCGTTGGAGATGGCTAGCAAAACCAAGGCTGCCGGATAAGTCAGCGGATGGGAAAAGGAAGCCAAAACGACCACTCCGATGATATACGGAATGAGCATAAACGGAAACAACCGGCGTGCCGTCAAGAGGTCTACCAAAGGCCCGGAACCCATCATGGACAAAGCACTGGCCAGTGCATAAATGGACAACGACCCGGCCACCCAGGCGGGGTCCCATCCGTTACTATTGCCTAACTTAACCTGAAAAAAGAAGATCGCTGTATTTAAAAAGCCCGTAATGAAGACCGCCGGTGCGATGATCCAAAAAGAACGCTCTTTGAAGACAAGTAGTGGGTTCTTACTTTTCACGGGCTGCCCTTCGCGCTCTCGATTGGGAAACAAGAGATCTTTCGACGGCTTCTTTAGCAAAAAATAGACCGCGGGAAAAACGATGACGACCAAGCTCGCAGCCGATAATTGTAGTGTCGTACGCCACCCCAGCAGGCCAATGCCCAGCGCAATGAGCAAGGGCAAGGTAGCCTCTCCCATTGGATGCCCCAAAGTAGCAATACTGATGGCCTTTCCCCGATTGGACACAAAAGCCCGGGCCATCGTAGAAATGGAAGTATGGCTCATCAGTCCCTGCCCAAATAAGCGCAATCCAAAAAAACTGATCAACACCAGCCCGGGATGAATGGCAAAAGAAAGCAATAGGCAAGCGGTGACCAAGCCCCCGAGGGCCCCAAAAGTAAAACGCCGCAGGGGTTGGGTATCAACCAACCTCCCCACCCAGGGCAAGACAAAAGCGGAGGCCATCGTGGCTATTGCATACAGCGAACTGAGTCCCGTATTGGACAAGCCAAACACCCGCTCAATTTCCGGAATGTAAAGGGAAATCAAAAAGGTTTGCCCAAAACTGGAAAAATACGTCAGAATGACTCCAAAGAGCAGTAGGTGTCTGTTGTTGCGGATGAAGTCCCAAAAAGTACGCATAACCGGTGGTTTAGACCTGCAAAAGTAATAAAGAAGTGGACTTTGTCAGAAGACCTATACTTTCACTGTAACCAACCGCGACGGATTGGTCAATCAAGTAGGGTTGACCGTCATGATAAGCAGCCAACTAACGTGTCTACAAGCCAGGTTTCCCTTGTGGGAAATGCTTTACTGAATAACCCTGGCAGGCGCTCCGTCAAAAGAGGAAACCACAACCTTGTTAAGATGGGATAAAAGTCAAGCCGCCAAAACCCAAAACACCTCCCAATAAGACACTGTCAATCAATTATTTACACTAAAATTTCAAACTAAACCTACTCGTCGGTTTTCTCCCTTCTGCTTTTTCGACGAACGTCAAAAAATAAATCATTTTCCTATGATCGGAAATGGTATTTTAGCAGGCTAAATTTAAAAACCAATGGACAAAAATTTACTGGCGGGACAGGAGGAGGAACAGTTTGAATTGATGATCCAGGGATTACTGGATCGCCAGTTTGGAGCTTGTGATCATTTTATTGATGAACTGATTGTATCGGGTTTGCGAAACAATCTCCTCCATCACCATGCGGCCGGCAGGATGCATCCAGCAGGAGTGGGTAGAAAATTTGATCACCAACAGAATGCCCTGATTCGCGGGGACGTCATCAAATGGATCGAAAAAGACAGCCAGGATTCCTTTGAACGGCTATTTCTGGACCGGGTGGAACAATTCATTGCCTACCTCAACCAAACCTGCTATACCGGTATCAACGACTACGAGTTTCACTATGCCTACTACGAGCAAAACAGCTTCTACAAGCGCCACCTCGATCAATTTAAAAACCACCGCGGCCGAAAATTTTCCCTGGTCACCTACCTCAATGAAGATTGGAAAACAAGTGATGGCGGCGTACTTTCTTTATACCTACCCGACAATCAGCAGGAAGATGTTTATCCCCTTGGTGGTCGGGCCGCCTTTTTCAAAAGTGATGAAATTGAGCACGAAGTGAGTCCTTCACTGACCCGATACCGGATTAGTATCGCGGGTTGGTTGAAAAGTGTATAAAAGGTTCTGCGTTTCGTATGTTTAAGTTGATAAGTACTTTGACTGCCTGTTGACTACTTATTTCGTCCAAAGCTCTTTTAGCGCTGCCATCCTGGTATCCTCCGGCCAGGAAAACTCCTGGTTAACCATTTCTTGATAGTATTTAATTTTGGCTTTTTTGATCGTCGCCATGATACCGGCAAAAGGCATTAATTGTTTTTTGAAAGCGTCCGTCGGCTTGAAATAAATGGAGGTAGACACCGGAATCAGATCAGGATTGCGGTAATAGTAAATTTGGGTACAACCCAAATCTTGTAGTAAATCGACAATGATGGTACACTTGGCGCTCGAATTGGCCAATTGGATTTTGTAAATATCCGAACCGAGATCCTCCCCATATCGCAACAACGTACCCATCAGAAAAGATTGTTTCTGTGCGCGAGTCTGGAGACGGGCTTTGTTAAAAGTCCCCTGCAAAGTTCCTGCCCAGTTCCTGCCGTCTTTAGAGGATGCCCCCTCTTTTTTAAAGGTATAATAGCTATTGAGCTTTTTCGCCAGTTCGTCCGACAGAAGTTTGATGTTTCTGCCCTTTTGCGAAAGCTCAATGACTTCACTCGTACTTTCCTGAATAAACTCATAGAGCGCGGCCTCGTAATCAAAGTATCGATCTACAAAATCGGTTGATTTTAGGCCTACTTTACGGCCCATATAGTCCGTCATCGTTCCGAGGATGATAAAAGTCGTGTCCAATTCCGGAGCAGGTGCTTCCAGCTTTTCACCTTGAAGCTGAACGCCAGCAGCTTTACCTTTTAGGGGCGTTTCTTGAGCCGTCAAGGAAGGCGTAAAAAAGAAAACGAAGATAAAGAACAGTAGGCAGGGCTTTTTCATTTTTTTGAATTTTGGTTGATAATATAAAGTAAAATGGGGGGAGCGGGAGAGATGCTGCGGAATGCCTTTTAGTGCTTGTTTGGAGGTAATCATTCAGGCTGCAAAACAGCACTTTTTTGATGACACATCGTTCTTTTTTTATCCGTTTCGGATCAGCCGAGATGCATTTCAAAAAACGCCTTGTTTTACAAAAAAAATGATGCTTTTCGCCAGCAAACATGCTCTCACACCGCCGTCTTCATGCGTTCTTTCAAGGCAAACAACTCATCTCGATATTGAGCAGCGGTGATAAAATCTAGCTCTTTGGCGGCTTTTTTCATCTTGCGCTCGGTTTCTTGCATCATGCGTTCGAGCTGATCGCGAGTAAGGTAGGCGACCAGTGGATCTGCGGCGATACTAGGCTTTTCGGGCTCAATGTAGGCATTGGTTTTCTTGCCCCGAATATCGAGGATGGAGCGTTGGCTGAGAATTTCTTCTTTTGTTTTGGTAATGGTAGTGGGGGTAATGCCATGCTCCTCATTATAAGCGATCTGAATGGCGCGACGGCGATTGGTCTCGTCGATGGTGCGCTGCATGGAATCGGTGATTTTGTCGGCGTAAAAGATGACCAATCCATTGGAATTCCGAGCCGCCCGACCAGCGGTCTGAGTCAGGGAACGAGCATTGCGCAAGAAGCCTTCTTTATCGGCATCAATTACCGCAACAAGAGATACCTCCGGTAAATCGAGGCCCTCCCGCAAAAGGTTGACCCCCACCAAGACATCAAACCCGCCGAGACGCAGATCGCGTAGAATTTCTACCCGCTCCATGGTGTCGACCTCCGAGTGGATGTAGCGGACTTTGATATTGAGTTTCGATAGGTATTTGGTCAGTTCCTCGGCCATGCGTTTGGTGAGGGTAGTGACCAACACCCGCTCGTCATTTTTGATGCGCTCGTCGATTTCCTCCATCAAGTCATCAATCTGGTTGAGACTGGGCCGCACCTCAATCGGTGGATCGAGGAGGCCCGTGGGACGAATCAATTGTTCCACGATCAGCCCACTAGTTTGTTCCATCTCATAATCGCCAGGCGTGGCACTAACGTAGATGATTTGGTTGGTAATCGATTCGAACTCTGAAAAATTCAGCGGGCGGTTGTCCATCGCGGAAGGGAGGCGGAAGCCAAAATTCACCAGATTCAATTTCCTGGCCCGGTCTCCGCCATACATACCCCGCACCTGTGGCAGGGTTACGTGGCTTTCGTCAACCACCATCAGATAATCATCGGGAAAGTAATCAAGCAGGCAGAAGGGCCGCGTCCCTGGCTGACGGCCGTCAAAAAAGCGGGAGTAATTTTCCACGCCATTACAATAGCCTAGTTCCCGAATCATTTCCAGGTCGAAGGTAGTGCGCTCATGGATGCGCTTGGCCTCCAACAAGCGGCGTTCGCGCTCAAAATACTTTTCCTGCTCATGTAGCTCATCTTCTATCTCTCTGATAATTTCCCCCATGCGTTCCTTCGGCGCCACATAAAGATTGGCCGGAAAGATAGCCGCCGTAGACATCGACTCAATACGCTTCCCCGTTTCGATTTCAATGCGCTCAATATCTTCGATTTCATCGCCAAAAAAGATGACTCGATAGCCGTAATCTACATACGGCAGGTTGATATCCACTGAATCCCCGCGCACGCGAAAGGTGGCTCGTTTAAATTCGATTTCGGTACGCGAGTAGAGGCTTTCCACTAAACTATATAAAAAGGCTCGCTGGCTGATTACTTGTCCGCGGGCAATGCGAATGATACTCGACTTATAATCCTCCGGGTTTCCCATACCATAAATACAAGAAACGGAAGCCACAATGATGATGTCTCGTCGACCGGAAAGCAAGGAAGAGGTAGCCCGGAGCCGAAGTTTATCAACCTCTTCATTGATTTGCAGGTCTTTTTCAATAAAGGTATCCGTCACGGACATATACGCCTCAGGCTGGTAATAGTCGTAATAAGACACAAAATATTCGACGGCATTATCGGGGAAAAATTCCTGGAGTTCGCCATAAAGCTGGGCCGTCAACGTTTTATTATGTGTCAAGACCAGAGTAGGCCGATTGAGCTGGGAAATAACATTGGCAATGGTAAAGGTCTTGCCGGACCCGGTCACACCGAGCAGTACTTGCGCCTTGTCTCCGGCTTCTACACCTTCCACCAATTGTTCGATGGCCTTAGGTTGATCGCCGGTAGGCTGGAATGGTGATTGTAGTTTAAAACTCACGTGTTGATGATTCTCGCTGGTTGAGTAATAGAGTTTGGTTCTTTGACAAATCCCGTGATTCAAAGCCAAGCTAAGTGCATGTTTGGAGGCGGTGCTTTAGAAGCGAAAATTGCAGATTTTGGGTTCTCGCGAGACTCATTTTTGAGTACATCTCGGCTCAGCCGAGACGGACGAAAAAATAGCGATGTGAGGTTCCAAAATCTGTGATTTGCAGCCTGAATGATTACCTCCAAACAGGCACTAAAATATAAAACAACGCTTCTAAAGGCGCTTTTGATTTACATTTTAGCTTGACCACGAAATTTATCAAAGAACGTAGATTTTTTATCAGGAGGCCGAGATAGCGGAAGGGCCAAGGTAGCGAAGATTCTGTTTCCTTGCTATTCCTTTTCCACCGGTTCTACTATTTTCAGGCATCCTTTTTTGCTAATATCCTGCTGAGAATGATGGAGGTTTGTTTGAGAGCAATGTCCTTTTTTTTAGAATATTGCCCGGCTTTGGTGCTTCTAGGGTTGCGGCTCCGCCGACAGCGGCAGCAAACCCCGAAAGGAAACCGACTGCGCCAACCGTAGTCCGACCAAAGGAGGGGAAGGTTGGCGCAGGAAGCCCTAAAAAACAACAAATTAATGATCTCTAAAGTTCTGTAAAGGCTTTCCTAAACGGCGACTCCTTCCAGTACGCGATTCACGAAGTACATATCCAGCATACCTTTATTTTTGGCTTCTACTTTACCGCGGTATTCACATTCAAAATTGTACTTCACCAGTCGGTAGGTCGTTTCCGAAATATTGACACGGCCTGACTGGCTTTGCGACTCCACCCGGGCAGCGGTATTTACCGTATCGCCCCAGATGTCATAGGCGAATTTTTTCACCCCCACTACGCCGGCCACTACAGGTCCGGTATGCAACCCGATGCGGGCCTCAAAATAGGGCTTACCAATGCGCATGCGTTCCTTCATTTGCTCATCGAGAAATTCCTGCATTTCCAGCGCAGCACGAACGATATTGTGCGGCATTGATTTGCGGTCATTCAGGCCAGCGGCACACATGTAAGCATCGCCGATAGTCTTGATTTTTTCAATATCCGGATACTGGCTGATAATGAAATCAAAACCTTTGAAACACTTATCCAATTCTTCCACCAGCTCTTCCGGGTTGAGTTGCTCCGAAATGCGCGTGAAGTTTTTAAAATCGGAAAAAAGGACCGTTACCTCGTTAAATTTACGGGCCTTGGCCTTGCCATTTTCTTTGAGTTCATGCGCAATATTGGCCGGCAAAATATTGAGTAGCAATTCATCCGAACGCTGCCGTTCCTCTTCGATTAGCTTATTTTTTTCCGCAAGGCTGTTGGCTGTTTTTCGCTTGGCGCGATAACGCACATAAAAGACCATCGCCAGCAAAAAGATAATGCCCGCCAAGGCGATCGACAAGTTCCGCAGGTATTTGCTTTCCTCGGCAACCATCCGATTGCGTTGTACTTCCAACTCTGCCTCCTGTAACAGCGCCTTTTTTTCCAAAGCATCACGAGTCAACTCTTTAACCTCTCTTTCTTTTTTCTGAGCCAAGCGCTCCGCTTCCCTTTTTTGTTCGGAAATACTGGCCAGCTCCTCTGCTTTGGAAGAAATTTCTTCGTCTTTAAGCGACAATTGTTCTTGCTTTGCTTTATTGGATTGTAAGAGCTGTGCCTGGCGTGCTTCCAGGTTTGACTTATCAGTAGACAGTTGCTCCTGCTCCTGACGAAGATTGACCACAATAAATTCCAGCGCGTCCTTCTCCTTTTGCAAACGGCGTTGTTCTCTTTCTAATTGTACTTTCTGCAAATCGTATTGTCCTTCGAGATCACTCATACTTTTACCATTCTGGCTAAAGTAATTGAAGGCTTCCTGATTGATCTCATAGGCTCGGCGGTAGTTGCGATCCTTGGTAGCCATTTTACTACGCTTGTCCACACTTTTGATGATGATATCCGAATCACCGGCCTGCTTGGCATACTGGAGGGCGCTTTTCATCCATACTTCTACATTCCGAGAATCGCGCTTCCGCTCATAGGCCAATCCAGTCAGATAAGCCGAGCGAGCTGCCATCCCTTTATTGCTCTCCTGAACAGCCAATCGGTGTGCCGCCTTGGCGTGATCCAAAGACTTATCAGTATTCACACGCAGGTACTCTTCGCCCAATGCGTAGTGAACCAGCATCTTCTCCCGGTTTGACTCTGCTTCCTGCAGCTCTGCTTCCAAGTCCTTGATCTTTTGTGACTGGGCCCAACTCGACGCACTGCCTAGTAACAACAACAAACAAAATAAAATTCTCATGATCTAATTACGATTACCCTAATGTTGCAAAAATAACAACTCAGAACAACATATAAATATTATAAATATCTTCAATCCGCTAAAAATACGGATTATCTTTTAAACAATCCTTACCCGACAACGACCTCCCACATTTTATCTGGCACCAGGTATTTTTGCGATAGGTCTAGCAGGTCCTTCGCAGTTGTATAACGAGTGGCATCCACCAATTGTGTAAAATAGTCGAGCGGTAAATCTTCCAGAACCAGCGTTTTCACTACATCGGCTACATTAAACGGGCCGTCCACCATACTCAGAAAACTACCCAGCAAATAATTCCGCACCATCGTCAGCTCCTCTTCTCCTACGGGGTCCTGGCATAGCTGTTCCATTTCACGGTAAATTTCCCGTAGGCTGTTCTCTGTAAACTCCTTACCCACTTCGGTGCCGATGTAAAAACTGCCATCAAAGCGCATCGTGTCCAATAGGGAATAGATATTGTAGGTGTAGCCTTTTTCCTCGCGAATATTAGCCATCAGGCGAGAGCCAAAGTAGCCCCCTAAAACTGTATTTAAAACGTACAGCCCTGGAAAGTCGGGATGTTTGCGGTCAAACAAATGTCGGCCGATACGAATGGCCGATTGCACGGTTCCCGGGTGTTCCAAATGTATTTTTTTCGGGTGGCTGGGGATCGCAGGAAAGGCATTCATCACCGGTTTACCCTTTCGATCCAACTGGCCCAAAAATCTATTGAGTAATGGGACTACCTGATCATCGATTTTACCGCTGACAAACAACACACTATTGTCGACGGTATAACAACGCTGAAAATGTCGAATCAAATCTTCCCGGATGAGCGCGCCGTAGGTTTCCGGAGTACTGTTGTAGCCGTAGGGATGGCTTTCGCCAAAAATGACTTCTGTGATCTTGCGATAGGCGAGGACTTCATTCTTAGAGAGGTCTTCGCGCAAACTTTTCTGGTTGCGCTGGATAAAAGCCATCAACTCCTGCTCCGGAAAGGCTGGCTCGGCCAGGATTTCCGAAAGCAATGCCAAAATGGACTCAAAATGACGATTGAGCGAATAAACAACCAGATTAGCCGTATCCAGACTTTGTGGTGCACTGAGGCTACTGCCAAAAAAGTCAAAAGCTTCAGCAATTTGGGCAGAATCACGTTGACGCGTGCCTTCTTTCAGTAGACTGGCAGTAGCCCGGGCCACCATTTGTTTTTCTTCATAAGGCCTTCCGGCAAAGAAGACCAATTCCAGTTTGAGCGCTTCCTGTGTCCCCACATCAATGAGATAGACCGGCATGCCGTTGTCGAGGCGGATGGATTCCACCGGCGGCAATTCCAGCTTTTCAATCGGCCGGATAGAAGGAGCAATCTTGCGGTTAGGCATAATTTTTTAGTTTTAACCGCCGCAAAGGTAAGGGTAATGATTACATTTTTGGAGGCGTATTTTTGCAATGGCGGCAAAATGCCTTGAACTTATCAACATCCTGTTAATTTTTTATCCTTGAAATGTTGATAATAAACTCTATTTTTGTCTTTTGGCTACATTGGCCTGTAACATAACTTGAAGCTTTAACCAGGGAGCCAACTCATTGGTTTCCAAATTAAAACCCTGCGAAAGACTATGAAATTTAGCGTTTCTTCTTCGGAACTACTCAAACAATTGCAAATTGCAGGCGGGGCTATCGGATCCAACCCGGTATTGCCCATATTGGAAGACTTTCTCTTTACGATCGAAAATAACAAACTTCGCATCACTGCAACGGATCTAGAGACTTCAATCACCAATGAAATTGAGGTCAACGCAGACACTAGCGGCACGGTGGCGGTCCCTGCAAAAATTTTGCTGGAAACGTTGAAAGCATTGCCTCAGCAACCAATCACCTTCAATGTCAACGAAGAAAATTTTGGCATTGAAATTACCTCCGCCTATGGAAAATATAAGCTGGCCGGTGAAAATGGTGCGGACTTTCCCCGTATTCCCGAGGCAGATAATGTGGATGCCATCGAATTGCAGGCGCAGATGCTGAACCAAGGCATCAGCAAGACACTTTTTGCCACCAGTAGCGATGAATTGCGGCCGGCCATGACGGGGGTTTATTTCCAGGTCGATTTTAATAAACTGATCCTGGTAGCTACGGATGCACACAAGCTGGTCAAATATACCTTTAGTGAAATTGGTGGTGATGTTTCCACCTCCTTTATCGTGCCTAAAAAAGCCTTGAACCTCCTGAAAAACGCCTTGCCATCGGGAGGAGAGGTGACCTTGTCGTTCAATAAAGCTAATGCTTTTTTCAACTTTGAAGGCACCTCACTGGTTTGTCGCCTAATCGATGCCCGTTATCCGGATTACAACGCTGTGATTCCGGTGGACAATCCAAATGTATTGGCACTGCCACGCACCGATTTCCAGAATTCGCTCAAGCGGATCGCCATTTACGCCAATAAAACGACCAATCAAGTCATTTTGAACATCACGGAAAATAGCCTCACTATCTCGGCTCAGGACCTGGATTTCTCCAACGAAGCGACCGAACAGCTGGCCTGTAGTTATGATGGAGACCCGTTGACCATTGGCTTCAATGCCAAATTCCTGGTGGAAATGCTGGGCGTGCTCGAATCTGACGATATCAAGATTGAATTGTCGGGCCCAACCCGGGCCGGTATTCTTCACCCGGTAGATGAGGTTGCAGGAGAGGAAATCCTGATGCTTGTCATGCCGGTAATGCTGAGCAATTAATTAGATTACTTATGAAGTTCTCATTTAACTGGAAGTGGCTTTTATCCATTGGCCTCGGCCTGTTTGCGGCATGCCAGCAGGATGCAACCACCAGCAGATCTCCTGAAGAAGTGGTGCGCCAATACCAGGCATTTCTGGACAAAAATGAGTTTGACAAAGCCAAAAAGATCAGCACGCCGGAAGGCAAGGAAATACTCGAAGGATTGAAAGTCTTCTTCTCAGGCCCTGCCGGTGATTCCACCATGGTACATACTGATTTTCTGAGCATTGCCTGTGAGGAAATGGGAACCACTGCTCGCTGTACCTGCCAGCTCAAAGACGAGTACGAAACCTACGAATCGGTATTTAAACTACAAAAAATGGACGGTCGCTGGTTGGTAGACACCAATGATGAAGGGGTGATCATCAAACAATCGGAAAGTGAGGAATTGATTGAGGAGGATACTACTCAAACGCACACACCGTATTAAAATACTTCTACTCCTTAATGGCAGACTCACAAAAAATCGGCCTTTTCTTTGGTTCCTTTAATCCGGTGCACATCGGGCATTTGATCATTGCCAATTTTATGGCCACCCAGACTGATCTGAAGCAAGTGTGGCTGGTGGTTTCTCCTCAAAATCCGCTCAAGCCGAAGTCAACCCTGGCTCGCGACCATGATCGCCTACACTTGGTAAGATTAGCCATTGATGACAATCCCCTGCTGCGGGCTTCTGATGTGGAATTTAATTTACCAAAACCTTCCTATACCATAGATACCCTGACCTATCTGCATGAGCAATATCCCGACCGACAATTTGTCCTGATTATGGGCAGCGACAATATCGCCACCTTGCACAAATGGAAAAACTATGAACTGATTCTACGCGATTACGAAATTTACGTCTACCAACGCCCCAATTACAAGGCCGGAGAGTTGGCTTCCCATGCTAGTGTAAAAAGCTTCGAAGCGCCGCTGATGCAAATCTCTGCCAGTTACATCAGAAAATGTATTAAGGCTGGCCAGTCGGTGCAATACCTGGTGCCACCGGAAGTGCATGAGTACTTGTTGAGTAGTTCCCTCTATAAATAAGGATCTTCAGTGTGTTTTTGACATACATCGTACACTTAATCTTAAATCCTTTCGGTAAAACAATAATAAATTTGCTTCCCAAGTTAAATTTTCACATTCTTTGACCAGTTTCGATCGATACCTTAGCACTTTGTCAAACCATAAAATATGTTGCGTTTACTACTCTCAATAGTTGCCGGCAGCCTTTTGTCTGCCACGCTCTCTGCACAAAATGTCCTGCCCATTGGCAGTTGGCGGTCCCACTTGCCCTATCACAGCGGTGAGTTTGTCAGTCAAGGCCCCAACACCGTCTACTTTGCCACGGAATGGTCCATCATGGAACTCGACAAAGAAGAACGCTCCACTCGGTTTATTTCCACGGTGGAGGGCTTGAGCAATACGGGCATCAAATTAATCAAATACAATGCCCTCAGTGAAATCCTGATGGTCGTCTATACCAATAGTGTAATTGATCTGATCAAACCTACGGAGATCATCACCATGCCTCAGATCAAAAACTTCACCAATATCACTGGTGAAAAAACAGTGAATGACATTTTTGTGGAAAACGATGCTACCATGCTGTTGGCCGGTAGTTATGGCATCTCACGGGTCAATATTTCGGCCAACGAATTTGCGTTCACTACCTTCACAGGCACTCCTGTAAATACGGTTGTCAATTTTGACGGATACATCTATGCGGGCACCAACGAAGGCATTTACCGAGCCGTCGCCAACAGTTTCACCTTAGAAGATTTCAGTAGTTGGCAATATCTGGGAGCAGAGCAAGGTTTTCCCGACGATTATAGTACCCACGCCATGGCCATTTTTAACGATCACCTTTACTTTGACATCAATCACGACCTCTACAGAATGGATGATGGCAGTATTGTGTTGGTACACCCGGAGGAAGAATACACGATGGCGTACCTTACAGCTGAGGGTGCACATTTGCTGGTAGGCTACCAGTGTAATTCCGACAATTGCAACAACGGAAAAATGCTCTATTTTG
This sequence comes from uncultured Saprospiraceae bacterium, assembly GCA_964015035.1. Taxonomy (GTDB): domain Bacteria; phylum Bacteroidota; class Bacteroidia; order Chitinophagales; family Saprospiraceae; genus BQJU01. The sequence continues at coordinate 14,024 of CAXHCA010000102.1, forward strand.
ACACAGAAGAAACCATGGGCCGAGCCACAAATGGCTGCTTTGGCGTGCCAAAATACGCGGTCGAGGATGACAAAGGAAGGGTTTGGTTTGCCGATAACTGGCGCTTTTTTCGCATGGTCAACAACTTGTCCGACCCCAGTTGTACCTACCTCGACTTTAACTCTCCTTATTCGGAAAAGGCGTGGAGTCTCACCGTTGAGAACAACCAACTCTGGATTACCGGTGGCGGGTTGAATCAGGCCTTTACTAATCGCTTTTTAAATGATGGATTGTATTCCTTCATCGATGGCCAATGGACCAATTATAACCGCGAAAACACCCCCGTCTTAAAAGGCGCCAACCCCAATGATGGCAATGATGATGTCCGGGATTTTTTATCAATTGAAGTAAACCCGGTCAATGGCAAAGTATATGCCGGATCATTTCTGGAGGGTTTATTGGAAATTGATGGAGAAAACCTGACCGTTTACAATAAACTAAACTCCTCCCTGAGCGGAGCCGCAGGAGATGCCAGCCGCGTTCGCATCGGCGGGGTAGCCACCGACGATGAAGGCAATGTTTGGGTCACCAATCACTCTGCTGAAAATGGAAATTCCATTTCCGTACTCAAAACCGACAACACCTGGCAAAGCTTCAGTAAGGTTTGTGCACAAACCAACCTTTTTGACCTCGATATTGACGCCAGTGGATTCAAATGGGCCCTCATTGGCAACAGCCAAGGTGGAGTACTGGTCTTCGATGAAGGAGATATTGAAGATCAGAGTGATGATCGTTGCGAAGTATTCACAGCAAGCAATAGTGCACTAACCACCAATGATACCCAGTGCCTGGTCGCTGACTTAGACGGCGAAGTATGGGTGGGTACCGGTGAAGGCATCATCATTTTTGAATGCGGGGCCAGTATCTTTGACGATTCTTGCCCCCGGGGTACTCGCCGTATTGTTCAAGGTGATGATGACAACTTTGCCTACCTGCTGGAAACCGAAGTGGTACAAGCTATTGCCGTTGATGGAGCCAATCGTAAATGGGTCGGCACCAAAAATGGCATTTACCTGCTTTCCGCCAATGGAGAAGAGCAAATCCAGCGTTTTACAGTTGATAATTCGCCCTTGTTTGATAACAATATCCTCGACATTGCCGTCAACCAACTCACCGGCGAGGTATTCTTTGCCACCAATAAAGGCGTGCTTTCCTACCAAAGTGATGCCATTCTCGGCGGTCGGGTGCACAATGCCGAAGTGGAGGTCTATCCCAATCCGGTACGGCCGGAATACGATGGCCCCATTGCCATTCGTGGTCTGGCGCGCGATGCCAATGTGAAGATCACCGATATCAACGGTAAGATGGTTTATGAAACCCAGGCGCTGGGAGGACAAGCCATCTGGAATGGCCGTGACTACAACGGTCGCCGGGCCCACAGTGGCGTTTATTTGGTATTTAGTTCAGGAACTGCCCGCTTCTCCGGTTTTGACAATACCACCACGGCAGTTGCGAGGATATTGGTTATTAATTAAACTGGTTCTTCGGATTTTCGTACTTTTGCAGTTCGTCCGAACCAAATAGCCATTTGTAAAGAATTTTCCATTGGCTAAACCTAAGAAAGTATGATAAATCTGATACTCTTTGGCCCTCCCGGTTCAGGGAAGGGAACTCAAGCTGCTAAACTTGTTGAAAAATACGGCTTGTTGCATATTTCCACCGGTGACCTTTTTCGCTACGAAATGGGTAACGATACCCCTCTTGGACTGAAGGCCAAAAGTTACATTGAAAAAGGAGAATTGGTACCTGATGAAGTGACCGTTGGCATGTTGCGCAACAAAGTGGAAGCCAATCCGGATGTAAAAGGATACATCTTTGATGGGTTTCCCCGCACCCTTCCGCAATCTGAAGCATTGGATAATTTGCTTTGTGAGAAAGATGAAGAAATTTCCAAGTTGTTGATGCTGCAGGTACCCGACCAAGAAATTATCACCCGTATATTGAAGCGCGGCGAGACCTCCGGTCGTGCGGATGATAATGACGAGGCGACCATTCGCAACCGAATTGATGTTTATAAAAGTGAAACAGCCCCAGTCTATCACTATTACGAGGAAAGTGGTAAATCTGTATCGATCAATGGATTGGGGACCATTGAAGAAATTTTTGATCGACTCTGTAATGAGATTGATCAGTTGTAGGAAAACACCCTCTTTGCCCTGTCACGAGATGGGGCAAAGAATTGGAAAACAAGGATATGGCGGAGCAGAATTTTGTTGATTATGTGAAGATATGTTGTCGTTCCGGTGCCGGAGGGCCAGGATCGGCACACCTACATCGGTCGCGGCTCACCTCGAAAGGAGGCCCCGATGGTGGTGATGGCGGACGTGGCGGACACATCATTCTGCGAGGCAACCGGAATGTCTGGACGCTCCTCAACTTGAAATACCGCAAGCACGTCATCGCTGGTCGCGGTGGTAATGGTAGTGAAAACAACCGCCACGGCGCCAATGGTGAGGACATCATCCTTGATGTACCCCTCGGCACGGTAGCCAAGGATGCTGAAACGGAAGAGGTCCTCTTTGAAATCACGGTACACGGGGAGGAGCAGATACTCGTCTCCGGCGGCCGCGGTGGATTGGGCAACAGCCATTTTAAATCCCCTACCAATCAGACACCTCGCTATGCCCAGCCCGGCGAAGAAGGCAAAGAAGAGTGGAAGATTTTGGAGCTGAAAGTACTCGCTGATGTGGGATTGGTGGGTTTTCCCAATGCAGGAAAATCGACACTCTTATCAGTCATTACGGCAGCCAAACCGGCTATTGCCAACTATCCATTTACCACCTTAGCCCCCAATCTGGGCATGGTGCAATACCGCGACGGCCGTTCCTTTGTCATGGCCGATATTCCCGGAATCATCGAAGATGCGCACCTCGGCAAGGGGTTGGGACACCGCTTTCTACGCCACATTGAGCGCAATGCTACCCTGCTCTTTATGATCCCCTGCGATACCGACAGTATTCAAAAAGAGTACGATATCCTGATGAACGAGCTGGAATTATTCAATCCCGAACTGCTCGACAAACCCCGCATTCTCGCCATCACCAAATCAGATATGATCGACGAGGAGCTCAAGGAGTTACTGCTCCCCGAATTGCCCAAAGGCGTACCTTATATTTTCATTTCGTCCGTGGCCCAACAAGGCATTCAGGAACTCAAAGACCTGCTCTGGAATACCATCAACGAACAACGCGAAGCCACCGTTGACCGGAAGCAACAGTCGATGGATGATGATTGGTTTGGGAGTGAGGAGGAGTAATCTAATAACGTTCCCTCCTAGCGCGCAAGATTTTGAGGTAACTGGGTCCTTTTATCTCTGCTTCTCTCAGGATTCGACTTAGCGTGAGATATGGCTTTTTGATCCTTTTGCTACTATTAATCGCACTTTGATTGTTTAACCGGGCCTCCTGAATGTAAAGCTTATATTCCTCTCTGTTTTCCGAAAGCAAAGCTAACCGGAAAAAATACCTAGAAAGTGTATCAGAAAAACGAGCATCATCCCAATAGTCAGCATTACGGGCGATTTGTTCAAATTTATCGACATAGTGAATCAGCTCTATAAATTCATCGGAAGAACATTGATAAGTTTTTAGGTAGAGGTATACATTAAGCGCATAATAATACTTGCGCTGTCGATTGATCTGTTTTTTCGGCTCAACAGCCTCTTTGCGTCTTTCCTCAAGCCACAATACCGCTTTTTCACTATACTCCAAAGCCTTTTGCAGGTATTGGCTGTCCTTTTGTTCCTGTCTAGTCTCCTTTCTATTTATCATTACTTCTGGAAAGCGATGGCTATCTACCCGTTGATCCCATAACAGAAAATAGAGGTAGCTCAATCCAATCCAAATTTTATAATTTTTTTGGCCAAATTTAGTTTCCACACAGTTGAGGATATTCAAAGTTGCTTGTTCATCCTTCTCTCGCCCTTTCAATAAAGACGCAGCATGAATCAGTGCGATCGTAGCACTGGGGTAGAGGTCATTATTGGTATCGTTTGCCGCAAATTGTTTTCGAATCACTTTACAGACCTTACTAATAGGCTCATATTTTTCGAAAACCCACAGGATACCCAGGGATTTCGCCAATCGGTCCAATTTGTCGTGTTTTTCCTTCTCTGTTTTAGCTTCTTCAAAAAGGCCCACGAGCAAGTCTGTGACGACTTCAGCTTCTGCACTTTCCAATTCAATACTATTATCTTCACCTCTTGTCTTTATCGCCCAAAACATCCGATCCATCAAAACCTGAATCTCCTTACAAACTTTTTCAGTAAAGGAAAAACGTGTTCCCAATTCTTTGAAAATATTAAGATTTTCATTGGTTTCCGAAAAATTACTTTCAATAAACTCAGGAAGTCCATTAAATTGCTGCCAGGTACTTCTAATGATCGAAATTCGATCACTATAAGCACTAAATTCTTCATTGAGTCGCTTCCGCTCATGTTCAATATATTCCTGAATTTGCTGATCAATAATTTCCCGATCTTCTTCCAGAGAATTGTCTTTTAATACATATTGCAATTCTTCATAGCCACCGCGGGCCCACCAGCGATTGAAGAACTCCAAAAATATTTTCTCTTTTGATGGTTCATGAAGGTCATCTCGAATATTTTTGACGATATTCTTTCCAACTAAATTAGGCAATATTTTTTTTCCAGAATAATTAGACTCATTGCTTGGCAGCTGTTCTAAAGCAGAGAGGAAGTCTTCAAGCTTCTCTTTGGGGTCTACTTGCAGTATGGCATTAAAAATCCCATCAATTGTAAAAAACCCAGAGTTACGAACGATTAAAAAATTGGCGTTTTCACTATTCTCACTACGGTAGGTGAACGAGTAGTGCCCATCTTGATCAGGTGAACGGCTGAAGTCCTCGACAGCATCCAAGATATGAGGTTGATCAGAAAAAAAAAGCGGAAGGGTAGCAGGCCTTCCATTCGCTCTATTTTTATTGAATTGTTTCAATTTTTCATCCAATTGGCATAGCGCAATGGCATCCAGGTAGTTGTTCCAGTTTTTATTCCGTTTCTCATTCAACCTTTTGTGCAATCTCTTAAATAGCGGTTTTTCCGTAATATCACCTAGCGGATAATTACCTTCGTCCGAGAGGTTAAGAATTCCCTTATCTTTTAGATATTTATATCTCGCTTTCCAAAACCCATCACTACTGGATAAATATACCCCTTTAAAAAAATCAGTCGATTCGCTTTTTAACTCATCTACCCATTTTTCCATCGCCTGAGGATTATCAATTGCCTCCTTGAAGTCTTGAACTTTGAGGTCAAGCTCTGCCCAAAATTCCTCCTCATCAACCTTTAAACTTTTGGCTGGGTAATTAGGGAAAAGTCGCTCATTTTCCTGAATTTGGCGAATGAGTTCTTCAGTGTGTGGGGGCAATAAATAGATCGCCCCCAACCAGTTGCGATAAGCCAAGGCATTGACAATAGTAGATGGCCGATGATAGACACTCCAGTTTATTTTGCCTCCTTGTAATAGTCCAGATAATCCCGTGAGCATATCTATAATACCAGAAGTATCAAAATAAATATTCCTTTCTATATTATTTTGGTTGGTCAATTCCCGATGAAATTGAATATCATCCGCTAAGCTTCCGAAATTTGAGGGAGCAAGAATGGAAGAAGGCATATCTTCGGATTTGGGAAAGAATGAATTAAAGCTTTTAGCAGACATAAGTTCTATTAATTTCCAAAAATATTATCCTCAAAGTTCTTGATCCGTTGTTTATGTTGTTCACTCGTTCCCTGCAGAATGGCGGGAGCCTTTTTGTAATTTTTATTAATTTCTTCCAGTGCAGGATGAGCCATTACCTGATCAAATAGCTCGTCCAGCCACTTTCTCGAAATGCTTTCGCGAATGCTTAAAAATTCAAGATAGACATCGCTTTCTGCGCCATTCAAAAGTTGATAAATGGTCTGTTTTAAATAAACTGAAAAGAATTGCAACAACTGCTGGCTCGGCTTTTCTTCAAGGCTATCAATTAATAGAAAATGCCTGATAGCACTCAGGGGATTCTCTTTACGGAGGATATATAAAAATAAAGCTGAAAGTGCTGGCTTCTTATCGATGTGGATACGATTGCTCCATTCTTTTATATTCAGTACTTTCGCCCTTTCTTCTATCTTAGCCCAAAGCAGATAGAACTCCAGTTCTTCCTCGATCTCGAGTGTATATTTTTGAATAAAATACGCCAAAAAATCCGGCCGAAAACCTGCCTTAGTATTGGCCACTAAAGTCTTAATTTTATCCAGAACGAGGGCTTCCTGGGCAAGCTTAGCTTTTTGTTCTTTTTTTGGATTATCGGGAGCTTCTTTAATTATTCCCCAAGCTTCTTCAAAACGATTCTCCATATAATCGGCATGCTCTTCTAGCCAAGCAACACTCATTTCACTTAGAAAATTAAAAGCCAAATCCGCGGAACTATAAAATAAAGAAGCCATTTGAAACTTTTTGCCAAAAGCCCCAGATGGATTTTGCAGAAAGGGAGCAAGATCATCGACTTCTTCGGAGAGAATATCTTCAATAAGTTGTTGCTGTTGGCTTTTATTAAGTTTTCCTATAACAATTTCTCCTAGACTTAACGTCCCGTTCTGCTCGAGAATGGCTTTGTACTCTGGTTTTTTATTACTCATAATTGATTTCTAGTTCAAGCAAGTTCAAACTAAATATTTAAATAGTATTCGACGCATTATGCCGTTTGAATATAAAACAATAAATTTAACTTTATATGTCTTTTTATTAACTATAGAGTTTGAAACGGCCATAGGAATGCAATAGAGGTTTTAGGGGTAGTCTCTCACTTAACCGAAGACTATAAATACACCTACTTGCTAATAGAGTAGTTGAACTTTTAAATTATAAGGCGAAATTGAATTTCGCAGGCTGCGAAATTGAATTTCGCAGCGCTTCAAACACTTCAATTATGTTAAAATATAAGGTAACCTGACTACAGAAGTAACGAAATAAGACAACAATGGCGGGAGAAACAGCACCAAATCTAGTCCATCGGTTTTATGAGGCTAATCAATCGCAATTGGTCCCCAACTTTCAATGGAAGGAGGCTCTTATTATTCATATTGAAAGGGACGAGAAGGAGGGCTATTTTTTTACCGCCTATGAATTAAGTGGCAATGCACCGATAGAAACCATTTCAAGAGAACCCTTTAAAGGTTCTATATTAAATCAGGTGTTTTTGGAAAACAAAACACTCAAACTGGGTCAAAATCACCTGCAAAATGGGTCAGCACTACGCATTGGAAAAACAGAATCAGATTTTCAGTTAATTCCAATTGCACTGTTATCTTCCCCCGTGGGCATATTAGTCACACCATATTCAGAATCTAAAAATAAGCTACAGGAAATATTTAATCGACAACTTCACTTGATCTCCGGGATGGTACGAGAGTGTCTTTTTGCGGATCTTCGTCAAGCATTTGCCGTTGAACAGCTGAAAGAAATAGAAGACGTCCAAAAACTCATTATTACCTTTTCGGAAACCTTAGCTCGTTGGTTAAACCCTTGTGAATACAGCATCTTTGAAGATGAAGAAATAGTATTGACACAAAACGCTTGGTGTGATGTCTTTGGCAACGATCTTTATCAATTTCAAATAGAGGCTCGATTTCCTTCTCATGACTATTGCATTAAATTCAAATTACCTTCTACCTGGAATCCACTTCCTGGTGATCCGGAGTTTATTTATCAATTACCGGAAAGTCAAATGCGGATATTGAAGTACCAATGGGGACTTGGAAATTTTCTGGAATCGGTTTATCATAACTGGAAGGCCGTTAAAAATGGGTTATTAGATTCACTGGTTAAAAAAATCATTGACTTCAGAGGTCAAATAGATGAAAAAATTGAACAGTTTGAGCGCATCAAACGGGACATAGCGGTTGCTACCGATGTAGAAACTTTTGTCAAAGAAGACTTTGGTTTCTATCGCGAAAATAGGAAGTGGATAGTGCGTTTCAATAGTATTGATTTAAATTTCAAGATAAAATCAGAACAGGGTATGGAAGCCATTCGGATTTTATTGGAAAATGAAAATCAACATTTTAGTCCACTTGATTTAGATAAATTGCTTATTATAGCTGGCTATACCTATAATAAAGACCAAAGTAAAAAACCCACTGACTCTTCTATGGATTGGGTTAAAGAACAGGAGCTATTGGATCTGTTTAATGAATTAAAAAAACGGGAAGAGGAGATTCGAAGAACATCGCCAAATGAACAGCTTGGATATTGGCAATATTTGATCAACATTGTTCAAGAACTAAATACCCACTCTCATAAACAACACTATATGAGAGAGTGGAAGCGCATCAAAAGAGAATTAGACAAATTGAGTATCTACGAAGAAATTGATGAAAACTTTCGACAGCTTACAAGTCCAATACTGAAATCAAGTAGAAAATCAGGTAACGAAAAAAATCGCCGGGATTCGATTAGCAAGGCGATTAAAGCTATTATTGATTCACTAGAACCATTTGGAGATATCCACGGATACTTAAGCGATACGATCGTCAGAATTAATAAAGGCGCCCATTCTCCTTTTATTTATGTTCCAGAGCTCTACTCTGGCAAAGGTTTTGAAGGGCTCAAGTGGCAGACTGCCACTTGAGAGCATGTTCATTTTACTACATGTTTAACGAAATTCAATTTCGCACAAATTTGCTACGTCGCTACCATGCTACTTGTAGACAAGTTTAAACATTACACAAATCAATGCTTTATTAACAACTACTATTCAAAACATTGAATACTCCCCAAAAAACAATCTCCTCTTCCATTTACTATTAACTTTAGTTTCGACTTTTATTTTCGCCTGATCATGGTAAAGTAGTTCATAAAAATCATTTGCCATGAGAAAAACACTGCAATTCTTATCCCTAACTCTCTGCTTTGGCTTAATTTTTCTTGTTTTGAAAGAAAAAGCCGAAAAAGCCGAACTTACTGCTAAGTTTACCGAGAAAATTACTCTCCTGAACCTTAAGGTCGATATGTTACACCAGGAAAACAGGAAGGCCAAAGAGACCATCCAGTTTGTGTCAGACAAATGCGAAACTGAAAAAAACGAGCTGCGTCAAATGTTAGATGATCACAAATCTGCATATGAAAAAGCGTTGCTACAGAAGGATTCTTTACATAGGCTTGAAACTGAAAAAATGCTAAAAAAATTTGAACTAGCATTTAACAAACAAAAAGAAGTATTTGAACAACGCCTAGACAACTCTACTAAGGCTCACGAAAGAATGATCCGAATGAACAACAGCACGTGGAAACAGCGGATTAAGAATTTATACTTTACCTTTTCACCGCCTAGTTCCTTAGGCTTCTCTGGCCGAAAACGCAATGCCAAACCCGTAAAAATGGATAGCTCCGAAACCCAAAGGAGAATTCCTGCAAAATTACCCGCAAATTATTGGGATATGGCTTTTGATATTGGTGCTGCCATTATACTGGTCACCATCCTCACCGCCGCACTACAAGGACTTTTTAGAAGAAGACGCCGATTTAGACTATAAGAATAGCTTAGTGCTTGTTTGCAGGTGGTGCTTTAGAAGTGAAAATTGCAGATTTGGGGTTCTCGCGAGGCTCATTTTTGAGCCCTTAGGGGCGCTAAGGACGAAAAAATAGCCGAAAAGAGGTTCCAAAATCCCGGTTTTACCGGGACTGCTTGACTACCTCCAAACATGCACTTACTGGTTTGTCTCTCAATTAGGTTATGAGGCCATGCTACTCGAATCGTAGTGTGGCTTCTTCTTTAGCTAAAATCCTTCTCTCACACAATCCATTTTGCAATTCCGCCGTTATTATGGACCTAATCATTGATGACCATGAAAAAAACGATTCTTTTTACCTTCTTCTTTTGTGCAATTGCTATGGCCACTACCCTGGCGCAAGTTTCTCCGGTGGGCATTTGGAAAACCGTTGATGATGAGACGGGCGAATCCAAATCTCAGGTGGAAATTTATGAACAAAATGGCAAGTTATACGGCAAGATCATAAAGCTGTTGCTGAAACCAGCGGATACCCTTTGTGAAAACTGCAAGGGCGCCAATAAAAATAAACCCGTTGTGGGACTGATCATCATTGAAGATCTGGAGCCGGTCAAGGACTATTGGAAAAATGGCACCATCATGGACCCGGAAAATGGAAATGAATACGGCTGTAGTATCTGGTTTGAAAACGACAATGCCAAGGAACTAAAAGTACGCGGCAAACACTGGACCGGCCTCTACCGTACACAGACTTGGTATCGGGTTAAATAGATCGCGCAAGGCGCAGACAAAACTTACTGCTAAAAAAATTGAAAGTCTGGACAATATCTATCCTGTCTCTTATACACATCTGACGCTGCCGACGAAGCCAAGTGTG
>CAXHCA010000103.1:0-24428 GCA_964015035.1 uncultured Saprospiraceae bacterium
CCTGAATAGCTTGCCCGAATATACTTCAGGGATTACCTCCAAACAAGCACTAAACTAAAAACAATAAATTATGCAAACCTTAAGCAAAACATTAAATGGTTTCGATTTAGAAGCCATAGAGAACACCGTTACGGCCTTAAAAGGAAACCCTAAAATTGCGGAATTCAAATTTAAGGCAACCAACAAATGGGAATCCGGCCCAAAAAACACAAGTCACATTCAGGGGTTTTATGGCGCTTGTCAAGAGGATACTACCAGAGCCACACCTTTTGTATGTAAAACGGATATGCCCACCGTTTTAAATGGTACGGATGTGGCTCCAAGTCCGCCGGAATTTCTACTACATACACTGGCAAGCTGTATTACAACATCTATGATGCTCTTGGCTTCTGCAAATGGGATTGAAGTAGATGAGGTAACCGTCCGTGTTGAAGGCGATATAAACCTCAATGGGTTTTTAGGCCTTGACTCATGCATCCTAAAAGAGTATGAACAAATAAAGGTGTCTATTGAAGTAGAAGGTGATTTAACTTCGGAAGAAAGAAGTAAACTATTGGAACTTGCAAAAAAATCACCTGTTTATAACACCATATTGAATCCAGTACCTGTGGATATTGCCTTAGCATTCTAATCACTTTTCCCCCTCCATGAATTCCGGTATTCGAAATCTAGCAGAAATGCGTGATAGAGGTGGACCGAAATAGTCTTAGCTTTGTGAAAACTGGCCAATCGTCGCCGATTAACTCACAAAATATAACTCTAAAAACATGCGTTTCTTTTACTCCTTTTGTATCCTGGTGTATACCGCCGCCACTGTTTCCGCTCAGATGGCAGCCGTAGAAGTACTGACACCTTTTGATTTTGCCACTAATTTTCGGGATGTCTATGTCGATAGCAGTGGCAATGGCTGGGCAGTGGGCACCTGCGGCACGTTGGCTAGTACCGAGAATAATGGCCAAGATTGGGAAGTCGGAACGAGCCCGCAGGGCTTGGATTTTGATGTGGTTGCCTGCAAACCGGGTACCAATTGCCAAACGGTATTCCTGGGAAGGGATGAACAAGTGTTTCGCAGTACAAATGGAGGCCAGGACTGGACCCAGATTTCAGTAAACTGTGACGATCCGCGAGAATTTAACTTTGTCGACGACCAGGTCATTGTACTCTCACACAGCAATCAGAGCCTTTTTCGATCTACAGATAGTGGTGATACCTGGAATGAAATCCCATTGGAGTATAACTATCGAGGGGAGGCCCATTTCCCCACGGCCACGGTAGGATATATCTTCCAGCAATCGGGTGGGCCGCTACTCAAAAGTACTGATGCGGGGGCTACCTGGGACTCCATTTATCAGTTTGATGCGAGTGCCTATTATGGAGATTGGCTGGATGAAAATATCGGATTCCTATACGACCAGAACCGCCATATTTTTAAAACTACGGATGGCGGTAACAATTGGACATTAGTCACAGATACGGGTGTTCCGTCTAACCTGCGGCACCTGGTGGCCTTGTCAGAAACGGAACTGGTGGCCTACGTTTTTGCCAGCAGTATCTTCCGCTCCACGGATGGGGGAGTGACCTGGGTGAATAATACCACTATTGGAGAAGGGCAGTTTGGCCTGCGCTTTGCAGGAATTCATAACAACGGCAATGACTTCTGGATTTCCAGTTGGGGAACGGAAATCCTGTACTCTACTGACGGCTTACAAACGGCCACAAGTCAGTTTCCAGGCCTGCGGCCGAGTTTCGAGGGCGTAGCCTTTCCGAGCAACGAAATTGGCTATGTCCTGCAGGAACGAATGGGAATGTTTAAAACTACAGATGGCGGGGATACCTGGACCCAGCTAACAAATGACTTCTTCACGGTCAGCCGGGACTTTCTGGTGCTGGATGAAGAAACGGTCATCATCCCTTACAATAGTTCCGGGCCACAGATCACCGAAGACGGTGGCCAAACCTGGGCGCCACTTTTCCCAGAGGACATTCAGGATACCACCTATGTTTTTCATATCGAACAATTACCTGGTGGTCGCCTCTATCTTTTCGGTTCGGTGCACGGGGCGTACTCGGATGATGGTGGCGACACCTGGGACGTGATCTATCACGGCTTTGGTACCTTCCCCCGGAGTATGGTCTTTATTGATGATCAGCATGGAGTGGTGGGCTCCGATGGCGGCAAAATCTTAGCCACTACCGATGGCGGAGAAAGCTGGGACTTGGTCGTTGATGGAGATTTCACGAACCAACCCTATTACAACCTATTTGTCCTCGATAATGGCACGATTGTAAACACCAGTAGTGGCATCACGCGTTGTTCCTCCGATGGTGGCCAGACATGGAGTACTGATGCTTGTGCAGGGGTGTCGGCGCCGGGTGCCATCTTAAAGGGACCTGATGGTACGTGGTATTCCGGTCGGCTTTTTCCTTCCCAGGAGGATCTGCTAACTAATATCCAACGCTCTACGGATGAGGGCCAAAGCTGGGAATCAATTGCCGGCTTCTGCGCCTATGCCATTCCTGGTGCGGTAACACCTGATGGTCGTTACTTGTACACTTACCAATCAGCCGGCTTCCTCGGTCGGGTAGACCTGGAAAACATTGTAGGAACGGATGAAGCGCCGCGTAGTGCCATCACGCAGGCAAAAATATATCCCAACCCGACGAACGGTCTATTGGTGGTGGATCTGCCGCATAATGCGGATATGGCTCAAGCCGTCATTTACGATTTGCACGGACGGCAAGTGCAGCAGCAGACCAGCAATTCGCCTAGCCTGACGCTTGATCTGTCTGCTCTGCCGGCCGGCATGTATTTGCTGAAAGTGCAGGGAAATGGTTGGTTGCAGAGTGCGCGGGTGATCAAAAGTGGAGAATAATAAGAGGAACCAAGCATAATATCTGCGCAAATCATAAAATGATGCCCTCAAATTCTTGTGACTAGTGTTAAATTTTTGATTTACTTTTCACTAACTTGAACGTGATATCATATATTCTCAAACCCGTTAGCTAGGCATGAGCTTGGCTTAACGGGTTTGTACAATGTGGTGACGGCTGCCACAAAGACTAACCCAAAATAGATGAAGTATAAGAAGCCAATACCGTTCAAAATTCAAAAATCGGAAAACCATGCGCTATTGGTACAGGTTGATGAAATGCCTTATTTTTATAGTCAATTGCACTATCACCCCGAATTTCAGATAACCGCAATTGTCAAGGGAGAAGGAATATTGTATGCCTCTAACAACATGTCGGCTTTTACAGAGAAAGACGTGTTTTTTATTGGAACAAATGTTCCTCACCTATTGAGCTCTTCAGACGTCTATCATTCGAATCACTCTCCGGGGGTAAAAGGAATATCCTTGTTTTTTGATGAATTTTCTTTTGGTAAGCAATTTTTTGAAATAAAGGAATTGCAATACTTACAAGCATTATTGCAACAGTCCAATCGAGTGATAAAAGTTTGTGGGGATTTAAAAGAGGAGATTTTTAATAAGATCATTGCGACACCTTCCATTAAAAACGAACAATTAATCATCACCTTTTTAGAAATTCTATCGCTCATTCGTCAAACTGAAAAAATCTATCTCAATAGCGAGCAATACCATTTAATTTTGAATAATAATGAAGGTGGAAGGTTGAATGAGGTCTTAGATTACACTTTTCAGCATTTTAAACAGGAAATCACCATTGAACAAATTGCAAAAATTGCCTTTTTAAGTCGTTCTCAATTTAGCTCCTTTTTTAAATTACATACAGGCAAAACTTACATTAAATTCGTCAATGAATTACGCATTGAAAATGCTTGTATCTTATTGAAAAACAATACCTATACTATTGAACAGATTTGCTATGAAGTCGGCTTTAAGAATGTGTCCAACTTCACGCGGCATTTTAAAAAAAATAAAGGTGTTACGCCATCTCAATACCGGAAATCGTGGATGATAAGGTAGTGATTTCGAGGCGTTTAAAATCGATTGAGGCGAAACGGATCTACTGGCATCAAAGGCTTCTGGCCTGCTATTATTTCGCATAATAATTTACCCGTAACTGCGCCTAAGCTTAACCCCATCATTCCATGTCCTGTCCCGACAAAAAGGTTGGATAGCTTGTCAGCGTGACCAATGTAAGGCATGCCATCTGGCGTACACGGGCGGTAACCTTTCCAGATTTTGATATTATTGCTAAAAGGGACCTCAATATTTTTATAATAACGGGGCACACTTTCTACAATCCCTTTTACTCGTTTTTGATTGATTTTCTCAGACAAACCACCTAGTTCCAATGTTCCACCGACCCTCAAATCATCTCCCATTGGAGTAATCGCCACCTTCGCTTCAGATAAAATAGTTGGAATTCGAGGACGCAATTTGGTCTTTTTCAAAGTGATGCTGTATCCTTTTCCATCTTGTAAATGGATTTTTATACCCGCTTTTTTTAATAGAAGCCCTGACCAACAACCGGATGTCAACAAGACATTTTTGACAGCAATCCTATTTCCCGCAGCAGTATGCAAAGCTTCAATTTTAGACCCATTAATTTTAAAATCAACAACAGTCGTATTTGAAATAAAAGAAACGCCCAATTTTTTTAACCGGGTTTTTAGCTGTATCATCAACTGGTTGGGATACAAATGGGCATCGCCTGGGAAATATATGCCCCCCATTACATCTAGATCCATTTCGGGTTCTAATGTTTGTAACCCTTTTTTATCAAAAATTTGAGCTTTCACACCTAGGTGATGTGCCTTTTCTGCGAGTTCTTCCTCTTCTTTGGCTTGCTTTTTTGTTTTATACAACATCAACAAACCACGCTCTTCGAAGCTAAAACTAAAGCCATTTTCCGTAGCCATTTTTTTATACAGCCATTTGCTTTGCTCATTTAATTCGTATAAAATTGGACATGATTCGGCAACTTTACGGTGATTTGCGGAGCGGTAAAAATGCCAAATCCATTGGATCAAATCAGCATTAAGGCGCGGCTTGATGTAAAATGGACTTTTGCTGTTGAGCATCCATCTTAAACCCTGTGCGAGGACTCCCGGTGCTGCCATTGGAACAAAATGACTCGGTACAATCATGCCCGCATTGCCGAAAGAAGTACCATCCGAACCATCATTTTTATCAATCACCGTTATGTCACAACCTGCTTGCTTTAAATACCAGGCGGCACAAAGCCCTACAATGCCACCTCCAACGATGTGTATTTTATCTGTTTTCATATTACTTGAAATCCATAAGCATAAGGATCATCTTCATCATCAATAATGATGTTATTATGACCTGTGATTTTTGCCCAACCTTCAATACTTGGAACAATAGCATCATAATCGCCCACTTTTGTTGCGGCTTCTACTCTTCCTGTAAAGGTAGAACCAATGTAGCTTTCGTGCACAAAGCGATCACCTATAGTCAATTTACCTTTCTTAAATAATTGGGCCATTCTTGCTGAAGTGCCTGTGCCACAGGGGGACCGGTCTATCGCTTTGTCACCATAAAACACGGCATTTCGTGCATCTGAATCTGGTGAAATTGGTTCACCGGTCCACAATAAATGCGATAGCCCTTTAATGTTAGGTGAAGTTGGGTGTGTAAATTCATAGCACTCATTTAAGCGACTACGTAGCTTTCGGCTCCAACTAATCAGTTGATCAGTCGTATGGTTTTGAATCCCCTTGAAGTTTTCTTGCGGATCAACAATGGCATAAAAATTTCCACCATACGCCACATCAACGGTCAATTCACCCAAACCAGGACAGTCTACCGCCAAGCCTTCTTTGTACAAAAAGGAGGGAATATTGGTTAAGCGGACTGATTTGACTTTATTTCCCTCTTTTTTATAGGTTACACAGACCAATCCCGCAGGTGTTTCTATTTGCAGCCGCCCTGCCACCTTGGGCTGAACCAACCCTTCTTCCAACATGATTGTCACCGATCCAATCGTCCCATGTCCGCACATCGGAAGACAGCCACTTGTTTCAATAAACAGCACCCCAATATCATTTCGGGGATCGGCAGGTGGGTAAAGAATTGCCCCCGACATCATATCATGTCCACGAGGTTCAAACATCAATCCTTTTCTAACCCAATCATATTCTTTTAGAAAATGGAGCCGCTTTTCCATCATATTTTTGCCCTCCAATATTGGGCCTCCCCCTGCTACTAACCGGACCGGATTACCACAAGTGTGGGCATCTATGCAAAAAAATGTCTTTCTCATTCTTTCGTTTTTTCTCCATTTGCGAATCGGGCGTAATCCACCCCTTCGGAGATATGTCCTGTATTTTGAGGTTTTATACTAAATTTGAAATATTAATATTCAAATAATCAGGCAATTCCGGCCGTGTGGCAATACCTTTTTCCAAAATAGCAATTACGCGTTTTCTTTCCTCTCCTATTAAAATATGACGAGGTGCTCTTACGTGTTCTGTCCCGATGCCTGTCATTACTTCTGCCAATTTGATGTTTTGGACCAACTGAGGGTGGATGTCTAATTCTAAAATGGGCAGGAACCAACGATAGATCGTAAGTGCCTCGTCAATTCTTCCGGCTTTCACCAATCGGTAAATGGCCACTGTTTCAGCTGGAAAAGCATCTACCAGACCTGCAACCCAACCATCCGCACCCATGAGTAATTCTTCCATGGCAAGGGTGTCCACACCACAAAGAATTTTGAAACGATCACCAAATCGATTTTTCATTCGGGTCACATTGGAAATGTCGCGCGTACTTTCTTTAACTGCTTGAATATTATTCAAATGCATCAATTGCTCAAAGATCTCGATCGTTACTTCTATTTTGTAATCGACGGGATTGTTGTAAAGCATGATTGGCAAATGAGTACTTGTAGCAATGTCTTTGAAATAGTCTGCGACCTCTTGGTCTGTCGGTTTGTACATCATCGGCGGCAAAACCATTAAACCGTGCACGCCAATTGCTTCTGCCTTTTTGACTAATGCTACCGCTTGGCGGGTTGAACCTTCGGCAATGTTTAGAATGACATCTATTTTATTGCCCACGCGATCTAAGGTAGCTTTTGCCAATTCTAATCGTTCTTCATGCGTAATGGTACTACTCTCACCCAAAGAACCACCAATGACCACACCGTCAATACCCGCTTCTACCTGATATTCGATGTTTTTTAGAAAAGCAGGATTATCTAAATCACCATTCCGCTTGAATTTTGTTGTGACAGCGGGATAAACTCCAGTCCACTTTACTTGTCTCATAATTGTAAAATTTTAGGACAAAAGTAAATGGTATATGCATCGTGATTTGATAGGTTTGTCCCGACTTTTTATACTATTCTCTGAAAGCTGTTTGAATTTGACCCTTGGAATTTGTTATAGCCTGTTTTTGTAGTACCTGCACTCGCATTCCTGGTCGCGCTACCGGGGGTAGGCGAAAAAAATCCTTACCTTCGTTTGCTCAACGCACAAATGATCGAAGTGATTTACACCTAGAGCAATACATTTAAATCACTTGAATTGAAGTCTTTGATCAAGCAATAAATGTTCAGTATGGTTTGCCGTAGATATATGCCATCACTCTTATTACAGCCCTACATTGCATGGTATTGGACTTTAGAGCAGAATACTATTAGTGAACAGCCAGCGACCTATCGGTTGGTTCCGGATGGCTTTGTAGATTGGGTTTTTCACCTGGAAACGCCGTGGAGGTTTGCTTATCAGGAAGCGAGCCATTCGAAAAAAGAACTTCAAACACACGTCTTTGGCCACAGTACCGGTTATATTGAATTGGAATTGGACGGCACACCGCTACAAGTTTTTGGAATCAAGTTTCAACCCTGGGCTGCTCAACTCTTTTGGAAGGTGGGGATGCACGCCACTACTGATCGGGAAATAAGCCTCACCGATCTCCCATTGCCGGGTGTGGCGGAGCTGATCGACAACATCGGATCGGCTGCACATACCCAAGAGCGAATTCAATACGCGGAAGCTTTTCTGAACCAAAGAATCAAATCAATCGATACCCTCCGGCCAGTCATTCAAGCATTGTCGCAGCCTGAATGTATTGCGAAAGCCAACTTCAATAACCGAAGGTTGCAGCAACGCTTTAGACATGAAATCGGCATCAGCCCCAAAACTTATCAACGCACGATCAGAATCAATAAGGTGATTGGGGATTTGTTGCACCGTTCTCACAAATTGACCGATATCGCTTACCAATACGGATATTTTGATCAGTCCCATCTCAATCGCGACTTTCAATTATTTACAGGAGCAAATCCGCGGATGTTTTTGCATTCTATCAATCCGAGTGAAGACTTTTTTAACTTTAGAGTAGGCTAGCACATTCCGGTTTCGCATTTTTCCAATTTTTTAATGATCCGGTTTTTGATCTTTACAAAGATTAGACGTTTCTCTCTTCAGAAAAAGGCTAATTTATGAAATATGTATACCTGTTTTTTGCTCTTTGCATTCCTTTGATGCTATCCGCACAATTTCCGTCCATCCAGTGGGAATACCCCCTTGGAGCTCCTGCCTTTGGCTCAGCCGCAGCGGCAGATTTGGACGATGATGGTTTTTACGAAATCGTTTTTACCACTTACACCAACGATGGTCGGGCTCACTGCTTGAATGCCGAAGATGGCTCCGTTAAATGGATATTTGATCTTGGTGGTTGTGGTGATGTTGCCCCATTGATTGGCGATGTCAACAATGACGGCAAGCTTGAGGTGATCATCAACGGCTCTTGCAATCCCACTATTTTTTGCCTTGATGGCGCTACCGGGGAGGTCATATGGAGTCAGCCTTCCGGAGGTGGGGATTCTCCCCCTACAATGGCCGACATTGATCAAGACAATATGCCAGAGGTTTTGTTTGGAAATTTTGACGGCCAAATCCGGGTGCTTAACGGGGAAGATGGCAGCATTGCTAAGATTATTCAAGCCATTCCTGACGGCCGGGCCATTCAAACTGAACCTACTCTGGTAGACGTAAATGCCGATGGTAAACTAGATATCTTAGGGGCCAATTATTTTAATGATGAAGGCCTATTTGTAAAGGCTTTTGACTATGAGAGCGGTTTGCCGATTTGGACCAATGAAAAGATAGTTCCGGGAGCGGATCTTCACGCCTACCATGGTGGGGCCGTTGCAGATATCGATAATGACGGCTTGCCAGAATACGTGATCGGCTCAGGTGCCGGACTAGTTTACGCCATCAATTTGGAAGATGGCTCGGATTTGTGGACACTGGAACTAAATGCCAGCAATATGAGTGCCATCAGCATTGCCGACCTCGATGCAGACGGAGCGCTGGAAGTTGTTTTCAACAACAATGACTACCTTACTTTTGACCAAAGAATATGGGTGCTCAACGGTGCGGACGGCTTGGAGGAATGGTCTTACCCCGTATCTTTTACTTCCTTTAGAGGAATGTCTATATCCGATATCAACGGCAATGGCCAGCTGGACCTGGTTTCGGGACACTTTATGGGCATGTTGCGGGCAGTGGAGCCCTATACCGGATTGATATGGGAAATGGACCTGAGAGAAGAATTTGCGGAAGCCAATAACTTTCCGTGGTTTGAAACTGATCACCAACCGCTGATCGCTGATTTTGATCAAAATGGCACGATGGATGTATTTGCCGTTGCCGGTTACGGAACCTACACACCGGATTCGCTCAATACAGGCAAGGCTTTTATGATCGAAGCAGGGATTGGCAATTGTCCGGAATGGCTCATGTTTCGTCATGATGTGTTGCGCAGCGGCTATCTGTCACCCGAGGAAGTCGATCTAGCCTGTCAAACAACTGCAGCTGCCGATCTTGATCAACTTTCTTTATCGGTCCATCTTTTTCCAAATCCGCATAGCGGTACATTCACCCTGGAGTTTGACCTTCCGCATAGCTCAGCGGTTAAAATCGATTTGTATGATTGCCTGGGGCGGCCAATTAGTAACCTGGTGCCTGCCACCGAAATGTCAGGTTCTCAGCAGCTACAATTGAATTGCCCGGAGCAGTTATCAGCTGGAATTTACTTACTGCTGCTGGAGGTAGACGGAGTGCGTTCAGGGTACAAAGCGATGGAGCTTCACTAAGAGCAGGTTCGGAGGTCGGATTTGCTGGCGAAAAGCATCATTTTTTCGCTTCTAAAGCGCCACCTCCAAACGTACACTAAAAGATGAAGGGGGACAATATTGCAGAATTTAGCCCCTCTATTACGATTTTTTTACTTTTTAAATCAGATAATCGAGTCATTTTATAACCTTCACTTTATTTACACCCGACTTTAAATAAATCTTATCATGAAAATTTATGGAGGACAATTTGGCCTGTATCAGGTTGTTTTATGTTTTATTTTATCTTGCAATGTCTACGGCCTGCAAGCGCAATCTACAAATGTGATCACAGGAACAGTGGTTGGCGAAGACAACAAAGGACTAGACCTGGCATTGGTCGCACTGCTAAATACAGCAGATTCCACTTTTGTGAAATCAGAATTTACGGATCAAGACGGGAGTTATTTGCTCAACCAAATCCCTGTTGGAAAATACATCCTGCAAGTCAATCTATTGGGGTATGAGCAGTACCGAGAACCCATTAGCATTGACAGTACGACCAGACAGGTTGACCTGCCTGCAATTGTATTAACCGAATCGATCAATGTGTTGGAAGAAGTGACCGTTACCGGGAAGGTACCTTATATAGAGCGAAAAATCGACCGCACCGTCATCAACGTAGATGCCCTCAGTACCAATGCGGGGAGTGATGCTTTGGAAGTGCTGGAACGAGCTCCCGGCATTACCGTGGATAACAACGGTGCTTTGATCTTAAAAGGGCGCTCTGGAGTGGCCGTGTTTATTAATGACAAACCTTCGTACCTCTCCGGATCTGAATTGGAAAGCTACCTGCGGTCTTTACCCGCCGGATCGGTGAAACAAATAGAAATCATGACCAATCCACCTGCTAAATACGAGGCAGCGGGCAATTCCGGGGTCATTAATATAATTTTAAAGAAAAATAAATTGCAGGGTGTTAATGGGAATATTTCTTTGAGCTTCCGTCAGGGGAAATACCGGAGCAGTAACAATAGTTTAAATTTGAATTACAATAAAAATAAAATTGGCCTATATGCCAATTGTTATGGTGGATTTTGGAACTCTTACCAGGATCTTTATATCAATCGATATTATAGAAATGAGGCCAATGAAAGGCTTTCTTCTTTTTCACAGAATTCTTTGGGCCTTAGAAATGGAAAGTATCTGGTGGGAAAAATTGGCATGGACTATTATTTGAATGATCGCACCACATTAGGTGTTTCGTATAAATATAACACCAGTCCGTCTGAGCGAAATATAGACAATATTGCCCGCGTTGCTGATGCAATGGATGTGTTGATTCAGCGCGTAGTGGCTGACAATACAACAGAAGGTGCTTTTCATAATCAGGTGTACAACCTTTATCTAAATCATAAAATTGACACATTGGGCAGTTCTATTTCGGTAGACGCAGATTATGTGACTTATACATCCGGTTCTGATCAGCTCTTTAAGAACTTTCTTTATGATAATGAGGAAAACCTGACTTTTGAGGACCAGATCAATGGCGGTTTGCCTTCAACCATTGATATCTATGCGGCAAAAACCGATTATACGAAGCCGTTTGGTGATGGATCAAAATTTGAAGCTGGACTAAAGGTCGCCTTTACCAAGACGGACAATGAAGCGATTTATTCAACCACCATCGACGGGGTAACCGAGCCAGACTATGATTTAAGCAATAGATTTCTCTATGATGAATGGATCAATGCCGGCTATGCGAATTATACCCGATCCTTCGGCCCAATAGATGTTCAATTGGGGTTGAGAGTGGAATCCACCAAGCTTACCGGCGATCAACTGGGCAATATCGAAAAACCGGATACTTCATTTAGCAGAACCTATACTTCTGCATTTCCTACCTTTTATACCTCCTGGAAAATGGATTCAACCTCCAGCAATGTCTTGACTTTTTCCTACGGCAGGCGAATAGACCGACCTTATTTTCAGGATTTGAACCCATTTGTCAGCCCCTTGGACCGCTTTACTTTTTATGTGGGCAATCCAGGATTATTACCCACTTATTCTCATAATTTTTCATTGGCACACACCTATAAAGGACGTTTGACCACCACGTTGAATTATTCAAAGACCCTGGATGGGATTAACGAAACGCTGGAAATCAGGGATGGAATTTATTACAGTCGGCCTGGTAATATTGCCACCAATCAAACTTACAGTGTTTCCCTGGAAGGAAGTATTCCGATCACTAAATGGTACCACCTCAATGGCTATGCGGAGCTTTCCCACTTGGTGTTTGAAAGCCCGTTATACACGGAAGAATTGAACGCGAAGGGGACCTACTATTACCTGTCGGCAACCAATAGCTTTAAATTTGGTAAAGGCTGGAGTGGTGATCTTGTTGGATTTTACAGAAGTGACTTGGTATATGCTCAGCTATTGCTAAAGGCGTATGGACAGGTCAACGTGGGGATTCAAAAGAAAATCCTGGACGGCGCGGGTACGGTAAAAGTCGCCGTTAACGATATCTTTTATACCAGAACAGGCGATGGCATCATCAATAATTTACGATTGACGGATGCGGATTGGAATAGTACCTTTGATTCCAGAACCGTAACCTTGGCCTTCTCCTGGCGATTTGGAAAATCTACCCTGAAAAAGCAAAAATACAATAGCAATGGATCAGGTGACGAACAGAATCGGGTGAAGAGCTGATCTAATATTGGTATATTGTTTAGTGCTTGTTTGGAGGTAATCCCTGAAGTATATTCGGGCAAGCTATTCAGGCTGCAAATCACAGGTTTTGGAACCTCACTTCGGCTATTTTTTCGTCCATCTCGGCTGAGCCGAGATGGACTCAAAAATGAGCCTGGCGAGAACCCAAAACCTGCTATTTTCGCTGCTAAAGCATCAACTCTAAACATGCACTAAATCAAAAAAATACTGTCAATGCCTGATTTAGAAAACCTACACTTTCAGCAATTGGATCTAGCTGGTTTAAAAAACTTGGTCAAATGGGCCAAAATGGAAGGCTGGAATCCTGGCCCTCACGATGCGGATGTCTTTTGGCAAACAGACCCGGAAGGCTTTTACGGCTTTTATCGTGATGACGAACTGATTGCCGGAGGGGCTATTGTTTCCTATGGAGGTGCTTTTGGTTTTATGGGGCTATTTATTGTTAAACCCGAATTAAGAGCACACGGGATCGGCAGGAAGTTATGGTATCTTCGCAGGGATGCCTTACTGAAGCGTCTGGAAAAGGCTGCCGCCATCGGTATGGATGGGGTAGTGGACATGCAACCCTTTTACCAAAAGGGCGGCTTTGAAATTGCCTTCAAAGATGAACGCTATGAAAAGATGGGTGTTGCCTTTAAAATAAATCCCAATATCTCACCAATCGAAGAGGAAGATGTGGAACAAATTTTGGCTTTTGACGAGCGGTGTTTCGGCGTGCCAAGACCCCGATTTTTAAAACCCTGGCTGGCCATTCCCGGAAATCGCACCTTCAAATATACGGAAGGAAATATGCTCAAAGGTTTCGCCGTATTGCGCAAGGCCGCTTCCGGATTTAAGATCGGTCCTTTGTTTGCAGAGAATGCAGAAGTTGCAGAAGCATTATACCAAGCCTGCCTTAATGCCGCCGTGGGTGAAATGGTTTATCTGGATATTCCCATAGTCAATCCCGCCGCAGTCGATCTGGTGAAAAAATACCAGGCGAAATATGTCTTCGAATGTGCGCGAATGTATTATGGCAAACCGCCGGAGGTGGATGTCAATCAGGTGTTTGGAATTACGAGTTTTGAGTTGGGGTAGAGGTTGGTCTCATTCGTTATTATTCAGGAAGAATCCAATAGCATTAAACCCCTTCACCTCAACCCCTCCCCAACAATCTCCCAGCCCATTTCTTGACTCATCTCATGCACTTTGCGGTCATACGTCTCCATAATGCGGCGCTGGTAATCGTTGGGGTGGTTTTTAGATTCACCGGGGGTGGAGCGGAAGTCGTTATTGAAATACTGCATGGGGTAGCCCTGGCTTTTGAATTTGCGGGTCCACCACCAGGTGGTGAGGTTGAGCAGTTGTTGGTTGCACCAGGTACCCCAGCGGCCGGAGAAACACCATTCTCCGAGTTTTTTGAGCCGGGAGGTGTGGTTGCTGATGGAGCCGTTGAGGTTGATATCGGTATAACCGTTGGGCAGGTAGTTGACGAGCCAGTGGTTTTTGTCAAAAAACTGGCGATGGGTTTGCGTGCCGTAGAGGGGGATAATGGTCACACTTTCGATGGCGGTAAAGATGTTTTTGTCTTTCAATTCCAGTTCACATTCGTCGAGAAAATAATTCATGCAGAAGTGGTGCTGTTTGCCCACGAAATAGGTGAGTTTTTTAAAGAAGTGCAGCAGACTGCGACTGATCCACAGGCGGTTGGAATGGGTGATGATGAAGAAGTCGATATCGGCTTTTTCATCGGCCGAGTATTTGGATAAAGAACCGGAAATGGCCACGCCGCGCACAAAGGGAAACTGGCTGATGATGCGTGCACTTTGGTGGGCAATTTTTAATTTTTCCAGTGAAATCTGGTGTTTCTTTTCCCGGCTTTGTATCGGTGCTTTTTCGGGCGTCAATTGGTAATATTTGCCAAAGCGGTAGATGTGCTCATTGTTAACTAAAGTGGAAAGTGGCCCCCGCAAATCGGCGTGCGCCACCTTGACGCCACAGAACCGGCGAATTTCTTCTTCCTTCAACGGGAAGGCGAAAATATCAAAATACAACAGTGTCTTTACAATTTCTTTTTCCAGCTTTCTCATGCATTTCTATCCTGACGAACCTCCTGGGCAGGCTTGCGACGAATGCCCTTAAAAACGTGTTCGATGGTTTTAAAAATAATCAATAAATCCAATCCCAATGACCATTTCTTAATATAAAACAGGTCAAAGCGAATGCGGCCCCGCAATTTATCCAGGGAAGTGACCTTGCCTTCATAGCCACTAATCTGGGCCAGACCGGTAATGCCCGGTTTCCGGTGATGCCGCAAGTGGTAGCGCTGCCCGATGAGCTGGCTAAAGTTTTTGTGATCGCTCAGCATGTGTGGCCGCGGACCTACCAGACTCATCTCTCCACACAGTACATTGATCACCTGGGGCAATTCGTCCAGTTTGTGGTCCCTGAAAAATTGCCCCAAGCGGGTCGTTTTTTTTATATCGGTTCCCGGATGACACCGCATGGTGCGCAGTTTATAACAATAGAACGTTTTTCCTTTTAAACCTACTCTTTTTTGCACAAAAAACAGGGGCATTCCCGAATCAAAATAGGTCAGCAGGCAAAGTATAGGGATCAACCAGGAGAGCAAAAACACGAGGATGATCAAACTAAGCAGTACGTCCAGGGTGCGTTTGAAAAAGGGAGACAAGAACAACTCCACTTGTTGCCCTCTTTCCAACTGATGGTATACGGGTTCCCGGGAATGGTGTTCGGCTACCTGAAAACCGGCCTCCTTGTTAAATGGTGGTGATTTCATTGTTTTCCGGTGTAAAATGATGAAAGAAAATAGGTGATCAACACAATGCCTCGCTGTCGTTCCAGCAGGCCTTCGATACCCGAAAATGCAAGGATGGCCACTATCAGAAAGATCAGCGGGTATTGATTGGTGTGAATGCCCCAATAGCCGGCTTGTGCCAATAGCAGCACAAAGCACAACATGCCAAAAAAGCCAATCTGAAGCCAGAGCTCCATGAATTGATTGTGGGTGTTGTAACCGAGGTAGCCTTTGTCTCCCAAACTTGGATTGCCGTGGTACAAATTGTGTTCGATGTAGGTGTTGTCTAGTTCTTTTTGCGCATCTCCCAGCCCTACACCACTGAGATAAGCATCCTTTTTATCGAGAATTTCCCAAGTGAATTTTATGAATAAAAGCCGGAGTGTAAGCCCGTTAAAAGGGGTGTCCCAGTTAAATTGATCGAGATCCAATACACTGAATTCCGAACGGGCCAGTTCCTGAAACCGCTTTTGCGGAACTCCCGAAAGGAAGATGCCTGCAATGAGGACTGCCGCAGCGAAAAAAACGCCAAATTTTAAACGAGATGAGGCGCGGAAATTGCTTAGTTGGCGAATGCCAGTTGCCACCAGAAAAAAGACAGTCAGTAACAAAAACAGGCGCGAAGAAAGCAGCAAAATGCCTAATAAAAAGGTGGTTGCCAATAGAATCGAAGGCCATTTCCTATGGGATAAAAACGACCATTTCTTTTCATGCAAATCAACGAGAAAGACCAGACTAAGAAAGGTGAAAAAGGAAAAGTAAAGTGCATTAAAATAGTCGAGTGGTTTTCCAAGTTGATGATAGAAAAACACCTCATAATCAGTGGTTTGTAGGTATTGGTAAGTGGCAATGATAATGCTTGCCCATATCGCCAGACAACAGCCGGTGATGAGACTCAACATGGCTTTGGGTAACAATTTTTCTGCAAATTGGGCATGTATGCCAATAGCAATCGGCAACACAAATAGAGCCGCTTTTTTTTCGAGAACAAACTGCCCATGTGGCAAATCAGCCGTCCAAAGCAAGGAAATGGCATGAAGAAGAAATAACCCGAGAAAAGGGTAAATCCACCATTGCCGCATCAATACCTTCAACGAAGACCAACGGACATAAAAAAGCAATACCGCCAATCCATAAGCGAGAATTGCAAAGCTATTCAACCGCAGCGACCAACAAAGGCTGAAGGGGAGAAATAAAAACAGGATTTCGGTGATATTTTTTTTAGTAATCAACGGTTATTGATGCTTCCCTTTACAGGGCTTGATAAAATAGTTGCTCTATCTGTTCAATGATGGTTGTCCATTGGTATTGTTGTGTGATCTTATGCAAGTTATTTTTTCGCCATCGAGCGAAATCCTCGATTTTTGTTACGCCCTGAATAGCGTTTTTTACCTCGGTTGGGCTATTAAAATAGAAGGCGTCTTCTTCCAGTACTGCCCGATTAAAAGCATTTTGGTGGGCACAGATTGTCACATCGCAGGCCATGGCTTCGAGTAAGGATGGATTGGTCCCGCCCACCGAATGGCCGTGGAAATAAAGTCGGGCAAAATGCCGCAAGCTATCCAGTACTGGTTGATCAAAAATAGCACCGAGAAAATGGATGTTTGGAGTTTGAAATTGCTCCTGTAACATGGAGCCGTGCTGCGTTTGCGTGGAACCGATCAGGATCAAAGGGTAGGGGGATTCACTTGCCAAATAACCCTTGATGATGGTTTCTAAATTGTTTTCCGGAACAAAGCGGGCAATGGCCAAAAAGTAGTGTTGGGCGGTCAGGCCCAAAGCCTGTAAATGTGCTGTTTTAGGCCGAATATCGGTACTGGCGCCATAGGGAATGAACACCGATGGTTTGCCATAATTGCGCATGGTCAATTCCTGAATCTCCAGAGAATCGGCAATCAGTACATCGCCTTCGCGAACGGCAATGGCCTCCATTTTTTTTAGGAATCGTTGCGTCAATGGTCCATATTTACTGCGTTTCCACTCCAACCCGTCCAAGTGCACCACCTGCACCGACCTTCGACTCCAAATGGGATACCAAATGGTATTGCTGGTGTAGCCCAATTGTAATAAAATATCAAACGCCTGTCTTCGGGCGTGCATCAGGCAATTGAAGTCGTAAACAAATTGCCCGAAGGCACCCAGTTTATCTTCTGGATCGTACTTTCTAATTAATTTCACGCCTTCCCACCGGCTTTGCTGATAGGGGTGCAGGGAGGATTGATAGACGGATACGTCATGCCCCCGTTGGCACAAGCCTTGCGCCAGATACTGGGCAAACTGCTCGTAGCCACCATAATGGTTGGGAATTCCCCGACACCCGGAGATTCCAATATTCAGCCTTTTAGATGAATGGTGAGGCATATATTAATGTTTGGCCGTACCGCTGCCAAAAAGTGCATTTTTGATTTTTACTGCCGGGTCGTAAATCCGGGCCAAAAAATGTTTTACCGGCTGGTCGGAAGGCACAAACCAGTCGGTCGTTCTTGGTTTTTCAATGTGCTGTTGGTGATGACTGTAGGCATATCCGGCAATGGAGGTACGATAACTTCCGGCCGGAAAGCGAATGTGGTCGTATCCGTGAAGGGTATAGTTTCGGGTTTGTTGGATGACCAGGCGGTTGAAGGGGACGCCGACTTCCTTGTATTCGCCCGTTCGGAGGTCTTTGAGTTTGAGGTGCCCACCATATTCTGGCTTCCAACCTGGATTGAGATAAAGCAGAATATTCAAATTTCGATACCAATCCTTCTGTAAGGGGTGGTAGTTGAAATCCAGGTGCATATCCAAAAAGCTGCCTTCCTTGCCCTGATGGATCCCACCGCCGTGAAATTTTTGATCCATAAAGACGGTTTCATTGGTAATGAAACACAAAAAGTCTTGAAATTCCCGGGAAATCAATTCCTGATATAGCTGCTCAAACCGGGGTGAAAGCATCCAGAATTTCGACTTTTCAAATTTATTGGCGGCAAAGACATAGTCCCTGCTTTTGGTATCAATATTAGGCATTTCGGCCAGAAGGGCCTCCAGTTCTTCCGTATCACAAAAGTCGTCGATGATCAAGTGAGAAAAAGGTTTGGCCAGTAGGTAGTCCAAACGCAATTGTTCCTTATTCGATGACAACCGGTCAAAGTTAATCATGGGTCTATGTGGTAATTTTGTTGGCTCGAATCAATGGCAAGTTAAGGCTTTCTGATAGGCAAGAAATGTCAAGTTTGAAGCATTTCGCCAATTAAATTCAGATTTAATCCGATTTGACAAATTGTTGTCATAAGGGGCTTCGTAGGCTTCGAGAATGGCCTTCCGGATGGAGGAGGGATCTCCTGGTTCACAATACCAGGCATCTTCCCGGAAATAATCCCGCACATCGCCACGGTCTCCAACCACTACATTACAGCCCAGCAAAGAAGCTTCCAGCGATACCAGTCCGGTGGTTTCAAACCAGCTGGGTAAGGCATGTACTCTGGCTTGCGCATATTGTTTGCAGAGTTCTTCATGAGACAGGTAGCCGAGAAAATGCACGTTATCATCGGCAATTTCGCGACAGCGCTGGTAGTATTTCTGCTGATTTTTGGCAGAATTGCCCACGATTTTTAAGGTTAGGCCGGTGCCGCGCAAGGCCTTAATCAGATTGTAGTGGTTTTTCCGTCCTTCGATGCGGGAAACACATAAAATGGTGGAGCGTTCCTCCGGTGGCAGGGGGCTGAATTTTTCGGGAGATACCCCGTTGGGAATGACCACGTATTCTTTTTTAATGCCAAAATCATGGACCAATCTCTGGTATTCACTTTCAGAATTGGGTAATAAACAAGTTGCCCCCATGATGATTTTCAAGATAGATCGGCGGTGCCCGGTCCAGAGGTAGCTGTATGTACTTAAAGGTTCTCCTTTTAACAACCATTTTCCCACCGTTTTTAAATACTCCACTCCGTGATAAGACAAGAAGCGATTGGCCCATCCAATGGCATCTTTGCGGTGGTAGCGGTCGTACTCCTGGTAATCCAGATAGATGGTGGAGACCACGTAGGGCTTATCCGTTTTTTTTAGGTGGCCCAAAATGTCTTCTGGGTCGATAATGTTGAAGAAGTGTAAGAGATCGTAATTTTTGTATTGAGGATCGGGGGGATTAAGGTCGACGGCTACCCCCAGTTTTCGCAATTCTTCCGCCGTATTGACGATTTGTGTGGTATCTCCACCCGGATCATCAAACAGGTTGGGGCGCGCGAGCATCAAGATTTTCATCATGGGTGAAGGTGTTGTTTGTCAAATTGAGGAAACACGGGTAAAAAGACGATGATCCACATCAGGTATTCATAAATATTGGTTAGGTAGCTGCCCGAAAATTGAAAGAGAAAGAGAAAAGTAAAGAGCATCAACCGGTAGTAATTTTGGTACACTTTTGTGTGAAAAAACAGCCCTAATTCTGTTACCAACCGGGAAATGACACCAAGAATGCCAAAGGAGGCCAGGGTTTCGGCAGTGGTATTGGGAATGCGCACCACATTGGCCCAAGCCCCTTCATAATTGTAATATTTAACGATGATTTCTTGTCCAACTTCCTTGATTTGCCCCAATCCGGCACCAAAGAAATAATCCGTTTCCCCCGCGATGCGCCAAGCCAGGAGAAATGCTTCCCAGGTGCGTCCATTGGTGGAAGTATCGTGACCCGCCAGAATCTTTTCTACCCGATCCACAATGGGATTATAGGGCATATATTTAAAGGCTATTACCGCCGCAATGACCCCAATAATACTCAGATAAACCGTCGCAAAAAAGATCTTCTTCCGGCGAATTAATTGGAACAAGTGCAAGGCGATGATCAATAAAATTGACACCCCAATGCCTGCCAGTACGCCAAAGGACAGAGATAATAACAGGGAAAATCCGATCATCAATAGGGCCGGAAAGTATTGTGGCCCTCGAGAAAAAGCAAAAGATGAAAAGTAAAAGATGAAGATTGGAGCTAGCTGAAAAGCATAAAACGAAGGCTCATAGACTAGCATTTTTAATCTTGGAATGATGGGAATGGCCGGGTGGATTTGTTCAAATGACCAGAATTGCGTCCGCACGACCGGTACCAAGAAGCAAGCCAGGGCCAAAAGCGTGAAAAAGAAGTTGTAAATGGTGATCTGCTTAAAATAATGGCCGAGTTGGTCTTGATTTTTTTGCAAAAAAAAGAATGCCCAAATGGTGAAAATGGCTACGCTGGTAAATAGGAGGTACGACTTGAGGTAAACGGATGCCACTGCACCGTGCTTGATTTGATAATAGGCCAATGGCACGCTAATCAGAAAGTACCAGCATAAAGCCTTCCATTTGCCCCGCCAAAGCAAGGATATAAAGAAGAAAGGGGTGAGTAGTGTGGTGTACAACAACCCATGGGGCAACAAGAAAATATTCAGAAAAAAGAACCCTACCAACAATAGGGTGGTGGGTGTTAGTAGGTCGCCATTTTTTTTGAATAGGTGGTTCATGCACTTGCATCGTGTTGGGGCAAATTTACTGTGTCAGTACCACAAATTACTTTTTGTGGGAATGCAAAAGTGTATAACTTTCTACAAATCTGGATTAATTCATTTCCCATCAGCTAATATCTTTGGGATAGAATTATATTTGGTCTGATCAATTGACTAATCTATGGTTTCTCAAAAAGAGGATAGCGATTTACTGACCTGGGAGGATATCCGACAACACGCATTGACCTGGATCAATGCCGTATATAAAAGTGTGCGCTTCATTTGGGAAGTTGGTACGAGATACTGGCGGCTAACCTGGACGCTCATGGCCCTTTTTATGGTGCTTTCAGTTGGCTTACTTTACCAGAAGGCCCAGGAGTTTTCGATGTCGACCACCTTCGTTTACGGGGAATTGCACCCGAAAATCTTTGGCGACATGGTGGAGAAACTCAACCAGGTGCTGCGTTTTAATGAAATAGGAAAGGCGGCAGAATTGCTACTGTTGACGGAAGCGCAAGTTCGGAAAATCAACAAAATAGAGATTACGGATAGTCAGGGCAAGACTTTGGTCGATAATTATACCATGCGCAAAGAACCCTTTATTGTGACGGTCAATCTCTCTGAAATCATTGCGGAAGATAGCCTTCGTCGAGCACTGACCTATTATTTTAACAGCAATCCCTTCACCGCCGAACGCATGGGACTAAAACGTAAAAACTGGCAGGAAGAATTGACTTATATCGATGCTAAAATAAAGACCATTGACTCGGTGCTGATCAAACTCTACGCCACTAAAGGAATTGCTGACCAGGAAAAACAAGGCGTTACTATTGAAAACTCTGAAGGTAAAAATGCGTACGAGTTATTGACTATGTCGCGTGAAATGATGCAACGCAAAAGTGACCTGGAAAACAATTTGGCCTATCCCGAAAATGTGATTCCCATTGATAATTTCCTGGTATTGCCCAAGGCGCAATTTACAGTAGGCAGCGCCATTAAATATGTGATCGTCGGAGGGGTATTGGGGTATTTATTGGCCTTTTTTATCCTGTTTATACGCATCTACATCAAACCGCTGGTGAAGTAGGGCTTATGAGCAATAAGTTCCAGCAACAAATCAGCCGATTGGCACAAAGTCGCCCATTTTTTAACTTTTTTTCGCTTGGTTTCTTGAAGGCGACTGATGCGGTGGTACTATTGTTATTGATTCCGTTGATCATCAGTAGGGTAGGGATCGCCAATTTTGGCATTATCGCTTTTGTGCAGGTGGTGCTCAATTATGGAAAAACACTGATCGACTACGGTTTTCAGATTACGGGCGTGCGGATGATTGCTTTGGAGAGAGCGGATCGCAAGCGCCTATCACAGATTTTTATTGATATTCTTTTTTCTCGATTGGTGATTGGTTTTTTGTTTGTATTATTGCTTTTTATGGCCATTCAATTGATCCCCTTTTTAAAGGAAAGGCAATGGGGATTCTACTGGGGCTTTCTATTGCCAATAGGCCATATCTTCTTTATTGATTGGTTTTTTATTGGTTTACAACAGGCACATTTTGTGGCTGTAGCCAATTTGATCATTAAGCTATTGTTTGCCGTTGGGGTTTGGTGGTTTGTCCAGGAACCCATGGATTTTATCTACGTATTGGCATTGCAAGGCGGGGCCGGATTACTGGTTGGCATCTTGATGGTAATGGCCACTTTTTATTGGATGAAATGGTCTTTTAAGTGCTCGTCCTGGAATGCGATTATACATTTCCTAAAAAGTGATTTCAGGCTTTTATTATCCAATCTGGCTATAGAATTTAATGCCTCTTTTAGTATTGTCATTCTCGGTATTTTAACTTCAGATGTAATCACCGGCTATTTCAATGTGATGTACAAGTTGGTGCAACCGCTTCGCTTCTTATTGGTCATTTTTGCGCAGGCGATTTTTCCAAAAGTATGTGAAAAAACCAGGGAAGGTTATCAGGCGGTCACCCATTTTCTAAAATCCGCCTTTGGACTCTTTTTCATCTTGCCCATTCTGGGAAGCTTGGCTATGATGTATTTTGCCAAACCCATTTATGGTTTCTTTGCCAAAGATTATCTCCCGGAATTGCTGCCCGACTTTCAGCTATACCTTTTAGTGCCAATAGTGATCCTATTCAATATTCCAGCCTATCAGATCCTCTTGGCTTATGACCGCAAGCCGGATTACACCTCGGTTTATCTGGTTAGCATGGGTTTTAAAACAATACTGGACTATGTGTTGATTAGTTGGTTGGGATTACATGGCTTGATCATTTCCATTTTAGTCATCGAAGGATTTATTACCTTGGGCTTGTGGTTTATGGTGAAAAAGAACCATACCCAATTTATCAATCACCCAACGCTCCCTGAATGATGAAATCGGTTTGTGTACTTACCCTCAACTATGGCGCCCCCCAGGATACCATTCAGTATGTACATAACCTGAAGCAACAACAAGGTATTGCCCTGTCCATTCTGATTATTGACAACTGCTCCCCAGATGATTCCTATGAAATTTTTAATACCCAGTTTTCCAATGATGAGCAGGTGACCGTGATTCAATCGGGACGTAATGGGGGCTATGCTTTTGGGAATAATGTGGGGTTGCGCTATCTGGAAAATCAGGCATTTGATTTTTTGGTCATTTCTAATAATGACATTTCGCTCGATGATGATTATCTTTTGTGTAAGCTAACTGCCGGCTATGATGACTTGCGGCGACCCGCTTTTGTGGCGCCGTGTATGTATGTCAATGGTGAAGAAGACCGTAAACACCAGGCCTGGCGACTGCCGACTTATTGGGACGATGTGCGGGTTTCCCTGCGGTCTACCTATTTTTTGGGCAAGTTACTGGGCATGACTAACCGTTATTTTTTTCCGATTTCCGACCCATCAACCAAGCCGGTGGATTGTTTGAGCGGTTCCTTTTTTATGGGGCAAAAAGACACGTTTTATCAGGTGGGTCTATTTGATGAAGCAACCTTCCTTTATGGAGAGGAAGCGATTTTGGCCCAGCGGGTGAAGCAATTGGGGTTGCAAAATTACCTCATCCGTTCGCTGCGTTTTCATCATGATTGGGGCAAAACGACGGGGCGATTTTTCTCTTCCGCGAAACTGCAGCGATACTGGCTGGAGAGTACGGTTTATTATCAGAGAAAATACAATGGCATTGGTGAGGTTAAGGTTGGCTTTTTGCGGCTTTTATTTTGGTGTTGGAGGTTGGAGACGAAGGTATTGTCCTTACATGGATTTTGGTCATCAACCAAACGGCAACATTGATACCATGCAATGGCAGGTCACCGGCCGCACCCTGATGGAATATATTTGCACGGGTGCAGTTGGGATTAGTCCCCTTTTGTAAGGATAAGACCTGTCTCTTATACACATCTGACGCTGCCGACGAAGCCAAGTGGG
>CAXHCA010000104.1:0-24306 GCA_964015035.1 uncultured Saprospiraceae bacterium
TTTTGACAACAAATTATAACAGTATTCTTACTGAGACAGGACGGAACTGCGCCCGATTATACCCGGCACGAAGTGGTTGGGGGAAATTAGCGCGCCGTTATCGTTGTTCTCAACAAGGCGCAAAAAGTAGGCGAAGCCACTGTTTCGGCGAGGCTTTGCAACGCAGTGGAGAGCGAGGAGAACAAGTGATAAATTACCAAACCACTTTGTAACGGGTATGTAAGCCCATCGAAGTGATTTGCAAGCGCCGCTGGATCAGATTTAGGATGTACCGCCAGCTACGTAAGTTTTCTGGTAACGAAGCTTCAGCTACTGAGCTGGCTTTGCAGCCCAAAGTTTGGTTTTAAACCAGCTTCTCGGGCCATCGCTTGCGCTCTGTCTCGCTTTGACGCTTATTTGTTGTGCTCAGTATTTTAGTTTATTTCATTAATAATAATCGTTAGGCCCACTTTTAAAATGTCATGGATATAAGCGTTTAAGTTGTCTTTCGTTCTTTCGCCAAGTTGTTCGAGAGATACCGTAAATGGAGAAATATTGATAGGAATCAATTTTTTATCTTCTACGTCCTTAATTTTCTCTGTGAACTCCATAAATGCACCAATAGCAATTACATCATCTTCGTAACCATAATGATGGACAGTTATTATTAAGTTATAACTACTTTCAGTAGGCAGATTAAAATGAATTCCAAACCAACCACGCGGAAGCTGACGATTGAAAAAGTAATTATGAGAAGATGCATATTCTGTAATTTGGTGGGTATGCCAATAGTATTTGTCCTGATCAGGTTTAACACTTGAAACACCTGTTCGAGCTTTGTCATTTGGAATAAGTTGTCTTAATTCTTCCCTAACATCTCCAAGGATATCGTATACAAAATCGAAGATTCTATTTCTATTCGCAGTAAGTTCTTGTTCGCGTTGTTGTCTTTGTTGCGAAGTTGCTTTATCAACTTTTTCGTTAAATAAATTAGCTAGGTCAGCTAAGCTGTTGAAAGTCTTTTCGGTTTTAAAGTTTAAGGCATTTTCAATGCTTTTCTTTTGTTCCATTGAAAAGAATGAAACCAATTCCTGAGGTTCATTCGAGTCAGCTAATTCTAACGATCTTATGTAAGCAGGTTTTTCTTCTCTTTTTACGGTAAAAGGAAGTAAACCATTTTTTATTAAAATTAAACTTGCAATTAGTCGAGCAATGCGGCCGTTCCCGTCTTGAAAAGGATGTATCTGTGTGAAAGCATGGTGTACCCATGCAGATAAAATAATCGGGTTAAGTTTTTTGGCTGACTGATCTTCATAGATTTCAATCAATTTATCCATTTCACTTTCAACATGAATGGGGGGGCAATAAATAAAAACTTGCCCATCATCTCGTTTAGGATTGTTGTCGTGTGTTTTAAATTGCCCTTTGAGCAATTTAACTTGAACAATTTCCCCTAACGTATTTATTGCTTCTGTGTAATCTTGGTGTTGTGTTACCAAGTGGTGAAGTTCTTTAATGAATCCAACAGTCAGAGGACGTTCAGATTTAACTAAGTCAAATATGAAGTCCATGGCTTCAAAGTGGTCATGCAGATACTGCATTAACTTTTTTGGAGGAATGTTGGTATCGTTATGACTGATGTAAGACTCAACGAAACCTTCTTTAATAAGGGTTTGGGTTATGCCTTCTGAAAGATCATAAAGTTTTTCAACGATACCTGTTTCAATAGCATGTTGTCTTTTTAGTCGGTCAAGGAATTCTTGATACCCACTTTCGCCTTCTTCAAATTCCTTTCGTTTCTTATACCAACTTGGGGCAAGGTCATCAAACTTAGAAGTGTCCGAACTTGACCAATTGTCATTGAATTGAATTCCTTTCCAAATTTTTACTTCTTTATCTTCCATTCTATATTTTTTATATTGAGCACAACATCTGTATATCCGGAACAAAGTTCCGCATAGCTCCTTATATTTTAAATATTTTGTTCCCCAGCTCCTTCCGCTTATCCGAGGTAAAATGCTTCCCAATAAATATCTATAAAATCAAGACAAGAGACAAGCTCTTGTCTTGATTTTATGTTTATCTGATAATATTCGATGCACTTAATTGTAAAACGTCCGGCTACACTTTTGCTCGTATCTATTTCACTACGGCTTAGCCTGTTTACCAATCGAAATCATATTGGCAAAAATTCGGAACGCGCCGGGAACGCCGGCCGGTAATTCTCTAAACCAGGAATAGCCGGAATAGATGTAGTACCCTTCTCCGTACTTAGCCACCAGAAAGCCGCCGTCTTTCGGTGTTTCCCCCGGATCGTTGGCGGAGAGGATCGGCGTGAATTTTTCATCCCATTCATCAGGGAAATAAAGCCCGCGTTCCTGCACCCAGCCTGCAAAGTCTTTTTCAGTGATTTTATTGGGCCAGTTCAGTACAGGATGCTCTGGTTTGAGCATGCGTACTTCGGCTTCTTCTACGGTAACCCGGTCACGGGAAATGTTCAGCGGATAAGGGGCAATTT
Source organism: uncultured Saprospiraceae bacterium (assembly GCA_964015035.1). GTDB lineage: Bacteria > Bacteroidota > Bacteroidia > Chitinophagales > Saprospiraceae > BQJU01. Next base: position 2,498 of record CAXHCA010000104.1, read on the forward strand.
CTTCCATCGGCACCTTGAGGCCGCGATTGGTATTGTATTGCACAATCACGGTGCCGCCCTCTTTTACGTAATCGAGGATGGCAGACTGATGGAATTTGAGTCGATCTTCGGTATTATAAGCCCGTACACCCAGAATTACGGCATCAAAATTCTTGAGGTTTTGTTTGTTGATTTCACGGTCTTCCAGCAAGGTGACATCATAGCCGATTTGCTTTAAACTGGCGGGGATTTCGTCACCGGCCCCCATGATATAGCCCACTTTGTCGCCGGCTTTTTGCAAATCAATTCGGGCTACTTTTGATTCAGCATTTTTGAAAATCGTTTGGGTAGGAATATGATCGTAGTCGATGGAAATGATCTCTTTGTTATAGGTTTCGCCGCCAATTTTTACCAGTGGAGAAACGAAGTTTTCGTCCTGATTTTCAGGAGGATACAGCTTAAAGCTGAAATTTTGTTCTTCGCCCTTGAGGTGGAGCTCAAAATCGTATTTTTCGGGTTCTACCCGCCAGCCTTTGCCATGACACAGTTCCAATGTGCCTGCTATATCTTCTTTTCCGGATTTCAAGAGCACATTGATGGTCTTCGGGCTATTAGTACCAAACACATACACTTTCTCTGCCAGGTTGGCAAATACCGGAGGGGTAACTTCGAAAGGACGATATACTTCACCATCAACGGGGTCATTGCGTTTGTAAATGATGTCTTGCTCATAGGTGATTGGCGTTCCATTGATCACCAAGGTATAAGCAATTTTTAGCTGCCTTGGTGTTTCCGGCAAACCACGTAGTAGCTGATCATCTACTTCATACATGCCCAGTTCATGTGGCTTATTCAGCCAGTAAGCATTGGTATAGGGCATATCTTTGGGCAATTGCAGCTCTTGGCTCAAGGTCAACGGTTGATTGTTGGCCAGAGTATGATTAGGGGTTTCGGAAACGTCCAGAGGCAAGAACTTTACTTCCTGCAAGGTCACTCCAATTGGTGCGCGGTTGGTGAATTCCAGATCGACTTTTATGGATTGACCTGGAGTTGCGGAGTAGTCATTGGCTACCGCTTCTGCAAAAAGTGCCAAACAAGCCTTGATCACTTGTTTGATTTCCGCTTCTTTTACCTTTTTCCAGTAACCGTCAGGAAGCTGGTGGATTAATTGATAGGCTTTTATCAGCTCGTCTACACTTTCATAAGGTTGCTCATAGCGGAAGTTTTCTTCTACCTTCTTCAGTATTTTGCCGATAGGCTCGCCACCTTTTACCCGTGACCAAGTGGTGTTGATGCCGGAAAAAAGATCAGATTTGTCTTTGGGCAGGTCTCCTTTTAAGAGTTCCAGATATTCCAATTCCGATCCTCTGCTGCCGGTAGAACCGAAGCCTTGACTTTTGTGCATACTACGGCTTTCTGCGGCAATTTCTGTATTCGATTTTCCCAGGATAGGGTAGTACACACCTACATCGATGCTGAGCATTTTAGATTTATCGGCCTTCTCAAAATTTTCATGACTGCCATAAAACCACCACGAAGTATTAAAAAACAAACGTTGGGGTTGCCAGGTATTTACGTATTGTAATTGCTCTGGATAGGCATTTTTATCATTGGCCATTTCAAAGGCTTGGTGGGAAAGCATGGCCGAAGACGTATGGTGGCCATGGGTTTTACCCGCTGAATTATGGTCAAAGCGGTTGATGATGATATCGGGTTGCCATTTGCGGATCGCCCAGACTACATCTCCCAATACCTCTTTATCTTTCCAAATCCTCAGTGTTTCATCGGGATGTTTGGAATAACCAAAGTCATTAGCCCGAGAGAACATTTGGTTCCCCCCATCAATTCGGCGGGCGGCTAGCAGCTCCTGCGTACGGATAATTCCCAATAATTCGCTAATTTCCGAACCGATCAGGTTTTGCCCGCCATCTCCGCGAGTAAGGGACAGGTAGGCGGTATTGGCTTTTACCTCGTTGGCCAAATAGGCAATCAAACGGGTGTTTTCATCATCGGGATGGGCGGCAACATACAGTGCTGATCCTAGAAAGTTTAACTTTCTAATGGCTTCGTGTATATCGGCAGAGGTCCATTTTTTGGGTGCTTGCGCAAAACTCACCAGTTGGGTGACCAGAAAGAGAAAAACCAGAGCCGTACGAGTAATTAAATGCATAGCGTTTGTAATTTATTTCAAAGATAAAGAACAAGATTTGGAAGAACTGAAAAACGTTTGTTGGAAACAGTTTCCTTTTTTATACATTCAGGACGGGTTTAGGTTGAACAAAAGCAAGAAATTGTTGTCATTAAATGCTAATTGTAAAAAGTACACTAATTGCTAAAATTGCTTAATTTGAGCTTTCTTAGGCTCAAAGGTAGAGCAGCATGAGCTCAAAAAATTAGTGCACAAAAATTACTGGAATATGCAGGGCAATCAAAAATTCATCTGTATTCACGGCCATTTTTATCAGCCACCGCGCGAGAATGCGTGGCTGGAAGTGGTTGAATCTCAGGATTCTGCGGCTCCCTTCCACGACTGGAATGATCGGATTAATTTTGAGTGTTATGCGCCCAATGCCCGGGCCCGTATTCTCGATGGGGACGGTTTTATCACCAATATTGTCAATAACTACGCCAAGATCAGTTTCAACTTTGGGCCAACCTTGCTTTCCTGGATGGAATTTGCAGACCCGGTCACTTATCGGGCCATCATTGAGGCCGATCAACAAAGTATGGAGCAATTTAGTGGACATGGATCTGCCATTGCTCAGGCACACAGCCACCTCATTTTGCCATTGGCCAATGATCGGGACAAACACACCCAGGTCATTTGGGGGATTAAAGACTTTGAATATCGCTTTGGGCGAAAGCCGGAGGGCATGTGGTTGGCTGAAACGGCGGCCAATGTAGCAACGTTGGAGGTATTGGCAGAACACGGCATTGTGTATACCATCATGGCGCCACGCCAGGCCAAAGCCATTAGAGAAATAGGCGCTACTGATTGGCAGGAACTGCCCCACGCCAGTGTAGATCCTCGTCGGGCTTATCTTTGTAAACTACCTTCCGGCAAGGAGATTGCCATTTTTTTCTATGATGGGGGTGTGGCGCAAGGGGTTGCGTTTGAAGGGTTACTCAATAATGGCAAACACTTTGCCCAGCGCTTGATGGACACTTTGGACAACAATAATGAGCCACAGCTGGTCCATATTGCCACCGATGGTGAAAGTTATGGTCATCACCACAAAAAGGGAGAAATGGCCTTGGCCGATTGTCTCAGCTTTATTGAACAACAGGATTCGGTGCGTTTGACCAATTATGGAGAATATCTGGAAAAGGTTCCACCAACCTACGAAGTACAAATTCATGATAATAGCTCCTGGAGCTGTGTGCACGGCGTAGAACGTTGGCGGTCTAATTGTGGCTGCAATACAGGTGGGCATCCTGGTTGGAATCAGGAATGGAGGGGGCCTCTACGAGATACGCTCAACTGGTTGCGCGATCAATTGATCCCGATTTATGAGAAAGAAGCCGGAGTACTGTTGAAAGATGTTTGGGCGGCTCGTAATGATTATATCCAGGTATTGTTAAAGCGCAATACAAATACGGTGGAAGCTTTTATTGAGGCTCATCGCAAAAAAGACCTGACGGAAGCAGAGCGCATTCAGTTACTCAGGTTGATGGAAATGCAGCGCCAGGCCATGCTGATGTTTACCAGTTGCGGTTGGTTTTTTGACGAGATATCAGGATTGGAAACCAATCAAATTTTGCAATATGCCAATCGGGCTATTCACTATGCCCAGCAGGTGAGCGGGGTAGATTTACATCCAAAATTTGTCAAATTATTGGAGAAAGCGCCGAGTAATGTGCATGAAAATGGGGCTGTTAGTTACCAAAATAACGTCGTTCCTCAGAAGGTAGATCTGGTGCGGGTAGGTATGCACTATGCGGCTTCTTCTTTGTTTGAAGAGTATCCGGAGCGGTTGGAATTTTTCAACTACATTGCCCGTAGTGAGCACTTCGATCGGCTGGATGCCGGCACCCAACGGCTTTCTCTGGGACGCACTTCCGTGCAATCGAAAATCACTTTTTCCAAGAAGCATTTTAGCTTCGCCGCCCTTTATCTGGGCCAACATAATATCATTGGCAATATTTCTTTAGACATGGACGCCGAGACATTCGAGGAAATGTCGAAAAAGATCAGAAAGGCTTTTAATACCCCGGATTTGGGGCAGGTCATCGGTTTGATGCAGGAGTATTTTGGGGCCGAAAAATACACCATTTGGCATTTATTCAAGGATGAGAAGCGCAAAATCCTCAAAGAAATTACGCAAAAAAGCTTCACCTTGGTGGAAAGTACTTTCCGCGAAATTTACAACGACAACTACCAATTGATGACTGGTGTGGCGCAAAGCGAAATTCCGGTTCCGCCGGCCTATTTAAATGCCGTGCAGTATGTTGTCAATCAAGATCTCGATCATTATATCAATCATAGCAACCTCAGTATCCGCGAAATCAAACGGCTGGTGTCTGAATTCAGAAAGTGGAAGGTGAAATTGCAAGATGAAAATGCCTTTAAGTTATCGGCAAGTGAGCGGGTGTATCGGGAAGTGGAGAAACTGGCATCCTCGGAAGTCTCCTTGAAACAACTGGAAAGAATCATCACGATTCTCGATATGTTGGAGGAGTTGAATATCCACCTCGATTTCTGGCGAAGTCAAAATGTTTATTTTTCCATCTTGCAGGGGTATCAAAATGAAGAATGGGTGTTTGCCAGCCCCGCCTGGGAAAAGGCATTTTATAAATTGGGTGAAAAATTGAGGATAAAGATGTATACCCCCACAACTAATCCTTCACTTTCGGCTCCCGGCAATTAATCCACCTTCTCCCCAATGGAAGATTTGATAATTTGTTGGGCAAAATCTTCGGGAGAAAACTTGAGTTCGATCATGCCTTCAGCGGCCAATTCACTTTCGTGATGGTCAGGCTCTTTGACTCTTAGACGAGGATGTACCACGTTGTAATCCGTTTCATCATATTCATAGAGCGACCAATGCCCCCATTGGTATTCCAGTGCGGTTAGGTTCTCTACCCAGTCGCCCGAATTGAGGTAGGTAATTCTACGCCCCCTGGCTTCCATCGAGCGCATTTGTGGGCGATGTATGTGGCCACAAATGACGTAGTCATAACCTTCTTCTGCAGCTAGTTGGATGGCGGTATCTTCGAAGTCGCTAATAAACTTGACAGCTTCTTTTACCCGGTGTTTGACCTTCTTGGCAAAGGAAAGGCGCGACATGCCAAGAGCGATACGGATGCGATTGATGTGCCGATTGATCCAAATCAGCCAGTCGTAGCCTTTACCCCCTAATTTGGCAATGAAAGGGGAGTATTTGATGAAAACATCAAAGATATCACCATGGAAGATCCAGTATTTTTTATCCTTTAGTTGCAAGACCAGTTTGTCACGTAGATGGATATTCCCGGAAGAAAAGTCGGAATAACGTCGCAGGGCATCGTCGTGATTACCGGTGATGTAATACACCTTGGTTCCCTTGGCTGCCATTTTGAGAATGCGCTGGATGACCCTCATGTGTTCTTTGGGGAAATATCGCTTCTTAAACTGCCACATATCCACAAAATCACCATTGAGGATTAAGGTGTTTACCTTGATGCTACTGAGATAGTTGAGCAATTCCTTGGCGTGACAGCCAAATGTTCCTAAATGTACATCTGAAATGATGACAATATCCAATTCCCTTTTCATAAAAACAGTTTTGGCAATCGAGCGTGTGGGTGTCCCCCAAAATTATCGCTGCAATTTCTGCTTTATTTGTAAAGTGAATGTAAAAGGATATTAAGTCTTAATTAATTCGCAGAGGAAGTGGAAAAGGACAAGAGGCGGAACTATTGATGTCTTAGGATCAAGTAGCTCTGCCCCTTGTTGTTGGTAGATATGCAGCCGTTACTGTGTGGAAACGGCAGTGGTATCAGTAGTGGCAGGAGTGGTTGGCTTCTCCAGTCCCATACTTTCTGTAACGGGTACCAGAATTTTAGGAAAAAGAATACCCAAATCTCTATTTAAGCCGAGCACAATGCTGTCTTCCGACATGTATTCCACTGGATGTGGAATCGGTTGTGCAATGGTAAAGGAGAGGAAAAGGTTATCTCCGGAGTTGTCGAACATCCAGTGGCCTCCAATGAGTTTTTTCCCATTGTTTAGATCAACTGTGAGATTGCTATCAGGATAGAAGGTCAATGAGGCAAATTGAAGATTCCTGAGTGAATTTTCAAAGATTTCTAATTCCCGTCCTTCCAACTTGAGACTATCCTTCATTGGGCGAATGACTTCAACGGCCATTCTCCATTCTTTGCTGGTAAGAATGTCTTTCTTTTCTTCCAAATTTTTTCCTCCTGCACTGGTACTACTTCCAGTGCCACCACAGGCCATGAGAAATCCTAGACCGATCAATAAAAGAAAATTACGCATAGCTAGCTATTTAGTTTTGGGTCTTTGATAAATTCCGTGGTACAAAGCCAATCGAAACTTCCTGTGGTCGCTTTTGCTCCACAAGTTTGGTCACGAAATTTGCCAAAGAACGTTAATTTTGAAGCGCAAATGTACTCTAATTTTTTTGTTCTCCATTTGTTTGTTTGGCCAAATTGGCACTGTCTACCAGCTTTTTTAGATTTTTTCGATAGCTGCTAGGACTCGTCCCGGCAATCAAGCGAAATTGCTTGTTGAAATGTGATAGATTATTAAACCCACTGTCAAAACTTACGGCACCGATACTCAGGTGTTCATCTCCCAATAGGCGGCAGGCATGCGCAATGCGAAACTCATTCACAAATTGAGTGAAGGTTTTGGAGGTCAATCTTTTGAAGTAGCGACAAAATGCGGGAACTGTCATATTTACCTTCTCCGCCATCTCGTCAAGACTAATTTGCTCCTGAAAGTTGCTTTCTACGTATTTGTAAACGGTGCGCATGCGATCGTGGTCTTGGGCCCCTACTTCTAATGCAAAGCCTTTGGCATTGAGTAAGTTATAGTCAGATGAGGTGGCCATGAGGTGCAGCACTTTCAGCAACTCCAGCAATTTATTAAAATTGTCCATCTCTGTCATGGCCAAAAGCCGCTGGCCGACCTCTTTCTTCGTCTTTCCACCAAAATTTAAGCCCTGACGAGAGCGCTCAAACATTTGACGAATGGGGTGCATTTCTGGCTGTGCAAAGAAGCCTGTACCCAAGAAATCTTCTTTCATTTGCACCACAATCTCGACGTGTTCCTCAAAGGTTTCTTCTGTGAAACCAAAGTGGGGTAGGTTGGGCCCCAAAAAGATCAGGTCTCCGTCTTTAAAGTGGGAAATATGATCGCCAATGTGGCGTTTACCGTGACCGGTAGAGACATAAACAATTTCAAACTCTGGGTGAAAATGCCACTGCGGAGCATTACAATATCCTGGTTCTGAGAATGTTCTCATGGTAAAGGAGCTGCCAAAACCAGGCTCGATTTTTTCCAAAATTGCTTTCATAGAGATCAGTTGTTTTCTATTCTACACATACACTATATTAACAAAATTGGTTCAGTATTATTATGCAATGATCAATATAGTATCGAAAATGGATAATATCTGCGTGGTTTGCCTTTTTAAATGGCTGTACCTTTGCAATGTTTAGTTAGTTTCATACACTATTATTGTATTCCGGTGATGTCCCAATGGGATCATCACCTTTTTTGTACCTATACCCCAAAAAATAACCCGGTGTCAGTTGTATCCGACACCGGGTTATTTTTTTATTCCATTCTTTGACAAATTTCCCCGCTGTAAAATCGGGACGAGCTGTGGCCAAGCTAAGAGGTAAATCAAAAGCGCCATTTGAAGCGTTGTTTCACCTCTTAACTTGGCACTGAATCACGGGATTGGTCAAAGAACCTTTTATTCTGGGGCAGCAGTATTACCGCTTATCCGCAGAGGTAAAGATTCTACTCCAGTTGATACCATTGGCAATGCTGCCTTCCTTGGTGGAGAACCAGATGAAAAGTGGTTTGCCCACAATGTGATCTTCAGGCACGTAGCCCCAAACTCTGGAATCCTCGGAATTGTGGCGGTTATCTCCCATCATCCAATAGTAATTCATCTTGAAGGTATATTCCGTAGCGGGCTGACCATTAATAAAATACTGGCCATCCTTTTCATAATAATCATTGCCTTCGTATACGGAAATAATGCGCCGGTAAAAGCTGATCGATTGAGCATCCAGTTGCACGGTAGCCCCTTTCTTGGGAATGTAGATCGGGCCATAGTTGTCTACGGTCCAGTCGCCATAGTGTTCCGCATCGTAGGGAAATAGCAAGCGAGGGCGGAATTGTACCGGCTCCACCGTTACAGAAGGATCAATAGACTGGATTTTTTCCTTTTCCTCATTGCTGAGGTGCATATAGTATTCGTTTCGGTTGGGGTTGGATGGATTCTGACTAATGTCGTCTTTTGACAAGCCCCACTTGTACAATTGAGTCATATTGAGCCCGTTGGGCGCATTGACAACATAAAGAAATTGGACATGGCTTGGTGTCTCGGCAGGTGCCCCATTAATAAATACCTGTCGATCGCGAATTTGAAGGCTATCACCCGCAACGCCAATGCAACGTTTGATGTAGTGGTCTTCCTTATCCATCGGACGCACCGTCAGGGGAATCTTGCCCTTTTTGATAAGGGGAACATAAGATCCATATTCTGTGCCATTCAGCGCGCCGTGTTCCACGTCATACACACTCCAGGTGCGGCCGGGCAGGACATAGACACTATCTCCTTCCGGGAAATTAAATACAACCGGGTCATTGCGGTCAACACTTTCCAGTGCAGGCAATCGGTGGTAATCCAGGCTAGGCTTTTTCAGATAGGATTCCCGATCCAAAATGGGAATGCGGTTGTGCAGCAATGGAATCATGGCGATTGTCTGTGGCAGACGAATACCATAGTGTGCTTTGCTGACAAAGAGGAAGTCTCCCACCAAGAGTGATCCCTCCATAGATGGGGTGGGGATCACGTATGCTTCAATGAGAAACATACGAATGAAAGCTGCAGCAAATACGGCAAAAACAACGGCTTCTACCCATTCGCGGGCGGCAGATTTGCGGTAAGGATTGTCTCTGTGAAGCTTTTTTAGTTTGGCCGTGTGACCGGCCTCCTTGGCCTCCTGAATTTCCTGAGCGTAGGCTTTTTCCTTGATCAGGGTAGGCCCATCATATTTTTCATTTTTGCTTAGTCCGAGGTAGGCGAAAGCAACTGGCGCCAGGATCACGGCTACCGCACTGTGCCAGAAATCATATTTCTTGAAAGACCTCACCAGGTCTACAGCCATACCTGCAAAAATGAAAAAGTTGACAATGGGAATCAGCAGTAATGCTGCCCACCAACTCGGTTGGCCAATTATTTTGCACCATTCAACCAGATTGAGCCCGGGGACCAAAGCTTTCCAGCCGGGCACACTTGCTTTTTCAAATACCGGGTACAAGCTGATGCTCACCAGCACGTAAAAAACAAGTATAAAAGTCATAAAACCCATTCATTTTAATTTATGTTCGGCGCAAAGATAACTGAAAAACTGAGGATGAAAATGTTATGACTGGGTTAAGATCGATAAAGTGCCGGTTTTTATAGATTTAAGGACGGTTATTGCTAATTTAGAAAGTCAATCACCCGCCACCAGCGTGACCATTCGCCACTGTCCTTTATCATTGATAGAAAAAATGGCGCGCCATTCGATCGGTCTACCCACAAATTGTCCAAAAATGAATCCTTTGGTTCCATCCAGCAATTCCACTTCCAACCAAGGGAAGGTTTGATCGCCGATGGTTTCTGGCATGGAGGCTTCTTTGATAATCTTGACGATATCGTAGGAGATGGTCTTTATAACCGTGGATTGTAGGCTGGGGCGGTCTCTCAGTCGAACGCCTCGGCCGGCTACTGCGCCATATTCAAAGGCATCATATTTATCGGGGAAAATGGAAAAAATATAAGGTGCAATGAAGGTCTTTCGCTTGTTGCTGAAGGTGCCGCCTTGGATCAAGATATTCTCCAGTGTCGACCAGATTTCAGATTGCTTGGTGCTTTCTGGAGAGTCGAGCTGCCACATTTTTACAAAGTCAGGAATGCCATTTTCTGCACCAAAGCTACATTTGATGTGTTCATCGGTGATCTCCAAGAGGTGAAAGACATCCTTGTTGCGAACGGCTTCCAGCAATTGCTCCCGGAAGATGAAGAAAGCCGTATCTAGCGGGGCTTCATCCACTGGATTGAGTTTGCCCACTTCCGGCCGCCTTTGGGTGGGCAGAAAATCCTCCCTTGCGGAAGCATACTTTTGGTACAACTCGTTCAAGGAATCAGCAGGTAACGAAGCAATCGATGGAACTTCGGGGGATATTTCGGAAGCGTCCGTAGCATCCGTCGATTGTCCGCAAGAGCAGAATGTGGCCACAATTAGGCACAATAAGAAGGGGTGTCTCATGATTGAAGATTTTAAAAAAACTACTCACCAACAAGCGCACCTCTCCAGTGGCAACGGGTCGCTGCCCAAAAAAGTTGATCTGATCTACCTGCCGAAACCTCCTATATCTTCAAGGTTTGGCGAAGGTAGCGGCCGTATTTGCGCCGATAGACCTTATAGATGCGCTTAAATTTACTGTAACTATAGGGAGAATAGGATGGTTCGCCCTCAGAAGGCATAAATCCTTGTTGTTTCATCCACTCGTCATTGTAAACTTTACCCAGATAGCGGGTGCCATGGTCAGGGAAAAGGACGACCACCACGTCCGTAGGACGCAAGCGCTTCTGGATTTTGAATACACATTCGAGAGCTGCACCACTGGAATATCCCAATAATAGGCCCTCCATCCGAGCCAGATCACGGGTGCGAATAGCACTATTGCGATCCGTAACTTTTACAAAGTCGTCAATGAGATCAAAGGCCACATTGTCGGGAATAATGGTTTTACCCAATCCCTCTACTTTGTAAGAATAAATTTCGTCGGTATCAAAAATGCCGGTTTTCCAATATTTCTGCAATACGGAGCCATAAGCATCTACACCGATGATCTTGATATTAGGATTTTTTTCCTTGAGGTACCGCGCCGTTCCGGATAGTGACCCTCCCGTACCGGCACAACAAACATAGTGGGTAATTTTACCTTCAGTTTGTTTCCAGATTTCGGGGCCAGTGGTGTGGTAATGCGCATTGGAATTGTCGAGATTGTAGTTTTGACCCAGGTAAAAAGAATTGGGTACTTCTTTGGCCAGCTGCAATGCTCTGGAATAATAGGAGCGGGGATCTTCGGGCGTGGCATCGGCCGGGCAAACCACCACTTCGGCACCCATGGCACGTAGCAGGGCTAATTTTTCTTGGGAAGCCTTGCTCGTCACCGTGAGAATACAGTGGTACCCTTTAAGGCTACAAACCATCGCCAAGCTATAGCCGGTGTTGCCAGAGGTCGCTTCGATGATGGTATCTCCAGGGTGGATTTTTCCCTTGCGCTCTGCTTCTTCGATCATGAATAATGCAATGCGATCTTTCGCGGAGTTACCCGGATTGAAGGCTTCTACTTTTCCCATTACTGTGGCGGGAATGTCCTGGCATATTCTACTCAGCTGAATGAGTGGAGTTTGGCCAATAGTTGCTAAAACATTTTCGTAATGCATAAAATGATTTTCTTTAGTAAGTGGCAGCAGTCAAATACACTTACAGTAACCGGGGACTAAAGCTTAGCAGGCCCGTTATCGTATGGTCTGATTGGGTTTTGGTGGCACAATCACATGCTCAGCGTTTTATTTTCGTTTTTTCTATTTTGATATCTGGCTGAAAAATGTAATTTGCCGACCTTTTGGGTATTTTTTCCAGGCAAAAATATTTGCAATATTACGAATGAACGGGCAAAAATAAAAGTATTCATAGGTTAATCCAGTGATGAAAAAAAATAAACATTTGATTATCAAATAGTTGTGTCTGGAGCTGGATCAAAGTTCTACGAATGTTTTACGTCTGGACTAAATAATTGTTAACATTGAGATAACACCTTTGGTTTTGATGCGATTTTGCGTTAAACGGAAAATGATTGCTGATCATGGCCGCTAAAAGAACCTTTAAAGTGAGGTTGATCCTTTATGATCATGGGCGTATACTGCTTTTGAAACAAACCAAGCCGAATGGCGGAAACTATACGTTGGTAGGTGGTAAAGTGGAGAAAGGAGAAAGCATGACCCAGTGCCTCATTCGTGAAAGCTACGAAGAGGCCGGCATTTCCATTAGGGAAAAAGACCTGTTTCTGGTACACATCCTGGAAAAAAATACCGTCAAGGAACAGCGCCTGACGCTCTATTTTAAGGCTTCAGAATGGGAGGGACGCCTGCGATCAAGAGAACCCCACAAATTTAAGAGTGTGCGCTGGTTTAGCCTCAACGACCTACCCCGCAATCTGACGGGAACCGTCAAACACGTCTTAAAACAATACCGCAAAGGCAAAATGTATTCGCAGTTCTAATACTTTACCATTTTTACTCGAGAAGATTTCCTGGGTACCCGCTTTTGAGGCTCTGGTGCAACATTGGGCAAGTGCTTCTGAGACGGGCACTTATTCGACTGCTGCGATTGCTGGCAGGAAGAAGTTTTCTGCTCAGAGCTCTTCTTATTGTTTTCATCATCAGGCTCGGGCACCGTTGAGGTATTGTAATAACTTTGGGGCTGGTTGTTGTACGCCACTTCTTGATCGTACACCTGGCTGTTATTGCTATGGGGGTGTTTCTTTAAATGACAAATCTCGCCGGTTTCGGGGCAAATAATCTCCTGAATTTCATCAGAATCATTAAGAGCTAATTGGCTACTGATTGCGGCCATTTTTTTGGCACAAGTATTGGAACAGGATTGGGCTTCACTGTGATGCACACAGGCATAACCAGCAAAGATCAGGCAGAATAGGACCTTTTTCATAATGATGGGTTTTGTGGAAAACACTAAAATCAACACAATCGGATAATCTTCCACAAGTTACAGAACAGCGTTGGGCTGTTCTGTTATGAAAAATTTAAGGTTTTCTTAAATTCCATGTTCTTCAATTTCTAAAATGGCGGCCACGTGGGCATCGGCCACCTTTTGGCGAAACTCCGGGTTAATCAGTTTTTCGCACTCGGATTTGTTGTTGTAAAACCCATTTTCCGTTAGTACGGAAACCATTTTTGTTTTTCGCAGCACGTAAAACTGGCTTTCCGGCCGTGATTTTAAATGCCGGTTTTTCAATCCGGTTTTCTCGACCAGGTGCTTTTGGAAAACACTCGCGATCTTCTGTCCTTTTTTGCTGCCATGATAAAACCAGGTTTCAATACCACTGATGGTATCGGGCGCCCAGTCATTTGATGATTTGGCAGGAGCGGCATTGGAATGTACAGACAGAAAGATCTTTGGCAAATCGGATTTTTTGGCATTGGCCCGATCTACCCGGCCTTGCAAGAAATTGTCGATTTCCACTTCCGGTACCACATTGAAGTACTTGACCCCTTTTTCATCGAGTTGTTTGATAATGCGATTGACGATGTCTCGATTAAATTCGTATTCCATAAACTGGGTAACACCGTCATCAAACACAGGTGATCGCTTGCCGGCGGTGAGGCTGCCGTGACCGTTGTCCAGACACCATAGGTATCGTGCCGTGTGCCCGCTGGGCGGGGCGGGTGGTGTTTCAGTTTCTTCCTCCACTACGGGGTCTTCTACTACGGGGTCAGGGGTGATTACCGGAACATCCTCAGTAGGAACATCGTCAAAGATATCTTCGTCAAAATCTTGGTCGGGGGTATCGGGCAAAATGACCACTTGTTCCATCTCATTAGCAATAATGATAACGGTGTCTGGCTTAATTTCGGAACCATCCTGTGGCGTATTTTCAATAGGTGCAGGGGCTACTGGCTTAGTCGGCTTATCCTGTTTCTTTGATCCGCCAAATAAGTTGGAAAAAATGCCTTTAATGGCATCTATGATCTTTTTAAACATTTAGCTTTAGGTTTTAGTGGATAATATTTGTGGTTTCCAAATATAGACATAACGTTCAGATAATCCTATTTTGGTAAAAAAATCCTTTTTATTCTGTTATTTTTACTCAAAATCAACTTTCAACATGAAGAGAAGAAAATTTATCGAACAAAGTGGACAATTGGTCTTAGGTGCAGGACTCCTGCAATTGGCTGCTTGCGCAAATTCCAGTGATAACACCAACACTGAAGGAACCGCCAATACAGAAGAAATATCGACCAATGGTGAGCTGTTTTTTAAAATTTCCTTGGCGCAATGGTCGTTGCATCGCACCTTATTTGATGGTAAGATGGACAACTTGGATTTTGCGGCAACAGCTCGCAATAACTATGGAATTGATGGCATTGAATACGTCAATCAATTTTTCAAAGATAAAGCCAAAGATGAAACCTATCTGGCAGAAATGAAAAAGCGGGCGGAGGACAACGGAGTAAAGAGCCTCTTGATCATGATCGATGGAGAGGGAAGCCTCGGAGAATTAGAGGATGCAAAGCGTAAGATTTCAGTGGAAAACCATTATAAATGGATTGATGCGGCTCATTTTCTGGGCTGTCATTCCATTCGTGTGAATGCGGGTGGTTCTGGAACCATGGAAGAAGTGGCCAAGGCGGCCGCACAGAGTCTGTCTGAGTTGAGTGATTACGCCAGTCAGGCCGGACTAAATGTCTGCGTAGAAAATCACGGAGGTTATTCTTCCAACGGTGAATGGCTGGCGGGCGTCATGAAAGCCGTTGGTAAACCCAATTGTGGAACCCTGCCTGATTTTGGAAATTTCTGTATCAAGCGTGGCGAAGGGGAATGCCTGGAAGAGTATGACCGATACAAGGGCGTGACCGAATTGATGCCTTTTGCTAAAGCCGTTAGTGCTAAGTCGAACGTTTTTGGAGCCGATGGGCAAGAATCGAATATTGATTATTCCAGGATATTGAAAATTGTCAAGGATGCCGGTTATACAGGTTATATCGGCATCGAATATGAGGGGTCTGAATTGAGTGAAGACGAAGGTATCAAAGCCACTAAAGCCCTGTTGGAATCCGCAGGCAAGATGTTAGGATAAAGCGTGAAGGGCCGTCCCTAAAAGGGTGGCCCTTTAGTTGGTTTAATTAATGGAGTTGCTTTGTGGCAACTTTCTGATAATCAGCATGTATGCCTCTGTTGGCAATTAATGCAATGGCGATAGGTTACAAAGAAATCCGGGATGAGTGTCAATGGCGAGCCAGCACGGGGTTGATTTTTTTGACGGGTAGAACTGTTCGGCGTGAAGGATTTAGCGCTTGATTCAACTCTAAGGGCATGTTTGGAGGGATAGAAAGAACGGTATCATAGCTGTTGCCAGATACCGTTCATAGACTAAGCACTCATCAATAATATTTCTTGGCACTAGCACCCGGAAGGTTTTGTTCAGGCATAAAAATATACCTAAACAGTTAGTCGGTACATACTGGTTGAAAGCTAAAAGGGGACATCAACTGGTTATGCACTTTTATTCAGTAGAGTTGCTACGATTTCGGGCGAATTTCTAATTGCTCAAAGAAATAATGCTTGTGAAAATTAAAGTAGTGTTTCATTGTGAGCGACAAAACAAAAGTCGTATAAAATGTTTTTTTGTCTAAGTACATTTTGCTAACTTACTGCGCTGAAAGCGATAGCTTCGTTTTTTGTAAAATTTTGTAAAACAGAGAGTTAATATTTTAAAAAACTCGAGTTTCTGTAGTATTTTTTTAATATTTACCAGATTAGCCATGGTAGAAAGTCGATTAGTGAAGTTTATTAAAACCTTGTCTGCAAAAGAGCAAGAACGGTTTCGATTATTCGTACAGTCCCCATTTTTTAATCAACACCAAAAGACCATCAACTTATTGGAAATCATCCTCAAGGGAATTGAAAATAAGCGAGGTGAGTTGGCCAAACCGAAGGTGTTTAAAAAGCTCTTCCCCAAGATGGAATATGACGAGCAGAAATTGCACAATGTCATGTCATATCTGAAGAAGCTCTTTTATCGATTTATTTCCATCCAGCATTTCGAAAAGCAGGATTTTCAGGAGCCACTGATGACCCTGGAAGCCGCTTTCTCCAATAACCAGTTTGATCTGTTGAAGAATCGCGGGAAGCAGATGGAGAAGGACTTGGCAAAATCTCCGCACCGTGGGAGTGAATATTTTTATGCCAATTATCGGTTGAATAATATCCTTGGGTTTTATTTTGCGGTATACGAAGACCGTTCTCAATCCATGGTATTGCAACAGATGCTCGACAACCTGGATCGGTATTACATTGTGGAGAAGTTGCGCAATTGCTGCCAGCTCACGGCCAATATGATGGTGCTCAATACCCGATATACCTTCCACTTTCTGGATGAATTGTTGGTTTTTATCAAGGAAAATTGGTCGGAATTTGAAAATGATACAACGATTGTCCTGTATTACACCATTTTGATGAGTTTGCGCGAAGATAATGTGCCAGACCACTTTTTGAAATTGAAAGAAATCCTGGTGCAACACTTTGAGGAACTTACAGAAGAAGAACAACGAAACCTCTATACCTTTGCCAACAATTATTGTGTACTCAAAATTAACCAAGGGCACAGTGACTATCAGCGGGAGCTTTTTCAGCTTTATAAGCAAGGGCTTTTGACGGGGTTGATCCTTGATAATGGCATTTTGAATGAGTTTATTTATAAGAATATTACAGCATTGGGCTGCAGCCTCAAGGAATTTGAATGGACCGAGAATTTTATTCAGGATTATAAGGATTTACTGATCCCGCACCGGCGCGAAAATGCCTACAATTACAATCTCGCGCATCTCTATTATAGCAAACAAATGTATCAGGAGGCACTTTCGGCACTGTTGCTCGTGCAATTTACGGATGTCAAATACCACCTAAATACCACGTTCTTGCTCTTGCGCACCTATTATGCATTGAATGATACTGAGGCCTTGCTTTCTCTCATTGAAACCTTCCGCATTTATGTGATCCGCAACCAACAAACCACTACTGATCAGAAACGCGGATACACGAATTTTTTGCGGTTTGCCAAAAAATTAGTGCTACTAAAACATCAGGCTCATACCTACTCCAAGAACAATCTACAGGTGAAGTTGGAGGCTTTAGCTGATAAGATAGAGCACACTAATAATGTGATCAACCGGTATTGGCTCCTGGAGAATTGTCGAGCCTAATTATCTTTGCAGGTAGGCGCTTGACCATTTACTCCTAACGTTTAGGATCGAAAGGGCCATCAAAAAAGAAACAACATTAAACCCATTCCTATGATTCAAACTACATCTATGTCTAAAATCCTTACCCAATTGTTTGGCCATTTGGGCGTTTGGCTGGTTTTATGCGGGATTGTCTTTCCTCAAATAGCGACTAGCCAAAGCTGGCGAGAGGACCATGCACCTCAGCGAGAATTTCGAGCGGTATGGATCGCTACGGTGGCCAATATTGACTATCCTCGGCGGCCAACGCTGGCAAGGGTTGCCCACAAGGAAGAATACAAAAACTTGCTTGATCAATATCAATCACTGGGCCTTAATGCGGTGATTGTACAGATCCGACCTGCTTCGGATGCACTGTATCCATCTGAGTTTGCCCCTTGGTCGAAGTATTTGACGGGCCGGGAAGACCGCAGGCCGGAGCCGGATTATAATCCACTGGAATTTATGATTGAAGAGGCGCACAAGCGGGGAATTGAGTTTCACGCGTGGCTCAATCCATATCGCGCTACCGTGAACAAAGATACGGTCGACTTATCCCTACGGCATGTTTTCAATCGCCACCGCAATTGGATGGTGGATTATGGGAAGCGGTTTTACCTCAATCCTGCCATGCCGGAAGTGCGGCAGTACTTGACAGATGTGGTGTCGGAAGTCGTAGAAAATTACGATGTGGATGCCATTCATTTCGATGACTATTTCTATCCTTATAAAGAAAATGGGCTGGAATTTCCAGATAGTGCCGATTTTGCCTTTTACGGGCGCGGCTTTAATGATATTGGCGACTGGAGAAGAAGTAATGTGGATGCACTGATCGAAAAGGTTTCTACGAGAATCAAGGAGATCAAACCACATGTCAAATTTGGCATAAGCCCTTTTGGCGTCTGGCGCAATAAATCGCAGGACCCTTATGGCTCTGATACACGCGCTGGGGTGACTTGTTATGACGACCTTTATGCAGATGTCTTAAAATGGATGCGCCAGGGGTGGATAGATTACATCATTCCACAGATTTATTGGAATATTGGTTTTGCACCGGCAGATTATGCCAAACTGGTGGATTGGTGGAGTCAGCAAGCGAACCAATGCCACCTTTTTGTAGGCCACGGTGCTTACAAAGTCGGTGAAAATCAGGAACCGGCCTGGCACGAGCCCGATGAAATTCCCCGGCAAATTCGCCTCAATCGGCAGAATTACAAAGCGGAAGGCAGCGCATTTTACAGCTCTCGTTCGCTGCTGCGCAATATGCTGGGCGTGAAAGACTCCCTGAGGACCTATTTTCAATATCCTGCGCTTTTACCTGAAATGGATAATTTGGGGTTGCGCATGCATGGGCCACCAATCCTGAAAAGAGTAGGACGCAAGAAAGGAGGGGTGTATTTGAAATGGAAACCTTCTAGCCGCGATGCGGATAATTTGCCATTTTATTACGCGATCTACCGTTTTGAGAGAAGCCGCGCCGGGCTAGATTACAGCAATGGTGCCAACCTATTGGCCATCACCTCGCTCAATGACTTGAAGAAGAAATATACTTATATAGATAAAACGGCTGAGCCGGGCATCATTTATACCTATGTGGTCAAGGCGGTCAATCGGCAACATTCAGAAAGTCCACCTAGTGAAATTCGGCGTATTTTGAAGACAGAGAAGGGCGTAAAAAACGTTCGATAACACGGGAAAGGTTAAAGGAAGGTTAATCCTTTAAATACGCGCTCTAGATTTGTAGGGATAGGCGTTGAATTACCGGAAAGGCATAAAACATGACAAGAAATACGATACAGCTATTGCTGGTGATACTACTCGGTGGTTTGGCTCCCTTAAATGGGTTGTTGGCTCAACAGGAAACTCAGGATACTACCAAAAATCGGGTAGATGTTGATCATGCGGATGTTTTCGAATATGTCCAGCAGCAGCGTAAGATATTGCAAAAACTATTGGGCAATGTGGAGCTGCATCAGGATAGCATCTATATGTATTGCGATACAGCAGTCATTGAAGACAATATCGATGTTTTTGCTACCGGTAATGTGATTATCCAGCAAGGGGATTCACTGAGTGTATTTTCAGATTCTTTGTATTATAATGGCCTGGACCGCATTGCTGATCTTTACGGCAATGTCATTCTCAATAGCGGCAAACAGGAATTGTTTACCAAGCGCCTGACTTATGACCTTACCACTAAGGTGGCTACTTACACAAACGGGGCTACCCTCACGGATGACTCTACACAATTGACGAGTAGAATCGGGTACTACTATGTAGATGAACACACCGCCTATTTTAAAGATAGTGTGGTGGTGGTTGATCCACGCTTTTCATTAAGATCAGACACCCTGAAGTTTGATACAGAATCAAATATGGTGACCTTTCTCGGGCCTACCTTGATTAGTAGTGATAGTAGTCGCATTTATTGTGAGGGTGGTTTTTACGATACAAAGAACAACTTGGCGGAATTTACGGATAATGCACAGTACATTCGCGGTAAACAGAAGGCACGGGCAGATATCATTCGTTACGACGGGGAAAAAAAAGAGTATGTTCTGGAGGGAGATGCCCGCTTTGTAGAAGGGGCCAGAAATGCCAGTGCCGATATCATTCGCTACGATGAGCTAAACGATAAAACTTTCCTTACGGGGAACGCGAAGTTTGAGGATGAAAAACAAAAAATATCGGCAGCAGAAATTGTCTACGACGCCCAAAAAGAGATTTATTCCACGCGAGGAAGGTCTTTAATTAGTGATCCTCCCCAATTGCTTGAAGCGGATCAGGTGGATTATCAGGAAGAAACAGGCATGGGCTTGGCCATTGGAAATGTACTGTGGCGGGATACCTCCGCAAATTTGGCCATTCATTGCGACCATGCCAATTACCAACGGGAAACAGGCTACTTAAAGGCTTTTGGCGGCCCTAAGGGACGCCCTTTGTTGATCTCCCTGGTGGAAGAGGATTCTCTGTTTATGAGTGCAGATACCCTGCTTTCTTTACGGGAGGATACCTTGGCGGGTGATAGTCTGCGCTTGTTGTTGGCTTATCACGATGTACGGGTGTATAAGTCGGACTTGCAAGCCTTAAGTGATTCGCTGGCCTATAGTACTCGGGATTCCATCTTTAGATTTTTTCAAGATCCCATCGTCTGGTCGGACACCACCCAGTTTACGGCCGATACCATTAATATGCAAATGGCGAATGACAATATTGACAAAATCCTGTTGTACAATAAGGCCTTTATCATCAATTCGCCGGATGTGCTATTTTTTAATCAGATTAAGGGAAAGGACATCGTGGCCAGTTTCAGGGAAGGCGAATTGCGAAGGATGGATGTAGAAGGGAATGCCGAATCGGTCTATTATGCCCGGGATGAGCAAAATGCTTATGTGGGGGTCAATGAAACGAAATGTAGCGAAATGGTCCTTTATTTTGGGAACAATCAGGTGGATAAAATCAAATTCCTGACACAGCCTCAAGCGACATTACACCCTATGACACAGGTGGATCACGAAGGGTTAAAGATAAAGGGGTTTCAATGGCAATTTAGTCGTCGGCCATCCAGTGTTGAAGATCTTTTTACCAAAAAAGAAATACCAGCACCGATTCCTAGTCCTGAAGAACTGGGCATGGAGGAGGAAACGTCAATTCCAACATCCGAAGGGCAGTTGCCGAAGGAGGACTAAGTTGGATAATGCATTATGGGATGAACAAAATCAAGTGATCAATGAAACAACTACTATGCTGCCTGGTCGCACTGCTGACATTGGCAGAGGTGCAAGGCCAAGGAGACGATATTTTTGGTCAAGCCAATGAGGCCTATCGGAAAAAGGCGTATGAGGAAGCAATCAAAGGTTACGAAGAATTGCTGGCCGCCGGATACGAAGAGGCCAAGGTGCATTACAATTTAGGAAATGCGTACTACCGTCAAAACAAGTTAGGACCAGCCATCTTGCATTACGAAAAGGCTAGTCTGATGGCCCCCGGTGATGAAGATATTGCCTATAATCTGAAGCTGGCACGTGAAAAGCTTCCCGATAAAATAGAGACCCTCCCGGAGTTTTTCCTGACACGCTGGTGGAGAAACATGGCGGTCTCTTTGAGTACCACGGCCTGGAGTGTATTGGCATTGTTGACGCTTTGGGCAGGCATCGCCGGTTTTATCATCTGGTTGTTGGCCGGACAGCGTAAGTTTAAGAAGCTGGGATTTTTATTGGGAATATTACTCGTCATCTTCAGTGTTTTGCCATTTTCTCTGGCTGCTTCACGAGCGAAGTTGGATCGGGACAGTGGGTTTGCCATCGTCTTGGCCGCGGAGACAGATCTGGTCAGCGGACCGGAATCGACCAATAGTATCCTGAAGATACACGAAGGCCTCAAAGTAAAGGTAGTGGATACGATAGGGGAGTGGAAAAAGGTCATCTTGCGCAATGGAGAGGAAGGATGGCTGCCTGATGAGGTATTGGGGAAGATTTGATGAATGCTGAAACGCTTGGTTGATGCCATTTAAAGTATGTTTGGAGGTCAACCTTTGGGCTGAAAAACAACACTTTTTCGATGACACAT
>CAXHCA010000105.1:0-23965 GCA_964015035.1 uncultured Saprospiraceae bacterium
GCAGATGGGATTCTATTAATATGCTTCGTCATTATTTTAGATTTGTGCTTTTGAGAACATGTTTGGAGCTTGCTCCTGCTGAAAACCAATATATTAGGAACCCCGATGTGAGATCGGGGCAGGCTCTGGCGTTGAGCTAAAATATTCACCTCGGCTCAGCCGAGACTCATATTTGACCTCTTAGCCAAAACCCTAATCTGCTGATTTTCAAATAGAATCCGCTCCAACCATACTCTAAGAACCAGGTACAGCCTTGATTTTCCATCTTTGTATCAAGATAAAGATGCCGCCGGAGGCATATTCTATTAAAAATAAAGAAGATTGCCTTATCCTTACACAAGCAGACTAATCCCAACTGCACCCCTCTGAGTGCTTGTTTGGAGGTTTTTCTTTTACAAAAGAAAATTAAATGTGAGAATGAAAACAGCTTTGTTTATTTTGATATTAATGCTGCCCTCAATTCCTTACGCACAGATCAAGGTAATTCACCAGACAAATCGCCTTGAAAATACTTTCCCGGTAGTCAAGGATGGCCAGTCAGCGGCTGTGTGGTATGCCGATAAGGAGAATGTTTTGGTTAAAAGGTCAGCGGAGTTTCTGGCAAGCGATATCGAAAAAGTTTCGGGGGTAAAACCAGCTCTTTTGAGTAGTGGTAATTGGGGTAAGGAAAACATCATTATTGTTGCGACCGTTGGAAACAACTCAATGATAGATCAGTTAGTTGCAGCAAAAAAACTTGACGTTGAGATTCTCAGAGGGCAATGGGAGCGATTTATCATCCAAACTATTGAAGATCCATTTCCTGGTATCAAGCAGGCACTTGTTATCGTTGGAAGTGACCGGCGAGGAGCAGCTTATGGGGTGTTTACTATCACTGCGAAAATGGGGGTGTCGCCATGGTATTGGTGGGCTGATGTACCGGTACAAAGAAAGGATGGAATTTACCTGGAAAAGACTCGATATGTTTCAAAAAGTCCATCTGTAAAATATCGAGGCATTTTTATCAACGATGAAGCACCCGCTTTGAGGAATTGGGCAAAAGAAAAATTTGGCGGGTTTAATCATCAATTTTATGAAAAAGTCTACGAGTTGCTTCTTCGGAATAAGGCCAATTATTTGTGGCCAGCAATGTGGTTGCCTTCTGCATTTGCTGACGATGATTCTGAAAATGCCCGCCTTGCCGATGAATACGGAATTGTCATTTCAACCAGCCACCACGAACCCATGATGCGTGCTCATGACGAATGGAAGCGTTACGGAGATGGTGCTTGGAATTATGAAATTAATAAAGAAAAATTGCAAGAGTTCTGGCGTGGCGGCATAGAGCGTATGGGCGCCTATGAAAGCGTGGTTACAGTGGGCATGCGTGGTGATGGAGATGAAGCAATGTCGGAGGAAACAGCTGTTGATCTCCTGAAAAGGCTAATTACGGATCAAAGGAACATTATTGCAGCGGTTACTAACCAGCCAGCAGAAAAAACACCTCAGGTTTGGGCAGTCTATAAAGAAGTACAGGATTATTATGATAAGGGCATGCGGGTGGACGATGATATCACTATTTTATTTTGCGATGATAATTGGGGAAACCTCCGGATTGTGCCCAACAAAGAGGATCTTGATCGCAAGGGAGGCTATGGACTGTATTATCATTTTGATTATGTTGGTGCCCCTGTCTCTTACAGATGGCAAAATGTTACCCAAATTGAAAGAGTATGGGAGCAGATGAATTTGGCCTTTGAGTATGGGGTGAAAAAATTATGGTTGGTTAACGTTGGTGATATCAAACCGATGGAATTACCAATCAGCTTTTTTCTTGATTATGCATGGGATCACAACGCCATTCAACCCGACGATTTACCGGAATATTATGTGGGTTGGGCAACGCAACAATTTGGTGGCTATTATGCCTCGGATATCGCTGAACTATTATCTCTTTACACAAAATATAATGCGCGTCGCACTCCTGAAATGCTGAAGCCGAATACCTATAGCCTGGAGTACTATCGGGAAGCCGACCGAGTGGTTGAAGAATATAGTAAATTGTTGGTAAGAAGTGAAGAAATCTACCAGCAACTCCCCGAAATATATCAGTCGGCTTTTTATCAGTTGGTTCATTTCCCTATTGAAATATGTAGTAACCTCAATTTGATGTATGTATCTGCGGGAAAAAACAGACTTTACGCCAGTCAAGGCAGAGCATCGACAAATATTTATGCTGATAAAGTGAAAGAATTGTTTGATAAGGACGCTGAACTGACTCGCCGGTATCATGAGGAATTAAGAGCAGGGAAGTGGAACCACATGATGTCGCAAACCCATATAGGATATACTAGTTGGAATCATCCACGAGCTAACTCAATGCCAGCCATTTCCTACATTCAGGAGGATACAGGCGCTTTATTAGGTTTTAGTGTTGAACACGGAGATGGACCAGCATGGGGTGGTTTTAGCGTAGAAGGCAACGGCCTTTTTAGCCCGAGCTTTAGTGCGTTTGATCCTATCAATAATCAAGACTACTATATCGAAATTTTTAACCGTGGCAAAAGTGCATTGGATTACATTATTGAGCCTAAATGCAACTGGATTACACTATCTAAAACCCAAGGGAGTATCCAATATGATGAAAAAGTCTTTGTTAGCATAGATTGGAATAAGGCCCCAAAAGGCAAAACTTCAGGGGAAATCACAGTGAAAGGTGGAGGAAAAGTATACAATGTAAGCGTCCCAATACGAAATGATTTTTCTGAAGCCACCGGTTATATAGAAAATAATGGGGTTGTTGCTTTTGAGGCGGCTCATTATACGACAAAGATTGACACTGAAGATCGTTATTGGACCGTGGTCCCAAATCTTGGCCGCACAGGGTCCTCTATTATCGCGGAACCGGTAAATGTTGATGGCGAGACAAACCTCGACCATGCTCCCCGACTAGAGTACGGGTTTACGCTTTTTGAAGCAGGCGAACTCAATGTAGAAGTTTTCGTATCTCCAACCCAGGATTTTAAAAAACAAGGGGGATTGAAATATGCTATTGCTATAGATAATGCTTCTCCCCAAATTATCAATATCAATGAGGGGGAGATTAAACCTGATTATGAATATGCTTCCTGGTGGACAAAGTCTGTGGCTGATCATATTAAGATAAAAAGATCAAAGCATCAGGTAGATACACCTGGTAAACACCGGCTTAAAATCTGGATGATTGACCCGGGTATTGTTTTTCAGAAAATTGTGATAGATGCCGGCGGTTTAAAACCGAGTTACCTTGGCCCTCAGGAAAGCATTTATATCGAGCCATGATCTAAAAGAATCTTTCGATTCGATGATTTGCGCACGACAATATGCGTATTCAGGGTCATGCGACTTGCGGCCTCTATGCCGATTTCACCATCCAGCATGGCCAGTGCTTGACTCACAGCGGCTTCACCCATTTCTACGGCGGGGTGGTGTACTGAGGAAAGGGATGGGTCGATAATCAGACAAATGGGGTCATTGTTAAAACCAATAATGGCCAATTCTTCCGGGATTTTGATGCCACGGCTTTTGGCACATTGGATGGCACTGACGGCCGCCGTATCATTGGCACAAAAGATGCCATCAGGGGGATTGGGCATGTCCAAAATTTGTTCAGTCAAGCGAGTACCTTCTTCCGCACTAAGGGAACTAGATTGTAGAATAATGGACTCATCAATGTCGAGGTTGTTTTTTCTTAGTGCGGCAATGTAACCGAGTCGGCGGTCTTCATAGATGTTTTGGTGGAGGGCCCCTCCAAAGTGGGCAATGCGTTGACAGCCTTGCTCGAAGAGGTGTTCGGTGGCTTCAAAAGCGGCGTTGAAATTATTGATATGCACCTTGTGGACATCCTGGATGGTAGGGATGCGATCAACAAAAACGACGGGAATACCATTATCGGTAAAGAGGTCAAAATGATGATACTCAGTCGTATCCATCGCCAAGGAAACAATGAGCGCAGAAACCCGACTGTCGTACAGGGCCTGTAGGTTTTCAATTTCTACCTCGGTGTTATCGTTCGATTGGGAAATAATGGTGTGGTATCCGGATTCACGGGCGGTTTTTTCAATACCGGAAATCAGAGAAGAAATAAAGGGCCGATTGATCCAAGGCACCATGATGCCGATGGTGTTGGACCGGTTGGTACGCAACGAGGACGCAATGGTGTTGGGGCGATAACCTCGTTTTTCTGCCAGCTTCTTGACCGCTTTGATGGTCTTTTTGCCGATGCTATGGTGGTCTTTTAATGCTCTGGAAACAGTCGATGGGGCTACATTTAGTTCTTGGGCAAGATCGTAGATCGTAACCCCTTTTTTCTTCTCTTGCATTTTTTTTGTTTGATGACTAAATAGCAAAGCTATGCAACTAATATACGATGTTACACAACAAAAGTTGTGCTATAAGGCCAAATACTAAAAAATATCCATGCAATCGATTGCGTCTTGAAGGATTTTTCTTAGTTTCGCAACTGCACCTCTCTACCCGGGGAGCAAATTTTTGACGTTTGCTCGGTCAATTTTAATTTTATCAAACGCCTATTTCAACACAATAAAAAAATGATGAGTAAGACCAAGCAACTGTTCCTGCTTTTCCTGATCTGTCTGCCGTTGATTGCGGCAAGGGCAGAGGATGGGTATCGTTTATGGCTGAGGTATGATCAAATTGAAGACGAAATGCTTCGAAAAACATACCTCAAACAACTCGGACAGATTTTTATTGATGGAGATCATCCCGTATTGGAAACGGCCCGACAAGAATTACAGGCTGGTTTGTCGGGACTCCTCGGCCAAAAGATCCCATTGTCTGCAACCCTTCAAAATGTGCCGGGGATTGTCGCCGGTATATTGGGGCAATCCAACGAAATTACCAGGCGAATTGCGAAAACAGATGCTGCAAAAGTGAAAGCAGAAGGCTTTCTTATCTACAGAAGTAAGTCCGATCCTTCGGGGCAATTGTTGATTGCCGCCAAGGATGAACGAGGCATACTCTATGGCATTTTCCACCTGTTGCGGTTGGTGCAACAACACCAGCTACTGGAGGAGGTAGAGGTTATCGAAAATCCCCGGATCAAACTGCGG
The DNA here is from genome assembly GCA_964015035.1 of uncultured Saprospiraceae bacterium. Classification (GTDB taxonomy): domain Bacteria; phylum Bacteroidota; class Bacteroidia; order Chitinophagales; family Saprospiraceae; genus BQJU01. The sequence goes on from CAXHCA010000105.1 coordinate 5,091, forward strand.
GTATTGAACCATTGGGACAACCTGGATCGTACCGTTGAGCGAGGATATGCGGGGTTTTCTATCTGGAATTGGCATCAATTGCCAGAATACCGGGATGTCAGATATACCGATTACGCCCGGGCGAATGCTTCCATCGGTATCAATGGCACTGTGGTGACCAATGTGAATGCCAATGCCTTGATCTTTCGACCGGACTACCTGGATAAAGTGGCGGCTCTGGCCAATATCTTTCGGCCCTACGGCATAAAAATATACCTGACCGCTCGGTTTAGCGCGCCCATCGAATTGGGTGGCTTGGAAACAGCCGATCCGCTAAATAGCGAAGTGCAGGAATGGTGGAAAAATAAAGTAGATGAAATCTATCAACGCATACCGGACTTTGGCGGTTTTCTGGTGAAGGCCAATTCCGAAGGCCAACCGGGGCCGCAGAACTATGGCCGCAATCATGCTGAAGGCGCCAACATGCTGGCCGATGCCTTGGCTCCGCATGGTGGTGTTGTCATGTGGCGGGCTTTTGTCTACAGCAACGAAGAACCGGAGGACCGGGCCAAACAAGCCTATAACGAATTTGTCCCGCTCGATGGCCAGTTTCGCAAAAACGTCCTGATTCAGGTGAAAAATGGTCCGATCGATTTCCAACCACGGGAGCCGATCCATCCATTATTTGGGGCCATGCCCAAAACACCGATCATGATGGAATTTCAAATTACCAAGGAATACCTGGGGCAGGGCACCCACCTGGTTGGTTTGTCCAAAATGTATGAGGAGGTTTTACAAACGGATACGTATGCAAAAGGAGAAGGCTCGACGGTAGCGAAGGTGATTGATGGCTCTTTACATGGCCACACCCTTACGGGAATGGCCGGGGTGGCAAACATTGGTACGGCACGCAACTGGACGGGCAATTTATTTGGTCAGGCCGATTGGTACGCCTTTGGCCGACTGGCCTGGAATCCTGATTTACGATCGGAAACCATCTTTCAAGAATGGGTGAAATTGACCTTTACCCATGATCCGGAGGCATTGCAGATTATTGTTGACATGCTGGCCACCTCACATGAGACGTGCGTCAAAAACCGGACACCATTAGGGCTGCATCACATTATGGCGGCTGGACACCACTACGGGCCAGGACCCTGGGTAAGCCAAATGCCAAGAGCAGACTGGACTTCCGTGTACTACCATCGCGCAGATGAAGAAGGCTTAGGGTTTGATCGGACAAAAAGTGGGAGTGATGCTCTATCGCAGTATACACCACAATTTCAGAAGCAATACGCCGATCTGGATCAATGTCCACAAAAGTTTTTACTGTGGTTTCACCATGTGCCCTGGGACCAGGTATTGGCCACCGGTAATACCCTTTGGGAGGAACTGTGCCGACAATATCACCAAGGAGCTGCGGAAGTGGCCGCCTTACAAAACAGCTGGGAACGTGTTCAAGCAGTCATTGATCCGGAGCGTTATGATCAGGTCAATATGCATCTGAATATTCAGGTCAAGGAGGCCAAATGGTGGCGAGATGCCTGCTTATCCTATTTTCAGACCTTTTCCAAAAAGGACATTCCTGCTGACCTCGAACAACCCGCCCATGATTTGGAATATTATCAATCACGCTCTTATCCTTATGCGCCGGGTATCCGTCCACGCTGGTAGCTTTATCTCTTATTTCTAAACAAAAATGGAAAAATGTCGGAATCAAAAATAGCACTTATCACTGGAGGGTCATCAGGGATAGGGTTTGCCATAGCCAAGCGGTTTCTGGAGGAAGGATACCACATCATCATTACCGGGCGAAATAAGGAAAAGTTAAAGAAAGCGGTTCGTCAACTGGGGCGTAACTGTGAGGGAATTTCCTTTGATATGACCTGGCTGGACCAGATTCCCAAATTTGTTCAGCAACTGAAGGAAACATACGGTCGAATTGACGTTTTGGTGAATAATGCAGGGATCAATCAAAAGAAATCTTTCACGGAAGTGACGAATGAGGATTTTGAGAATATCGTCATGACCAATCAGACGGCTCTTTTTGCACTGTCCAGAGATATATTAAAGGTCATGTCCAATGGGCAAGGTTATCACGGATCAATCATCAATATCAGTTCCATGGCAGCCTCTTATGGTATCCCCAGCGTGGTGTCTTACACTGCCTCCAAAGCGGCCTTGGAAGGGATGACTCGGGCGATGGCAGTTGAACTGTCGCCGCAAGGGATTCGCGTCAATTGTGTGGCACCCGGTTTTATCCGTACGCCCATGTCTGCAAAAGCCTTGGACAACGACCATGATCGAAAAAGCCGCGTCTTATCGCGTACTCCAATGGGCAAATTGGGAGAACCGGAAGACATTGCCAACGCCGTCTTTTTTCTGGCATCGGAGCAGGCTGCGTTTATCACGGGGCAAATCCTGAGAGTAGATGGTGGCAACTCCATTGGGTTTTAATTAAAAAGAAGCTGCTACAAATGAATAAACCCTTTGCACTTCAACAAATGATGCGTTGGTATGGCCCTACAGATCCGGTTAAGTTGCGTCATATTGCGCAAGCGGATTGTACAGGAGTAGTATCGGCCTTACACGCCATTCCCGTGGGCAATATTTGGCCGCTGGAAGAGATTCGGAGGCATCAGGAAATCATTGAAGCCAAGGGGTTGACCTGGACGGTAGTGGAGAGCTTGCCCGTGCACGAAGACATCAAGTTAAAGGGGAACAGTTACAAATTATATATTGAAAACTATAAACAAAGTCTGATCAATCTGGCACGCTGTGGCATTGAAGTCGTGACCTACAACTTCATGCCCGTGCTCGATTGGGTACGGACCAATATTGCCTATAAATTGCCAAATAAGGCGGAAGCATTGCTGTTTAATCGGGCTGATTACGCCGTTTTTGACTTGTTTTTATTGAAGCGACCTGGCGCGGAGAAGGAGTATACGAAAGAAGAATTGACCAAGTTTTCTGCTCGTTTTGAGTCGATGAAAGACCAGAAACGGAGACGACTTTTCCAGAATGTTTTACAAGGTTTGCCGGGAAGCAATGTGCCTTTTACGGCAAAACAGGTACTGACTTTATTGGATCAATACCGCGATATTGATCGACAGCAGTTGAAGGGAAATTTGTTCCATTTTTTAAAAGAAATCACGCAGGTGGCCGAAGATATCGGGATCAGGCTGGCCATTCATCCCGACGATCCACCGTTTTCGGTGTTGGGGTTGCCCCGCATCATGAGCACGAATCAGGATGTGGAAGATTTAATGGAAGCTGTGCCGAGTAAGGCCAATGGGTTGTGCTTTTGCACCGGATCATTTGGTGCTCGCCCCGATAATGACTTGGGCGAAATGGCCAAAAAATGGGGCTCTCGAATCCATTTTTTGCATTTGCGCAATACTTTACGGGAGGAGACCGGTAACTTTATGGAGGCCAGACACCTGGAAGGGGACACCAATATGTTTGCCATCATGAAGGAAGTAGTCAAACTGATGCAGCGCGAACAACGGGCCATACCAATGCGACCCGATCACGGGCATAAGATGCTGGATGATTTGCATAAAAAGACGTACCCGGGTTATTCGGCCATCGGACGGTTGAAGGGGCTGGCGGAGTTGCGCGGCCTGGAGTATGGGGTGAGGGCTTTTCTTCAGGAAAGGGGTGAAATTTAAATCGACAATATTAATTTTTGAGGCTACGAGCATGTTTGGAGGTCGGATTTGCTGGCGAAAAGCATCATTTTTTTGATGAAACAAGGCGTTTTTTTGAAACGCATCTCGGCTGAGCCGAGACGGATAAAAAAAAGAACGATGTGTCAGTGCTGTTTTGCAGCCTAAATTTTGACCTCCAAACATGCTCTCTAAACTAAACTTCAATGAAAAGAATAGAATGGTACTTTTCCTTGCTACTCATGGTGCTATTTGGCACGCAGGGGGTGGCACAAAAAATGGAACACAAGTTTCAAAATCCAAGACTTACCATTAGTGAGCGAACGGATGATCTCATTTCTCAATTAACCTTAGAGGAGAAAGTAGGTCAACTGATGTATTCGGCCCCGGCCATTGAGCGACTGGGCATTCCCCAATACAATTGGTGGAACGAATGCTTACATGGTGTGGCCAGAAATGGAAGGGCCACGATATTTCCACAAGCTATTGGCATGGCGGCTACCTTTGATACCGATTTGATCCATCGGGTGGGCAAGGCCATTTCGATGGAGGCGCGCGCCAAATTTAATATCGCCGTAAAACACGATCTCCGGGAGCGTTATCAAGGGTTGACTTTTTGGACGCCCAACGTCAACATTTTCCGTGATCCACGCTGGGGTAGGGGGCAGGAAACCTACGGCGAAGACCCCTATTTGACGTCTAGAGTGGGGGTGGCTTTTGTTAAGGGTTTGCAGGGGGACAATCCCAAATATCTTCAGGCTGCCGGAATGGCTAAGCACTACGCCGTGCATAATGGACCGGAAAAACTGCGGCATGAATTTGATGCGGTGGCCAGCATGAAAGACATGTGGGAAACCTATCTGCCGGCCTTCGAAGCATTGGTGAAAGAAGCCAATGTAGAGGGGGTGATGGGCGCTTACAACCGTACCAATGGCGTTCCCTGTTGCGCACATCCGTATCTCATCCAGGAGGTGTTAAGAGACAAGTGGGGATTCAACGGTTATTACGTGTCGGATTGTTGGGCCATTGTAGATTTTTATCAAGGCCACAAGGTCGCAGCCGGACCGGCCGAAGCAGCAGCGATGGCACTCAATGCCGGTACCAATCTCAATTGTGGAAGTACGTACCCTGAACTGATTAACTCGGTGAAGCAAGGCCTGACTACCGAGGCGGAAATCGATAAAAACTTGCGACAACTCCTGCCCACACGATTTAAGTTGGGATTGTTTGACCCCGCCGGAACGGTTCCTTTTGATACCATTGGCACCTCTTGGATTAGAAAAAAAGAACACGTAGCGCTGAGCTTGGAAGTGGCCGAAAAATCGCTGGTTTTACTCAAAAATAAGGACAATACCTTACCCTTAGATCCCCAAGTGGGCAGTGTATTTGTCACGGGACCAACCGCGGCTCATGTTCAGGCATTACTGGCTAATTATTACGGCGTGAGTGAAGACCTGAAGACCATTCTGGAAGGGATTGTCGCTAATGCCAGTCCACAAACTGCCGTCAGATACAGTCAGGGCGCGCTTTTGGATGAACCCAATAGAAATCCAATTGATTGGTTCTCTGGAGAAGCGGGCGATTGTGAAGTGACCATCGCTTGTCTGGGGATTTCTCAACTTATTGAAGGTGAAGAGGGCGAATCCATTGCATCGCGCCACTTCGGTGATCGGGAGGACATTGGCTTGCCGCAAAACCAGATCGATTTTCTCAAAAAAATTCGGGCCAATGCCAAGAAATTGGTCGTAGTCCTGACTGGTGGTAGCGCCATTGCCTGTCCGGAGGTCTACGAAATGGCTGATGCGCTGATCTTTGCCTGGTATCCGGGGGAGCAAGGTGGTTTGGCCGTCGGCAATACCATTTTTGGCAAATCGGTTCCTTCCGGAAAATTGCCGGTCACTTTCCCAAAATCAGCAGATGATTTACCGCCGTATGAAGACTATGCAATGGCCGGTCGGACCTACCGCTATATGACTAAGGAACCCTTGTTCCCATTTGGTTTTGGTTTGAGTTATACCAGCTTCACCTACGGTGATCTTTCCCTGTCGAAATCGATGATTAAGCCAACGGAAGGTGTAAAGGTGAGCACGACTGTGACCAACAGCGGAAAAGTAGCTGCCGAAGAAGTGGTACAGTTGTATATCACCGATGTGAAAGCTTCCGTAGACGTGCCCCAATACGCCCTCAAAGGCTTCCAACGGATAAAATTGGCACCCGGTGCTTCACAAACGGTTACCTTTGACATCTCTCCCAAAGACCTGCAAATGGTCAATAATGAAGGAGAAAGTGTACTGGAACCCGGAGATTTTCAAATTTCTGTCGGCGGTTCCGTACCTTCCAAGCGCAGTACCGATTTAGGCGCGCCGATGTACAAACAGGCGAAGCTAACGGTAAATCAGTAATGAGGAGTGGATTTTGAATAAGAGATAACTTCACTCTACACCCGTTCACCATCTATAAAGATCTAACTCATGATCAAGAGAAGAACATTCATTCAGCAAATGGGCTTGAGCACCTTGGGGCTTGGCGCAGTCATCTATCTTCCCGGTTGTAAAACCATGCAGGCAGGTACATCCGCCGGCACCGATTATACTCCGGAGTCGCAAGGCGTAGATTCACAGGGACTGCTCGACTTTTTTCAGGCGGTGCAGGAAAGTGACCTGGAATTTCACAGCATCATGATCAATCGCAATGGCAAGACCATTTTGGAGGGGTGGTGGAAGCCTTTTGAAAAAGCGTATGTGCATTCACTTTACTCCTTAAGCAAAAGCTTTACCTCCACGGCCATTGGTCTGCTATACGACGAAGGCAAATTGAAGATAGAAGATAAGGTCGTTTCCTTCTTCCCGGACCAATTGCCGAAAACGGTGAGTGATCATTTGGCGGCTATGCGGGTGCACGACTTACTGACCATGCACACCGGCCATGAGGTGGATACGATGGGCACCATGAGAAAAGGTGATGACGATTGGGTGAAGACCTTCCTGTCGCTGGAAGTACCACGAGAGCCAGGTACTCATTTTTTATACAATACCGGTGCTACTTATATGCTTTCGGCTATTGTGCAGCAATTGACAGGCCAGCCGGTGATCGACTACTTGCGACCTAAATTGTTGGAGCCATTGGGTATCGAAGGCGCTGACTGGGAGGAAGATCCCAAAGGCGTCAATGTGGGCGGTTATGGTTTGCGGGTGCGCACGCAGGATATTCTCAACTTTGGCCAGCTGTATTTGCAAAAGGGAAAGTGGAAAGGCCAACAGCTTATTTCTGCCAAATGGGTTCAGGAAGCGACCAAAAAGCAGGTCAATTCCCAGAATAACGATGGCGATTGGGGACAGGGGTATGGCTACCAATTTTGGCGTTGCAAGCCAGGCGGTTACCGTGGAGATGGGGCTTTTGGTCAATTTTGTATCGTCGTTCCGGAAAAAAACGCCGTCATTGCCATTACCAGTGAATCCAAGGACATGGGCGCTTCAATGCAGTTGGTGTGGGACCATATTTTGCCCGCCATGAAGCAAGAGGGAGTGATTCTCAAACCTACTCCGGCGTATGATACTTTGGTGGCAACCACCCAATCGCTCAAACTTCCGATTCCTGACGAAAGTGCCGAAAAAAATCTACAACAACAGGTTGGGGGGAATACCTATCTATACGAAGATAATCCCTATTATGCCAGCAAAGTCTCTTTCTCCTTTGACGGAGATGAGTGCACCGCTGTGTTTGTAGAAAATGGCCAGGAAATTAGTGTGAAAAGTGGCCTCAACCGCTGGGTGACGGCGGATAATCACAAGAATGGAGAGACGCTATTTGCCGTTCCGGGGCGCACGCCTAAACCAACCAAGATCGCCAGCCACTACCACTGGTCAGACGAGCGCACCCTGGTACTGTTGCTCAAATACGTCGAGAATTTGCACCACGATATTTTTATGTTTACCTTCTCGGATGTAGGCCTGGAGATGACCTTCAGCAGGAGCTTGTATCTGAATTTTGAAGGGCAGGACAACCGACGCAAGCCGATTAAGGCACGATTGGTTTAAACAAAACACCTAACAATATGAAATCCATTCTACTCGTCTTAACTTTTCTCCTCGTTATGACCAGCGCTGCATTCGCTCAAAACAAATTGGGCATTTTTGACAATCACACGGATATTGGCCCCTGCAAACATACCGGTTTTGCAACCTATCATCCGCAAGATCAAACTTATACCATTGGTGGTGCCGGATTTAATATGTGGTTTGGCGAAGACCAGTTTCACTATCTATGGACGACCTTGCAAGGCGATTTTATCCTGCGTGCGGAAGCCAAATTCCTGGGCGGTGGCGTCGATCCGCACCGCAAGTTGGGCTGGATCGTCAAAAACAACCTGGATGCCAATACCCAGCACGTCAATGCCTCTGTTCACGGTGACGGATTGACCTCCTTACAATTTCGTAGGACGGTAGGAGGTGATACGGAGCAAAGGCTTTCCAAGGATTCCTTTCCCGATGTGATCCAACTGGAGCGTCGCGGTAATTTGTACATCATGTCTACGGCCAAATTTGGAGAGGAATTTACGGTGGTGCAGCTGGATTCCATGTCGCTAGATAATGAGGTGTACGTGGGCCTATATGTCTGTTCCCACAATCCGGATATCATGGAAACGGCCGCATTTAGAAATGTGAGGATCGTGCGCCCCGCCGATCCCGATTTTCAGCCCTATCGCGATTACATTGGCAGTCATTTGGAAGTGATGGAAGTGGAAACAGGCCACCGGAAGATATTATACAGTTCCGCCCATTCCATCCAGGCGCCCAATTGGACCGTAGATGGTGCAAAATTAATCTATAACTCCAAAGGTCGGTTGTACAATTACCACCTGGCCACCAATACGGTTACGCCATTTAATACCGGTTTTGCAACTCGGAATAACAACGATCATGTCTTGAGTTTTGATGGAACCTTATTGGGCATTAGCCACCACAATGATGCCGATAAGGGCAATTCCACCCTCTATTGGCTACCCGTTGAAGGCAGCGATAACCCCACGGTGGTCACCAAGCCCGGTCTGGGTGCCTCCTACCTGCACGGCTGGTCGCCCGACAACAAAAAAATGGTCTTCACCGCCAACCGAAAGGGCCGCTACGACATCTACACAGTGGACGTCAAAACCGGCGCTGAAACCCAACTGACCGATCAGGAAACCCTGGACGATGGACCGGAATACAGCCCGGATGGCCAATACATTTTCTTCAATTCTGTGCGCACCGGCACCATGCAACTCTGGCGTATGGATGCTAATGGCAAAAACCAAAAACAAATCACTTTTGACGACTACAATGACTGGTTTCCACACGTCAGTCCCGACAAAAAATGGATCGTCTTCATCTCCTTCCCAAAGGACATCGATCCCACGGATCATCCCTTTTATAAGCACTGCTTATTACGCATTATGCCCTACGAAGGCGGAACCCCCAGAGTACTCGGTTATCTATATGGAGGACAAGGTACGATCAACGTTCCCAGCTGGTCACCGGATAGTAAGAAAATTGCCTTTGTGACGAATAGCGGAGGGTAGGTTTTTTAGCTCCAGATCAAGGCATCATCGCCGATTGAGATTAAGCACCTACTCTTTTTTTTACAAAACCCATTTGTATTTGTAACAAAGTATTAAAGTTTACGTAGATAGTTAATTACACGACTTTTATTGTCATTACCTTCCCAAAAATGGCCGATTTCCAGCGTCATCCTTAATTTGTATTATGATGCAAATATTATTTGCATTTTTCTCAAAAGTGGCTAATTTTACGACGATAATCCCCTCTATCGCCTTTTTTATCCTTTTGGTTTTAGTTTTCCAGCTTTATTGTATAGACTACACTAAGGCCTGTTTTGTATGATTTTTTTCAATGGAAAAGCAAAAACATCGAACTCATTTCGTAGTCAAAAAGCGTAGCTATTTGACCATCCAAACAAATATTTATAGGTAAAATTTTGTAAAAAAAACCAACGATTATGTCAAAAAACTTTACACATTATCTAGCAATGATGTTGCTGCTGCAACTGGCAGCAACTGGGCTATTCGCCCAATGCATTAATAGTAGTGCTTATGGATCGGTTATTGCGCCTTCCGGGAACACTTCCCCTGTTCAGATTCAGAGCTGTAACTACAATGGAGAATATTCTACCATTAGTTCCATTATTAGTGGAAACACCTATGAATTCACCGGAACAGGAGTGGGCTATGTCACAGTGACCACTACGTCCAATGCCGTACTGGCATCCGGAGCAGCACCTCTGAGTTGGACGGCTTCTCTAGATGGTTCAATTCGCGTACACTGGAATAGCGACTCATCATGTGGTACAGATAGCGATTGTCATGTCACCTCCATATCTTGTACTTCATGTGTTCCCCCTCCTGCAGGGCCTGGTGATGACTGCTCAACCGCACAAGATCTGGCAGGCTTGGCCAATCCGTATTCCGGCACAACGGCAGGCTACAATGCTACTTTCACCAATACCTGCTCCTTTGGTAATTCCAGCCCTGACCGGGTTTTTTATATCGATGTGCCAACAGACTATACCCTGACTATTGGTCAAACAAGCAACGCTTATGATTCCGAAAATGTGGTAGCTTATGGTGGTGCTTGCCCGGGCAATACAATAATTGACTGCTTTGATGATCCTGATGACAAGACGGTCGTTTGGGAAAACACCACAGGATCTACTCAACGGGTCTATTGGATACAGGATGGGTTTTCTAGTACAGGTAATGCGGGTGCCTTCACTCTGGCATGGTCTTTAACTGAACCTGCCGGTCCGTGTGAGGATAATATTGTACGGGTGAACAAAACCGATTCCTATGGAGATGGCTGGAATGGCGCGACCTATACCATCCGCAATGATCTTGACAACGTGGTGGCTTCGGGCACACTAAGCACGGGTAGTTCAGGAGTTGATGAGTTTTGTTTACCTGATGGCTGTTACACTTATAGCCTAACGGCTGGAACATTTCCCTCAGAGATAAGTTGGTCTGTAACCATTAATGGTGGTACTCCAGTCATTAGCGGCGGTGCTCCGGTTTCTGATGTGCGACTAAGTATCAACACGGTATGCCCAATTTATGGTTGTACCGATCCTAGTGCGCTAAATTACAACCCAGAAGCCAATACTGACGATGGGTCTTGTGTCTATCCGCCAGACAATGACGAATGTGTCGATGCCATTCCTTTGACAGTAGGAGAAAGCTGTGTTTATACTCCTTCCACCAATGCTAATGCCACTGCTTCAACAGGCATTCCTGAACCTGGATGTGCTGGCTATAGTGGTGGCGATGTTTGGTTTTCAGTAGTTGTTCCTTCCACCGGAGTACTGATTATTGACTCTCAGACCGGAGTAATGACCGATGGTGGTATGGCAATCTATTCCGGCACTTGTGGCAACCTAACCCTCATCGAATGTGATGATGATGATAGTGATAATGGCCTGATGCCTTCCATCACCCGTACCGGCCTTACACCTGGAAGCACCATTTATATTCGTTTTTGGGAGTTTTCCAATGATAATCAGGGAACCTTTAGCATTTGCGTAAGCACACCTGATCCTTGTTCCCCTATTGTGGATGTAACGCCACCTACCGTGGCCTGTTACCCACAGACTATTACGTTTAATGGGGAAACTAGCATTGCACTTGATGCCAATGACTTAGTCTCTTCACAGGACAATTGTGGCGTAGCAAGTACGACTCTTTCGCCGGCAAATATCTTTTGTGGCCAATTGGGGCAAACGGTACCTGTGCAGGTAACGGTGAGAGATATTAATGACAGAGTCAGTACCTGTACTTCTATGATCACCGTATTGGGCTTACCTTGTGATCAACTCGAGGATGGCGGTGGTATCAACTGTGAAAGTTCATCCGTAGGTTATGATATTGGAGCTTTCAACTGGGTTCTGGAAAATGAAGGTTGTTATCCTTATAGTCCATATACGGCTGATCAACAGGCTTTTGCGCAGCAAACGATCTGTGGTGATGGAGAGATTATTGCTCATGTAACCAGTATCTCTGGAGGGCTTGGTCAAGCAGGTGTTACCATGCGTGAAAGCAATGCTGCTGGTGCGAAGAAAGTAGAACTTACCACCAGCCTCGGTAACTTTACGACCCGTGCGATAAGAACCGTAACTAATGGTCCGGCATTTCCTCAGCAGATTATGGGTTTCAATCGTTTCTGGTTGCGACTTACTCGTAGCGGCAATCAGTTCATTGGGTACACCTCTACCGATGGTATTTCCTGGTCAGTTGCGCTATTTGCCAATGTAAGTATGAATAGCTGTATTGAAGTAGGATTAATTCTGAGCAATCTCCAAGCGAATAGCACCGTTGTGGCTACCTTTGATGGCATTACGATCATCGGTGATGATGATAATGTTCGTCCCGGTTTTGAGGACCACTCAGATCCTATCATTACCAATAACACGGGGGCTGATTTTAGCGTTTTCCCGAACCCCACAACAGGGCAGATAACCGTAAGAATTGCTGATTATCAGGATCAAAGTCTGACGCTGGATGTGATAGATACCTTTGGCAAACGCATACTGGCACAACAAACAGAACGCGGATCAGCTGGCACGACTCTCGATCTGGATTTGACTCATCTGCCAGCAGGCATTTATTTCGTACGTTTGCATGCTGAAGATGGCTCAGAACAAATACAACGCGTGGTCTTACAACCGCGTCCGTAACAGATAATATACCGGCCTTTAGTGCGGGTGTAATTATGGTAAAAAAGCGTCAGACTTCAGAATGGAGTCTGGCGTTTTTTTATTGGCGCACAGCCCCATTGTGATGAATATTCAATCGGAAATTATGAATGCCAATCGCGGAAGATGTGCCGCCTGGACATTTAATCTGCTCCGAGAAAATCAAAAGTTAAGTGGATCGTTGATGACTTGGGAGTTCTGCCGATGACCGTGCTCCGGCTGGATTGTGGACCGAGGGTCTCCGCTCCGGCAAATTTGGTGCCGATTGGCGCGATGGTCTTGAGAAACGAAAAGTCTCCGGCAGGGTAATCTCTGACTGTAGCGCCACTCCCCGGAGCGCTGGGCTGATTTGGGGTCAGCATGCGCAAAAAGGTATACGGACTGTGGTTGTAAACGGTAAATGCTCCGCCATTTTTTGTCCTGATTTGCACCCAATACAAGTTGGAAAAGAACCCCTTAAATTCAGGGTAAATATAGCCGGATTCTCCGGTGACGGTATTGTTGTAATCATTGCTCCAGATGCCAAATTGTGTCCCTTTCATCCGATTTCGATACACGCGATAGGGCCCATCTCCCAGCCATTTTTTCCCTTCAATCGCTTCTTCTTCCATCTGAAAAGTGATGCCTTCGTACCCTTCAATGGCCTTTTGATTTTTAAAATTTGCGGCTAGGTCAAGTAGACCATTATTCCGAAGTGTCCACTTGATGGTATTGCCGGAAGGGAATGCGGTAGAGACGGTAAATCCTCCTGTCGTTTGGGCATATTCAAAACGTTCCGGAATACGGTCTTTTTCCGAAAGGATGATTGGGCCTCCGCGAAGGGGCAAACGTTTGTTGTCCACCCAGACTTCCTCTAATTGTCCGGTGACTTGGCTAAACTTCAACTGCTGAGGACCGCAGGTTAAGGTGAGCAATTGATCAGTTTCCTCACTTTTAATCGGGTAGATCGTTTTGCTCTGGCCAAGAGGGCGCTTGTTCAATTCCTCCGGTAATTTTACCGGATAACTCCAGGTGAATAACTCCTGGCCATATTGATCATTGATCGTAATCCAGAGCACATCGTAATCGCTCCAATGGTCCGGCATGGGAATGGAGAAGGAACCGGATTGCTGAGGAGGAATGTCCGTGCCCTCCAAATGGTATTCTTGAACCGATGTGATATTTCCTTTTCCACCAGGATCATCCAACACCAACCACCTGGCGGAGAGGCTACATTGATTGAAGTTGGTATAATGATAGCGGTTTTCCACGCGAAACACCCCGTTGAAATCGGGCGTGATAAAGCGCTTTTCCAGTTGGATCGGCGACCAAATTTCTTTGATGGTATAATAACTGCCTTCCTTCTCGTGAAAGGGCCCCACAATGCCATCGGGCGCGTGATTGCCATCGGTGTCGATCTCTCCATTGCGGTCGGTGCGCACAACGCCTTCATCGGCAAATACCCAGAGGAAACCACCCGCACACAGCGGGTCGTCCCACATTAGTTTCCAGAAGTCGTCCAACCCCGCGCCGTGCCCGCCATCGTACAAGCCGTGCAGCAATTCCGTGGGGAAATAAATTTTATCCTGATGATGGCCATCGTGTACCAGTGAGTTGTACTGGCCGTAGTGAAAGGTATTGGTCTTGCCAAAAATCTCCCAGGGATGGATGACTTCCCGTTGCTGGATGTCCCATTTGGCAAATTCCGAATCGAGTTCCGTATTCCAGCCCCCTTCATTGCCGTTATCCCACAAAATGATGCTGGGGTGGTTGACATCTCTGGTCACCATTTCCTGTAGAAGCTTTCGCCCGATATCTGTATCGTACGCTGGTCGTTGCCATCCCGCCAGTTCATTCAGTACAAAAAGCCCCAGGGAGTCACAAGCATCCAGAAAATGTTTGTCGGGCGGATAGTGAGACATGCGCACGGCATTCATGTTCATATCTTTCATCATTTTGACATCTTCGATGCTTTGTCTTTTGTTGAGCGTGCGACCGGTAGTCGGCCAAAAGGAATGTCGGTTGACGCCCTTAAATTTGATGCGTGCGCCATTGACATAGATGCCATCTCCGGCGCGTACCTCTACGGTTCTAAAACCAATTTTCTCGCAGTGTTTATGCAGTAATTGGCGCTGGCTATCGAATAAGGAATACCAGACGAAATAGAGCGTTGGGGATTCTGGTGTCCAGGCTTTTACGGAGTCTGCTTTAAAAGAAATTCGGGCATTTTCCTTTCCGGGATCCAGTGGGAAAGTTTTTTGGGCAATGGTGTCCAAATTGTTATTGATTGCCTGTACGGTTACTTCAACAAAACGAGCCCGGTCAGAATGGTAAAAAACATCACTGGTCAGCGTGCCATTTTGTTGCGCGTCGATGGCCACTCTTTCAACGTGGTTGACGGGTTTTACCTCAAGATATACCGGCCGAAATATACCGCCGAAGATCCAGTAGTCGGCCTTCCGCTCGGCCTGATTGATAGACTCGTTGGCGGAGTGTTTGCTGACGGTGACTTCTAATAAATTTGGGGAATCATAGTGCAGTAACTTACTGACATCATAGGCAAATTCATAAAAAGCCCCCTGGTGAACAGGACCGGCAGATTGGCCATTGATCTTGACCTCCGCATCGGTCATGACGCCTTCAAACACCAAACGAACGGTTTGATCTTTCCATTCCGGATCAACCGAAAATTTGTATTTGTACAAGCCTTTTTCCTTGACCCGCTCTTCAAATGGCACATGGCCGTAATTGTAACTGCCAAAGCCTTGCAATTCCCAGCAGGAAGGGACCGGAATCGTTGTCCATTCGCCTGATTTTTGGCCATCGGTGCAGAAAAATTGCCAATCTATGGTGTGATCACTTCCGGTGCCGGAAAGGTATTTCCTTTGAGATAGTTGAGCATTGAGATTGGAAACAATGGTGAGCATGGTGAAAAACAGAAAGACTGTTCTTGGTGCTTGCATGTTTTGATAGATTTGGAATATGGGCCTGTAACGACCAAACTTGTTTGGTGAAAACAGAGAAGAGGCTTATGAATCGCCTAATCGGCGATGTTTTAATTGAACCACAACATGCACTAATAAAAGGCAATATCCAGTCAAGTCATTTGTAGAAACGGTAAAGTTGCCCTATTCCTCCTGCATCCGGCTGTGCTCCACCCGACGGCACCACTCCTCTAGTTTCATACGCATCACATCATACCGACTCGGCTCCTGTTCAGAAAGGTCATTTTTTTCCTCGGGATCGTCTTCTAGGTTGTACAAAACCGGTTTTTCAACCGACTCTCCATCCGGAAAGTCTCGTCTGACGTAAGGCCGCACCAGTTTCCATTCACCATCTAGAATGGCTGCATTGTGTGAATAATAGGGAACGCCGCGATTCCATTGCCAGAAGCGATAATCGGGTAGCTGGATGGCCTGATCAAAAAACAATCCGGCAAAGCTGCCGCCATCCAGCGGCTTCGTTTCAACTTTCTCCAAGTTACAAAGTGCAACCAATGTTGGCAATACATCGGGAAACTGAATGACTTCATCGTAAGTCTTGGGCTGGATTTTGCCTTTCCAGTTGACCATAAAAGGCACGTGGATGCCTCCCTCATTGACCGTATATTTAGTGCCTTTCATTTGGTGATTAAAGCGCGGTCCAACCACTGGGTCGGGGCCGTTGTCGCTGGCAAAAATGACAATGGTATTTTCTCGGAGGTTGAGCTTGTCCAAAGTGGCCAGCACCGTTCCGATGCCTTTGTCCATCACTTCAATCATGGCGTAAACGGTGGCCGTATTTTTATTAAATCCCTTCTTCAGATAGCGGTCGATAATGTCTTGGGGAGCACTCAGCGGGCGGTGTGGTGCATAGTGAGCCAGATGCAAGAAGAAGGGCTCCTTTTGGTGTCGTTCAATAAAATCGACGGCGTGACGAGTCAATTCATCGGTCAGATATACGTCTTCATATTCCTGATAAGTGCCCTGGATATCCAGGCGGTATTTGTAATAACTTTTCTTAACATCGTAGCCTTTAAATCCAACAAATTCTTGAAAACCCCGCTTCATCGGATGGTAGTCAGCACCATCACCAATATGCCATTTGCCCACGATTCCGGTGACATAGCCATTGGCGGCAAAGACATCGGCTATGGTTTTTTCCTTGAGGTGTACCCGATTCATCTCGGGGAAATTCTGCATATTTAAAGTAATGGCACCCGTGCGATGAGGATACCGGCCCGTTAATAATGCTGCTCGAGAGGGAGTACATACCGGTGAGCCCGAATAGGCTCGAGAAAACCAGGCACTTTCCTGTACCAGTCGGTTGAGGTTTGGCGTCTCATTGAGCCCCTCGTTGAAGTAGGAGAGGTCGCCTAGGCCCATGTCGTCGGCTAAGATAAGGATGACATTAGGGCGTTGATCTTGACTCCACAAGGAGGTGCTACAGAGCACTAGGAGTAGGGTAAGGATACGTGATAATGGCGTAGTCATAATTGCTTAATTTTCGGTGGGTACTAATAAAAATATTTGATAAAAGCTGGAATCTCCCTGCACTACCTTACGGTTGTACACGATTTTTTTGCCGTCATTAGAAAAGTTGACTCCTTGCAGTTTGGATACCTGCTTGGAGGCTTTTGGGGAGACCTGTTTGGTGCTTTTCGTGGCAATATGCGTGACGAAGACATCATTATCGACACCGTAAACCAACCATTTGCCATCCCGGCTGACATTAAAACTCGAGGTAATGGAGAAATCATTTTGAGTGATTTGCTGTGGCGTCCCTCCATTTGGAGAAATGCCGTAAATCTGAAAGATTCCACGATCATCCTTCATCATAAAATAGATCAGCGAACCATCGGGAGCACTCCGCAACCAATGCCGAGGCCCTTGTACTCCTGGATATTTCCGATCCTGGGTGAAAGTGAGCCGCCGTTGCTGAGTGCCTGCGGGTGGCATAGGACGGGTAGTCTCCGTACCTTGAATGGGGGTATTGGCGTTGGAGGAGGTAATATCATTGGGTACATCCACGACAAATACTTCGGTCAAGGTTTCACCACTTTCGGTGCGGGTATCTCCCAAAAAAGCGATGGCCCGTTCCTGGCGGCTGCCATCGGGTTTTAAATACCCGTTTGTGCCAATCCAGCCATCTTCGTAGGCGCGGTCAATTTCATCACTGCCCGGAGTCGGATTTTCGACAACTTTTGTAACCACAGCGCTGTACAATTGGCCACCAAAATTTTCTGCCTCATCGGCTCCTGCCACTTTTACCGGCCCGTAAGGGGCCATTACGCCGACCATTCTTAGGTCCTGTACCGGCGAATTGGGCTTTTGGGCCAATTGATTCATCACTTCATCATTATAGGTAAAGGAAACCCATTGGCCGTCTGCACTCCAGGTATGTGCATGGGTGCCGCCACGCAGAGCTCCGGGGGTGAAGGGGGGCGTAATGTCTCTGGCATCCATGAAAATAGGTTGCTGAGGAGCCTCCGTTTGAATCATCACACCGGTGCGGCGCGAAAAGTCGTAAGGGTTGCTTTCATCACAATTCCGTAAGCCGTGGATAAACAGCACCTGGTGATCCTGAGGATTGAAGGTCACCCCTCCAACCCCAGGACCAAAAATAGTCTGATTATCCGTTTGATATAATCGGCGAATTTTTCCGGTTACAGTGTTCACCATTTCGATACAGCAAGTTCGCCCGATCTGGGAATCTTCATTTCTGGTGTCATAAACGATCCACTGATCGTCTGGCGAAAACTGCTGGGTGGTGTGCAAGAAATGTCCACTTTTATCGAAAGTCAGTTGTTTCTCTTCCATTGCTGAAAAGCGTTCCGGTTCAGGCATAGCCTTCTGATTT
The DNA here is from genome assembly GCA_964015035.1 of uncultured Saprospiraceae bacterium. GTDB lineage: Bacteria > Bacteroidota > Bacteroidia > Chitinophagales > Saprospiraceae > BQJU01. The sequence goes on from CAXHCA010000105.1 coordinate 23,291, forward strand.
TGAGTTGGCTGACAAGCCGAAATTAACAATGTGATAATCAAAAATAGACCTATTTTTTTCACAGACCGTAATTTTAAGATTCTAATACAATGGGCCATAATTTTCACAAGCCCTGAAATCCGCACTTTCGGGTTCCATGCCAAAAGAAGCCCAATCTTTCGGGCGGAAGATGCGTTCTGCTTCTACATTGTGCATACATACGGGAATGCGCAGCATGGAACACATCGTGATCAGCTCGTGGCCGTAATGACCGTAGCTAAAAGCTCCGTGGTTGGCGCCCCAATTGGCCATAACGGAGTAAACATCTTTGAAGGGACCGGTACCCGTTAGTTTGGGCACAAACCAAGTTGTGGGCCAGGTCGGGTCGGTTCTTTCATCCAGTGTTTTATGTACTTCTGCCGGCAATTCCACTGTCCAGCCTTCCGCAATTTGCATCACCGGTCCCAGGCCTTTGATGATGTTGATTCGGCACATGGTGACCGGCATATTGCCTCTGGTGACGAAGTGAGAAGAATAGCCGCCACCTCTAAAATATTCGTAAGAGGCAGGTGGCCAGTCGGTTGCGTCCAGGCATTTTTGTGCTTCAGCTTCCGATATTTCCCAGAAGGGCTTCATGGCGGGTTTGCCGTCTTTTTCCTGCTGACCAGTGCCATCCAGCGTGGACGATCCGGAGTT
>CAXHCA010000106.1:0-23825 GCA_964015035.1 uncultured Saprospiraceae bacterium
ACCCAAAATCTGCAATTTTCGCTGCTAAAGCACCACCTCCAAACAAGCACTAAAGAAAATTCAAAAAGAAGAGAGCAGCAAAATCCAAATCGAAATTCAAAAAGAAGAGCTCTATAAAGTCATTTTTCTATTACAGAAGTTTATCGTTTTCTTGACATACCGAAGTAACGGGACACCTAAAAAATTGACTGGACTAATTGAGGATTATATAGTTAAGGGATCTTCAAGAGTACGGCGTTTGAAGCAGGATTCTAAGGCCATTGTAGCGGCAAAGCTGGATGACTCGAGTTGCCCGGAAACTTTGCAAGGTAAGGAGCTTGTTGAATTTCTCATCTACGACTCCATTTTTTGTCTTTTTGATGTATTAAAAACCCAGGATATTTACGGTTCCAGTTATATGATTAGCCACAGCTACCGAGCAAATGCACACTATAAACTAGCCAATTGGTGCGAAGCGCTACTCAATTATAAGCAGACCATGAAACTTGAAGATCAAGAAGAATTCGCCAAACTACTTGGCACCGATGCTACTTATTATTTGGAACCCAACTATCATAATGAATTGGCTATCAAGCACTACCGGGCAGCGATGGAGATGCATACTGAGGGAAAGGCCTATAAGGATAGATTGCACGATATGTATTTCTTGGAAGATGATTACAATGATAATTTCTACCACTTTTGTGCCGCGAATGAACGTTATCGACTCAATACAGAATTAATCCCTAAAAAGCTAAAGGAATTGGAATGTAAAGTGTTGGCAGGGTCGATTGTTTATCAATACGATTCGTATGAAAACGGCTAACGGTAGATGGTGAAGTATTACCCCTGCAAATAATTATTCTGTACCTTCGCAGTTAAATTTTGCAGGACATGAAACTTCAAATTTTTCCCGTTCAGCTGCAGCTAAAAGAGGCATTTACTATCTCTCACGGTAGCCGTACGGTACAACCGAGTATGATTGTGGGCTTAAGCCAAAATGGGCATACCGGGTATGGAGAAGCGACGGCTACCAGCTATTATGGACTGACTTTGGAGGGTATGGTGGAAAAGTTGGAAACTTTGCGGCCGGTCATAGAAAATGCAACATTGAATACTCCTGAGGATTTTTGGACAGTAATGCATGCCCATCTGGAAAATGACCCCTTCATTCTTTGTGCATTGGATGAAGCGGCCCACGATTTGTACGGCCGGTTGCAGGGAAAACCCTTGTACCAACTCTGGGGATTGAGTGCCCAAGATTTACCACTCACCAATTACACCATCGGTATTGGCAGTATTGAGGAGATGGTGGCTAAAATTAAGCGGTATCCCTGGCCAGTGTATAAAATCAAACTCGGAACGGAGCACGACCTGGAGATTATTGAACAATTGCGACAGCAAACCGATGCGGTTTTTCGCGTAGATGCCAATACCGCCTGGACGCCAGAGCAAACAGTGAAACTGGCCCCGAAATTCAAAGCGCTGGGGGTCGAATTTCTAGAACAACCACTACCCGCAGGAGATTGGGGCGGGATGAAATATGTTTTTCAGCATTCCGTTTTACCCATTATCGCTGATGAAAGCTGCCAGCAGGAGCAGGATGTAGCGCGCTGTCACCAATATTTTCATGGCGTCAATATCAAGTTGATGAAATGTGGAGGCCTGACCTCCGCTCGCCGCATGATTGAACAAGCGCGCCAATTAGGCATGCAGGTCATGGTGGGTTGTATGACCGAATCGTCGGTAGGAATAGCTGCGATTGCTCAATTGTTGCCGCTGCTGGATTATGTAGATATGGACGGTGCCCTTTTGCTGAGCAATGATCCAGCTGATGGTGTACAGATAGAGGCTGGTCAGGTTTTCCTTTCGGAAAAGTCGGGTACAGGAGTGAAATTAAACCTATAGGAATGCCGATAATCGAACAGATACCGGGAAGAACGATCGTGATTGATGGAGAGCAATGGCTGTATTTTAGCGGAACCAGCTATCTGGGCATTTCGGCCTTACCTGCCTTTCGCGAACTACTGCAGGAAAGTATCGAACAATACGGCACCAATTACGGAGGCTCAAGATTGGCCAATATCCAATTTAAAGCCTTTCTGGACGCTGAGGCGTTATTGGCTAACCTCTCCGGTGCACCGGCTGCGCTTACGGTTTCATCCGGTACCCTTGCGGCAAACTGGGTGATGCAGCATTTACAAGCCCAAGCACATCCCATTTATTATGCCCCGGAAGTACATCCCGCCTTACACTGGAATCAACGTCCGACCTCCCATTCCCGAAAAGATTGGGAACAAAAGATAATTGAAAAGGCCAAGCAGGAACGAACACCCGCTATATTGATCAGTAATGGAATAGACCCCTTACGGGTAAAGGCCTATGATTTTTCCTGGTTGACCCAATTGCCCAATGATATTTCTTATACGTTGGTTATTGATGATTCACACGTGTTTGGGGTGTTAGGTGAAGCCGGAGGAGGAAGTTTTCGCCTGCTGAATTTACCCGATAATGTACAGTTGATCGTGGTTGGTTCCTTGGGAAAGGCTTGGGGCATTCCCGGAGGAGTCATTTTAGCAGATCAGCGTTTTATTGCCGATCTACGGCAATCCTCTTTATTTGGTGGTGCTTCACCAGCCATCCCGGCTTATCTGGATGCCTTTGTCCATGCTCAGGATCTTTATGCGCGGCAACGCATCCGTCTGAAGGAAAACATTCGTTTATTCACGGCTATGCTCGGTGAGCGGCAACCGTTTTCACAAATTCCTGCCTTCCCCGTTTTTTACAGCCCCGATCAGCAATTGGCCCGTAAATTAGAGCAAAAGCGGATTTTAATTTCGAGTTTTCCTTATCCCAGTCCGGATAGTGAATTAATTACTCGCATTGTCTTAAATGCCTTGCACAGAGACGGGGACCTCAGCAGGTTAGTAGCAGCAATATTTTCGTAGACTTTTGATTGTCCAGCCTATTCTACGGTGCTGAACCGGCATCTAGCAATATCATTGATCCCCATGATTCAATCCTTTTCGAGCTCTAGCTTGATTTTTGTTACTTCCTCCGGAGACATGGATACTTTTACGGCAATTTGCTCGATGGAAAACCCTCTTTTAAGAAGTTGGGCAACTCGGATTGCAATCCCAATCCCTTCTTGCTTACCCTTCTCGATCCCCCGCTCGATTCCCTTCTCGATTCCTTTTTCGATCCCTTCTTCCCGAATAGCATTTTCTATCAATTCATTGATTCCCATGGCATCTGGTCTTTTTTCAAGTGAATGAATCTCCTTTTCAAATTTATGATTATTTTCGATAGCTTCAAAACGCAGGTAAAACCTCAGAAAGTTGAGTAGTTTTCGAATTTTATGGCGCGGATAATTAGACGCTACCAGGCGGCGCGCCAGGGCAATCTTGTTTTGTAACAGATTGTCTTCTCCCTTTATTTTTAAAGCATTCCATGCGGTTTCCAGAATGATCGAAAAGGGATTGGCCGGAGTCATGAGAAAATCATCTGCGGTTTTATCCAGCAGTTTGAATGTGTCGAAGCTATATTGCACCGAAGTACGCAAAAATTGGTATTGAAAGCATTTGGGATGAAAATTATTCCCATTGTCAGCCAAAAGAGCCAAAGCCGTCACCGGATGTCGAAAGCGATCAAAAATGCGGTAGAAATAGATGAACATGCGCTCGGCAAAGTGCGGATCGGCATAACCTTGAACTTCCACATGCACGAGCACCCACTTCTCGGCACCACTTTTGGTAAATACCTTGACCAATTTATCTGCATACCGTTGGCCTTGATCTGCATCGGGAAAAAGCTGGATCAATTCCTTATCCAGGAATTCGAAGTCCTGACTAAAATCCACTTCAGGGGCCCAATCGGGGTAAAAGTAGGTCAGTAAATCATCAAAGCAATCTTCAATGATTCCCTTCCATAAGAGATCACGTGTAATCATTTTGAGCGGCGTTTATACAAATGTAAGTATTTTGTTATAAAGGCGCAAGTATTTACGTGTTTTTATTGTTTTGTTAGTGGGTTTGTTGCGAAAATCAGGGATTAGGGATCTGGTTCCCATGACGATTTTATAAAAGCACCACCTCCAAACCAGCCACTAGGCCACTTCACAGTTAGCTACCTTTAGCAAATTGTAATCGCCTTTGGCTCTAAATTGTCGGATGGTTTGCCCGGCATATTTTTTAAACGTGCGTGATAAATGGCTGGCATCCGTAAAACCCAACTCGTCGGCAATTTGGTTGAGGGTATAATCAGAATACAGCAAGCGTATTTCCACCAGCTTGAGCCGTGATTTGGCAATATATTCTCGAAGGGAAACGCCCATGTTTTTACGGAAATACTCACTAATATAAGTAGGTGATATCAGAAATCGCTCAGCCAGAGCTTCCACTTTTAAATTTTCTGGAGAAGCCAGATTCTCTTGAATATAGGTCGTCATTTCATTCAGCCTGTTATCCATATTTATACTTTCGCTACTGATAATACTATGGGTTTTTACACTCCGCAATAAAATATGGAGTACACTCACCATCAAACTTTTTATGACTTCTGTCGTGTTTTGTTGCTGGTTTTGTGCTTCATGTTGAATGATTTTTATCAACTCAATGAGATTCCTACGGTCGTGTTCATTACCTATAACCTCCCCGGGCTGCTGCTGATAATTGGCTAAAATATACGAGGCTTCTTTAAACCAGGTCTCATGATCTGAATCGTTTCCGTGGCTCTTTTTGAAAAAGGCTTTGGTAAACTTCAAAAACACAAATTGAGTGGGGACTTCAATGGTAAATGAATGACACCTTAGGGGCGGAAGCAAAAACACATTCCCCCCTTCATAGTCGTAATGATTGTAATTGATGCACTGCGAGCCTTTACCCTCAGCAATAAATACCACCTCAAAAAAATTATTTTGTAGAGGCCGAAGTTGCCATTTTGATAATTTTAAAACTTGTACTTCAAAAGGTTGATCTGACTGAACGACTCGCATAGCTATACAATTAGTGTATGGATATTGGAACAAAACTACAATAAACTCCACGTCTTGGCACTAAATAAAAGAATGAAACCTCCAATTGTACATTATTTTCCTTTATATGCACCAATATAGAAGCGGCCTATCCCCACATCTTTGCATCATCAATTAAAGGAATACAATCACAAAAGCAAAACATGAAAGCAATAGGATTTAAGCAATCATTACCTATTACTGAAAAAGACAGTTTTATTGAATTTGAAACTGAAAAACCCATTCCAAGTGGTTTTGATCTTTTGGTGAAAGTGCAGGCTAACTCGATAAACCCCGTAGATTTTAAAATAAGGGAAAGCGCCGCTAAAGATACCGTATTGGAAACGCCTAAAATTATTGGCTGGGATGCAGTAGGGGTGGTAGAGGCTACAGGCGAAAGCACCTCTAGATTTAAAGTAGGAGACGAAGTGTATTATGCAGGGGATATTACCCGCAGCGGGAGCAATGCCGAATTTCAATTGATTGATGAGCGCATTGTGGGACATAAACCCAAAAAACTAAACATAGCCGAAGCTGCAGCCATTCCGCTTACAGGATTGACTGCTTACGAATCTCTTTTTGATAGAATAAAAGTGAACCCCGAAACCGATAAAGGCAAAACAGTATTGATCTTGGCAGGTGCTGGTGGCGTGGGCTCTATAGCCATTCAATTGGCTAAAAAATTGGCCAACCTTACCGTTATTGCGACAGCTTCAAGACCGGATTCAATAGAATGGTGTAAGCAATTAGGTGCCGATTTTGTGGTCAACCACCATAACCTCAAAGAAGAATTGGAAAAAATTGGCCACAGTCAAGTAAACTACATCTTAGATTTTGTAGACTTAGAAGGTTACTGGGAAACCGCTGCAGAGATCATAAAACCACAGGGGCATATTGTCTCAATCACTGGAAGTAGCCGGCCCTTAAATTTGGACCTCCTTAAAGCTAAGAGTGTGAGCTTTTCCTGGGAGCTGATGTACACGCGTTCTATGTTCAATACACCAGATATGGCCCGCCAGTATGACATTTTAAACCACTTGGCCGACTTACTCGACAACGGAACCATCCGCACTACCCTTACCACTACTTTAAAAGGTTTTACTGTTGAAAACCTGAAAGAAGGGCATCGATTGCAGGAGTCGGGTAAAAGTATAGGCAAAACAGTAATTGTATTTTAAAAAATATTTACCAAAAATGAAAAGAAATTCACTAATTGCACTGGCCATACTAACAGTAGTTTACGCAGCAAATGCGCAAACACTAAAAACTGACAACTCAAAATCTAAGAATGAAGTTGTAACAGCATCAGATATAGATTGGGGATATTTAAACCCGTTACGAGGAGATAAAAGCCCGGCCGCGGGAAAACTATGGGGCGATCGTACCGATACTTTAGCTTCTGGGTTTTTAGTGAAATTTAAAAAGGGATTTTCTTCTCCTCCACATATTCATAATGTGACGTATCGCGGATTGGTAATAGAAGGACTGTTACATAATGATGACCCCAAAGCTGAAAATATGTGGTTGCCAGCCGGCTCATTTTGGGTGCAACCTGCTGGTGAAGCTCACATTACTGCAGCGGAAGGGGAACGTAATTTAGCCTATATAGAAATCCAGGAAGGTCCCTATTTGGTAAAACCAACTACAGAAGCTTTCGATAATGGAGAACGTCCGGTAAATGTGGATGAATCCAACCTGGTCTGGCTAAATGCGTCAGACATTACTTGGGTTTCACTAGGTGATGAAAAAGATGTTGCCAGCGCTCCTAAAATTGCTTTTTTATGGGGAAGTCACAATGAAGGTGAATTGAGCGGGACGCTTGTGAAATTACCGGCAGGTTTTAGAGGAGAAATTCATAACCAGAGCCCAAATTTTAGAGCAGTGATCATTCAAGGGACGATTAAACATCAAGTTTCTGGAAAAGAACAACGAACAACCTTGGAGGCTGGAACTTATTTTGGAGCTGCTGAAAATTCAGTCCATGAAATTGCTTCAAATGATAAAGAAAGTGTCATTTACATAAGATCAAACGGGAGGTTTGAAGTGGTTGTTCCCTAGAGTTGTGCCATGATAACTGTCTGATAATCAGAGGTTGTTTTTTGTCAAAAAAAAGGCCCGCCGTAGGCATCTGGTGGCTTAAAAAGGTTTGGAGTATGTTTGACTGGTTTTTAACAGAGGGTATTTGCCCTTGTAAAACCTAAAATTTTATCATGGGATTTAATAAACAGCTCTTTCCCTGTGATTCTTAACCGGTAGGCTCTAGTCCTACCTCGTTGGCAGTGCTTATTTTTACTTGCACAAAAGAATCAGGCTCTGTAAAACATCCGATAAAATCACCCTTGGGCCACCCGTCCGGAGCAATACGACATTCAAATCATCTACACGCAAATACCAACCTGATTTGAGTAAGTTTAAGAGATAGTGTATCTTTCCGACAAAAGCCAACTTACCATGCACGAATACGGTTTTTTATCGCTGCTGCCACCGGTTATTGCCATCTTTTTTGCCATCCGCACCAAACAGGTCTTTGTTTCCCTCCTCTTCGGCATCTGGCTGGGATGGTTGATCCTGGAAGGATTCAATCCCTTGACGGGAACACTCAGCACCGTACAGGCCCTGGTAGATGTCTACAAAGACCCCGGTAATACCCGCACCATCATGTTTTGTGCCTTGGTGGGGGCATTGATTATTTTCATTCAACGATCGGGTGGGGTAGCCGGATTTATCAATTGGGTGAGCGGTATTTTGCACCGGTTTGAACAGCGCAAAAGCGGTAGTAATCGCATTATCGTGCAGCTGTTGGCCTGGCTGACGGGATTACTCATTTTTGTAGAATCTAGCATTTCAGTACTGACCGTTGGTGCTTTGTACCGGCCGATGTTCGACAAATTGGGCATTTCCAGAGAAAAATTAGCCTACATTGCCGATTCCAGTTCTGCACCATCCAGCATACTGATTCCTTTCAATGGCTGGGGGGCCTTCATCATGACCTTACTGGCCGCCCAGGGTTTTAGTGACCCTTTTGCAACCATGTTTAAGGCCATGGCCTATAATTTTTATCCCATTTTTGCCCTCATTTTGGTATTGGTTATCATCTTATGGGGCAAAGATTTTGGCCCTATGGCCAAGGCCGAACGACGGGTGCGAGAAGAAGGAAAACTGCTGCCCGACGATGCCCAACCCATGGTGTCTGACGAATTGACCGATGTAGAATTGGCGCCTAATGCCAAGGCAAAGGCCTACAATATGGCCATTCCCATCCTCATTATGGTGTTGTTGATGCCCATGATGCTGGCTTATACCGGTTGGGAAACGGCTTTACAGGAACGTCCCAATGCCAGCGCGGCCGGGCAGTTCTTTTTTGCCATTGGTCAGGGCTCGGGGTCGACAGCGGTCTTGATCGCCGTATTGGCTTCTATCCTCTTTTCTATGGTCTTTTACCGGGTACAAAACATCATGGGTTTTAAAGAAATGGTGGAACTCACACTCAAAGGCATTAGCGGCATGATCCCGCTGGCACTACTCATGATGTTGGCCTTTGCCATTGGAGATGTTTGTAAAAATCACCTACACACCGGCACCTACGTCGCTGGGGTGGTGCAAGGCTGGTTGTCACCCGGATTGGTGCCTTTTCTGATCTTTCTCGTTGGCTGTTTTATCGCCTTTTCTACCGGCACTTCCTGGGGTACCTTTGGCATCATGATCCCCATTGCCATTCCAATGGCAGAGCAGCTGGATGCCAACGTATACATTACCATTGCCGCAGCATTAGGCGGCGGGGTTTTTGGAGACCATTGCTCCCCGATTTCGGACACCACTATCCTTTCCTCTATGGCTTCGGCCACTGACCACATTGAGCACGTGCGCACCCAAATACCCTATGCTCTGATTGCAGGTGGAGCCGCGGCATTACTTTATTTGATAATAGGATTGCTGGGATAGTTTTGGGCGTATCCCCTCGGCTGAGCCGAGAGGTCGCTACGCTTCAGGGCTCTCTCGGTTCAACCGAGATCGGCCAGCTCCTGCGTCACTGTCCCCTGCGGGCCCTTTCGCATCGCTTACGCAGCGTCCGTCACTGGGATCGGGGTAAGCGAAAATAACTACCGGTAATGCGTCCTCTCTGGATGGGATATTGTTTTCATTGATACTACCTCCCCCGTCTCCCCCGCTTCATCACATCCCCCCCTCTACTCCATTACACCAATCGCATTTCCCCAAGGACCATTTCTACAAAGGTTTGGTTCCTCCGAAATCGGTTTTAATGGTTGGCTAAGATTTATTTCGCCCTGGATTTTTATTCAGATAGCGCACCGCTGGTGCGCAATACCTCTCCTGACCGTTCCTACAAAGATTTGGTTCCTCCGGAACCGGGGGCCAAACAAACCGTCTCAACCGCTTCCCCCGTCTCTCTACTTTCCGGCACTCCAAAACGGATCACCAGCAGGAATAAACATCACCGGTACGTCCTGGATAAACGTCTTTAGCCAGTCTGCGCAATAATCCATGCCCGCCTCTTCACTATTGGCATGTCCGATCAATACCAAAGCCTTTTTCTTGCCCATATTGACGGCATCTCGTACGTACTCGACGGTTTCCCATTCGTGCGTTTCTCCACCGATCATGACTTCCACATCGTCCCTTTGTAAACGCTCTATCTGCCTCAAATAACCAGGCGATCCCAGGACCAAACTGGCGTTCGTAAACGTCATCTCCGGATCACCCACCACGCGAATGGTCGACACCGGAAAGCGTTCTTTTAATTCACTCACCAGTTGACTTAACGTCATTTTGGGTAAGGTATACAGGTAGGGGCGGCGACTGGTTTCGTATGGTTCCCATCCCAGTTTTTTTACGACTCCCCGATAAATGCCATCAGGCTCGGTGCGGTGCCAGTGGTCGTGAAAACGCCACACAATCAGTTGATTGTCTTTGATGTATTGTTGTTTGGCCGCAATGACTTTATCATCACCAAATTGCTCCGTTTCATCCAGGTGATTGTAAAAGGTCGGTTCGTGGGTAATGATCAGGTTCAAGCCTTGGGCCTTTGCTTGTTTTAATACCTCAAGCGTAGCCAGGAAAGTGGTGGCAATACCGGTGACTTCCATCTCTGCACTACCGCCTTTATAAGTATCCACCGTTTTGGTATCCCAGTCGCAAGTCAGCTGTTCTTGGATTTGTTGGATGATTGCACCGGCAGTAGGAGGGGACATTTGAGCGGATATTGGGGTGTGAAACAAGAAAAAAAATAAAATAAGTCCGGGTTGAAGGATATGCATATTGTTTTGTTACAAAAATAGATAATTTTGGGTATGGACAAGACCAAACTAGCTATCGAAATATTTGATGCCTTTGCTGTGCAGTACCAGGACAAATTTATGAGCCTGGATTTGTACCACGATTCTTTTGATTTGTTTTGTCAATCGGTAATCAAGCAAAATGCAACTGTGTTGGAATTGGCATGTGGACCAGGTAATATTACTAAATACCTGTTACAAAAACGGCTGGATTTTAATATCCTGGGGACCGACTTATCTCCGGCCATGCTTGCATTGGCGAAAGCCAATAACCCACTAGCGAATTTTCAGCTCATGGACTGTCGGGCCATCGACCAATTGGAGGATAAATACGATGGGATTGTGTGTGGCTTTGGCTTGCCCTACTTGTCGAGAGAAGAAGCGATAAAATTTATCCAGGATGCGGCTACCGTATTGAATCCCGAAGGCGTCCTCTATCTCAGTACGATGGAGGATGATTACCACAAGTCGGGCTTTAAAACTCCCAGTAACGGCAAGGGGCCGCAATTGTATATTCACTACCATCAGGCGGATTATTTGACCCAAGCATTGCACGAAAGTGGCTTTTCCATTGTCGATCTTAGCAGGCAGAAGTACCCCGAAACGGATGGCTCGGAAACGACGGATTTGATCATTTTGGCAAAAAAACAGAGAATAGAGGCCGAGAAAGATCGACCTCTACCCCAGTCGTAATTTTTCTTGTCTGGCCCATTTCCAGATCAGTTGTAAATGAATGGTATCCGGAGTCGCATTGTATGCCTTTTTGGTTTGTACAATGCGCCCTTCTCTAGAGACTTCAATAGTGACCAGCGACTTGGTATAACCATTACTGGTTTGCCGTAGGGACCAAATTGAAACACCTTCAGCAAAACAGCGATGGCCGTAATAGGCCACACAATGCCCCATTTTTGCCCCTTCTTCATACAGTTGCTTTGCCGTGGTTAGCTGCACAATGTTGTACACCACTTCACCATCTTCTAACTCAAAGGGTAGATAGGGGGCTCCTTCCCACGATTGGTTTTTTAGCAGGATATTCCTGTTGATCCGCAGATGATCATGCCACTGAGCGGCACGACGCTGCAGGGATGCCAGTGTCCATCCTTTTATACATAATTCACCCTGCTCATCCCACCGGTGCTGTAGGTAGCTCAAAAGCCGATGCAGCGCCGGTTGCTCGATCTCGTGGTCCTTAAAAAAGACAACCACTGTTTTTAATAGATCGAAGTTCTGATCCCATCGTCTAAAGTATGCGCTAAAGGCCTCCAAGTGAGCCTCATTGCCATCCAGGCCCATAACCAGACCGTACCACACGGCACCATCAAAATTGACCGTTTTGGGGGCATTGGTGAACAAGTGGGCCATCCTTTTGGTAAATGGTATTGGGCAAGCCGTGGTTTGTCGCACATTCTTTCCCTCTGCCAGACCTTTTACCAATAACTTACAACGTTTGTGCACCAGGCAAGACCGGATATCCCACAGCATAAATTGTGGTAGGTACTTAATGGTTTGCTGCACGGGAAGCCCTTTGAGGAGATGATAGGCCTTCGCTGTTTGTTTTCCCAACAAGAATAGCATTAGATTTGCATAATGCTGATTTAGCCATAGCGCCACCCAGTTGAAGATTTGACTTTCCGTAGCTTGCTGTAGCAGTTGCTCTTTGCTCCATCCATAACGCTCGCCGATCCATTCCAGTACTTCACTTGCCTCGAATGCCGCAAAAATGGAAAATAAAAGATTGCTGCAATGATTGACTGTGGTCAGGTCGTGATTGGTAAACAAAATTGGCCCCCATTCATCTGCGAAGGCTTGAGCATTAAAGCTTGGTTCATCCACACTTTTAACTAATCGCAGCAATTCTTCCTCAAGCTGTGACACATGGCCTCCATTGTGCTGATAAGACTGCCACAATGGCCATAAATCTTCCGTGATAAAGGCTCGAACATCCGTTTGAATCAGCCTTCCCAGTGTTTGATACTTTTCTTCAAACAGATCAATGGTCATTGAATATTGCCCTTCCATTGAATTAACAATTGAAATTGTAAGGAATTAGAATACATCTGGAAATCTAAGTGCATGTTTGGAGGTAATCATTCAGTCCCGGTAAAACCGGGATTTGGGGACCTCACTTCGGCTATTTTTTCGTCCGTCTCGGCTGAGCCGGGATGCACTCAAAAATGAGCCTGCCGAGAACCCAAGACCTGCAATTTTCGCTGCTAAAGCACCACCTCCAAACAAGCACTAAAGGGAGCAATATGGATAGGAAGATTTTCATTTCCTTGAATGTTGAATAAAATCATTGCTGGTATAATTCACCGAGCAGCAAATTAGTTCCCGACGTAGTCATTTAGTCCTGGTAAAACCGGGATTTGGGGACCTCTTTTTGGCTGTTTTTTTGTCCGTCTCGGCTGAGCCGAGATGCACTCAAAAATGAGCCTCTCGAGAACCCAAAACCTGCAATTTTGCTGCTAAAGCACCACCTCAAAACAAATACTTATACCCGGCACAAAGTCTTTACAGAACGAGGCATTCGATATTTGCATTATCCTCTTCAACCGCCTCCCGCATTCACCAATAAACCCAAATAATCCCCCCAAAACTACCCCACATCGCAATCCCTTTTTATTTTTGCGGGCTGAAAACGATTTGCGTCAAAACTTTATCGCGATAAAATCGTATACATTCTGGAATTAATCGGCTGCTAAGTTTGTTTGGATATCCAACTGGCGCCATTGGCAACTTTAGTTGCTGCTAAATATTGATGACAATGAAGACACCACTACAGGTTTACAACAGTTTGACCCGACAAAAGGAGGAATTCAAACCCTTGGTTGAAGGACGAGTCGGCATGTACGTTTGTGGCCCTACCGTTTACAATGATGTACACCTGGGCAATTGCCGCACGTTTATGAGCTTTGATGTCATCTATCGCTACCTGCGTTACCTGGGATACAAAGTGCGCTATGTGCGCAACATCACCGATGTGGGGCATCTACTCGATGATGGTGAAGATCGCATTCTGAAAGGGGCCCGTCTGGATCAGCTGGAGCCCATGGAGGTCGTGCAAAAATATACCAACAGCTTTCACGATATCATGCGTGGCTTTAATGCCCTTCCGCCCAGCATCGAGCCGAGAGCTACCGGACACATTATCGATCAAATCGAAATGGTACAGGATATCATTGATAGCGGTTATGCTTATATTGAAAATGGCTCTGTTTATTTTGATACGCTGAAATTTGCCAAAGAAAAGGATGTCTACGGCAAACTCTCCGGTAGAGTGGTGGAAGATTTGATCTCAGAAACCCGCGATAACCTGAAAAACCAGGACGAAAAAAGACACCCCGCAGATTTTGCCCTGTGGATGAAAGCTTCGCCTGAACATATCATGCGCTGGAATTCTCCTTGGTCGGTCGGTTTCCCCGGCTGGCACCTGGAATGTTCTGCCATGAGCACCAAATACCTGGGAAAAACCTTCGACATTCACGGCGGGGGTAATGACTTGAAGTTTCCACACCATGAGAATGAAGTGGCCCAAAATGTCAGTGCTTGTGGTTGCGCTCCGGCCAATTACTGGCTCCACACCAATATGCTGCTGATGCACGGCCGCAAGATGTCGAAGAGTGATGGCAATACCATTTCTCCAGAAGAGTTGTTTACCGGTGATAGCGAACATGTAAGTAAAGGATATAGCCCGATGGTGGTGCGCTTCTTTGTCCTGCAATCTCACTATCGCAGTACCCTGGATCTGAGCGACGAGGCGATGCAAGCCGCTGAAAAAGGCTACCGCCGACTCATGGACGCCAACCGGACCCTGCAAGAATTGACGCCTGCTGCCAATGCCACCGCAGGGCAATTGGATCAGGAACTCAATGACATCATGGATCAGGCTTTCGTCGAAATGAATGACGACTTTAACACCCCACGGGCACTGGCACGCTTGTTTGAACTGGTGTCTCGCATCAATAGTTTGAAGGATGGCCACCTCAATCTAAATGAGGTGACGGCAACTACTTTGGAGCGCCTACAACAGGTCTTTCACGATTTTATCTTTGATATCTTCGGATTGCTGGATGAGCATCAGGTAGAAGGCAGTGGTGACTATGCCGCCCTGGATAAGGTGATGCAATTGGTGATCGATATCCGTCAACAAGCTCGGGCCAATAAGGACTGGGCCACTTCTGACAAGATTCGCGATGCCTTGGCTGCGGCCAATATTCAATTGAAAGATAGTAAAGAAGGAACCTCCTGGACGAAAGGCTAAACAGTTGGCCACTTCGGGGAGCTAAACATGAGTCATCCCGGATTTTGACAACGTCAAGATCCGGGATGCTTAATTTTACGTAACGTAAAATTTCACCCTATTGTCTCTTCGGCTTCCAAAAAACCATTCTTTCTATAGTCCATTGGGAAATCGGAAAATAAATCCCTACTTTCGATCAACTTAATTATCGATCCCTATGGAGCTTCAGCAAACTCAACTTGACCTTAAAACCAGAGTGGCTAAGGGCCTCAATTTCGGTATTGAGGCAGTAGAAAAAATGCTGGCCAATGACGCTACCGGATACAATGATTTTATCCTGCTCAAAAGCCAATATAACGACCTCATGCACCTCTCCTCGATCAATACACTTCCTTACGAACAGATTGAACTGGGGTTGAATAAACTCCGGACGCACCTGCTCAAAATTATCGATAATCTGAGTGAAGAGGACCTGAACCGCCCCAAAATGGATGTGGGACTCAAAAATACAGCCCTTCCCAATCGACGAACCAACTTTTTTAAATTATTGGATATCCACTTCCGAAATTTAGAAGACCTGTGTTATGTCGAATTGCGATCGATGGGCAGCAATTATGATCAGGAATATCGGGTCAATGGTCGGGAGGCCGCGCATAAACACTACGATGGTATGCGTTTTCGCTTTGGTAAAAGAGAGCAGCTTCAGGGTGACCATCTCCCGTATATTCGTGAATATTTTGGCAAATATTTCCGAGGAGATTCCGGTATGTTTGAGGTCTATTTCAACAACATCAAACACCTGCTGGACTATGTGCTGGAAGATGAAGTTGACCAGCCATTTTTCCTCGACACTCTGCGCTCCCTTTTTTCTCGCTACGAGCGGGGACTGATTTTCTATTATGCCCTCACAGACTTGGATCAGGAATTTACGCAACTCATCGAAGCTAGTGGGCTGATCAATGAATCGATTCGGGATATTCTGATCTTTCCGGAGCATTGGAATTACTTTAAAACATAGTTCCAATATAATTCCATTGCTGTACCTACCAATCGATGCCCATGTCTGCTAAAGTTCCTCGCTATCTCCTGCCCATCATCATTTTCTCCCAATTTGCGGGTACTTCGCTTTGGTTTGCGGGCAATGCTATTGCCAACGATCTGCAAAAGGTATTTGACTTACCTCCGGGCTCACTGGGCAATCTGACCTCAGCCGTGCAGCTGGGGTTTATCACGGGTACCCTGACCTTTGCATTTTTAGTCATCGCCGATCGGTTTTCGCCTTCCCGGGTGTTTTTTATTTCCGCCACGTTGGGCGCGCTCGCCAATATCAGCATTTATCTCTTTGCTCGTGGCTTTTGGGATATTTTCGCCTTTCGTTTTCTTACCGGATTTTTCCTGGCGGGCATTTATCCCATCGGCATGAAAATTGCGGCAGACTGGTACGCCAAAGACTTGGGTAAAGCTCTGGGATACCTGGTCGGTGCCTTGGTGCTGGGCAAGGCTTTTCCTCACTTTTTGCGGTTTCAAGGGCAAGAATGGCCTTGGTCAGCCATTTTGTTAGCCACTTCTATCATCGCCTTTGCAGGAGGGCTCTCTATCCTCTTATTTGTTAGCGATGGCCCTTATCGGAAGAAGGGGAGTCGTTTCAAAATCAATGTCATTTCGGAAATTTTTAGCTTCCGCCAGTTTCGCTCCGCAGCCTTTGGTTATTTTGGCCACATGTGGGAATTATACGCTTTCTGGGTATTTATTCCGGTCTTTTTACAGGCTCATGCCTCCTTTTCCGGCAATGCCTCGCTCTGGAGCTTTTTTATCATTGGCATTGGAGCCTTAGGATGCATTCTGGGTGGGTATTGGTCTCTACAAAAAGGTAGCCGCCACGTCGCCTTTCGCATGCTCCTCACCTCCGCAATTTGTTGCCTACTCTCTCCGCTGGCCAGTATCTTACACGAGCTTCCTTTTCTGCTTTTTATGCTGATCTGGGGCTTTTCCGTCGTAGGTGACTCTCCGCAATTTTCGACCTTGGTCGCCCAAAATGCACCACCCCAATACATCGGTTCCGCCTTGACTATCGTCAACTGTATTGGTTTTTTTATCACTATTTTTAGTATTGAACTGCTCAATTGGCTGGCAGTCCATGCCGCCATTAGTTGGATTTACCTGGTCCTGCTGCCCGGCCCGATCCTGGGGTTGTGGAGTATTCGCTTAAAACAATATGGCTAGCTTCGGTATTTTAAAATATTTGACACCACCGATTTTTTTGACGCTATCCTGTAAAAGGGTGCAGTTGGGATTAGTCTCCTAGTGTAAGTGCTTGTTTGGAGGTGGTGCTTTAGCAGCGAAAGTTGCAGATTTTGGGTTCTCGCAAGCCACTCAGCCGAGATGGGCGAAAAAATAGCCGAAGTGAGGTTCCAAAATCCCGGTTTTACCGGGACTGAATAGCTTGCCCGAATATACTTCAGGGATTACCTCCAAACAAGCACTAAGGATGATATGTTTACGTTCTTTGTCCAACGTTTATTTTACTTATTCCCTCCAATATCCTTAATTTCCGATTAAAGGACAAATTTCACTGGTCTATCATTTGATCAGCTCTAGCTTGTTTTACCAGACCACATTCAAAACGCCCCCCCCTCTACTTCGCCGGTTCTAAAGGGAAAATCAGAAGAGCCCCCTTTCCGGAAGCTCTTTTGATGGATTTTTCTTTATCGTCTTCAGTAGCTTAAACGAATGCTCGGCGAAACTATCACGCCCTATTCAATCACAATATCCTTTTCTGCTACTGCCGATACGCCAAAATAACCCAAGGCCTTTTTCCCATTGGGGTCAACCGGACGAATATTGCCCTTCAAGGCAGCCGGTGGACTATCGAATAAAAATCCGACAAAGGCCGTTTGGGTCTGTAATTGGGTATAAAACTCAAAAGCTTCCTTGGAAATCGACAATTGCTGCACCCGATAATGGTCGCCCAGTTCTAATGGCTCAGTATTGACTTCAAAGCCAAGAATTGGATTGCCATCCACAAATTCATCACTGGCAAAAATCAGGTCGAGCGGGGCATTCATGAATTCGCCATTGCGGTACTGCTTCCATCGGTAATAATTGCCAATGCCCTCTGGTTCGTAAGTGTCGATGCTGATGTAATAACCTTCTTCTTCAAACACGGATTCTTCTTTAAATTCAGCATAAATATTCGTGATCTCTGGTACTTCAATTAGCGTCTCGGGATCGGATTCGTAAGTTTCGCCCTCTGCCGTAAGAATGGAGAGGTGGTACGTCCGTCCGGCTTTTCCCACAGTTTCGGTGGTATAGACACCCGGTGATTTTTCGTTGAGTGTATCCACCACCCCAAAATCATCGTATAAGATGACCACGGCTCCCTCCACCTGTGGCGGCACGGTTTGATCAAAATAATTGGCTGTGGTAGAGAGTAAGACCCGCTTTTCTCCTTCCTGATCCGTCAACCAACCGTCGACCACTAGTTGAATGTCTCCATCGGGCACTTTGAGATCCACAACGTCTTGGCAACTGGAAAAGGCAAGGGTGATGATGATAAATATGAATATTTTAGAATACATGATGATTTGTGTTTTGAGTTTCAAAATGAAATGATCCCTGATTTTAGAAAGAAAAGTTGTACGTCACATAAGGCAACACACTCCCAAAGATGGACAGGCGAACGGCTTCGGTTTCCAGTGGATTGTCTTCATTCTGGCGGAAGAAAATCGAGTAGGCATTCTTCCGGGCATAGACATTATAGGCACCAAATTCCCAGGAGCCTTTCCAGCGTTTATCCGGGTTTTTATTCGGTGTATACTGGAAGCCAATGTCCATGCGGTGGTAGTCGGGGGTGCGGGCTCCATTGCGATTGCCGTAATGGGGAATAGTGATGCCGTCATATACATACCGGGATTCGGGGTAAGTAATCGGGCGACCACTGGCATAAGCAAAATTGGCCGACACATTCCATTTTTTATTGAGTTTGTAAGAAGCGGTGATCGATAGATCATGGGTCTTATCATAATTCGAAGGATAGAATTCATCATCGTTGATCCCCGGTACTTTGCGCTCTGAGCGCGACAAGGTATAACTCACCCAACCGGTCAAGGCGCCCTTGTTTTTCCGCAAGGACAACTCCAAACCATAAGCTCGGCCATCGCCGCTCAGTAATTCTGTTTCGATAGATTCATTCAGCAGCAATTCAGCACCATCTTTAAAGTCCATCAAGTTGTCAAACCGCTTATAAAAGCCTTCAACTGAAGCCTCAAAAGCATTGTCGTTGAAGTTGCGAAAGTAGCCTATCGCCACCTGGTCTACCGTGGCCGGTTTGATGTATTGATCGGCCGGAGTCCAGATATCAATAGGGGTGGCGGATGTTGTATTGGACACCAGCTGAATGTATTGCTGCATGCGGTTGTAGCTCAGCTTGACAGAGTTTTGGGCATTGATCAAATAATTGGCCGAAAAGCGCGGCTCCGGATTGGAAAAGGACACAATTTTCTCCAATGAACCATAAGACACAGTATCGATGATCGTTTCCGAACTGGCCGGATCGCCATTTTCGTAGAGATACACATCTTCCTTACCAAAGCGGGTAAAGTTGGAAAAGCGCAGGCCGTATTGCAAGGTCAGGTTGGGAATCGGTTCGTGCTCAAAGCTGGCGTAGATCGCCGATTCCACGGCCCGTTTGTGTTGAATGTCAATTTCATTAAAAATCGATTCATCACCAATGCCACGAGCCCGCCCCGGATGAAAGCGGTAAAAATTGCCCTCCACACCAAAATCCAGCTGTGTTTTTGGATTGATGAAATACGTAAAATCGCCCTTTACTACATAATTATTAATGCGGGCATCCCAGTCAAATCCTTCGGAACCTTCCGGGGTGCCAAACGAATAGCCGTAGTCGCTAAAGATGGCCGTGAAATTGGAAAACAGCTTATCCGAAAAGAGGTGATTCCAGCGTAAAGTAGCGGTAGAATTTCCCCAGTCCGACGTGAAGTTGTCTCCAAAGTTAAATACATCCCGGCCAAAATAACCCGACAAATACAGTCGGTCCTTATCACTTAATTCAAAGTTGGCCTTGGCATTAAAATCATAGAAATAGACCACATTATCCTTCAGGTCAGGCTTCACTTTCAGGAATAGGTGACCATAAGAACTCCGCCCCGCCAACATAAAAGAACTCTTGTTTTTTTGGATTGGTCCTTCCAGGGTCAGGCGACTTGCAATGAGGCCAACACCACCACTGGCAGCAAAATTCTTTCGGTTGCCGTCTCGTTGGCGTACGTCCAGTACGGAGGAAAGCCGCCCACCGTATTTGGCCGGAATGCCGCCTTTGTACAGTTTGGAATCCTTGATGGCATCCACATTAAAAACCGAAAAAAGGCCAAATAAGTGAGACGAATTGTACACCGTTGCCTCGTCCAACAAGATTAGGTTCTGGTCCACATTACCACCGCGCACATTGAAGCCAGTAGCGCCTTCGCCCACAGTGCTCACACCGGGCAGCAGCTGGATACTGCGAATCAAATCCGCCTCTCCCATTACCTGTGGAATGCGCTTGATCTGTACAGCCGTCAGTTTTTCCACACTCATTTCAATGTCCTTCACATTTTGGTCTTCCTCCTTGGCCGTGACCACCACTTCGGCCACCATCACCCCTTCCGGTTCCATTTCGAGGTCCAGCACCTTGCTCTCCGTCAGTGTGAGTTCCAGGGTTTGCGTTTCGTACCCCAGGTAACTCACCACCAGGCGGTACGTTTCAGGTGCCATGGAAAGGGAATAAAAGCCATAAACATTGGTAGAAGCGCCGGCGCCAATCTGGTCTACATAGATATTGGCACCGATCAATTCTTCGCCGCTACCGGCATCGCGGATGTGACCGCTCAGGGTGATTTTTTCTTGAGAAAAGCCATTCAAGACCTGGAATAGCAAAAACAACAGTGCGGGTAATTTCAATTTGTTTTTCATAATCTAGATGATTCGAGTTGCCGCACGGCATGCAAGGCCCTGAAAGAAAGTGGACACCTTCTTCAGAATCTTACAAGCCGTTTTGCAACTCAGGTGATTTCTTAAAACGGGTTTTAATAAACAGTCATTTAAGGGATACCTTATCAAAGGCCATACCCCTATTTGGGTGAATTAATTTTTAATGACAGTACAAAAGTAGGCCCCAATGCACTACGAAGCGTTCGTATTTACAAATGCGAACCTTTTTAAGGGAAAAACTGTACTTTTTGATTTGGGCGTGCCCCTCCTGCGTCGGGTCGGGTGCTTCCGGGCTTGCCCCCTGCGGGCGCGGTGCCTGCGGCACGTCCCCTCCAGCCCCCTCACGCGGCGGTTTTGCTTGTTTCATACCGTTTGTTTATTGATGGTGGCAGGTAGCCACTGAAGACTGTTTGAGCCAAAACCATGATCACTCAAAGGCATAACACACTCTTTTACCCTCGGTTTACACTAATTTACACTTGTTACATCGATAAAACGGGGAGACTCCTTTATCTTTAGCTACTGATTCCTTCAAAATAATATTATGAAAAATAACTTCATTACGCTCATCTTTATCTTTCTGACATGTTCCGCTTTTTCTCAGGCTGTAGGCTATGACGTTTTTGGCACACAAACCAATCCTCGCCGTGGGCCGTATTCCTTATTGACGCTGGATACACTTCAAGAGGCGAAAACACTGAAGGATATCAATGCCAGGTACCGCCCATCCTGGGTAGCCACCTATCTTTCTGTGGAAATTGCTTCCAACTGCCAGGGAATGGTCAAAAAGGCGGTAAGCAGCAGTGACACATTAACCCAAGAACAGATGGATATCCTGAAAAAGGCAGATCTTGGCTGCAGCATAGAAGTTGTAGTGGATTATATCCCCGAAAACAACCTGAAATATAACCCTCCAAGGCAGATGAGTTTTTCATTGACCCCCATTCCGATCTTCGAAGCCAAATATCCCGGTGGCTATCCGCAGTTGAAGGCCTATTTAAAGGAAAATATCATAGATGAACTTCCCCGGGCAATGGTCGAACAAGTCGCCCTGGTCAAGGTGAGGTTCAATATCAGCGACGAAGGTCAAGTTGACGACGCTCAAATTTTTGAGACCTCGAATGATGACAAAATTGACCAATTGATCCTTAAAGCCATCTGTAATATGCCCAGATGGACCCCCGCAGAAAATTCGAAAGGCATAAAAATCACGCAGGAATTTGAGTTCACGATGGGCACGATCCTGCTCAGGTGTGATTATGTCTATTGACCCCCTTCTCCTTCTTTTAAAAAAATGCTGCTACCTCCGCGTCCCAATACCCGTATTTGCTTCAATACTGGATTAGTCGTATTTTTATCCGAGTAAAATCAACAGGCAGGTCATTCGGAGAACAGGAAAATACTATCAAGAGGAATGCAGAAATTCAGGCACACCATGACCAGCCGGAACAGCGTTCCACCGGTTAAAAATGCAAGGTATGAACACCACCGATAAACATAATGAGCGTATCGCAACAATGACATTCGCCTCGGTATATCCACATTACATCACAAAAGTGGAGAAGAAAGGCCGAACGAAAGAAGAATTGCTTCAGGTAATCGAGTGGCTAACCGGGTTTGATGAAAAAAAACTACAAGCACTCATCGAAGAAAAAGTAACCTTTGAAACATTTTTTCAGCGGGCTACCTTAAATCCTAATGCTCACCTGATCACGGGCGTCATCTGTGGCTATCGGGTCGAAGAAATCGAAAACCCGTTGACGCAACAAGTAAGGTACCTGGACAAGTTGGTGGATGAATTGGCGAAAGGCCGTAAAATGGAAAAGATTTTACGAGTTGAGTAGGGCAACCCAGATGCCCCGGCAAGTGTTCCTTAAAAAAACAACACCCATTACAAATATTGGCTAAATGGCAGAATTTTGGGAATCAAGCTTTAGAGACAAACAAACCATGTGGGGATTTGAACCTGCCGATTCCGCCATTGCGACCCTTGATCTATTTCAAAAAAATGCCTTAAAAAATATCCTGATTCCAGGATTTGGCTATGGTAGAAATGCCAAGATTTTTACGGATCACGGATTAAGGGTAACCGGTATAGAGATTTCAGAAACGGCGATCCAATTGGCCAAACAGCACTACGGAGATCAGGTAAAAGTGCATCATGGATCGGTTGGTGAGATGCCGTTCGACCAGGAATGGTACGATGGGATTTTCTGCTATGCGTTAATCCATTTATTAGATGCCACAGCGCGCATTAAATTAATCGATGATTGTTACCATCAACTTCGCCCTGACGGATACATGGTTTTTGTAGCCATATCCAAGAACACCGCCACTTATGGACATGGCAAGGAAATCAGTAAGGACCGGTTTGAAACCAAACATGGGGTGCAACTTTTCTTTTATGATGCCACCTCAATTCAAAAAGAATTTGGTAAATATGGGCTGATGGATGCTAAAGAGGTCAATGAACCGGCAAAAAATATGGGAAACCGGCCTTCACAAAAATTTTGGCAAATAACCTGTAAAAAATTCAAATGATGAGCACCTGGATCGCCTTATTACGCGGCATCAATGTTGGCGGAAAGCATATCGTTCCCATGAAGGAATTCCGGAGCCTTTTGGAGACCAACGGCTTTACCAATGTAAAAACTTATATTCAGAGCGGCAATGTGGTTTTGCAAAGTGCCACAAAACCTCAGGATGAAATCGGACAGTTAATTGAGCAAAATTATGGGTTCAAGCCATCGGTTTTTATCCTGAGTCAGGAGGAACTGAAAAAGGCGGCCGACAATAACCCCTACCAACCGGATCAAGGAAAGGCGGTGCATTTTTTCTTTTTTGAAGAAGTCCCCCAGTCCGTCGATTATGAATTGATGGATGCGCTCAAAGCACCATCAGAGGAGTATGTCCTGATAGAAAAGGTGTTTTACCTTCACGCACCAGATGGCATTGGTCGCTCCAAACTGGTGGAAAAAATCGGTAAAGTATTTTCGAAAGCGACGATGACCGCGCGCAATTTAAATACCATTAATAAATTGCTGGAAATGACCGCCTGAGATCCATGTAAATATACTGCGAAGCAATGAAAACAGGTTCTCTGACAAATCCCGTGATTCAAGTCATGCTAGCAGCTAATAAAGGCTATGACGCATAGGTGGCACGCGCTACCGGCAAAACAGGTTGGGGTGGTGGCTTGTATCCAGAAAAAGATTGAGTCGATAGCATTTTATTAATTTGCCTCGTCATTATTTTAGATTGGGCGCAGTTCCGTCCTGTCTCAGTAAGAATACTGTTATAATTTGTTGTCAAA
>CAXHCA010000107.1:0-23497 GCA_964015035.1 uncultured Saprospiraceae bacterium
GCTAAAGCCCATCATGGTTCACAATAGCCTTAAAATGTTGGAACAGTCGGAATGGCTGGTACTAACAGATGCCGTCTTTGTGCCTTCTTCCCTAAAAATTTTGGTGAGTAAGGACGAATTGTACGATTACCAACTGAGGCATCCAAAAATGGATTTAGCCCTCAAAACGATTTTGCGTACTTACCAGGGAGCCTTTCAGCATTTTATCAACATTCGGGAAAAACAACTGGCTTACTTTCTCAAAATTCCACCCGCTGAATTGAGAAGGTCTCTGGAATTATTGCAGAAGGAAAACATCCTAAGTTTCCAACCGCAAAAAGACAAACCGCAAATCATTTTCACCAAAGAACGGGTAGATGCAGACAACCTGGCACTAGACCATCAACTTTACCAATTTCGAAAAAAGAGGCACCGCGAACGCATCACCGCCGCCATTGCCTATGCCGAAAAAGCGATTTGTAGAAGCCAGCAATTACTGCACTATTTTGGTCAAACCGATGCAGAGACCTGTGGCATTTGTGACGTTTGTACCGGCCGCACCCGCACCGACCTGGATAAGGATTCTTTTGAAGCCTACAAGAATAAAATTCGGCAATTGCTCAGTAAGGAACATTTGCAACTGAGAGAATTGGTACAATCATTTCATCCAAAACGCGAGCAAGAAGTCTTGAAAACCATCGAATACCTGATCGATGAAGGTTTTCTGATCAAGGAAAAGGAACAATTTATCTGGAAAGAGGTACAGGCATGAAAAAAATCATCTGCACCGTTACTAACGACCTGGTTTACGACCAACGCATGATTCGCATCTGCGGCAGTTTGGCGAAAGCCGGGTATCAGGTCTGTCTGGTAGGTCGCAAAAGAGCAGGCTCCCCTACTCTACCCGAGTTAGATTTTGAACAAAAGCGTTTGCCTTGTTTTTTCGAAAAGGGCAAATGGTTTTATGTAGAATATAACCTCCGGCTTTTTCTTCACCTGCTGTTCTCTTCTTTTGATCTGATCTGCGCGATTGATTTAGATACCCTTGCACCGGGATATGTTGTCAGTAAACTCAGGCGTAAACCATTGGTCTACGATGCTCATGAATATTTTACCGAAGTACCGGAAGTTGTGCGCAGGCCTCGCATTCAGCGATTTTGGGAAAGCCTAGCACAATGGCTCATTCCACGTATTAAACACGCTTATACCGTAGGAGATCAGCTCGCAAGGATATTTGAAAGAGAATACGGCGTGCCTTTTTCAGTGATCCGTAATGTTCCGGAGCAGTATCTTGAATCGCCTCCTGAAAAGGGATCATTAGATCACCCCATCTTATTGTACCAGGGTGCCCTCAACGAAGGTAGGGG
This sequence comes from uncultured Saprospiraceae bacterium, assembly GCA_964015035.1. Taxonomy (GTDB): domain Bacteria; phylum Bacteroidota; class Bacteroidia; order Chitinophagales; family Saprospiraceae; genus BQJU01. Next base: position 1,347 of record CAXHCA010000107.1, read on the forward strand.
CCTTGAAGCCGCCATCCAGGCGATGAAGGAAATTCCCGATGCGGAGCTTTGGCTGGCCGGAGAGGGAGACCTTTCCCAAGCACTCCGGTCCCTGGTCAGAAAATTGCAATTGCAGGATCGCGTGAAATTTCTGGGATACATTCGGCCGGAGGAGTTAAAATCGATTACCTTGCAGGCCGATGTTGGGTTGAATTTATTGGAAAATAAAGGATTGAGCTATTATTATTCTCTGGCCAACAAAGCTTTTGATTACATCCAGGCCGGCCTTCCATCCATCCACATGAAGTTCCCGGAATATCAACAGCTGCAGGAGGAATTTAAGGTATTTGTACTGGCAGAAAACCTGGACCCGCTCTATCTGGCCCAGCTGATTAATGAACTGCTACAGAACAAAACTCAGTATCAGGAGTTACATAAAAACTGCCGACTCGCCGCTAAAAGGTTGAACTGGACACAGGAAGAACAACTTTTACTGCGTTTTTATGAAAACATTTTATCCAAACCATGAAACACTATCAGCAATTGCTTTTACTTACGCTCTGCCTATTTGTTGGTTCATCCATTGCGGCTCAACATACTTTAGAGGTCAATATAGAGTCGTTTAAAACGCAGAACGGAAAAGTATACATCGCACTATATAACAATGCGACTGATTTCCTCTCCGATACGGAGCTATTTCGCAAGTACATTGGACCGGTGACTTCGCGCACAATGACGGTGACCTTCCGCGACTTACCGAGTGGGACCTACGCCCTTTCCGTTTTTCATGATGCCAATGCCAATGATCAACTGGACACCAACTTTTTTGGTGCCCCAAAAGAGAGCTATGGCTTTTCTAATAATCCCAAAATATGGCTGCGGGCCCCAACTTTTGCTGAATCTCGCCTCGAAATTTCTGAGGATAGGACTACCATTATCCAATTAAAGGGATAGGGGTATTTAGTGTATGTTTGGAGGTGCTTTAGAAGCAAAAATTGCAGATTTTGGGTTCTAAAGCACCTCCAAACATACACTTAGCCAGAACCTTAACCCCTTGATTTTCGTAACGAATCCGCTCCAAACAAGCACTAAGGAAGGACCAAAAATCGGGCTATACATTGTGGTCAATGGAGCTATAGCTGGTGTCAGTCGAATTCCGGATTAACTCGGCAACATCAATATTGGGTGGTATAAATGATTGACAATCTTCCTGTTAACATCCTGATTAAACAGCCGATTTAAACCCTGTGGTTGTTGAAAACCAAGTGTAATGACATCAATCTGATGCTCCAGTGAAAAATGCTCAATACCTTCCTCTATACTTTTATCGCTATACAAATGGCACGATGCATCATCAAACCCATTGGCCGCAGCAAAATTTTCCATTTTAGACCTTGCCTCAATTTGGGTAGAGAAGTGTTTTGGTGTGTTGATTTTTAATAGATGTAACTTGGCGCTAAAGGCAGAAAGTAACTCCCGCAAGGCTTTCAACTGGAGTCCTTCTCCCTCCTCAAAATCACTTACCAAAACAATATCCTTGATATGGAGTTCACCGCGATCACATTTCAAACTCAGAATAGGCACGGTGGCAAGTCGAGAGATATGATTCACATGAGACCCCCTCAACACCTCATCAAGGCCATGAGTATGGTGCATGCCCATCACTACCAGATCCACAGCTCTTTGCTGTACAAAATTGGCAATATCTTCATCTACGCTACCTATTTTCACCGTCACCGAAGATATATCCGGCTTATCGCCTGCCCAATCGTTCAATTGCTGATGGAGGTTGCGCTTCTTTTCCTGGTACTCCGAAAAGTCTTCCCCTTCGTCATCCTTAAGGTTTCCGTTTGGGTCAAAAAAGGCCTCAGCGGGCGCGACCACCACGGATAGAATGTCAATCGTTGCACCCGTTGTTTCAGCTATCCGATGAGCCAAATGGTATGCATAGTCCCCCAATTCACTGCCGTCAGTCGGAATTAATATCTTTTTCATGGTTGCTCTTTTACGTACAGAAGATTTTATGCAAAAGAAGCAATGTTCTTCCTAACTTTCAGTGACCACCATCACACAATACCATCACCGGGCAATAAAACAAGGTCTAAACCCCATAAAGTTTGGTTCTGAGACCTTGAATTTCCTGCCCCGCAAGCTTGGTCGTGTCAAATTGATCCATGGTGCGTTCAAAAATGCGAAGAGAAGCTTCAAATTCTTCGGGTATTACTTCATTGGCTCCCAATTTTTGCAAGGTTTCAATTTCACTAGCGAAGCGGGTTCGTACAATGATGTGTGCATGGTGGTTGAGTTTTCTGACAATGCTGGTGATTTCCTCCGTAGCACATGCATCGGGAATGGCAATCACAATGGTTTTGGCTTTTTCCACAGCAGCTCTGGCCAATACATCCGTGTCGCGTGCGTCACCGCCATAGATGGGCTCTCCTTCTGCCCGATAAGCATCTACCGTTTTTTCGTTTAGTTCGATAATGACATAAGGCAATTTATGGGCTGCCGCCGAATGGGCCAACTGTTGTCCATTGATTCCAAAACCAATGATCACCAAATGGTTATTCAAATGACAATTGGCAATACGCTGGCCAATTACCTGCACTCCAAACCGTGCGGTCAAATGCCGAACCCATGACATTTTTATAAAGCGGGTCGACAATCTCGGAGCGGCATAAATGATAAAAGGAGAAACCGCCATGGAAAGTACCGATACAGCTAAAAAGGTCTGGTATTGTTCCAGCGTTAGAATATTAAATTCATTACCTGCCTTGGATAATACAAAAGCAAATTCTCCCACCTGACACAGAGATAAACCTACGATCAGCGCATTCCTGATGGGCAATTTCAGGGCCAGGGCAACCCCCGTCATCAATAAAAATTTGAGCACCAATACTCCCAGTGTTAATCCCAGCAACAAAGCTAGGTGTTGGATTAAAAACTGAGTGTTTAGCAACATTCCTACTGAAATAAAAAAGATACCGGTAAAGATTTTTTTTAAAGGCAAGATTCTGCTTAAAGCATCATAACTGTACTCGCTTTCCGAGACGACCAACCCTGCCAGAAAGGCGCCTAAGGCAAGTTTTAAGCCCAACTGATGTGTAGTAAAGGCAGTGGCAAAACAAATAACCAAAATCGACATTAAAAACAGTTCTTGATTTCGCGTTTTTACGATTTGGTGCAACAACTTGGGAATAAAATACAACGCCAAGATGACCACTATTGAAACAATTAAAATGCTCTTACCTAATTTCCACAATAATTCTGCCCCTCCGGATTCTACCCCTGCCAAAAAGGGAATGACCAGCATCATGGGGATAATGATGATATCCTGAAAAATCAGCACAGATAAGGTACTTTGCCCATGACTTGTATCCATGATGCCCTTTTCCTGAAGAATGTGCAACACAATAGCCGTACTACTCATGGTAAATAAAAAACCGATAAATAACGCCTGCTGAAAAGGCAATCCGATGAGGGTGCCGAGTCCAAATACCACACCAACAGTCAATAGCACCTGCAATCCTCCACCTACTAAAATCCAATACTTGGTTTTGGACAATTTCTCCAACGAAAACTCCATCCCGATGGTAAACATCAACAATAAGATTCCGATCTCCGCCATCTCTTCCACTTGGTGCGTTGCATTTACTAATTTGAGACCATAAGGGCCCGCTATTAAGCCCGATAATAACAACCCAACGATAGTTGGCACATTAAACCTGGAACTGACAAACAACACCAATGCCGCAATAGAAAAAATAATCGTTAAATCGAAAAGTAAATCCATGCACTCTTTTTTTTAATAGTAATCATACTAGAGAATAAATTTCTACTTTTATAGTACACCTCAAGCCAGGCAAAGTTCTCATATGGTTCCTCTAGATTAGGAGAAAAAACAAAAATCTAGAGGGACAACCCAATGGATCTATAACCCACCCTTTTTGAAGACCGTTTTCTTACCGAAACGAGACACAACGCCTCTCATCCTACCCCCATAAACACAAACCACCATAACCCTCCCTCCTCTTTTCCTCCAAATTCTTTTTCCGCATTCCCATCCCCTGTTGTATATTCGCCCAAAAGCTTGTTTGGTATGGAAGAAAATCAGTTTGGCAAAGCCTTTACGCTCATCGTAGTCAGTGTACTGATTTTGATTGCATATCCCCTGTTGCACCAACAAATTCCTTCCTTACAAGAACATTTTCGCACCTATTCCATGACATCCTGGTTGCCACAAAAGGCAAAAATCACCCCCGACACGGCTATCCTGGAAATGCCCACCGATTCCCTAGTGGTAGCCGACACCATTCCTCAAGCGCAAAAATACAACGGATGGCAATACCTGGCCAATTTTTATGCTTTATTAAAAAACAATAACGAGCAAATCCGGATTGCCCATTTTGGAGATTCCTCCATTGAAGGAGACCTGATCACACAAGAAGTTCGCGATAGTTTACAGCGGCGATTTGGAGGCAATGGTGTCGGGTTTGCACCTATTTCTTCCCCCATTTACGGCTTTCGCCGAACGCTGAATCTCCGTTTCTCGAAAGGGTGGTACGAGTGCGTGTTGGGAGAAGAAAACCGGCAAGAATTACCCCGAGGATACTTGGGCAACTACTTCACAGATTGGGATCCTCCTCAGGAGCCGGACTCGACGGAAGTCCTAGTAGAACAACCAGAACAACCCATCGATACTCTGGTGAGTGATTCCACGACACAAGTTTCAATAGACACCTCACAAAAGGAACCGGAACAGGAGGAAATAATTGCCAATTGGGTACGCTACACGGCCTCCCGAAGATTTGCAAAAGTCAATACATTTACGACCAGTCGTCTCTTTTATGGCGCCCCAGTACCTGATTCTTTAGGGAATACCAAACCCGCCGGGTCTGTACAATTGGTACAAAATGGAACAAGCAAGAACATTGCCCTTAACCAAGGAAAGACCATTAATGTGGTCCAACTCACATCGACCCCTTGCCGCAAGATACAACTCAATTTCAACCTCCCTGAGCGGCAACCCATTTACGGCGTCAGCTTTGAAAGCAAAGGCGGAGTTATTGTCGACAATCTACCCACCCGCGGTAATTCAGGGGGCTGGTTGATGTACCTTAATGAGGAAGTGCTCAAGCAATTCCAACAACACTTGGATGTAGACCTGATCATGCTGCAATTTGGCTTGAATGTACTCAATGCTAAAATGGAAGATTACAGCTGGTACCAAAAAGAAATGAAATTGGTCATTCAACACCTGCGACGCGGTTTTCCCGGAGCGCAAATATTGGTTATCGGCCCCTCCGACCGAGCCATCAAGATAGATGGGACCATGAAAACAGATCCTAGTGTGGCCCGCATTACCGCCGTTTTACGTGCAGCCGCAGAGGAGTCCGAGGTTGCATTTTTCAGCATTTACGAAAGTATGGGCGGCGCCGGCACCATCGTCAAATGGGTAGACAGTGAGGTACCGCCACTGGCCAATTCTGATTATACCCATTTTAATTTTAAAGGCTCGGAAAAAGTGGGAAAATTACTGCTGGAATTCCTGCTTTCCGGCTATGAAGAGTATCTTCGCGAACAACAAAAAGATTTGGAGCAATGATGGGATTGAAATTTTGGTTAATGATCGTAGGGAGCTTCTGTCTCCTGCCCCCACCTCACAATGATCAAGAGGTCGTTTTATCAAACCTACCCACCCCGTTTCATCAAGATACCATACCATCGGATTGGAAGATCCAGTATCCATTTTTAAATCTCGATGCCAACGCTATTCAGTCTCCGGAACAACTGGCTCCCTTTTTTGAAAAGCTTCGTCAATTGGAAAATGGAGAAATCGACCGCGTAAACATCGTGCATATTGGCGATTCCCATGTGCAAGCTGATTTCTGGACCGGAGATTTGCGCCATAAATTCCAAAACCGCTTTGGAGCCGGTGGCCGCGGATTGATCTTTCCCTATTATCTGGCCGGAACCAACAATCCCTTAGATTATCGCATTACCAGCAATACGGACGAGTGGATGGCCAGAAAAAACGCCTTCAAACCCGGCGCGCCGATGGGCATCAGCGGCATGAGCATTCGCACCACCAAGCCGGACTTTAGATTGGAAATTTTGGTAAAAGACTCCCTCGGTGATGATCGCTTCAACAAAGTGACCTTATTTAATGAAAAAAGCACCAGTAGTTTTGATTATACCCTAAGTTACGGCACCCTTCAACCCAAAGAAGAAAAACCTGAGCCAGTACAACGTCAGGTTCACCGTGTCCGCAAAGGCGACACTCTATATGACCTGGGGCGCAAGTATGGCGTCAGTGTACGCAACCTGCAGCGCTGGAATGGACTGCGGGGCAGTCGTTTGAGTATCGGGCAAAGATTGGTAGTCAAAGGGGGCACCGTTCGCCGTGCAAAGCCCAAAGTAGACCACAGTAAACTTGGCTTAATTTCCAACTCGGAATACCCCATCTTTCCTGGGCCTAATGCCTTAGAATTTGACACCTTACTTTACCGCCTGCATATTCAGGGCGACCGCCACAGCGACACCCAAAAAGAAACGCTGATCTATGGAATCTCCCTGGAAAATACGCGCAACAGCGGCATAGTATACCACAGCATTGGAGTCAACGGAGCCACTCATTTCCACTTTAATCAGTCCGAGCATTTTGCAGAAGCAGTACCTTGGCTCAATCCCGATTTAATCATTGTATCGCTGGGTACCAATGAATCGGTCGGTTCCGATCCGGATGTCTTTAAATTTGGGGAAGAGGTAGACCTTTTTTACCAAAATCTGGCAGATTACAGCCCCGATGTCCCCATTTTAGTCACCACTAATGGCGACATTTTGCGCAAGCGAAAGCACCCAAACGAAGGCACCTTACCCATCAAAAATGCATTGGTGGATAAAGCGCATGAACACGGCTTTGCCATTTGGGATTTTTACGAATTAATGGGCGGCAAAGGTTCAATCAAAGCTTGGCAGAAAGCCGGTTTGGCCCATACTGATTTTATTCACTTTACAGAGGCCGGTTATGCCCTACAGGCAGATTTGTTGTATACGGCTCTAATGCAGGCCTATGAACAGCATTGATTGGGCATCAATCACTGAATTGTTTACCTATCAACCTACTCGTCCACTGCTTTTTAACAGTGTTCGATTCCTGGTCTTTTTTCTGGCTTTCTACACCTTGTACATTGCCTTACGTCGTCGTATCAACTGGCGACTGGGGTATACTTTGGCCTTTTCTCTATACTTTTATTATTTATCGAGTGGTTTTTATTTCTTCATCCTCCTGCTTTCAACGGTAGTCGATTTCGTGTTGGGACACCTGATCTACAGGGCGCCTACCAAGGCTAAAAAGCGACTATTTCTGCTGTTTAGTTTAGGCCTAAACTTGGGATTATTGGGCTATTTTAAATACACCAATTTTTTAATTGGCGCATTTAATGACACCCTCGGTACGCAGTTCCATTTCCAGGATATCTTTCTGCCGGTAGGCATATCATTTTTCACCTTTCAAACACTCAGTTACAGCATCGATGTGTACCGGGGCAAGTTGGTTCCACTGACTAATGGTGTACACGATTTAGCCTCGCTTTCGCGCAATTTTTTAGACTTCGCCTTTTTTGTATGTTTCTTTCCGCAACTGGTTGCTGGTCCCATTGTCAGAGCAGCAGAATTTATTCCGCAAATCCGGCAGCGATTAACCTTGAGCAATGCAAAATTAAGTGAGGGCATTTTACTGATCGCGGGAGGGCTGTTTAAAAAAGCGGTCATTTCCGACTACATCAGCGTCAATTTTGTAGATCGGGTATTTGAAAATCCGACGCTCTATTCCGGCCTGGAAAACTTGTTGGCCGTCTATGGCTATGCATTACAGATTTACTGTGATTTTTCGGGCTATTCGGATATGGCCATCGGACTAGCCCTGCTTTTGGGGTTTCAATTGCCGGAAAACTTTCGCACGCCCTACCAATCCAAAAGCATTCAGGAGTTCTGGCGACGGTGGCACATTTCCCTCTCCACCTGGCTGCGCGATTACCTCTATATCTCTCTAGGGGGCAATCGCAAAGGTCGGTTTCGCACTTATATCAACCTCATGATCACCATGGTGCTTGGAGGGCTCTGGCACGGCGCGAGTTGGGTATTTATCCTGTGGGGATTTTTACACGGGATTGGGTTGGCCATTGACCGTTTTTTGAAAAGCCAAGAAGGATTCTGGGGGCGCCATTCCATTCGGGCGGGGACCGTGTTGCTTTTGGTACATGCGGTTGGCCAATTGGTCATCCTATTTCGCTACAGCGAAGATTCGGAGCTGTTGCAATTGTATACCGAAGGAAACCTTCGGTTGGCCTCAATCTGGCTCGGCCTATTGGTAATCAGCCTGCTTTTCCATCAAATAAAAGGGGAAAGATCACTGGCAAATCATGCCATTAGTCGGGTTTTCGTTTTTCATTTTGTGTGCTTTTGCTGGATCTTTTTCCGCGCTGGTGCACTGGCCAACCCGATGCCACCTATGCAAACGGCAGGAGAAGTGCTGGGGCAATTACTGACCAATTTTAAAGCCGAATTATGGCCCCAAGTTGTATCCGGATACCGCCCCGTTTTAATCTTGATGACGCTAGGGTATGTATTGCATTTTTTACCGACCTCCTGGACTGCGGCTTTCCAGCAGTATTTTATGCGTTGGCCATTGATTCTCAAATCTTTATTTCTGGCAGCCATCATCTGGATTGTGATCCAAACAGCTAGTTCAGAAGTGGTGCCGTTTATCTATTTTCAGTTTTAGTGGAACCTAATTGAGTTAAACTGAAAGTGAGTACAATCTGTTTTCCAGAAAAATAAATCAATAGACTATGAAACGGAAAATATCCCAGGGAAAGTTCTTTCTACTACGATTACGCCGCTTTTTTGTAACAACCGTACTGGGCGGAATTGTAGTCATTTTGCCAATTTCCATTTTTATTTTACTGGTGCGGTTTATTTTCAATATTACGACTGGACTATTGGCGCCGGTTAGAAATATCCTTAGTTTCTCTAACAATGTCAATGAAGTATTGATCAATCTCATTTCGTTGAGTTTGGTCATTATTTTGTTCTTCCTGATTGGCTTGGTGGTTCGAACCAGTTTCGGAAAAGAAACGTTTTCTTTCATTGAAGAAAACTGGCTGATCCAACTTCCTTTTTACGGCGCAGTACGGGATACAGTACAAGCATTTTTGGGCAACAAAAAGCCACCTTTTCAAAAAGTTGTGTTGGTGGATGTTTTTGGTAGTGGAACCAAAATGACCGGCTTCATAACCGATGAACAGGAGGGCGGCTTGGTAACGGTATTTGTGCCCACCGGCCCCAACCCAACCAATGGATTCATTTTTCATGTACAGCCAGATCAGTTGCAATATCTAAATGTAAAAACGGAGGAGGCCATGCGTACCATTATTGGCGTAGGAGTCGGTTCTGCCAGCCTATTTGGACGGATTAAATAAGCGATTAACAACTCATTAACAATTATTTCGTGCTCATTAACAGCCGTTTTTAACAGAATCCTTAATTTTGTTTCATCAATTTAAAAGAGCATTGTTCTCTGACAAATTCCCCCCGATGTAAAATCGGGACAAGCTGTAGTCAAACTAAATTATAAATCGAAAGCACTTTTAGATGTGTTGATTTATATTTTGATTGACTCTGAATCACGGGATTTATCAAAGAATCAAAAGCATTAGACACGCTTGTTTTATAATCATTCAAAACCTAAAGTAAAGATGTTAAAGCAAATCAAAGTTGGTTTCATGGCTCTAGTAGCCATCGCATTTTTAGCAACAAGCTGCCAAAGCGGTAGCAATGTAAAAGACGAGGCTCGTGCTGCTGTAGAAAATACAGCCGTTCAACCTGCTGACCCAGGTCAACAGCCTGCTACTCCCGAGGCTTCTGTACCTGTTGGTCCTACCACTGTAATGGAATTCTCTGAAACGACTTTTGACTTCGGAACGGTACAAGAAGGTGAGCAAGTCTCTCATACTTACAAGTTTAAGAATGCTGGTAGCGAACCTCTGATTCTGAGCAACGCTAAAGGTAGCTGTGGCTGTACTGTTCCTAAGTGGCCAAGAGAGCCAATTCCTCCAGGTGGAGAAGGCGAAATCACCGTAGAATTTAATTCTAAAAACAAAAAAGGTAAGCGTAACCAAAAAGTTACCATTACTGCCAACACCAACCCACCACAATCTTTCATTTACCTGACTGGTCAGGTTGAAGGTGGTGAGGATGCTGCACAGCCAAATATTCAGGTTACTCAGTAATTACACTGAAAAGCTGAAGATTTAATCTGTAAAATTTATGCCCGTGGTGAGACAACCTTACCACGGGCATTGTGTTTTTCAGATTAGTTTATCGTAAATTGCAGCCTAAATGAAGCAATACTTATCCCTGATCAAATTTAGCCACACCATTTTTGCCTTACCCTTTGCAATGGTTGGTTTTTTTCTGGGCACCCTGGAGGTCGCCGGCGGGCTCAACTTGTACATTCTGTTTTTAGTGATAATGTGTATGGTCTTTGCCCGGAGTGCAGCCATGGCCTTCAACCGCTACCTGGATCGCGATATCGACCAGCACAATCCCAGAACCGCTACCCGCGAAATTCCTGCCGGGGTGATTTCTCCACGCGCTGCCCTGACATTTGTAGGGATCAATGCCGTACTTTTTATGGTCACCACCTGGTTTATTAATCCGCTCTGTTTTATGCTTTCACCGGTGGCCTTACTCGTCATCTTAGGCTATAGTTACACCAAGCGCTTTACCTTTCTCTGTCATTTTGTCTTGGGCCTTGGTCTGTCTTTAGCCCCCATTGGAGCTTATTTGGCCGTTGGCGGAGGTTTTGATCTATTACCCTTGCTTTATTCTGCTATTGTGTTACTGTGGGTTTCTGGCTTTGATATTATTTATGCACTCCAGGATGATGACTTTGATCGATCTTTGCAGTTGAAGTCCGTTCCATCCGTATTGGGCCGAACCAATGCCTTGCGCTTGTCATCCGCATTGCACTTCATTTGTGCCGGACTTATGCTTTGGGCCACCACCCTTTTGGACCATGCCTATCCTGAGTTCCAATGGTTACATTGGATAGCCAGCATCATCTTTATCAGCTTGCTATTTTACCAACACACCGTGGTTAAAGCCAATGACCTGAGTCGGGTCAATCTGGCCTTTTTTACAACCAATGGAGTGGCCAGTTTGTTATTTGGCGGCTTACTTATTTTAGATATTTTTCTGTAAATTATAGTAGTCGGCTTGTATTACAGCAGATACCTTAGTATCTTTATTCTGGCGATTAGTCTTAGAGCATATTTAGAGCTTTTCAGAAAGGTGCCCTATGGCCTATAAAACCTTGGTTATTTAAAGCAGTTCTCCCTTCAACCTCCCCCCAACGAAACAACTGCTTCAACACTCCAATGTAATTTTTCGCCACTCATTCGCCTGCCTGAACGGCTTACCAAAAAACATACTTGCAATTGGATAGTTAGACACCCCTATTCCTCCGGCCGTGGAAAAGTAATTCTTCCCATTGCTCAGGGAATATGGATTAGAAATATGTCTTGCTTTAATAAACCAGACGATCGAGTCAGCACATTTCCCTTACGGGGGATAAGGTATGGCTGCAATCTTCAGGTTTGTCAAAGGACCAAATTAGATAGACTATGAGAAATCGGAACGCAGTAGCATTGGCCTGCCTTTGCTTGTTTATGGCAACAGGTATCTTTGCACAAAAGGCAAAATTGCGCAAAGCGCAACTCGCGATGGAATCCCTCAACTACAAAGAGGCGATCAATTATTATCAACAAATTCTCGAAAAGCACGAGTTGGCTTCCGCCAAAATACAATTGGCCGAGGCTTATCGAAAGATAAACGATTTCCCACAGGCAGAATTCTGGTACAGTCAGGTCGTCGAATTGCCTCAGGCCGAAGCAATTCATTACTACTACTATGGCTTGATGCTCCAGCACAACGGCCGCTGTGAGGAGGCGCAGGCATGGTATGATCGCTTTGTACGACTCAAACCCTATGACCCCAGAAAGGCCGACCTAAAAGATGCCTGCAATTACCAAAAAGAACTACTGAACAAACGCACTCGAAAAGTAGAAGTCCAGGCTCTGGATTTCAATTCCCAATACGACGATATAGGGCCCGCATTTTACGAAGACGGCCTGGTATTCGGTTCCGTTCGACCTGAAACCGAAGAACAGGGCAGCTCCTTGTTTTTCCACCTCTATTACGTCACCACCGATTCCTTGGTTGAGGATTCCGGGCATGGACAACCACCCTTCGGTTTGCCACGGAAGTTTTCTGCTGAGCTAGACTCCAAGGCACACGAAGCCATTGTCTCTTTCAGTCAGGACCAGCAGGAAATCTTCCTCACCCGCAACCGCCCTGCCAAAAAAAGAGACCGCGATGGCACCATTTTACGACTGGAAATCATGCACGCCGTCCGGTTGGAAGACGGCAGTTGGGGGCCCTTGCAGGCACTGCCTTTCAACAATGATGCTTACTCCATCGCACACCCGGCGCTCAGTCCGGATGGAAAACGGTTGTTCTTTGCCTCCGACCTGCCCGGCGGTTTTGGAGGGAAAGATCTTTACGTCAGTTTTAGAGAAGAAGGAGAATGGGGAGAACCGATCAATCTAGGGCCAAAAATCAATACAGATGGCGACGAATTGTATCCTTTTTTCCTCGGCACTGATCAACTCTATTTTTCTTCCGATGGCCATTTTGGTCTGGGTGGACAGGATATTTTTCGCACCACGGAATTGGCGGATGGTGACTGGAAAGCAGTGGAAAATCTTGGATATCCCATCAATACAAGCTTTGATGATTTTAGCATCATCGTAGATGAAACCGGCGGGCAGGGATATTTCGCCTCCAATCGGAAAGGTGGAGCAGGAGCCGATGATATCTATCAATTCCGGGAACTGGGGGAATGGCTCGTAGTTCAGGCAAAAAATGCCCAATCAGGAGAACCCATCAAAAATCCGTTTTTTGTAGATAGTAAACAGGGAGATACCTTAGAAACCAATACGGATGGAGAATTGGTGCTTCGCCTCAGACCTGCCGAATGCCGCCATTTAACCGTTTTTGCGGATCAATTCGAATCTTTTGACATAGACCTTTGTGGCAAGGATTTTGAACCCGAAGAAATCAAGGAGATCAAACTGGTGCCCAAACCTATGGCCTATATGCCAGACATTATCTTGGAGCCAGCTATTGATTCGCTTGAGCAAGCGGAGCCTCCTAAGGTGGCAAAGGTCGATACGCAGATCGAGGAGACCCCAGCCCCAGCCGACCCTGAAGTAGAATTACCGGAGTTACCTAAAAAGACAAGCCGACTCATTATCACGGTCATTGACCAGTACACCGGAGCAATTATTCCTTCCGCAAATATTCATCTCATTGGCCAAGGATGTGGAGAAGATGCTTATGAGTTGACGGATAGAAATGGCCGCTATACCTTCGAATTGGAGATGGGGTGCTGTTACCAGCTAAGAGTTGAAAAAGCAGACTATTTCGCCAATAATACCGAAACACCAATCTGCATTGGCCATTCCGATGATACTCAACGAGATATTGAACTGGAAGTCAGCCTGCAAGCCTTTCGGCAAAGTAATTCGGCAGAACCCTCTCCTACCGCTTATGATGCGTCAAATACAAAAATTCCATTTAAGATCAGTGAACGACGTAATGACACCGATAATTCTATTCCCTACCTGCTAAATATCTATTACGATTTAGGACGTGCCAGCGTACGACCGGAAGCTTTGCCTGAGTTAGACAAACTACTAAAGTTATTAAAGGACAATCCTCAATTAAAAGTGGAAATCAGTTCCCATACCGATTCCCGGGGGTCCTCATCCTTAAATCAGGCACTCAGCCAACGTCGGGCCACCGCCATTGTCACTTATCTCGTCAAACGGGGTATTAATCGCCGTCAGTTGGTGGGCAAAGGTTATGGCGAAAGCCAACTGGTCAACAATTGTGCAGATGGTGTGGATTGTACAGAGGCCCAACACCAAATGAATAGACGCACAGAATTTAAGGTATTGGGAGAAATCTAAGTGCGCTGAATCCTGTTAAAAGCGGGGTTGTTTTATTCTCTATCAATATTTTGGTGTAATTTTATTAATGTTTTGCTTCCCAATATGACAGATTGTCAATAAATTTAGGTTTTCATTAACTAACCTATTGATTATGAATATGGTAAAAAGAGCACTGTTAACCCTTTGTGTGATGCTGGTGGCCCTTTCTGTTTTTGGTCAGTTTAATTCGCTAATGCGCAAGGCCAATACACAGTACGACTTGCACGCTTTCAACCTGGCCATTCCCACCTATGAAGAGGCATTGCAAAAGCGGCCTAACGATGCAGAAGCCCTGAGTAAACTGGCCGATTGTTATCGCCATCTCAACCAAATGGAAACAGCGGCAAAAATCTACGCACAAGCGGTGCGAATGAAAGACATCGAAAAGATACAAATCCTCAATTACGGAAAAGTGCTCAAGTCTCTTGGCCGTTATGACGAAGCCAAGCAGTTTTTTTTATTATATGCCCGTGATGAAAATGCGATGGTTGGTAACCACTATGCCCAAAGTACGGACTTTGCTAAATCGCAGCTGGGTGTCAATTCTTCCTATACGGTTACCAATGAATTTATCAATACCTCCGCTTCTGACTTTGGAGCGACTTTTTTTGGAAAACAACAGGTGATTTATTCGTCCGCCCGCACAGACATACAGCGGTCCAGTGCCAATTGGAGCGGGAAAGCCAAAAACCAATTATTTTTGGCTAATATCGGAGGTTCTACCTACCTGGAGTCCCCCGTATTCTTAAAGAGCAGTACCAAAGGTGAATTTGATGAAGGCCCGCTAACCTTTTCACCGGACGGCCGCACGGTTGTCTTTACCCGTAACAATTTTGTAGACGGCACCCGACAAATTCCTTCCAGTGGATTAGACCTTAGCATTTCAATAGCTCAGGTCAGTGCCAATGGGGATTGGGTAGATGTAAGACCGTTTCCGTTTAATGGAACGGGGTACTCTACCGGATATCCGGCCTTTTCTCCGGATGGAAGTGCCATCTATTTTGCCTCTGACCAACCTGGTGGCTTCGGCGGTTTTGATATCTATGTGACCCGCTGGATGGGTAGCAATTGGTCCACACCCGAAAACCTCGGACCGGTCGTCAATTCTCCAGGTCACGAAATCAGCCCTTATTTTGACGGGAATATGCTCTATTTTGCCTCCGACTGGCACCAAGGATTAGGAGGGTTTGATTGCTTTCGCGCAGAGGAATCCAATGGTCGCTGGACGCGAATATTCCATTTGGGCAATTCTGTCAACTCTTCCTACGACGACTATGGCTTTATCTATGATTCCTTCCGCAATGTGGGGTATCTGACGTCCAATCGCTTGAACGGTCGGGGAAATGAAGATATTTATCGAGTACAGCGCTCTGCCGATTACATCGTTTTGCGTATCAAGAATGCCAGTGACGGCAGTGCCGTACCCAACGCAATCGTGGATTTTTCAAATTGCGGCGAAGGCGTCTATCAAGCCGATGCTCAGGGAAATTATAGTTTCCAGGCCGTACAGGGGCTGAACTGTAATCTGGTGATCAAAAAAGAAGGTTATGCCAGTAGTACAGTACAAATTTCCACCATTGGCCTCAATAATAACCGGGAATACAATATCCAGCTGACGCGGATGAGTGAAGCTTACGCTGGAAAAATATTGGATTACACCAATCGCCAACCCCTAGAAGGGGTACAGATTACTGCTACCAATCAGGCCACTGGAAATTCCATGCAAGCGGTTACGGCTCCAGACGGAAATTATTTCCTCTCCCTAAGTCCTTACTCCTCCTACATTTTGAGATTGTCTAAAGCCGGATACAAAGACCTTAACGTCACTGCCCGTACTGAAGATGGCCTCGATCGAAGCATTCTTGGAGTAATTTCTTTGATTCCATCCAGTTCCAGTGCAGGCGTAATCGATCCTCCTTTTAATGGCGGAGGCCAACCCGACAGTCCGGTACAACCGGCAGAGGAAATTGGAAGTGGTTACGCCGTACAGGTGGCAGCCATTAGCTCCCCCAATCTGGATGCCTTTAGCAATCTGGAGGATTTGGGTAAAGTTTATTACAAAGAACAAAACTCCCGCTACAAAATTCGACTGGGTGTTTATTCTGATCGCTCTCAGGCCAATCAGGCGTTACAGACGGCGAAAACCAGAGGTTACCCCGGCGCATTTATTGTAACGGAAGAAGGTGGTTCTACGCAAGGTGTGAAAGGTGTAACTCCACCGGCCAGTGCCCCCAATAATGCCCAGGGTAGATACAAAATACAATTGGGCGCGTATAGCAATGTTAAGTACTTTAATTCCACACAGGTGGAAGATCTCGGGGTAATTGAAGAGCGGAAAAAAGGTAATTTAACCGTAAAATACCTGGCAGGATACGATACACTGGGAGAAGCCCAAAGTGTTTTGCGCAGCGCCAAGACTGGAGGTTTTCCCGATGCCTTTATCGTAGAAGAGCAAAACGGCGTCTTGAAACCCGTCCGGTAGTCCAATTTTGGCTAGGCGCATGTTTGGAGCTTGCTCCGGCTAAAAACCAATGGATTAGACTCCCCGATGCGAGCCCTAATCTAATGATTTTCAAATAGAATCCGCTCCAAACATATTCTACACAAAAAAAGCGCGTGAGTTTTAATGACTCACGCGCTTTTTAATTTTATGTTGTTAGTGCTTTCGTCCGTAGTGGTTCAGCCGAGATGCACTCAAAAATGAGCCTTGCGAGCACCCAAAACTTGCAATTTTCGCTGCTAAAGCACCACCTCCAAACATACTCTAAGACAAAGTCTTTTGATTCCTCCCCGATTAAAGAATTGAATTTACATCCGTTAATGGCAAATCAAAGGCCTCTGCAACTCCCTTATAGACCACCTTGCCATTGACTACATTCAATCCCAATTTCAATGGCAAATTGTCCTTACAAGCCTGTTTCCAGCCCTTACCGGCCAATTGGATGGCGTAAGGCAAAGTGGCATTGGTCAAAGCAATGGTAGAAGTATAAGGTACTGCACCGGGCATATTAGCCACACAGTAATGCACTACATCATCAATGATAAAGGTAGGATCTGCGTGAGTAGTCGGTTTACAGGTCTCGATACACCCCCCTTGATCTACGGCTACATCCACCAAAACCGTACCTGGCTGCATTTCTTTTAACATATCACGGGTGATCAGATTTGGCGCTTTGGCACCAGGAATAAGTACCGCACCAACGATCAAATCGTGATCGGCGATATATCGGCGAATGTTGTATTCATTAGAAATGACCGTTGTCACATTAGCTGGCATCACATCTGCCAAATAACGCAGACGAGACAAGCTGATATCCATGATGGTTACCTGTGCACCCAATCCAGCAGCCATTTTAGCCGCCTGGGTACCAACTACCCCACCTCCGAGAATCAATACTTTCCCAGGCGCAACACCGGGCACACCACCAAGCAATACGCCACGGCCTTTCATCGGCTTTTCCAGGTATTTTGCCCCTTCCTGTACCGCCATACGACCGGCTACTTCCGACATGGGCACCAACAATGGAAGGCTGCGGTCAGGCAATTCTACCGTTTCATATGCCAGACAGACCGCATTGCTTTTAATCATCGCATGGGTCAATGGCTCGTATGAGGCAAAGTGAAAATAAGTAAACAGCAACTGATTCGGTTTGATCAGTTCGTATTCTGGCTCAATCGGTTCTTTTACCTTAATGATCATTTCCGCTTTGTCATACGTCGCTTCAATGCTAGGTAAAATTTTTGCGCCAGCAGCTACATAAGATTCATCCGAAAATCCACTGCCATCTCCCGCCGTACTTTGAATGTAGACCTCGTGTCCACGCTTAGTCAGTTCCAAAGCACCTGCCGGCGTCAATGCTACTCGATTTTCGTTGTTTTTTATCTCCTTAGGTACGCCAATAATCATACTATAAAAGTTAAAATTGGTTAGGGTAAAAAAATTGCGTGGCAAAAATAGGAAAGAAAGTGCATTAATTCTAGTACTTTGATGATTGGGTGAACTATAGTCAATTTTGGCAAAGAATGGGCCCATTCAATAAAGGTTAGGAATCATCAAGAATCAAAAAAATATTTTAGAAAAATTGGGCATTCAGGCGCTCAATCTCATGCAGGAAACTGCCCAACATGCCATTCATTCCAATTCGGAGACGGTACTACTTTCTCCTACCGGTACGGGAAAAACCTTGGCCTTTCTATTGCCGGTCATTGCCGAATTGAAGCGAGACGTATCGGAAGTCCAGGCCCTGATACTGGCCCCTTCTCGCGAATTGGCCATTCAAATTGAACAGGTAGCCCGGGAAATGGGGGCTGGGTATAAAATCAATGCCGTCTATGGAGGACGCTCTTTTTCAAAAGACAAGATTGAATTGCAAACCCGGCCAGCCATCCTGATCGGGACTCCGGGAAGAGTGGCCGATCATTTGCGAAGATCTACCTTCCCTCCTGATCACATTACTACCCTGGTTCTGGATGAATTTGACAAATCTCTGGAAGTAGGATTTGCGGAAGAAATGAGTGAAATCATTAGCGCTTTAAGTGAACTCAACAAGAAAATTTTAACCTCCGCCACTTCGGCAGTAGAGATCCCTGATTTTGTCAAATTAGTAGCCCCCAAAGTCCTTAACTTTCTGGAAGAAGGCTCTCCTAAATTGGTGATCAAAAGCATCCTTTCACCAGAAAAAGACAAGCTGGAAACCTTGGTGAAAACACTTTGCCATATTGGAGACCAGCCGGGCATTGTCTTTTGCAATTATAAAGATACCATCCAGCGGGTCAGTGATTTTCTCACAGAAAACGGCATTGCGCATGGCTGTTTTTATGGCGGGATGGAACAGCAGGATAGAGAAAGAGCCTTGATTAAATTCCGCAATGGAACCCATCAATTGTTGATCGCTACCGATTTGGCGGCGCGGGGTATTGATATTCCGGAACTGGGTTTTATTCTGCATTATCAACTGCCCCATCGCAGTGAAGACTTCACCCATCGCAATGGCCGTACGGCACGCATGCACCAGGGAGGAACGGCCTATGTCTTGCAATGGAAGAAAGAGCCCCTACCCGATTTTATCCGGGTAGATGGTGTGGAGCATCTGGAATATGCCCCGACACCTCCCGCTTCTCCCTGGCAGACGATTTTTATTTCCGGTGGCAGAAAAGACAAAATTTCCAAGGGAGATATTGCCGGTTTATGCTTTAAGGAAGGGCAACTTTCCAAAGATGATCTCGGCATTATTGAATTGAAGTCAGACTGCGCCTTTGCGGCAGTAAAAGCTGAAAAAGTACCCCAACTGCTCACGAAAATCAACAATAATCGGCTGAAGAAGAAAAAAGTGCGCGTGGTGTTGATTTAGCTTATCCAGCTAGAGACGTTATCTAAAGTTTTCTGCGCTCACTGAGGATGAAGGCTTGTGTCCCCTTTTTTTCAAAAAAGGGAAAAAAACCAAGGCTGTAGTGTCTATCCTCTAATGCCCAAAAACGGTCATTGATTTCAATCACGATTCTCTTTTACTACCAGCCATTTTACTGGTCTTAGCCGGTTTAAGAAGGCGTGACTTCGCAGCGTTAAAAACCAGGTGCAGCCCTGATTTTTGCCTCTTGCCAATTCCCCCCAAAAACCCTTTTTAGAACACCCCTAATTCTCCAAAAAAATATCCTTCCTCAATTGTGGTATAATGCCCTTATTTTTAGCTTCCTCAAACAAATGTTTCACCGCTATGCGGCCCTTTACCCCCAAATCACGCGTATAGCCGTTGACATACAGACCAATGTGTTGCATCATTACCTTATCTTCCATTTCCTGGGCATGAGGGCGCACAAAATCCATTGTTTCCTCTGGATTTTCCTGAGCAAAAGCCACACTGCGCTGCATGATCCGGTCGACCGTATGACGAACCTCCTCCGGCAAACTACGTTTGACCACAATGCCGCCTAAGGGAATAGGCAAGTGGGTGTTTTCTTCCCAATATTCTCCAAGATCCAGAAGCTTAATTAAGCCCTTATCCTGGTAAGTAAACCGATTTTCGTGGATGATCAGGCCGGCATCGACATCGCCACTGAGCACTGCATTTTCAATATCCGAAAAAAGCATTTCCACCTTATTTGTCGCTTCGGGAAAGGCCAGGCTCAATAAGAAATTGGCCGTAGTATATTTTCCGGGAATGGCAATGCGTCCTCGCTCAAGTTGCGCCACGGTGAGGGGTGTTTTCGCTATGAGCAAGGGCCCACAATTGTTGCCCAAGGCACTACCTCCATTCAGTAATTGATAGCCATCCTGCAAATGGGCGTAAGCGTGGTAACTCAACTTAGTAATATCAAGATCATGCTGAAAAGCACGTCGGTTGAGTTCCTCTACATCCGCCAGTAACACCTCAAAGTTCAGGCCCTCCGTATCAATTTTTCCATGTATCATACCATCGAAGATAAAGGTGTCGTTGGGACAGGGAGAAAAGCCAAGTGATAATTTCATACATTTGTGGTTGGATTTCCAGGATACAGGAGAAAGGGCTTAGCCTCAGGATTTGAAATTAATGCCTGACACTAAATTCCAGCCTCGTGAAACCTAAAAAAATAACATGGATAATATTCAAGTTTTATTCGAAGATAATCATCTCATAGCCATAAACAAACCAGCTGGTTGGCTGGTTCAAGGTGATGCCACCGGAGATGCGCCCATCAGTGACTGGGTAAAAGGCTACATCAAGGAACGTTACAAAAAACCTGGCGATGTATTTCTAGGAGTCATTCATCGATTGGACCGCCCGGTAAGCGGAGTCGTCGTTTTTGCACGAACCACTAAGGCGTTAACCCGGATGAATCAACTGTTTAAGGATCGTGAGATAGAAAAGAACTATTGGGCAATCACCGGAGAACGCCCAAATCCACTGGAAGGCACCCTGAAACATTTTTTGATCAAGGATAAAACCAAAAATAAGGCCAAGGCCCTGGACCAAATCAGTAAGCGTCATCCGGATGCAAAGGAATCAATACTCCATTACAAGCTGATTGGCGAAATTGGTGATCATCATTTGATGGAAGTGCATCCCGTTACCGGACGGCCACACCAAATACGGGTGCAATTGGCTAAAATGAACTGGCCTATTCGCGGTGATTTGAAATATGGATTTCACAAAGCCAATACTGACGGTTCTATTTGCCTGCATTGCCGCTCGCTGAGCTTTATACATCCCGTAAAAAAGGAACCGGTAACGATTGTGGCTGATCCGCCGACACTGGATAGCTGGCGGTTGTTTGACGGCTTGTTAGGCGTTTGAGGGAAAGGAATATTTTGATAAAAAGATGGCTGGATGGGATTTCTAGACACGCTGCCCTTCAACCAATTATCCAATTTTTTAAAAGGTAAACACAATTCTTGTCTCCAAGCTATTTCAGCCCTACTTCTATCCATTAGGACAGCGTTTACAACGTTTGTGTTTCTTATATTTTTTACAACATTTTTTCTTGAGTTTCTTGCCCTGCACCACCGGTAATGGGAAGGGCAAACGAAGGGCATCCGCACGGAACTCAGTGGCGTTGTTGGTAGTAATCCTGCTCATTATGCCAAATTTTAGTGTAAAAGTAATTCTTATTTAGATTAAATCCAAACATACTATAAAAAGGATTGTAGTGCCATAGTACCCGAATTAAATGACCAGTTTTTTACATTTGCAAAAAAAATACCATGCTCAAAGCTATTTCTCCTATAGATGGCAGATATCAGTCGAAAACCAGCGAATTGGTTAATTTTTTCTCTGAGTTTGCCCTGATCAAATACCGGGTCTTGATTGAAGTGTATTATTTTATTGCCCTTTGTGAATTGCCCCTTCCCCAACTGAAGTCACTTCCAAAGGAAAAATTGGACGATTTGATCCGTTTGCTCAATCACTTTGATCTGGAAGATGCAGAAAAGATTAAAGAAATTGAGAAAACGACCAACCACGATGTCAAAGCGGTAGAATACTTCATCAAAGAGGCTTTTGACCAATTGGAACTATCTGAATACAAGGAATTTATACATTTTGGGCTTACCTCTCAGGACATCAATAATACGGCCACTCC
>CAXHCA010000108.1:0-23472 GCA_964015035.1 uncultured Saprospiraceae bacterium
TGAATAGCTTGCCCGAATATACTTCAGGGATTACCTCCAAACAAGCACTAAGATGAGGGGGAACGGTAGTTTTCCCCCTCCTTAATGCTATTCCTTAATTAATTTTTTTATCGTTCTTCCTGTACTGTTGCGGAGTTCTAACAAGTACATACCTGAAGGTAAATCTTGTTGTAAATCAATTTGCATTTGTCGTTTAAAATCTAAAGTTGACTTTAAAAGTACCGCCCCGTCAATTGTGGTGAGCTGCACAAACAGTTGCTCGTTATTCTGGGCAACATCAGCATACAAGCTCAGATGGTTGGTAAATGGATTAGGCGCAACAACAATGTTTAAATTAGCCAATTGAGGATTGTGTACTCCAACAGCCACCCCTTCCACTATGGTATGACGGGTATTTACTGCCGGGTTTTCAATCACATCAACATGGCCATTTGTCCATTCAATACGAACACTATCTACCTGTTCAATATCGGCCAAACCGAAGTGGAGCACACTAGTGTGTTGAGAGGCATGACTGGCACCCCCTCCGTAAATCTCCTTAACGAGGGTCAGATTGTCGGCATAAATCCAGGCGCGGCTACCAAAGGCATCGCGGTTACTTTCTACACCGATGAGTTTGAATTGGATGTAGTTGTTGTCATTCTCCGTTTCATTGATATAAAACTTAGAGCGGCCATCCAATTCATCCAAAACAACCGTCACGATATCCAAATCGCCATCTTCATCATAATCAGAGTAAGCCATGCCATGCGTATAGCGCACATCGCTCACCCCAGCTATATCAGAAACATCCGTAAAGGTTTTATCCCCATTGTTGAGGTAAAGCTTATTTGGATCATTGGTAGCTGTGGCATATTGCGCCAGTGTTGGTATGCGACCATTGGCAACAAAAAGATCTTCCCAGGTGTCGTTGTCAACATCAAAAAATGCAGTTCCCCAGCCAGTGGTATTCAGGTTGTCTTCCTCTGGTACGGTGATATTCTCGACCCCCGCTTCTGTAGTGACATCAAGGAAGGTCCCATTTTGATTTTCAATTAAGATATTACGACCAATATTGGTGGTGTAATAATCAAAGTCCAGGTCGTGATCATAGTCGCCGGAGGCAATGCCCATGCCGAAAGCTTCTACATTGGCATTGGCAGCAACACTAACATCAGTAAAAGAATTTTCTGGATAATTATTTTGATACAGTGTATTAGACCTAAGAAAATAACCAAAATCATTGGCCAGGAATAAATCCAGATCACCGTCCAGATCATAGTCTGATGCAACCGTAGCAATCGTACATCCGTCATTATCGACATTCATTTCTTGGGAAACCTCTGTAAATGTTAAATCACCATTATTGAGATACAAGAAATTGGGATAACATTCATGAGCAAACCCATTGATTGAGCCGTTGTCATCATAGGTGAAGATGGGCTGCTTTATGTGATTCATAACATACACATCTAAGTAACCGTCTTTATTGTAGTCAACAAAGGCAGCACCCATGGCAAAGGCCTGGTCGATAATGCCGGCCTGTTCTCCTATTTCTGTAAAGGTGCCATTGCCATTGTTGAGAAACAATAAGCTGCGGGCATCGGGCTGTTCCGAGCCCTGGAATTCCTCCCAGGTCGTCACAAATATATCCCGGTCGCCGTCGTTGTCAATGTCACCTGTGGTTACTCCCATTGTATTGAAATTGTAAGTAATATTAATTCCAATATCTTCTAGTATTTTACTAAAGGTTCCGTCACCATTGTTTCGATAAATGTTGTCTGCATTATATCCACCGGTGATATAAAAGTCTTCATCCCCATCATTATCAAAATCAAAAAAGGCTGCACCTCCTCCCATCACGGCACGGGCGCGAAAGGAATGATCAAAACCTATCGCCTGGCTTTGTTCTGAAAAATGCTGGGCAGAACCGATAGCTACGCTGCTCATCATCAAAAGTAAAATCAAGTAGCTATTATTTTTCATTATTTTATTGATTTATAACCATCACTTTGGAATCAATTACTTCTCCATCAATAGCCAGGTAGTAGAGATAAGTGCCCGACTGATAACGAATGCCATCTAAGGTCAATTCACCCATTCCTTTTGCTTCTACCTCGAATGTTTCAAGCAATACGCCTTTGACGTCTCTAACTTCTATTTTTGAATGTTGTAGGCCTTCAGGAATGTAGTACCCGATAGTGGTACTGCTTCTCAATGGATTAGGCGCATTTTGCAATAGATAGGCGTCATTGGCAGAAAGTCCCAACTGATCTCGTGAACAACAGGAATTTAGGCTGCGGCGAATGAGCTGATTTTCGCGGCGCAATTCCTCATAGGACCGAAGAAGGTCAGCTGAAAGTCTTCTCAATGCTTCAATTTGTTCTACCATTTCTGCAGGACTGGAGCTATTGATTAATTCATCGTGCAATACATCCATATCTTGTGGATAAAATGTATGCGGATTGGATTGCTGATGTTCATCTCCTGGTATATCCTGGTCGCTGCCGTTAAAGTTATTGTTATTGCTATAATTGTTTGTTACAGGTGCCGTTTCCGATGCCACCACTTGTTGGGGAGTCGTCCCTGCCGGCCTTCCGTTTTCATCGGTCGCGGTAGCTTGGCCAACGGCGAGCTGAAGTAACGCCAGCTGGAATAGGCAGATCAAGAATAAATTGATATTTTTCATTATGCGTATTTTTAAATGGATTTGAAAAATTGAATCAGTAATGGTTTCCCTTATTCATCATCACTTGACATAGTCTTTTCTGCTGTGGCCTGCTCTTGGTCGGTGGCCTCATTTAGTTCAGCAACCATTTTGCTAAGGGCCGCCATTTGAGATTTTAATACTTCCACTTCAGATAATTCAGCTTTTAGCTGATTAATTTCCTTTTGTTGGGCATCGATTTGTTGCTGTTGTTCTTGCACTGCATTGATCAACACATAAGTCAGTGCAGTCCCATCATAACCTAAATAATCTGCACCTTGTGCTTCTTCAGACTGTAGGTTCAAAGGCTTGATAGTATAAGGTGCAACGGTTTGAATTTCTTGAGCAATGACCCCAATATGCTGGTCTTCCGTAGGCAGGCCAAGCTTGCCGTTATAGTGGTAAGACACTGGGCGGATATTCATCAATACATCAAGTCCGTCTTTGAAATCCTTGATGTCTTTTTTCAATCTACGGTCTGAAGCACCCAACCAGCTACCACCACTGGGCTTATAAGCATCATCAGTACTCAATTCTAACTGGTGGCCTGGTGTGGCGGTACCAATACCGACGCGGGCATTGACTGCATCCAAACGGAGGACAGTAGCAAAAGAGGTATTAAAGAAGGTCGCACCGGTCGACATGGTTTGGGTGTGATCACCAGTGATGAAAGAGTTACCGGTAACGCGCATATTCCCCATAACATCCAGGGGTACGGTTGGTGCTATATTGACACCGATTCGTCCGGAAGCCACATATACATTGCCACTGGCAATATGAACCTTCTGAGTCGCATCCAAAATGCCAATGCCGATATTGTTGTCACTGTCGATGACCAGTGAATTAACGTCAGCTCCAGGCTTGATTTTGAAAGGAATTGCGGAGCTATGGCTCACATCTCTAACAAAGAAATTGGTTTCGTTACCTGCGATATCCCATACCTGGCTGGCAAACCCACCGGAACCGTCCTGCTCCAGACGAATGGCAGGAGAATCGCCATCGTTGATGTGCAATTCCAATACGGCATCAGCGCGTCCAATCCCTACATCGCCATTGCCATCAACTGTCAATGAATTGCTAGGGGCACCAGCCGAAACTTTAAACAATTGCCGACCGGCAGTAGCATCCTCAATGGCAAAGTAACTTGCTCCGCCATTGTTTGTGTCATTAACTACTAGGCGCCAATCGTTGGCTGGAAAGCTAGCTGAATTAGAGGTGTCATCAAAATTAATCCGCAAATTGTTTTCCTTCAGACGTTGGGTGTCAAAGCCAAAGCTTTCAGCGCTGTTACAATCAATCCCCACACAGAGGCTACCTTGTACGATTACATCTTGTGTGAAAACCTGAGCATCTTCCGATAAGGGGGTGTTGTCTGTTGCTAGTTGACTTGGACTAACGTTTACGGCTTTGCCGTAATAGGCATGTTTTTGAGTCAGACTGGCAAATTGACTGGGATAGCTATCGTGTGGATGATAGGCATTGGCATTCCACTGGAGAGGTTGGTTGAAATTTTGCTCCTTCTCCATTGTTGGAGTGACAAAATGGCCATTCTCAATTGCGAAATGCACATTGAAGATGTCTACACGGCTAGGGAGTTGGTGCTCCGCGCGAAACGCAGCCAGTGCGTTTGCATCCTGTTGATCAGATAACTGGCGCAAAGTTTGGCGTTCTGCATCCGTCAATTGAAAAATTGGCGAAACTTGGAGGGTGTACTTCCCATCGGGAAATTGTTGGCCATTTGCCATTACTGGAGAGATCGTAAGTGCATCTACCTTTTTCACTTCTTGCTTCCACTCATAGTTCTCAGGTCCTGTAATAACCAGCAGATAACTATCGGGTGCACCTTCAGTAAGGCTCAATGCTGTTTCTTCAGAACTAATCTTCACTTCTTGGATGAAGTTCTGTGCTACGAGATTACCTGTTATTAGAAAAAATAATAGCAGGCAAAAATGTCTAATCAATCTAGTCATGTCAATAGATTATTGGTGGTTAATTTGTAATTTTTGGAGGATGAGTGTCTTGATAGAGGGGATAAAGACATTTAAAGGTACAAAAAATGGACCAGCGGTCTAGTTCTTTATTATGTAAATTTTGATTTTTTTAAGAAAGGCCACCTTGAAAAATCTTGATGTGGCCTTTCTTGTATTTTATGGCTTATCGATCAGTTTTCATCATTTTTTTCATTTGTCGGAAGTCACCGGAAATGACTTCGATGAAATAAATACCTGAAGATAAGCTGCTTAGGTCTACTTTTTTGGGTTGATAACCTGCCTCTTCTGTCTCGCTGTGGACAACGACCTGACCAACCTGATTGTAAATGTTGATCTGAACTGTTCTTCCGGCCAATGCCCCCAAATCAACCTGCAATTCGCCGGTCACCGGATTGGGGAAGAAGGAAAAGTCTGCATCCAATCCCTGTGATAGATCGGTGGGCTGGCCATTGGTATCTGGAAGTTGCAAGTTCATGCCGCCTCCAAATTCGTTGACCTCTACATTGTCAAAAGAAGCCGAGACGATTGTATTGCCACTGTAATTGGTGACAAATAAACCGGCTTGAATACATGGACTCATCGGGATATTGACCACCAACACATTTTGCCAGGTGACGCCATTGGACGAGGCATATCCCACAAATAGATTGCCACTTCTGACAATTTTCAACCAGGTTGCCTGTGGACGGTAAAACTGTCCAGGATAGGCAAATCCATTGGTCGTGGTCCGGATCGCCCGGCGAATGATATTGCCCAGGTTGACCAATAGCTCTACTTTCTTGGCCCCGGGTGCTTCGGATTCCCGCATGGTGATACCGGCCCAACCCTGACCCGATGGGTTAATATTGGTCACATGGGCGATGATCTCTCCATCACCACATAGTTCTGATTTGACATAGGCGGCATTATCCTGAGAGAAATTGGTGGTATAACAACCATCACTTTCTACCGTGAAAGTTTCGGAAGGCACATCGTAGGTTACCTCATTGCTGTCTTCACAACCGATACCATCCTCGTCAAAGTCCATAAAGCCGCATGGCAGGCCATCGGTCTTGACAATGGCGATACAGGTAGAAGCCTGACCGTTATTGTCGGTGACGACTATGGTAACCGGCACATTCACGCCTAGCTGGTCACAGGTAATCACTTCCGGACTATAAGTGGTGCCGGCAATGCCACAGGCATCAGTGGCCGTAAAATTGATGACGGAAGCGGATGAAATTTCTTCTTCTCCGTTGAAGACCGCAAAGTTGCCCTCACACTCAGTAATTGTGGGAGGCACATTGTCTTCTACTGTTGCGGTTGCGGTACAGGTATTCGAGTTTCCGTTATTATCGGTTACGGTTAGTGTTACCGTATTGGCACCAATGTCACTACAAACAAATGTAGTGGGAGCTACAGCCAGGTTGGCAATACCACAGGCGTCGTTAGAACCATTATCTACATCCGTAGCAGTGATAGAGCCATTACCGTTAGCATCCAATTGGACCGTTATATCCTGGCAAAGAGCCACTGGTGCGACATTATCTTCTACAGTCACTGTAGCATTACAATCGTTGTTATTACCGGCAAAGTCAGAAACGGTCAATACAACCGTATTGTCTCCTACTTCACTACAACTGAAAGAATTATTGTCGATACTCAACAAAAAGAAAGTACAATTGTCAGACGAGCCTCCGTCTATATCAGTGTGAGTGATGGAGGCATTGCCACTGGCATCAAGCTGAACCGTGATATCTTGGCAAACGGCGTTAGGTGCTACGTTATCTTCCACAGTCACCGTTGCATTACAATTGTCAGTGTCATTGTTGACATCCGTAATGGTGAGCGTTACGGTATTATCTCCTTTGTCATCACAAGTGAAATTGGTAGGGGAGACGGTGAGCGATTGCAAACCACAATCAGCGGTACTTCCGTTATCTATGTCAGCAGCAGTAATTGAAGCCTCACCATTAGCATCCAGTTGCACGGTAATATCTTGACAAACGGCTGCCGGAGGATCACAGCAGAAGCTATTGGGATCGGCTACGGTAATATTGGCCGTACAATTGTCCGTCTCGCTATTAGAATCATCGGTGACCGTCAGGGTTACGGTATATGGCCCTCCATCCAAATCATCACAGTCGAAACTATTAGGCAATACACTCAATGAAAAAGTACCACAAGCCGTTGATGAGCCTCCGTCAATGGAAGCAGGGTCAAGGATGGTGGTGCCGTCATTGTCCAGATTGAGGGTAAAATCCTGACAAACCGCCGTAGGCGCGGCATTGTCTTCTACGGTTACGTTTGCATTACAAGGACTGGAATTGCCAGTAACGTCCGTTACGGTTAGTACCACTGTATTTGATCCAATATCATCGCAATCAAATGTATTTGGGGTAGCCGATAAGCTGGCAATACTACAATTGTCAGAAGAACCGTTGTTAAGATTTGCAGCAGCGATAGAGGCATTTCCATTTTCATTTAACTGGACCGTAGCATCTTGACAAACCGCAGTCGGAGCAATATTATCTTCGACGGTTACAGTAGAAAGACAACTACTACTATTGCTAGCACCGTCATAAACTTCCACGTATATGGTGTTGTCGCCTATCTGATCGCAGAAGAATCCCGTACGTGAAAGGAAAGTTGCAGTTATTCCACAAGCATCAGTAGAGCCGCCATTTACATCACTGGGAGAGATAGAAGCAGTACCAGAGGCATTTAGTTGTATGGTAGCATCTTTGCAAACTGCGATTGGTGCTACATTATCTTCTACCGTAACGTTAGCGGTACAGGTATTGGGATTTCCATTATTATCCGTTACGGTCAAGGTGACGGTATTGTCCCCCACATTATCACAATCAAAAGTATTGGGAGATACCGAGAGGTTACCGATACCACAGGCATCATCAGAACCATTATTTACCTCATTAGCGGTGATACTTCCATCTCCGTTGGCATCCAGTTGTACGGTTACATCCTGACAAACGGCCGTTGGTGCAGCATTGTCTTCTATCGTTACTGTCGCATTACAAGTGCTGAAATTTCCACTAACATCTGTTACGGTCAGGGTTACGCTATTGGCTCCTACATTACCACAACCAAATGAGCTCGGGCTCACCTGCAGACTGGCAATACCACAGGCATCAGTAGAGCCACCGTTAATGTGTATGTCGGAGATAGAAAGATTGCCACTAGCATCCAATGTTGCCGTGATGTCTTGACAAAGGGCAGTGGGCGCTTCATTGTCTTCAATCATTACATTAAAGTTACAATTAGCAGTCAGTCCTGCCCCATCGGTCACCGTCCAGCTTACCGTTGTCGTTCCCACTGGGAAAACAGCCCCATCAAGATTGTCGGCAAGGGTATAATCGGCTTCGATAGAGAGGCCGGCCGCACAATTATCCGAATAACCGGCCGGAGCAAACTCATCACCCTGCACCACATAATCGCAGAAACCGGATCTGGTATCGCGGGTTATGCCGGGAGTGAGGTTGGAGCAATCAATTGTTGGTGCTTCATTATCATTAACGGTAATGCTAAAGGAACATGTGGCCGTTTCTCCACCAGCATCTGTAGCGGTCCAGTTGAGGGAGGTCGTACCAACAGGAAATAGATCGCCACTGGCATAGCCATTGTTTTCAGTAATGGTTGGAGTTCCACAATTGTCAGAGCCTGTAACGGAAAAATTGACAATAGCACCACATTGACCAGCGTCAGTATTGGTCACAATATTTGCTGGGCAGCTAATAGAAGGTGGTGGATTGGTCGCGCAACTTACACTGATTGTATAATCACCGGTTGGGTTGGCCACATCACCATCCAGATAAATGTAATAATTGGTGCCGGAAGCCGAACAGAAGGTAATTTCTGAGGTACTTCCCGGGCCGCTATCACCAGCTACACAGCTCAGGTTTCCGCAACTTCCTTCGTAGGCGTTAAGCTGTGTATTAAAGGTTGAACCTGCGGTACTGATGGTCACGACATCTCCTGTTCCGGCAAGATTAAACCAAAGACCACTTTGCGGAGTGCCGCCTCCGGTACAGCCGCTAGGGGCGTCAGTATTTGTTGCTTCATCAATGGTTCCATTGAAAGCACCACCACAGCTAAGGGGAGTAGCACCTGCACAATCATCATTGGCCGGACCGCAGTTGTTGGCCGTCAGGGTTTGCATTACATTGATAAAGTTACCGGCACCATCGGTTACTCGGTAGGTACGAGTAACGATGTATGGATTTGATGAAGTTCCAGCACCACCATTGTCGCTGTCACCTTGAAAAGTGACCACCGGTGCATTTTCCGGACAGGGGACGATGGTTTGATTGCCATTCAAAGTGCCAGGCGTTGCCAATTGATCGGCAAAAGTAAATTCTGATCCAATATTACCGGTTCCAATTCTTGAAAGGCTTTCGTTCGTAGCCTGAGTAGTGGGTTCTGCAATGCCAACATCCGTTGAGGTTAAACCCTGCGCGGGGCCGTCTAGCGCCAGGAAGCTTCCTTCGTAACTCAGGAACTCTATTACTGTGTTGGGATTGCGTACCAGTGCAATACCCTCTGTACTATTTTGCAGGTTGGCAATATATTCTACAACAGCACCAAAGCCGTTAGATTCATTATCAATAATGCCAGAGAGCGCTCTAACCTGGTGGACCATCCGGTCAGAACCATCATAGGTATAGATGGTATAATTGCTCAGGTCGATTCCTGCCGGTCCGGCGACTTCTACAAATTCGCCTGCATCTGCTCCGGTATTATCGTAGTGGAATTCATTGATCCAGGGGTCGGTCGGACATGGGATGGTACAGCCGTCGGTTTCATCGGTTACTACCAATACATCCGGTGAAGGAATATCGTCAGGGCAGTCAACCGTAACGGGAGCCGGATTCGAGGCGGTAGGAGCAGTATTATCCATGCCGGCAGCAATGGTTCTGGTATCCGTATCTGTACAGGTACCTGCGATAAACGAACCATCATCAACAGTGATGGTATAGGTACCGGTAGGTAGGCCAGTGAATACTCCAGTCGCATTAGATTGAGTGACCGGGCCCGTGATCTGATATAAGATAGGGCCATTAGTCGTTGTGGCGGTGATTATCAAACTACCATCATCCGTAGCCGGACAATCTTCACCACCTACGGTGATCCCGGTGATGGCAATGTCACAGGAGGGGCCTGAACCAGGAACATCGGCTCCAGTGGCGCTGACATTGTCAATGGAGGTGGGTTCACTAGTGTTGTTGTGGTCCAAACATACTCTTATTCGCAAAGTTGACCCGGTAATACTCCCTTGACTTATGGTGGCGTTTCCGCTGTTGGCACCGGGACTATTGTAGGAAATCGTCTTAGGCCCGCCACCAACAACATTGCCGATTGGGGTCCACCCGCCTCCATCTACCTGATAATCCACTTGGATATAGTCTTTTGACCCGACACTAGATTCATTATAATCTTCGTAACCCACCCAAGAAAGATCTAAGCTAAAAGAAGCTGTACCCGTAATATTCAACAGTGGGCTCACCCAACAGGCTTCCTCATCAACATCGGTGACATATAAAACCCCCGCACCATTGGTGGCAAATGGCTCACTATCAATGCCGGAGAGGTTGCCTTCTATGGTCCAGTTCACACCGGCAAAATCATTAGAGGTACAAGTGGTACCGTCCGAGCCACTACAAGGGCCGGATAAAATGCCTTTGTTGGGTATATCAAACGATTCGGAATATTGGCCATAGACCATACTTCCGAAGAGCAGAAATCCAAGGATTAAAGTTTGGATCTTTTTCATAGGTTTTAGTATTTTGATTTTATCTGGGTCTATCGTTAGAACGCCAGTAATAGGTGCAAAGGTCGCGAATAGAAAAACCTTTCCTTTGACATGACAGAAAGGATTAATAGATAAGGCTAGCATTGCCGCCTTCTAAATGAAGGGGGAATAGATTGAGATATGCAGGTAGAAATTGGGGGATGTTTAGGGAACAATTACACAAATATAGCAACAATTCAACGGTTGTCCAAATAAATAGGAGAACCTATTTTTTGATTTTACAAGTTTAGCTAACTGACTGATAATGAAACTAAAGTTAATTGTACGAGGTTATCCGTTTCGGCAAATAATACCCAATTCATTCTGTACCCTGATAATTTCCTTGTCGGGTAAATTATCATTGGGTTGTACGTAGAATTTCTTTATTTTATCGGCGTGTTTCTCGGTCAGCCCGTTGATCTTGGTGAATTTGTTATTGGTTACGTAAAGGGTTTCCAATTTCGTCAAATTCTTAATCGGAGTTAGATCAGTAAGTTCATTTCCCTGAACATAGAGATTTTCCAATTCGGTCATTTGTTCAATGCCCTCTAGTGAGTTGAGCCGATTTTCATAGACAAAAAGGTGTTTCATCTTGGTAAAAGGAGCCAGCTCTTTGAGCCCGGTCAGGTACATGTTGGTGATCGACAGGTAGGTCAGGTGGTATAGTGGAATCAATCCCGACAAATTGGTCAGAGGGGTGGTGATGTTGGGATGAATAGCCATAGGACCTGCAAAGCGAAGAGTATCTGCCTGAATCAAGAGGACCATCAACTCATCATCTTTAGGTGGCTCCAGGGTAGGGCCTTTGCCAAAGGTGGCTTCATTGTAGGCCATCTTCCATTGCATTTCGAGATCCTGCCACCATTTTTTAGCTCGTTGTAATTCTGCAGGAGTGGTTTTGATGATAAACTGCATAATAGGGTTTGTAAGGTGTTGATAAATGTTATTTTTTTACGAATGGTCGGTTGTACACTATATTTTCGGCAATCAGCCTAAGAAAATAGATGCCTGTTGGCAAATTGTTTAGCGCAATGGTTTGGCGACGGGAGGCCGGCCATATTGTTGATAGGGCGACTTTTCCATTCATGTCAAAGATAGCGAATTGTGCGGCTTCTGCCAATTCCTGTTGTACACTTATTTCCAGCACATCTTCTACGGGATTGGGGGCTATTTGAATATCCATAGGATTTGGTGGATTAAATTCAACACTGATCACGCGGTGTATCGTGGAGGCTCCGTTAAAATCCACTTGGCGCAAACGGTAGTAGTTGAGGCCGGGAAGCGGATGGCGGTCGAGAAATTGGTAATCATGCGTTTGTTCAGTTGTGCCCTGTCCGCCCACACGCCCGATCTCCCTAAAATGCTGACCATTCGTACTACGCTGGATCGCAATGTAGTCATTGTTCAGTTCGGTGGCTGTTTGCCAATTGAGCTGGATGTGCTTGTTTTGAATGGGTTTTGCCGAGAATTGGGTTAATTCTATTGGGAGAATGGTTGTATTGGCCTCCGGTGCAGAAACAAGCTCTAGCTGGGCCTCTTCCTGTGCGCTATTGTTGTCAACACATACTCGTATATTTAGTGTATTACCTATAATTCCGGATACAGATGGCGTATAAGTTAATGGCCCGTCTAGCGTAAATGCACAGCTAGATGCCGAAATGGTGTGATTGCTTCCGGGGCAGCCAGATATATTCGCAATTGGGGCGGAAAATGCTCCTCCATCAACAGCGTAGTGTACATCCATAAAGTCGATACTTCCAGGGGTAGTTGAATAGTCCCAGATGGTACCTGAGGGAAGTGTAAAGGTAACTGTAAATGAAGAGGTAGCCACACTGCTGATGTCTAATGTGGGACTATTCCAGCATACTGCTTCATCAACGTCATTAAATAGAAGATATCCATTTGTAGTTATCAATCCTTCTGTTTCAATTCCACTGAAGTTTCCCGATAAAGTCCATGTCACTTCTTCT
Source organism: uncultured Saprospiraceae bacterium (assembly GCA_964015035.1). Lineage (GTDB taxonomy): Bacteria > Bacteroidota > Bacteroidia > Chitinophagales > Saprospiraceae > BQJU01. The sequence goes on from CAXHCA010000108.1 coordinate 12,433, forward strand.
AAAGCTACACCGGTACAAGTACTTATATCAGGGCCATAACAGCTGCCCCCTATTCCTTGTTCCGCCACATCAAACGTCTCCAGATACTGTCCTGTCATTTCTGTCAAGGGAAACAACATTGAGGCCATCATTAAAATTGTTAATTTTTTCATGATTAATTTTTTGGATGAGGCAATGATTGACCATAGGAGATTTGTCCGAAGTAGGATGCAAACAACCCGGTCAATAATCGTAAAACTGGCAGGGCACTGCCAGCAGGAGCAAGAGCTCCCGTCTATTAATCATAATCAGGGGAAAATATTCTGGAAAGGTAGCGTCGCGAAAGGGGAGCGTTCAGGATCTACCACCGGTGGGTGACCGGTGATAGATCAACTGAATATTTTAAGTTATTTAACTTCTGGATGGAAAAATACCAACCAATGCAATAGATACATAGATGCCCAAAAATGGATTGCGAATGTTAAAGCTTTGACTGCCTCCTACATTTGTAGTGGAATCGCCGGCCATTACGATGCTGGCTGACCCACCGGGGGCATAAATGGCGGTACCCGCCGTACCAAATCTTGAACCGGCAGCAGCCTCGTCCAGGGTCGCATCATCGGAGGTAGCAGTTACCGCGTGGTGGTGAGCCGGCATATTGTTAACAGTAAGGGTCACATTTTCTCTACCACCCTTTTCACCCCAGCGAATGGATGATAGTCCTGGGCCATTACCAACATGTACAATTGAACGGCCGCGTAAGTCCGGTAAAGCGAAAGACGTTCGTCCGTCACCACCGAACGTAGTGCCCAGGAGTGAAAAAAGTGCAGTATTTTGAGCAATGGCCAGCAATTGTCCATCGCAAAATGCCCAACCGCGTGGTGGGAAGTTAAAGCCGAAAGGTTGTATTTGACCAATAAATGGTTCCATAATCTTATAAGTTTTATACAAGCGAGAGGCAGCCGGTCTTGTAGGCGCCCCACTGTTTTGGTTAATTAATTAGCTTCTCGAAGGAAAAAGACCTTGCAAAGCAATGGTTACATAAATCCCCAAAAACGGATCACGGATGTTAAACTGCTGACTTCCGCCCACTTGCGTGGTGGAATCGCCGGCCATTAAGATGCTGGCTGACCCACCGGGGGCATAAATGGGGGTACCCGCTGTACCAAACCTTGAACCGGCAGCGGCCTCGTCCAGAGTCGCATCATCGGAGGTAGCAGTTACCGCGTGGTGGTGAGCCGGCATATTGTTAACAGTAAGGGTCACATTTTCTCTGCCACCCTTTTCACCCCAGGTGATATGGCTTAAACCGGGACCTTGTCCTACGTGTACAATAGAACGACCTCTAAGGTCAGGTAAGCCAAAAGTGGTGCGTCCGTCGCCACCAAAGGTGGTACCTAACAAAGAAAATAATGCTTGATAGCTGTTGATGGGTAACAATTGTCCATCACAAAGGGCCCAGCCTCTGGGTGGAAAGTTAAATCCAACAGGTTGTATTTGACCGAGAAATGGTTCCATGATAAAAGGTTAAAGATGATAATAAATTTCGATTCAGAATCTTTAAAGCGAACTAGCTACGTGAAGGGTAGACTCCTTCCATGGCAATGCATACAAAGATGCCCAAAAACGGATCACGGATGTTAAACTGCTGACTTCCGCCCACTTGCGTGGTGGAATCGCCGGCCATTAAGATGCTGGCTGACCCACCGGGGGCATAAATGGGGGTACCCGCTGTACCAAACCTTGAACCGGCAGCGGCCTCGTCCAGAGTCGCATCATCGGAGGTAGCAGTTACCGCGTGGTGGTGAGCCGGCATATTGTTAACAGTAAGGGTCACATTTTCTCTGCCACCCTTTTCACCCCAGGTGATATGGCTTAAACCGGGACCTTGTCCTACGTGTACAATAGAACGACCTCTAAGGTCAGGTAAGCCAAAAGTGGTGCGTCCGTCGCCACCAAAGGTGGTACCCAGCAGGGAAAACAAAGCGGACCATTGTGATATAGGTAATAATTGCCCATCACACAAAGCCCACCCGCGAGGGGCAAAACCGAAGCCGAATGGTTGAATTTGTCCAACAAATGGAGTCATAATTTAAGGTTTTAGTTGTTAATAATTTTATCTATGCGATGTCGAAAAATTTAAGCTTGGGGATTGGACAATTTTTCATGCCCTCCGGGCGCTTCCATTCCCATAGTGATCAAAATCCCCCCCCCTTTTCATGTTGTAGAAGCCCCAAAAGGAAAGGTGGCCCAACTGGGATCATCAATGGCTAAACGAGCACCGGTATTGTCGGCTAGCGCAAAATGAACGGCCCCTATATTTTCTTTGAAGAGGCAGGAGTTTTTAAATGCTTCAATTTTCACCATGATTTTGAGGTTTTAGGTATGATGTTTTGGTTTTGACAATTTACAAACAGCTCCAGTTCCCTAATGGACCAGCTGGAAGAGGGGAAGGACTAGCGTTACAAATAAGGAGAAAGTAGTGGGCTGGATGCCTACAGAAAAAGAAGAAGAATTTTAGGTGTTTCTTTGCCGTAATCAGTTGTTTCAAGGGCTAGGTTTATTTGCTGAGTTTTTTTATAAAGTGAATTGAGCACAGCATGTGCTTACTTCCACCTCCAAACATGCACTAAGTTTTTTGGGTTGAAAAACAGAAGTTATCGGCCATCAATTTGTCAGTTAGTATTAGAAAACAAGCATCAGAATATCACTGTACAATTTTGTACAATATGTTGGGGGAACGCAGGAAAAGTTCACGAAAGAGAAAGATATTTGGCAGAATTGAATTTCAATTCTGTAAATGATGCTTGGCTATTTTTGCTCAAAGTACAAAAAAAATGTAGTATCACAAATCTTTTCTTAGCACCCAGAGAAAATGGAACCTTAGACGGATCTCATGATTCACCGCCAATCGAAAACGTAAATCAACCCTTCCACAGGTCACTCATGATTCACATTTTAGCTTGATCCCGGTAAAAATGAAAGTCCCACCTCTGAAAGAAGTGGGACTTGTCACTCTAGATAGTGTTTTCATTTGTATTGTTTGGGTAAGTCCCCTTTCTTGATACAAAGCTAATGGGATGTGCCGCCAAGAACAAGGAGGAAATTACGGATGGTTAAAAAACAGGTATTTTTACCTATACGGATTAATCCCCTCCACAACCAATAGGGGAACCGTCGGGCAAGGTCGGGCTAGAAGGTACTTTATATTGCGCTGGATTTTTTTCAAACAACTCAATTTGACGCAATAAATACAGATAATGCCCTCGCTGGTGGAGATTGGCCGCGGCCATATCCTGATATTGGTCTTTTAGCTGTTGAACCTTCATCAATGCCTCAGCAGCGACTTGCTGTACAATAGTTGGGTCGTTTGCCAGTTGTAGCAGATGACGCAGCACCATCTTTTCTGTCAACCTACTCAACTCCATTTGCGGACTGTTGGCGCCTTCTTTGTTTCGGGATGTCGACACCTTTACTAGCTCATCAAAAAGTTGGTAGAGGGTTAATGCACGGTCCGGGTAGTAACTGCTTTGCTGGACTATCCGGGCCAGCCGTTCCGGGTTGAGTAGGAAACGCAGCGTATGGTCAATCGAACTCTCTGCCGCTGCCAAAGGATCAAAGGTTAATCCGGTGTGGGTATTAAATAGCTCCCGGTCTCGCTGGTATCCCATCGGTTGAGGGGGGATCAATTCAACGATATTTTTAGGAATCGATAAAAAATCGGGATCAAGGGTAGCCAACAAGGCACTGAGCGCTGCCTTTTGTACTTCGGTGGCAACGGGTTGGTTGGAAACCTGACCATCGCCCCGCACACTGTAACTGTATTGCACCCCTCCGATTAATTTGGCAACGGCTTCCACCTGATACCGATGTGCCAGGTAAAGTGGTACCAACACGTTTTCCAGGGTGGCCATTGGACTCCCTATGGGAATATTCTCCACTCCGAAGTTGTCCAGGGCCTTTTGCCGCACCTTGCCGAGCCTACTCAGCTCCTCAATGGCAGACGTACCGTTGTCCCATAAGTGGGCATCAGGGTGAGCACCTGATGCTGGTCGGGCATCACGGTCGGAAATAAAGCGCAACCCCATTTCATTGTTTTGCACCAGAATTTTCTGCAACGCTGCTTTTTCATCAGTTCCTTTCGGAAAATCGCTGTAACCGTACATAATGGTACGCTTGTCCCATTCGCCAATGCCGGTATCGTAAGCTTTTGAAAAATCGAGGCGACCATCTGCACTGATGGTAATGTAGGGGTGGGGGTAGTCCATCACCGATGAACGGTCATTGGTACTTGCCGCAAAATTGTGGGTCAGCCCTAAAGTATGGCCTACTTCATGAGCCGATAGCTGCCGCAAACGGGCCAGGGCCATTTCTTCCAGTCGTGGGTCCGGTTCTTCGCCATTTTCATAAGCGGCAATTAATCCCTGAGCAATCATGAAATCTTGCCTGACTCGAAGGGATCCCAACAACACGTGGCCTTTGATAATTTCTCCGGTACGTGGATCGGTGACCGAGGTCCCATAAGACCATCCCCGAGTCGAGCGGTGCACCCAGTTGATCACATTATAACGAACATCCATGGGGTCGGCATCTGGGGGCAATACTTTTACCTGAAAGGCATTCTTAAAACCCGCCGCTTCAAATGCCTCATTCCACCAGGAAGCTCCTTCAATTAGTGCAGAACGGATTGGCTCCGGCGCTCCGCGATCGAGGTAGTAGACAATGGGTTCTACGGCTTCACTAACCGCTGCGTCAGGGTTTTTCTTTTCGAGTCGGTGGCGGGTGATCAGGCGTTTGACCAACGGCTCGCTGATGGGTGTGGCATAGTCTTGATAACTCAGCGGGTAAAAGCCGGAACGTGGATCAAATTGGCGTGGCTGGTATTGATCATCGGGAAGTTCAACGAAGGAATGATGAGTGCGCACGCTAATCATTTCGGGAGTAGGTGCTACAGAGCGAATCCAACTGCCTTCTGGTTCACCGGTAAATCCGATGATGGCTTCAAATTCGGAGTTTTTGGGGAAATTTTTAGTACGTTCCAGATAAATGGCAGATCGGGACTCATCCAGCTGGTAATTGCCTTGTTTGTTTCTTTTCAAATTGGCCACTACGCCGTGGGCATCTCGCAGGAGGAATGGCGTCAGATCGATCAATACCTTTTCTCCTTCCACCGCTTCGACTTTGAAGCCCCATAAGATAGATTGGGCGAAAGCCTCTTTGACCGATTTTTGTTCATCCGCATTATCACTGATGGCCCGGTATTGATAATTAGGTTGCACCAGCAAGACCTTTGGCCCACTACGCATAAATTGGACGACCCGGCTGTCCCCCAATTGGTTTCGGTCCAACCCAATATCGTTGGAACCAAGCCCCGCAGAGAGAGAATTGACATATAGGAATTCTTCCTCCCACCGGTCGATGGCCAGTAAAATTTTACCGGTTTTTTCATCCCAGTAATAGTCGAAAAAACCGGAATAGGCTTTTGTCTCTTTTATTTTATCCGCTATTTTAGCGGGTTGCGGACTTTCAGCTTGGGTTTGGGCAGACAGGGATAACAAAAATCCGCCAAAAACCATTATTATGGAAAGCAGTAATTTTCTATTCATAGTCAATTGTATTAGATTTCTAAAAGTAAAAAAATAATGCGTTACATCTTAATAATCATCCTGATGAGTATCCTTACGCCAGCTTTTGCACAAAGCGCTTTATCAGAACAATCTATTGAATTGGGAAAGGTACATTGGTTGCGTCAATTTGATCAGGCATTGGAAGTTGCTCAGCAAAATGACAAACCCGTTTTTATCCTCTTTCAGGAAGTACCAGGCTGCTCTACCTGCCGCAATTATGGCCAACAGGTGCTCAGCCATCCGCTATTGGTGGAAGCCATTGAGACGCTCTTTGTTCCATTGGCGATTCACAACAATAAAGGAGGTGCTGATGCCAAGGTGTTGAAGCATTACAACGAACCGTCTTGGAACAACCCGGTGGTACGCATCGTCAGTGCAGATAAAACAGACTTGATTCCGCGGGTAAGTGGCAATTACTCGCGCCTTGGATTGGCAGAAGCCATGATTTTTGCGCTACAGCGGGCCGACAAAGATGTTCCTGTCTATCTGGAGCTTCTGTGCGACGAATGGAGGGCCGCTCATTCAGGTACCGAAACCGCCACGCTTTCGATGTATTGCTTCTGGACCGGTGAAAAGACCTACGGGCAACTGGATGGAGTGGTGAGCACCAGGGCTGGATTTATGCATGGCCGGGAAGTCGTGGCGGTGGAATTTAATCCGGAGGTGGTCTCCTTGGAAAGTCTGATTGAAAAAGGCAAAGCGGCAAGATGTGCTGACCAGGTATTCGTTAATGATGCTGCCCAAAAGTCAAAAGCAGCAAAGGCCATTGACCAGAGCCATATCAAAAACAGCAGTACCTTCCGTCCGGATTCCGAACCGAAGTACTACCTCTCCAAAACCCATTATCGGTATGTTCCGATGACCGAATTGCAGGCTGCCCGCGCCAATGCCCTGCTTGGTCAGGGGAAGAGCCCCGAATCGGTGCTTTCGGTTCGTCAGGTGCGGCTGGCGGATTATATTCGCCGACATCGCAATGAACAATGGACTTCGGCCATTGGGCAGAATTTTTTGCGAGCGTGGAGTAGGGTGGAGGAGGAATTGTAGCAACTTTTGTAGTAAACGTGTATATTTATATCTGGAAAATACGGCACACAAGCTTTATGGATTCAAATGTTCAGCACATACCGAAGGAATTGATCTACGAAATGGTTGATGGGACTCCTGTCTACTATCGAGGTTATGAAGCATTTTTGAATGGTACCAAAGAACTAGATGAAATAATGGGGAGTAGTGTAAGACAGTCCAATATCATTACGCAATTGGTGATATTACTGGGTATGCAACTTGATAAAAAGTATCGCATTTTGACCAACGAAATTGGATTGCAGTTTTCTCCCAATTCCTGGCGGGCTGCGGACATTGCCATTGTTGAAAAACAAAAGCTAAAACAACAGTCTGATCCAAATAAATACCTGGAGGTTGCGTCAGAAGTAGTTATCGAGATTGACATCAAAGCCTCTTTAGATCAAATCAAGGATGTATATGGATATTTTCACAAAAAGACCGATCAACTGCTTGAGTTTGGTGTGCAAAAGGTGATTTGGATTTTCACAGATTCCCAGAAGGTCATGATGGCCGAAAGGGGCAAATCCTGGCAAACCTTTGACTGGAAAAATTCCTTTGAAATAATGCAAGGAGTATCTGTTAATGTGCAATCTATTCTTGATGAGTTCCCCTAAGCTTGTTTCTTTATTGCCAAACCCCACACAATCAACAACCATTTCCCGTAAGGGACAACTGGGTTCTCAAAAAAGGGATAAGCAATAGTTGGTTTTTCCCACCATGCTACCCCAGCAGAACAACTCTATTGAAGTTTCTGCGGCTCCTCTATCCACATTTAGTTGAAAGCCTTCCTTTGTTACAACTTTATTATTCGTCCGGTAAACCTTTGATTAACAATAATCTGATAGATACCTTGTGGCAGATGGTGTAAAGGAATGACCGAGGACTTCGCCTCCATAAAATGGGCCACTTGTTGACCATTTAGGTTGTAGATAGAAACTTCCTCTACCTTATATCCATCAGGAAGTTCCATTCGTACATTATCCCTCGTAGGATTGGGAAATAACTGAATATCATTTTCACGCTCCGGAATAGAAGGAGTATTGGTGACAAACTGACCACAGGGAGTCCAGTGGAAAATAGGGGCGTGATAGAATCGAACTCCATAAATAGTTTGTTCCCCTAAACCTTCTACTTCAAAATCGAGAGATACCGGGCCGAATACATTGGCGGCTACTATTGCTTCTTCTGATAAATCAATAATAAAACTGTCTTGGGCAGCCATGCAAAAATACTGATTGGCCGGGTATTCATTCCAATCATAAGGCCCCGTAAGAACATCCGCCCAGTGATTGCTGAGCAAGGACCCGCTATGACAGTTGTTACTCCAGAATTCGGATTGGTGCCAGGAGATTTTAACGGGTTGATGGATAGCCCTGATAATGATATAGGAATCTCCACCTCCGTAGCAGCCACTACTCCAGTCATTAGGCCCATCCAAAATTCGTTCCGCACTGTTGATAATCTTTTTTGAACACTTATATCGATACTGGCCGGTTAGCAGTGTTGCCCTTACTTCAAAGACCGAATCAAAAGGGGTATCGATTTCTATTTCTCCAAATTCTGGGTCAATGTTTTGTGTGGCCAATGTATCATAGCCAACAGTGACAGAATCTATGTTTCCGATGGCATCCTCTACGTAAATGGTGGCTTCAAACTGGGCGGTGGTTTGGCTTTGAAGATTACTTGCCCAGAGTATTAAGAACAGATAGATAAAAAATAATTTATTCATAATCTTTTTGATAATGAATCCGGGATAGCATCTTTTTCGCACCATCCCGGACCAAGATGATGGATTTTAATTTTTCACAATGACCTTTGAGGTAAGCTGATCATTAACTTGTAATACCACAGAATAAACGCCGGAATTCAAGGTTGCCGTAGAGAAAGTCTGCTGATAAACACCGGAGGAGGCCGTACTGTTTTGATGTAGCAGAGTCGGATTGCTTAGATCAGTTACGGCCACTATCCAGATATGAACGTTACCACCATTGATCAATTCGTAGTCTATAGTCAGGTTATTGGTAAAAGGATTGGGCGATAAACCAAAGACCCCAATATCAGTAGGTGTATCGGGCTGGCATCCAATGTTAGGAAGGGTAAACTTGAGTTCCTCCGTAGCTATATCACCACAGTAGTTTTCTATGGATAAAATGGCGATATATTCATGACCGGCCACAAATCCGTTATTATATTGATTGACATTTCGGATGGATTTGGCAATACAGTAGGAAGATGCAGGTCCTTCTAGCCAACCCGAAGTATGTACTAGTGTATTGCCTGACCCATTATCCTCATAAAATTCGACCATGAAGTATTGATCGTGTTTACTTGCAGCCAACTGAATACAAAATGCACAATCATCTTCATCAGCCTCCCAGGGAAAAATCCCCATATTGGCAGCCGGAGGCGGACAATCATCGGTAATTTCTTCAATGTATTCGCAGTAAGTATCGGTGCTCAGATTGTTTAATACACTCGTTACCTGCCCTGCTGTATAGGCCGCACAACACTCCTGGAAGGAGGAGTAAGCCATGATATTATTATTGATATACTTCCAGTCACAGCAGGGAAACGCGATACAAGGAGGTTCCACCACACATGGATTGGGAATATCAATGACATCATCACCATCGTAATCAATGGGGGGAGGATTAGGCAGGTTATCCATATAAAAATAAATCCAACACTGACGAATAGTACCTTCATATCCTACTCCCTGGGCGTAATTATCTGTGAAATCACCGTCGCAGTTATAATCGTATTTAAAAGAGATAGGAGGAGTGTCATCTATAAAATCATCTATCCATGAATGCCACAGATTTAGTACATGTCCAAATTCATGATTAAAATTACCAACGGAGAAATTTTCGGTAAAAAAACAATTGCCGGGTATTCCGTTGGCTTGCCCGGTTGTGGAACCAATGTAATCAACCAGGTATACATTGAATTCACTGTTTACATTAGCTCCAAAATTGGGTTGGTACTGTGTATTCAGATTAAAACCATTGGTACTTTGTGCTGCGGTATTGCAGTGAATGTACACTCCCGTTAACAAATAGCGGAAGGGAACGCAGGCAGTATCCTCGGGTTCAGAAATGGCCCATTCAGCCTGATTCCATTGCCAATAGTTATTTTCAAGTTGAGCATTGGCCGCATCGACCAGTTCTTCAGCTTTGATATAGGCCTGCTCCCTGTTAATGTAAGAAAGCCCGGGGTCCAGAGAGCCTTCGCAATTGTCGTCCAAAAAGAAATGGACGTTGGTTCGCAGCCATATTTTGGTACAATTTTCCTGGATGATATCAACGTCAAAACAATGATGCAGAGCTTCCGGAGGAGGATTGTAAGGAGTGGCGTGTGGTGTTGTACAATCAACAGTGCCATCAAGAGGAAAGGTGCCGGATGGAAGGTCCGGTGGAGATGTTTGTGAAAAAACTACCTGAAAACTGGTGAACATTAAAAACAGGTAAACAGGTAAACAGGTAAACACAGAGAGATGCTTCATCTTGATTAGATTTAAGGTGATTAAAAAGCGCTTATTAGAATGGGCTTCCATAAAAGTAACTAATATTGCTTTAAAAAGCAAGTAGTATTGATATTATTAACAGTAGAGTGCGTAATTATTATGCCCTTCCGGATTTGGCAGCGAAAAGTGATGATTTGTAGTCCAAAGTTTGACCTCCAAACATGCACTAAGATGGATAGTGGGGTCAAAGTCCCATCGTAACCCCACGGCAATTGAATGCTAAGATCCAATAATAAATGAATGTGATTGGACCTAATCGAAGGATGATCGAAGTTGGCAACTTCGATCTGATAAGCCGTATGCGGATTGCCAATCCTTTAAACGTAGGTCATTGCAGTTGCCAACTGCAACGATCCATGATGTTGACAAGGGATTCTTTTTTGAAGACGTCTTTTCTTCTCGAAGGATGATCGAGTCATCACTTGCATCAGCGGTTTGTTCCGGCATTAAATTGTTTAGTGGAGTCGCCATTTAAAATCCGTTAAGAAGGGTAAACTGCTTGAGCCAAAACCATAATTTAAGTGGTCAAAAATGATTAATTGTTTCTGCAATCAAGAGAAGCACCAGGCACGATAAGGCGAGTTTTTACCCTTTAGGATTGGATACCCGTTACAAAATGGTCTGAGAATTTATCCCTTGTTATCACCGTCCTCCACTGCGTTGCAAAGCTGGCTTACAAGTAGGGCCCCTTCCCCACTTGACGCATAGCTTTGGCTTCGCCTACGTTTTGCGCCTTGTTGAGGCCAATGATAACGTCGCGCTAATCTTCCCCAACCACTTTGTGCCGGGTATAAGTGGCAGCGCAGCGTGAAGAACAATTTACAGCCTTGATTTTTCCCTCTTTGT
>CAXHCA010000109.1:0-23438 GCA_964015035.1 uncultured Saprospiraceae bacterium
CGCCGCTTTCATCGTTAAATGTTCCCACCTTCTCCAAGGCCAGGTTAGAATCTTGGGTAAGTGTGACAACAGTTGGGTCATCTGGATCGCCATCTAAATCCGGGTCAACATCTGTTGGATCATTCGGGTCATCCGAAACATCCGTAATGTTGTCAGAATTTGGTGCAGTACCTGATACGGTAGCAGAGTTGGTGTAAGACCCCGCATCAATATCGGCTTGAGTAAGCATATAGGAACCGGTAAAAGTGGTATTATCACTTGCTCCAGGAGCTAGGGTCGCAATGGGCCCACCGCTTACGGTGATTTGTGGATCGGTAACAGTAACATTGGTTAAAGCCACATCACCGGTATTGGTCACGGTAAAAGTGTAGTCGATCATATCGCCAGCATTGAGGATACCATCAAGTCCCAAATCAAGCATTGCTTCTTTGAGCAAGCTGATATCTGCTACTTGTGCATCTACAACCACCCCATCTCCATCATCTTCATCATTGGGGTCATCTTCTACATTCATATCCATATCTGTATCTACACCATTACCGGGGGTAGAATCAGGATCATTACCAATAGCCGTTGTTACTTCTGCCAGGTTGGTATAGATACCCGTTGGATTTACAGTAGCCGTAATATTTAAGGTAGCCATTTCACCAGGATTGATGGAAGTAATGGACCACTCACCTGTGGCATCATTGTAATCACCTCCACCATCATCTGTTACGTACATGAAGCCACTGGGTAATAAGTCCGTGACCACGACGTTTGAAGCCGTATCTGGCCCAGCATTATCGACCACCAAAGTAAATACAATTTGATCTCCGACGATCGGTGTACTATTGTCAACAGACTTGTCCATGGAAAGGTCAATACAGCGCCCCACGACACATTCCTCTTCAATAGCCTGACCATAAGGTGGTGTGCCGGCCCCAATATATTCCCAATTAAACTGGTCTACATTTTCTACAGCAGGGGCAGACTCCTGACCAGGAGCTGGATCTACTACCGTTAGTACGATACCATCACTAGTAGGGAAAAAACCTCCATTATTCGGATCTTGCTCCAAATCCCACACAATACTTGGACAGAAGTTGTCTAACTCCGAATTCGGCGCGGTGACGGTGAAACATACCTGAAATAGCTTGGTCCAGGTATTGGTCGTTAACAAGATAGGTGTAGCACCAGTGTTGGTCAACTGGATAGCTCCATTGACATAAGTGGCAGGGCCCCCAAATCCAAAAGAATTTCCACTGTTGGCCCCTCCTGTATTGACCAGAGGGGGATTAGGGCTTACTGCGGCATACCCTCCTTGAAAATCGCCAAAGGCGTCAAATAATAATTGTTCACTATCGTAAAATAATCGGACGTTCATACCAAAAATTTCTTCATCTGCAACGTCCGATTGAAATTCCACATCCACACAATATTCGCCGGTAAGACAATCCAGTACCGGATTGGCAAAACGGACGGTCACCGTTGGTTGTGCAAAAAGTTGAGTAAAACTACTCAATAGCAGAAAAGAGGTTAACCAGAAAAGTGCCCTCATATGGGAGCCTTTCCTTTTGGTGTTAAATGCTGTTGTAAATTTGTTCATGACCCAATCTTGTTTGATAAATAAATGATTATTATTAGCAGAATATATGCTTGAGGTGAACCTGTTAAGGACTCACCGCTGTTGTTAATTCCGTGGAACACTGGTAAAATTGCCATTATTTAGTTCCCATAAAATCCTGTCATTGAGATTGATATCTCCATTTAGGTTATAGTCAGCTGGTGAATATTGACCAAACTGACCATTTTGGTTTTCCCAATAAGTCCGATCTCCAAAATTCAAATCTGTATCCGAAGTCGCTGACTCTACCTGATTGCCATTACCAGCTATGATTGCAAATACACCGGGCGTGACTTCCTTTTGCCCAACGAAAATTCCGAAATCATCCGGATCGTTGATATAGCTATCCTGAATGGTGAAATCATAGGTAATGACATCGTTGACAATTGGCAGTGAGACATCGGACATGACGAGTAGGTGATTGCGCGCTTCTATGACGAGATAGTACTCCTGATCAGCTTGCAAATCACAGCAATCGAATGGTTCTTCAAGTTGTACCGTACCATCACTTAGCAATAAGGCGGCGGCCATACAGAGTGGCCCTCCAGTGCCTTCGGCATCTGCACGAAGGGAAACCAATACCCAATCCACGACATCGGCTGGATAGCCCGCATCCCCCATCATTACATCTCCACCGGAATCATAAGCATCTCCTTCCGTTCCATTATAATTCCAGGGAGCACCAGTAAATGGCTGACCGGGAGGGGTATAGATAGTGCCAAAGAAAAAGTCCTCATACGTTTGACCCGGTAATAGATAATTGTCGTTCAGGGTAGTACGCATTGCTCCACCATAAGCTATATTACCGTTTGGATCGATCAACGCTCCTTCCAGGAAGCACTTAATATCTAAAGTGAGACACCCCGCATCACAAGCATCAGGTTGACCGTCGCCATCCGTATCTTGAGTATCATCACCGCTACAACATTTGTCCAGACAATCCGGGGTGCCGTCTCCATCTGTATCTCTGCGGATATAAGCATAGTAGATATCCAGATCGTTCAACAAATTGGCGCTGACCGGCGCATTAACCGTTAATTGAATCTCGTTGAAAGGTAGATTTGTTCTAAAACCAACAAACCCAAAATCAACGCCGCTGCTAATGACGGAAACGTCGAGTAGTGGAGAAGTACCATCCAGGGTTTCTTGCTGAATCCCCCCGAGATAAGTAGTAATGGAAATATCAGTTAATACATCAGTCGTTAACAAGGTAGCATCGGCCGAGATAACAAAACCTGCTTCAAAACCGGCGGGGAAGGTATCTGTGGTTTGAACCGCTACCGATCCTTGTGTGAGCGCGCCTACGGTCAAGCTAAATGTGCCAAAATTATCGAGATCATCATCCACTAAATGACTCAATTGATCCACTTCACAAAGGGCGCAAGCCGCTCCAAAGAAGCCGGTGTGATCATAATTGATCGTTGCACAATACTGCGATGCGCTCGTAAGAGGTTCGATGCAAATAACAGAAGGGTCATCACCTGGCTGCAAGCCATTAGGACAGCTTTCCGGTTCCTCAAAAGCATAATATACCCGAATGGTAGACAGTAGACCAAGTACATTACCAACCACCAATTCAATTTCGTCAAATTCTTGAGTGGCAATAAAACTCAATCGCTGCAGACCATCTCCATTGCCAAGTGCTCCGGCTTCCAAAGTACCTGTCATGCCTACATCGGCAGTTTCTTGCAAAACATCGTCCAGGTAGGTCCGGAGTTCAATGGCATTGAGAAGCTGAGAGCTCAATAGGCCATCAGGAAAGCCTACTGCAAATCCGACCCGCATATTCATGCCCGAAGCATAAGTATGGGCCGTGTCCTTTACGGAAATCAAAGAAGTCTCAGAAAGTAAAGACAGGAGCTGGTTGTACTCCAAATAGTTACTTAAATCTCCATCAATGACATTTTCAGCATCGGTCTCATCACACAATAAACATATTCCTCCAAATGGATTGACCTCATCAATAATGACATCCGTCACTGCGATAGGATCATTACAATCACTACTTAGGTTGGATTGAATAAAGCTAACCGCCACGGTATCCATACAAACGCCATCTGACAAAATGAATTGATAGATTCCTTCTACGGTAAGTCCACTAACCATACCCAAATTGTCAATCACAGCCGGAGCAGGGTTGCTCGGATCTGCACTCCAGGTTTGACCGGGTCCTGCAGCTGGCAATTGAGCCATTCCACTATCAGTATCCGGACAAGCGGAGATATCAGGACCAGCTTCAACCATACAATCCGGGTTGCAAGCCAGAGGCAAGCCAAAGTTGTTAACAAAGTTATCATCTCCGGTAGGACATTTATCCAAACAATCTACTACGCCGTCGTTGTCAGAATCAGGACGGACAAAGCCGTAATAGACCCGATAAGAGGTCAATAAATCCAGTACACTGACAATGTGAATTCGGACCTTACGGAAGGTGGTCGAAGTTTTAAAACTCAAGGCGACACGATCATTATCCAAGAGCCCAACATTAGCCAGGTTGTTACTTGCTGTGAAGGATTCCAACTGATTATCGCTGGCATCATAGGTCGTTAGGGTCATATTTGACAACACACTCGTGCTTAGTAGACCAAGGAGGCCCACTTGTTCTATCACAAATCCCACCTCGTATCCACCGGGAATATCTTCTCCAGCATCCACTTGTACGTAGGCCGACGCTCCAAGCAAATAACTTTTAGAAGCAAATAAATCTAAATCGGGATCGACCACATTATCCGGATTATTAAAATCCGAACAAAGGAATCCAAAACAATCTGTAGAGGCCGTGGCACCTGCATAGTTGTCGGTAGTCAAAGTAGTCACACAATCGCTGTCGCAAGAAGGATTTTCCTGATAAGCGTAATAAATTCTGACGGAAGAAAGTGCTGCTACTGCCGAATTATAAACGAGCTCCACTTCATCAAAATCAAGGGTCGTCGTGAATTCTATCCTCCGCTTGGAACCCGTTCCACCAAGGATGGATACATCTATCAAGTTTCCGGCAATTGTCGCCGATTCTTGCAAGCCATTATCCAGATAGGTGTTGATTTGCAAACCACCAAGTACATCCGCAGACAAAAGGGTGGCTGCACTTTGAATAATGAATCCTACTCTCTGACCACCATTATAAGTTTGTTGGGTGTTCTTAACCGAAACCAGTGAGGCCCCTAAGACGGCTGCAGTTAAGTCAATTTCTGTGAAATTGGTCAGATCTCCATCAATTACATTTTCATATTCTGTTCCATTGAGCAACAGTCCGGCCAAACCGGCAGATACCTGATCTACCACCACATATTTTCCTACAATAGGGAGGTTACATTGCTCAGAAAAACCGAGAATGGAGAGAGATACGGTACCTTCTGCGCAGTCTCCATCGGTATCACAAACTTCGTAGCTAAAACTATCTGGTCCTTCGTAGTCCAGACCAGGCATGTATTCTACATAAAAAGCACCAAGTGCCAGAGGATTAGTAGCCACAGTAGCAGACCCGAAGGAAGGGTTCTGAGTAATACTTACGCTAAGTACCCCGTCAGGAATGGTATCATTGTTTAAAATATCGATTTCGGCCATTAAATTGAAGCCAACTTCTGCATAGTCGTCATTGATAATAGGTAGGCAATCCTCCGGATTCGTGATCTCGACATTAATGCCGGTAACCACACAATCATTTGCATCCGTGACTGCTATGTCATACGTGCCCGCAGCGAGGCCCGTAATAACAGCTCCCGTACCTCCAAAGATTTCCAGATTACCATCAATGGTAAATTCGAAATCAAATGGTGCCAATCCTCCTGTAATATCCAGTGCAATCTCACCGGAGTTGGGGTTAGCACAATCCACTTCCAATACTGAATTGGCAATATCAACCACTACTTCCAGTGCATTTGGAGCTGAAACTTCCACAATAACAGGGGTGCCCTGAGTGGCACTGTAGTGGCGAATCCCGAGAAAACACAGTACAAAGAGAAGAAGAGTGCCCCCCCGGCGTAAATTATTAGGTCTTTTCTTCATGATATTGATTTTGATGTTGATGTCTTTATACATGGCGGATTAATAATTTGTCTTAAAATTTCCTCGTTCTATAGGTCTCTTGTGAAACTCCTGAACACGGAGTAACAATTAAGTTACCCCGTGTCGA
Organism: uncultured Saprospiraceae bacterium; assembly: GCA_964015035.1. Classification (GTDB taxonomy): domain Bacteria; phylum Bacteroidota; class Bacteroidia; order Chitinophagales; family Saprospiraceae; genus BQJU01. The sequence continues at coordinate 5,739 of CAXHCA010000109.1, forward strand.
GAGGATAATTCGGTTCAGCTTTTCACTCATTTAATACCAAGCTATCAAGTCGTGATATCCTGGTTGGGGGGGCATCCACACCGCTGCACCTTCCAAAGAAACCTAAGGTGTTGATTCACACCCATTACTATCGATAATCGTTATTTCATACGTTCCGGCGCCAAGTCCAGTGATCACGGTTCCACTACCAGTAATAGCAGGACTTCCATCCACGGTATAACTGAAATTATAAGGTCCTGTTCCTCCTACCACGTCCAAATCAATGATACCATCGTCAGCATCTGAACAGGCGAGTAGCAGGGTAGAATTGATCGGATCCACAGTAGCGATAAGTGGGTCTGGAGCAGTAATCACTACTGGAGCAGGAAGTACGGATATACATCCGTTGGCATCGATGACAGTGATCAAATAAGTACCTGGTGTCAATGCACTAATGGTTACCCCGGATCCACTAATTATCGGACTGCCATCTAAGGTATATTCATAGGTATATGGCCCAGTACCACCAGTTACTTCTAAAGTAATTTCGCCATCATTATCATCACTACAATCCAATTCTACAATGGAGTTAATCAAATCGGGCACTGCGACCAGTAAAGGAACTTCGAGGATAACTGCCGCAGCGGGTAAGATGGAACTACAGCCATTGTTGTCGGTAACGGTAACCACGTAAGACCCTGCTTCCAAGCCACTGATCGTTGTACCGGATCCAGATACAGTCACCGGATTAAGGTCTTTAGAGTATTCGTAAGAATAAGGTGCTTCTCCCCCCACGACATCTAACTCGATCACTCCTGTTGCACCGCCATTACATTCTATGAGTAGATCCGAATCATCCACATCTAAGGTAGCTACCAGGAGCGCAAGCTCTGTGACGACAGTAGAAGAGGCAATTAGAGAGGTACATCCGTTGGCATCACTGACAGTAATGTCGTATGAGCCAGCCAGCAATGCACTAATCGTCGTACCCAGGCCAGAAACCGTTGCCCCACCATCTACCGAATATTCGTAGGAATATGGCTCGGTACCGCCGATAACATCCAGTACAATTTCAGCGGTAGCTGCGCCATTACATTCTACTATAAGGTCGGAGTTGCCGATATCTACGGTGGCTACCAATAGCGGCAATTCGGTAATCACCGTGGCTGCTGGTAGTAAGGAAGTACAACCGTTATCGTCCGTTACCGTAATTAGATAGGAACCCGCTTCCAAGCCACTGATCGTTGTACCCGAACCCGTTACGGTTACCGGATTGAGGTCTTTGGAGTATTCGTAGGAATAGGGAGCTTCTCCTCCAATTACATCCAATACAATCTCACCCGTAGCCCCCTCACATTCGATCACTAAATCAGAATTGATCAGGTCAGTCGTTGCGACTAGGAGCGGTAGTTCAACCACTACTGCGGCAGCAACCAGAATGGAAGTACACCCATGGTCATCAGTAACCGTTATGTCATAAGTACCCGCGATCAAACTGCTTATGGTCGTACCAGCTCCGGATACCGTTGCCCCACCATCTACCGAATATTCGTAGGAATAAGGACCGGTACCGCCAATGACATCAAGCTCTATTTCGGCGGAAGCGTCGCCACTACATTCTACAATCAAATCAGAATTGATCAGATCAACCGTTGCAACGAGCAAATCCGGAGCAAGGATCGTGGCAGCTACAGGTATTGCATTGCTACATCCATTTCCATCGGTAATAGTAACGGAATAAATGCCGGGCCCTAACCCGGTAATGGTAGCTCCACTGCCGGTAACGGGGGGGCCTCCATTCAAGGTATAACTGTAACTATAAGGGGGAACGCCTCCAGTGACATTGACATCAATGACACCATTTGTGGCATTGCTACATTCTAATAGTAAGTTGGAATTTAAAACATCAAGGGTTGCCAAAAGGATACTAGGTGCACTAATCACTACCGTTAATGCTTCCATTTTCTCAACGCCAGGTGCCAATTCATTTTTTGTCGCCTTATTTTGAAGTTTCAGAGAATCATCTGAAGAGGTTGGCAGTGTTTTCCAATCAAAATAATGCTCTCCAGCACCTTCATAGGCTTGTACTGTTGTCGGAGACAAGCCCAGAACAAAAACAATTAAAAACAGAAGCCCCTCCCTTAACACAAGAGTAAGATTCGGTTCTTTGAAGGTGTTTTTTCCTAAGGTTTTCGTGTAAATTTGTTTCATTAAAGATGTTTTAACAAAAGATTTGAGAATTAGGTACTTTTTAAAACCAAGAAAATAAAAACACTTAATCAACTTACAATCATACACTTACGCAACAAAACAACAAGAGAGAGGCGCGCCAAAATCGCATGAATATCTTTAGTGCATGTTTGGAGGTAATCATTCAGGTTCCAAAACCTGCAATTTTCGCTGCTAAAGCACCACCTCCAAACAAGCACTTAGTCAACTGATATTACAAGTTGATCTTTATTCTAATATTACTTTACCATTCAAAAAATACATATCTGTTTCACCAAGGGCTTTTCCTTGATAAATTCAAGTTGTAATCACTATTTTTAGACATTAAATGACCAGGTAAAGTATTGGCAATTGCAATACAATACAGGTATTTCCGAGAACCTAAGAAAAAATCACTATCAGATCACCGAGTAATACTTGGTAGGGAACGATTGATTCTATTACCTTTATTTAAGGAAACTTTGATCCTAAGTGCAGCCATTCAGTCCCGGTAAAACCGGGATTTAGGAACTTCTTTTCGGCTATTTTTTCGTCCATCTCAGCTCAGCCGAGATGCACTCAAAAATGAGCCTCGCGAAAACCCAAAACCTGTAATTTTCGCTGCTGAAGCACCACCTCCAAACATGCACTAATTGGATCTTTTTCTAGTATGGAATTATAGAGAGACTTTATTGATAATGCCTATGGCAAAGATAAGTACTGACGGGAGTCACAACAAGGACAAACAGAGCAAACTACGGAGTAGGATTAACAACACATAAAAGACAAAAATAAATATAAACAACTATCAATCAACAACTTAAACAACCCAAAATAATACCCGATCACACCTGTTAAAATAGGAGTTCCAAAAATTAGATATTTTCAAATAAATTGTCAAATTCTTGAGAAGCTGGCCTAAAAACGAGAGATCCGGTCTCGAGCAATGCGGTTGCCCAGTAAATCAGAGCATGTTGGGAGATCAGATTTGCTGGCGAAAAGCATCATTTTTTTGAGTGCTTGTTTGGAGGTAATCCCTGAAGTATATTTCTAGCAATGGAATAAAGTCAAGTTGCTTTTGAGCAAAAAAACTCCTGAATGTTTAAACCAATGGACATTCAGGAGCTACGAAATATCAGTATTTAAGCAAAATCTTATTGCGAAAGCGGTATGGGCAAAAATTCTGCAAATCAGTTACGATCAGAAAGTGAAAAAGAAGGCCACCTGTAGTGCTCACAAATGGCCTTCTCTAACTAAACAGGCTGTAAACAAGTAAATTACAAAGATAAATTGCTTGTGTAATTCAACTGTAATGATTGTCTCAAGCCTCTGCCCAAGATTTTTTGTTTCATGTAAAGGGTTACTGTCTGATTAAAACACTATAAATAAGTGCTATTACAAATATAGGGTTATTGTTCAAGAAAAAACATGACAGATTTACCACAGCAAGGACTTAAAAAAAGTAAAACAACACAGCTGTAATAAATCATAAAGAACTAATCATCAACAACTTAAAACACATGAATTTTCATTAAAAAACAAACCACTAATTATCTTCTCAGGTTTATAAAGATTTTCAAGTCTGCTTTTGTCAACTCAATTGAATACTGTCCCGGATCAATTACTCCAGGGAGTGTACCAATAGTTTCGCCAACGGAAATTGGAATCCCTACCGGTTCGTCCACTAAAAAATAGTGCCTCCGAAATTGTTTCTTAAACAAGCAGGGACAAAGGTCTGCACGTTTAAAATGAAATACAAGAAAGTGATCTTGTTTATAAAGTTGGACTTTAGTGCGCTTACATTTTTTGCCCTGTTGATCCACCACTGGCTCAACAATGATTTTACAGATCCCCACCCCATCGCATCCTCTGCTGGGGCGACCAAACTCTACTTCGGCTTGGATCATGTAAGAAATCGGCTTGTTGGTACTAATATTGTGGTATGTAGAAGAGGGCAAGCGGCTGGTATCTATCATCTTTCTTTTTTTTTGCCGGATTGCCAATGAAAATTAAGCTCTTAGAATTGATTCTATCTTATTAAAGCGATTTGGATTGTATGCGAAAAAAACAATATCACTTCCTTGGTCCAATGATATCAACAACAATTACTTTTTTCTTTCTGCTTAAAGTAGCAACATTAGTGTACATTGTACACTTGTTTGATGTGTAAATCCGTTTCATGATCTTAAATTTTTAGTTTTGTGTTTATGTGTATCTAAATGTTAATACAAATATATATATAAAGTAATCTGCTTACAAGGACAAAATCGCTACTATTACCACCAATGAAAAAGCAACAACCATCAGTTTATTTGATATAAAATATTGATAATCAATGTTTTATAAAATCAAAAAACAATAAAAAAACAGAATTCTAATTCCCGCCTCATCAAATTTGTTTTAACAACAAAAAAAATGACTTTCAATACTGGTCAATAATTCCACGCTAACCTCTATACAAACACTGTAATAGAGCGTGGTCAGCTTAGGTCTGTAAATAGCTAAGAATTAACTCTCAATGGAGCTTAATTGATGTGAGATAAAGATTTGTTCATAAAAGCAGAGTGATAAAAACTGGGGGGATTTTATCTTGATCCAGATGCGCGATTACGGCGCTTTTGGCTTTCTGATTTCTTATAAAAGGTGTTGCCCATAGAATTGACAGCCATTTCCCAGAGATTTTCGTATGGTATAATTTCAATCTCGTGCGTTTGTTTGGCCACTTCCAGAGGCACCTTCTTTAATTTATCCAGATACTTGCCTGTTTTTCTTTCCACTGCTATGCGATGAAAACTACAAATTGGAATTTGCAACAACATCTTTATCAAGCAGTTGCTTCTAAAAGTGTCATTTTTAGTCAGATATCTGGAACAGTATTTTTCAATGGCATCAATTTTATCAATTGCTGCACTATACTTTTGTTGGTTGATCATGAATAAGATCTGAATAATCAGAATTGGGATATTCATACCCCGCTTATCTCTTGAAAAGATCGGGGTGTTATTTAAAAATTTACCCAACCTAAACTTATTAAACCTATTGTCTCCTTCTTCCGGAACGACCAGGTTGTGATCTACCAAGTAATGTAAATAAGCTTCAAAAATTTGCCACATCTCCTTGAGGTTATTTGGCATTCCATTAAACCTTCGGTGATTGACTGTTTGCAGGAATATTTTGTACGCTTGTTGGTATTGTTTGGTATGCATAGACAGAATAAAGTAAAGCTCCTGGTATTTAAACCAGTTAAAAGAGCCCTCATTCTGAAAAATCAAACAATCCTCTGCCGCCTTTTTCCCTTCTTTGTACTGCTTCAGTTGGATATGACATACAATCAACTGATAATGACAAATTTGTATGGGAATATTAGCCGTGTATTCCTTCGCTTTAAAAAACCTCAAAGTGTCCTCACATACCTTAATCGTAGATGCATAATCATTGACACTGGTATGGATGAGAATCTGAATGAGCCGACCACACAGTTGTAATCGGTAAGTATCGTATTTAGCCATTGGTTCCTGCAATTGTTGCACAAACTCCTTGGCTTTTTCGTTGATTTCCGTTTTGGTCGCCTTATTATTTACATACCTGATAATCAGCAAGGTATATAATTCCTCAGCAAGGTCCTCCATCTCTCGAATGCGATTGAACTTGTGAAATATCTTATTGTATTTCTCAAATTTCACCAGATTCCATTCCCGGGTTCCGTAGTGCAATCGCAAAGTCTTGGCCACATCTACAACCAAATCGGTAAACTCAAAACGTTTGGCCTGCTTAAGAATGTTGTGCGCCAATGTAATACCAGACTTTCTGGTATTCCGTCCAATTAGGATATTGGCAGCAGCCCACTCTTTTTGGCAGGTATAAAACGCATTTTGTCGATCGGTAAAGGCATCATTCCAAGTATCTACTAAAAATAAATGGTCAATCAACCGTTGCTTAAGTTTACCTTTCAGCTTTTGATAACCGGAATGAGACTTGTCTACCTCATGTCCATACATTTTTTTTGCTGCCTCGTCGTCGTTCTTAAATTGTTGCTGAACGATACCATTGTAAAGTTCATCTACCCGCGTAGGGTTATCATTATTGATTCCAAGTTCTTCTGGGTTTCGTGTCTTATTCTGCTGTATTACATATGCCAACTCTTTAAGAAACTGCATGTATCCTACTTTTAAACAAACAATTGAACAAAAATAAATCAGTATTCAATCAGCCTCTCTCATGTTTTCACTTATACGCTCATAGCCAAAATAGGAGGATTACTGCGCTAATATTTTAAGGTCCTTTGACAAATCTCGTGATTCACAGGCAGTCGAAAATATAAATCAACACCTCTTCCAGATGTTTAAGATTCACATCTGAGTTTGACCACGGGATCTTTCAAAGAACGTACTTAAATAGGATAACTCAGTGGGGGGAGAGAAATTAGATTTGTTGCGCTCCGAAATTGATTAAGTGTAGTTTTATAGTTTTGGTTTTTTGATAGGCCCTCTGAACTGTTATTTGGGTAGTATAAAACAAAGATAATCGAACCCCCCCCCCTTTAAAATACGAATTTTAAAAAAATGTGACATAGCATACCAATAAAAACTCTACACATACTTATTCAAGTGATTGATTTTTAATAATTTAATCTAGACAGACACTAAATCGTCTCCAATTATTGTGACGGTGTTCTTGAAAAGAAAATGCCCAAAGACCGACTATTTCTTATTTTGCTGGGCCTTTCTCTTCAGAAATTTCTGGCGAATTACTGCTTGAACTTCTCGATTTTCAATTTTGCTTTCCAGCCAGGAAATAATGTCAAGATATAAAAATGGGCGGCGTTCGTAGGGATCATCCTGCAGACTTACAAGCTTGTCTCGCAGTTCGATGAATTCGTTTTTTATTTCTGCTTGCCTCATTTTGAAAGACTTGCGTAAAAATCGAAAAATGGCCTGTTGAACGGCATGCAGGTCGTGCATCTTTGCTAAAAAGCGATACACTGATTTAACCTGATACTCAACCAATTGTGAATTTCCAAGCTCAAAGTGCGCAATAAGACTGAGGATGCGAGCAAAGCATTGAATGTCTTCCCGATAGTTCGGATTTTTCTGGTTAATGATTAAATTGAGGTAGTGAATCGCATTATCGTTGTCACCACTTCCAAAATACAAACAAGCAATGCGGTAATAAAAGACCAAAATTCGGTGATCATCCCAATTGTACTCATCGGTATCAATCAGTTGTACCAATTCGGGAACCAATTCAAGGCCTTCCGAAAAAGTACCTTCCAGATAATGCTGTTGGATACCGTGTATAAACCGAAAAAGGTGAAACAATCCTTCGATATTGCGATCCTGATGCAAGTCAACTGCTGTGTAGAATTGGTGTAGCTCCTTTAGCGTAGACAAAAACCGTTCATGCTGCAGGGTGTAAAACAAAGCGCTTAGTAGTAAATGCAGTCCTTTTAGATAAGTAGCCGCATTATGGGCTTTCATTTCGGGGTTTTCATCAAAAAGGTCTACCCACTTCTGCGCATACCGATAACTCATGGGGAAATCCTGGGTCATGTGGTAGTACCAGACAAAGGATTGGCAATAATAAATTTTACCCCAAAAATCCAGCTGAGGGAAATCAACTTTGGGAAGATTGGTTTGGAAAAAGCCTTTGACAACCTCGAAATCTCGCCTATTGCGCACATAGCCCACCTTGAGATAAAGACCATATAATTTAAGGCTGAGATTCGAAATGGTATTGTTGTGTGAAATCACCTGATTTAATCGCTGGCTTTCGTCAATGAGTTGCTCAGCCCGGCCTTCCATACTGTTGGTCACATATTGGCTCTCCAACAGTTTTTCAAATTCAATGATCTCTAGCTGTGCGGCTCTAAATTTTCCCTTTTCAGCCCGTATCTTGGCTTTTTCCAACACATCCAGACTTTGGCGATACAATCCCTTCGTATATAAGACCGAGGCATAATCGATCATTTCGCGAATTTGAATGTCTTCGTTGTGCTTTTTATTCACCAATCGCAAGCTGGTGAGCAATTGTTTATACAGATGTGCCTTTAAATTGCTAAGCTGGGTCTTCTTGATGGCTGGGAGCCTTTTCAAGATAACCGATTCGTCGTATTCTTTGTATTTGTCAAGAATATCAAAAAGCTGTAAAAATAAAATATTTTCAGAAGCCTGGTTTCTTCTGACAAAAAGGCGGAAATGCCGTTTTTCGGCTCGGGTTAGGGACTTGATTAATTGAATGAGGTCGTCTGTTTTTTGTTTAGGCATTGTAAGAACCAATTTTACAATCTACTGATAGTCAAATTATTAACTCTATATAATTGGGCTGCAAACTTGGAGTAAGTTCCATTTTTATTTTCGCACCTTCGGTCATCCGAGATATATTTGAAGCCAATATTAATATACTTTTCCGTAAAAACAGGTAATAAACTATGGCTGATAAGCGAATTTTTATTTTTGACACGACCCTCAGAGATGGTGAACAAGTTCCTGGCTGTAAACTGGTCACCGCTCAGAAAGTTGAAATAGCTAAGCGGCTGGAAGAACTAGGCGTCGATATCATCGAAGCCGGATTCCCAATCTCCAGTCCCGGCGATTTTCAATCGGTAGTTGATATAGCCAAAGCCGTATCTGCGCCGACCGTATGTGGACTCACCAGGGCCGTGGAAAAGGATATAGATGTAGCAGCTCAGGCACTGACTTACGCCAAACATCCACGGATTCATACGGGCATTGGAACGTCGGAATCACACATCAAATTTAAGTTGAAATCTACTCAGGAAAAAATCCTAGAGAGAGCTACTGCTGCCGTAAAATATGCCAAATCTTTTGTTGAAGACGTCGAATTTTATGCAGAAGATGCAGGCCGTACTGATAATGAATACTTGGCCAGAGTATTAGAGGCCGTCCTAAAAGCCGGAGCAACCGTACTCAATATTCCGGATACCACAGGCTATTGCCTACCGGACGAATACGGTGCCAAAATAAAGTACCTTCGAGAAAATGTCAGGGGTATTGAAAATGCTATTTTATCAACTCACTGCCACAATGATCTCGGATTGGCCACAGCCAACTCCATTGCTGGCATTCAAAATGGAGCTCGCCAAATCGAATGTACCATCAATGGTATTGGGGAGCGCGCAGGTAACACCTCGCTTGAAGAAGTGGTTATGATTATGCGCCAGCACCAAGACCTGGGTTTCATCAATGGAATCAATACCCGGTTGCTCAATCCAATTAGCCAGCTGGTTTCGGAGCGCATGGGCATGCCCGTACAACCGAATAAGGCCATCGTTGGGGCCAATGCTTTTGCCCACTCTTCCGGAATCCACCAAGATGGAGTGATCAAAAAGCGGGAAACCTATGAAATTATTGATCCCCTGGAAGTGGGGGTAGACCAATCCAAGATCGTGCTGACGGCTCGCAGTGGTCGTGCGGCATTGGCTTATCGCGCCAAAAACATTGGATTTGAATTGACTAAATTGCAACTTGATAGTGTCTATCAAGATTTCCTGAATGTGGCGGATCGCAAAAAAGAAGTTAGTGATGAGGATTTGATTGCCATCATGGAAAAGGTCCCTTCATTGGCTAACCATTAAAATCTTATGTTCTTAGACAAATCTTAATGGGCAATTTTAATGATTGGCATACTTCCAATCGCAAAAATTGTCCTTACAGCATCAAGTTAAATAACACGGCAATTGTACAATTATAATGGGAAAAACACTTTTTGATAAAATTTGGGATGCCCACGTGGTCACCGAGGTCGAAGGCGGCATGGAAGTCATCTATATCGACCGACACCTGATTCACGAGGTGACCAGCCCACAGGCATTTGCAGGATTGGAAAAACGGGGGTTGCCGGTATTTCGTGCCGACAAAACGGTAGCAACCGCCGACCATAACGTACCTACTGAAAATCAGCACTTGCCAATCAAGGAAAAGCTGTCTCGTTTTCAAGTAGATAAGCTGACTGAAAATTGTGAAAAATTTGGCATTGAATTGTATGGTCTTGGCCACCCTTATCAGGGCATAGTGCATGTGATCGGGCCGGAATTGGGTATCACTCAACCTGGACGGACCATGGTTTGTGGCGACAGTCATACCTCCACCCACGGCGCTTTTGGCGCCATCGCTTTTGGTATTGGCACCAGTCAGGTCGAACAGGTATTTGCGACCCAATGTTTGTTACAATCCCGTCCTAAGCGCATGCGCATCACGGTTGATGGTAAGCTACAACCCGGGGTTGTGTCCAAGGACATCATTTTATACATTATCTCCAAACTGACGGCCAGCGGTGGCACGGGTTATTTTGTAGAGTACGCTGGTTCTGCCATCCGTTCTCTTTCTATGGAGGCCCGCATGACCATTTGTAATATGAGTATTGAAATGGGCGCTCGCGGCGGCATGATTGCACCAGATGAAACAACTTTTGCATACTTGCGTGGCCGGGAATTTGCCCCTCAGGGCGCTGATTTTGACAAAGCCGTTGAATACTGGAAAACCCTGTATTCTGATGAAGATGCCACCTTTGATAAAGAATATGTTTTCAAAGCGGAAGACATTGAGCCAATGCTCACTTATGGCACCAACCCGGGAATGGGGATTCGCATTAGCGAGCGCATTCCCACACCGGCCGAGACAGACAATCCGGCAACCTTCGAAAAAGCGCTGGGTTATATGGGCTTTGCAGGAGGAGAATCCTTATTGGGCAAACCGATCGATTATGTATTTATCGGTAGTTGTACCAACTCGCGCATTGAAGATTTGCGCATGGTGGCCGATTATGTCAAAGGCAAACAAAAAGCCGCTAATGTCAACGCCATGATCGTACCGGGGTCACAGCAAGTGATCACTCAGGCGCGTAAAGAAGGACTGGATCAAATTTTTATCGAGGCCGGTTTCGACTTTCGGGAGCCCGGATGTTCTGCCTGTTTGGGTATGAATGAAGACAAGATTCCCAAAGGGGCCTATTGTGTATCCACTTCTAACCGAAATTTTGAAGGCCGCCAGGGACCTGGTGCCCGAACTATTTTGGCTAGTCCGCTCATGGCAGCAGCTACCGCCATTGCAGGTAAAATTGTGGATGTGCGCAATACCTAGCTAGCCTTGATCGGTAACGGCATTGCCAAACGAAAGGATAAATTTAAAACACTTACTGTCAAAGAATTACAACTATTTTGGAAAAATATCAAACCATCATATCAACCGCTGTACCGATGCCCATCGAAGAGGTGGATACGGATCAGATCATTCCGGCCCGTTTTTTGAAGGCCACTACGCGTGAGGGATTTGGCGACAATTTGTTTCGCGATTGGCGCTATCATGCCAATGAAGAAAAAAAGGAGGATTTTGTGCTCAACAATCCCACTTATACCGGAACTATTTTGGCGGCCGGCAAGAATTTTGGTTGTGGTTCCAGTCGGGAGCATGCGGCCTGGGCTTTGTACGATTATGGCTTCAGAGTGATTGTTTCCAGCTTTTTTGCTGACATTTTTCGTGGCAATGCCATCAACAATGGGTTGCTGCCCGTACAAGTGACACCGGCTTTTCTGGACAAAATATTTCAAGCCATCGAAGCCGACCCCAAAGTGGAATTCAAAGTGGATTTGCCCAGCCAGACCTTTACCATTATGGCAAGTGGCGAAACTGCTGCTTTTGATATCGACCCTTATAAAAAAATGTGTTTGATCAATGGCTACGACGATATCGATTACTTGCTGAGTATTCGCGATCAAATTGAAGCCTATGAAGTCAAACAATTGATCCCATAACTCAAAATTAATACTCAAATCGTATTCCTATGAAAAAGAAAATAGCCTTACTCCCTGGAGATGGAATCGGCCCTGAAGTCATTCGTCAGGCAGTAAAAGTACTCGATGCTACGGCCAACCGCTTTGGCCATTATTTTGAATATTGCTACGCTGATGTAGGTGCCGTAGCGATTGACCGACACGGCAATCCACTGCCGGAAGAAACATTAGAGGCTTGTAAAAACGCGGATGCCGTACTATTTGGTGCCATCGGCCATCCCAAATACGACAATGATCCCAATGCAAAGATCAGGCCGGAACAAGGCCTGTTGGCACTGAGAAAATCGCTGGGTTTGTATGCGAATATCCGCCCGGTAACGACCTATCCCAATCTCTTGCACCTGTCACCTTTAAAGGAAGAGCGCATCAAGGGTGCAGACTTTATCATCCTCCGAGAGCTAACCGGTGGTATTTATTTTGGTGATAAGGGAAAGAGTGAAGACGGACAATCGGCTTATGATACGTGTAGCTACCACGTACACGAGATTGAACGCATTGCTAAACTGGCTTTTGAATATGCCGGCAAGCGGCGTAAAAAAGTGACCTTGGTAGACAAGGCCAATGTATTGGAAACCTCCCGCTTATGGCGCGATACGGTGACCAAAATGTTGGGCGACTACCCTGATATCGAATTGAACTTCATGTTTGTAGATAATGCCGCCATGCAACTCATCCAATATCCAACACAGTTTGATGTCATGCTGACCTCCAATATGTTTGGCGACATCCTTTCCGATGAAGCAAGTGTCATTGCCGGATCGATGGGGTTGCTGCCATCAGCATCTATTGGACTGCATACTTCCATGTTTGAGCCCATTCACGGATCTTACCCCGAGGGTGCCGGCAAAAACATCGCCAATCCGATGGCCGCTATTCTATCGGCAGCCATGATGCTGGAATCTATGGATATGAACAAGGAAGCATTGACCATCCGGGATTCGGTACAATTTATCCTGGAAAAGGGCATTGGCACACCAGAGCTGAATCCGAAGTTCCCGTACGGCTGTGCTGAAATTGGCGACTTGATTGCCTTGCAAGTGTCTGATCCTCATGGCTTTCGCCTTAGCGAAACACAAATGAGTGAACAGACAAGTACCATCATCTAATCACGACATTAAAGAGTTATAAATAAAACGATTTGAGTTATTTCGGAGGCGGAATCATGTTGGTGATTCCGCTTCTTTTTTTTTCACTATCCGCTCACCTCCCTCCGCACCTAAGACTTTGAAGGAGCCTACTTTTTGATGAAATAAATTTCACCCAACCAGGTAGCCTCCTTCAAGGTTCACAACCTGGAAGGTGAGCGGCTCCCCCAACCAGGCTACTCCACCACCACCCTCCCCGTTTGCCATTGCCCTTCGGCGTTTTGCACCTTCCAGAAGTACAGCCCCGGTGCCAGGTTAGGGAGGTCCAGTTGCCGGCGACCGCGAATAGCTGCACTACGGACTACCTGCCCGGTAGCGGAGTAGAGGGACCACCCCAGTGGTTTGGATGTACTGTGTTCCAGTGCTTCTACCCAGAGATAGTCCGTGGCCGGATTGGGGTAAACCCGTACCATTTCCTGTACAAGCACTTCCTCCGGTACTTCTACGGCGGTGACACACGGCTCCTCCGTGGGCCCCAGGCGATAATTGGGGAAATTGGGAATAGAAAAAGCATTCCAGGTGGGTAGCTCCACACAGTGCTGGCATACCTCACAGCTATCACCCGGTAAATCCGGATAGTTGATGACGTGCAGGTAGGGTACAGAGGTATTACTGGTGATGTAGATTTTGCCATCCGGAGCCAGCTGAGCCAGGGAAAAAGTTGTTGCGAAATTGGGAGAAGTTACCGTGAAACCATCATAAATAGCTACGGTGTCTTTACTGGCTGGAATATCGTTGGCCCAAAGGTCATATTGGTACACAAATTTGTACGAGGAGATGTATAAAAAACGCGAGTTAGGAGAAATGGCAATCCCGCCAGACCAGGCCGTATCAACATAGGTAATTTGAATAGGATTGTATAAATCACCAGTACATCGATCAAAATCATAGATATTGATGTAGGCATCATCACCAGCATAACCAACAATATGTAGATTGGCATATTCGGCTGTGATTAAATAACGGTGATACTGATTGGTCGCATATCGTCGAAATACCAGCCACCAATCAGCCCCATTGGCGTGGCGAGTAAGGGTCAACTTTCCTTGTTCGAAAGCTCCCTCACGAATGATTTGGTTTTTTTGCACAACAGCGCCCAGTCCGCCGTTAAGACTCATATCAATCAAGTTATAATAGATGTATTTACTGTAAATATTTCCAGGAGGAACCTGTTTATCAGCGTGAATTAAATAATACAAGCTGTCACTTCCTGGCATGGGAACAATAATGGCTCCCTGGTCTAAAATATACCCATAATCACCCTGGGTATTGGCATGGCTGCCTGGATTGAGTCCCTCTCCGTTTTCCATCACTTCTCCTAATGCATTGGCTACCTTTAGCCCATTGGTATAAAACAGCAGATTGCCGGCGGTATCACAAATGCTGGCGTTGGTTTGGTAAAAATAGAGCTCTTGAAAAAAAGTATATACCTCAGCAGAGTCGCCATTAAAATCCATGATGGCTCCGGCAAAATCGGGATTGGTAGGACTATCTTTGCCAAGCATCCACATATAATCATGCTTTTGGCAAAATGCCAGTACTGTAGTGCTCACCAAAAAAAAGTAAAAAAGTCTTTCATTTTCATAAATACAGAATTGAACAGAGGAAGCCCCGAAGGAGCCTCCTCTGAAGGATATTAACGTCGAAGAATGACCATTTTTTTGGTTTTTGGCTGATCTTCGTCCAACTGTAACATGATTAGGTAGATTCCTCCCTGATATTCAATGGTATTGATACCGATCTTGCCGCGACTGGCCGTAATGACTTGCTTTTCCATCAACTTTCCATTGAGGTCAAATATTTGCAAAAGTCCTTTTTCAAACATTATTCCGGACCAATCAACCGTTACTATTTCAGTTGCTGGGTTGGGATAAATCTGCCAATCAGTTGTTGTGATATTGGTACCCGGTATGTTAGGAGTTGAATATGGTTGACTTCCCAGGCAATTCTGTTGGTCATCATAGACCGAGTAAATACCGGTAGTCAATTTCAGCAAAGCTCTGGCCTGGTAGACTGCATTGCCTCCCGATAAGGGACACTGGTTAGCTACAGCTTGTAAAGCATTGAGACTAGTTGTATCCGGCGTAACCAGTCCCTTGAGCAAATAATCGGCATAAATGCCATTAACCGTTTTGGTATTCTGTTCGTACACAGAATCTACGGCGATGCCGTCATTTTGGCTCCAGATACTTGCTGCTTCACTGCCTCTGGTCCTGACCAAAGTGGAGAGCAGATTGATATTGTCCTTGTCATAATCAAACAAATCATCGATCTTTTCAGTCCGGCTTTGCCAAAGGGTTTGGTAAGTAGTGCCGCTGGCATTCAAAAGGGCCGTATCGAGATTGACTACCATTTGTAGCAAGGCCCGAATGGAGTCCAGATTTTCCATCATCTGGTCAACTTCGGTTGAATCCGCCTCGAACATATCGGCCAAAGCCTGATCCACATTGTGGAAGGCCCCCACCGTGGTGGTATCGTGATGATCTGCAAAGTCCTGAATACCTTGCTCAGTAATCGTAACCCCTTCTAATTTGGCATACAAATAACGATTCAACTCCCACTGCACGGTAGAGGTATAATCGCCGGCCTGGATGCTGTCGCCCGCAATGCGTTTGGTATCTGGTGAATCTTGCTTTATTTCGTCAATGACGCAGTTTTCCGGAGCGCAAACATCAATGCTCGTTGGGTCTTCATTAGAGACAAACCAACCCACCGGCAGAGAATTAGGTGCGTCGTAATAGCTGTTTTCGGAGGCATCATAGATAAAAGGATATTCTTGCGCCTGATCAAATGTCACCTGATAAACCGCCCCACTTCCAGAACCATAGACCCCTGTCCATTGATTTTTCTGGTGGACCTGGGTACCCAGGATGCCGCTGGAAGGGAGTAACAGTCCGTAGTAGTGATTGCCAAAGATGGTTCCACTAAATACCTGCCCAGTTGATCCGGCATTGTTCACCATAATGCCAATTCTGCTGGCTTCTATCGAATTTTTGTCCGTCTCATCCATACCTCCAATGATGATATTTCCACCTGGAGAAGATAAGTTAGCAAAAATCCCCCAATTGACATTCTTTAAAGTGTTTTTAGTAGCGATCAAGGGACTACGCTGGGCAAAAATACCTTCCACACAATCCAGGATCATGGTGCCTTGCACCTCCAGCAAATGAGCCCCATTGGCTCCTCCGTGAATGGCTCGACCTCCGTAGGCATAGCCGGGGTAGTAGCTTAGGTTTTCGGTCATTTCAGTAAATGTCTTGGGCGGAATAAATTTCGCCCGAGCAGATAGCTCCCGCGGGGACCAGAGGAACGACTCCTTTTAAAGGGCATTTGTGGATTCTGCACAAATTTCAACCAAATTTATAGTGTATTTTTTCGCCAACACTCCTAACTTCGCCGAATAAGTGCATTATGGAAGCCAGACCGATCGAAATTTTGCAGCAATATTGGGGGTATGACGAGTTCCGGCCGTTGCAGGAACCGATCATTCATTCCGTATTGGAAGGCAAGGACACGCTGGCATTAATGCCTACGGGAGGTGGAAAATCTATCTGTTTTCAGGTTCCTGCCCTATGCAAAGAGGGGGTTTGTCTAGTCATTTCGCCACTGATTGCCTTGATGAAAGATCAGGTAGAAAACCTGTTAAAACGCAATATCAGAGCAGCTGCGATTTATTCGGGCATGCATTTTCGGGACATTGATCGTACGCTCGATAATGCGGCACATGGCCATCTCAAATTCCTTTACCTTTCACCCGAGCGCTTGAACTCCGAGCTGGCTCAGGAACGCATCAAACGGATGCCCGTCAATTTAATTGCCATTGACGAAGCCCACTGTATTTCGCAATGGGGATACGACTTTCGTCCGGCTTATCTCAACATCACACAGCTGCGGGAGTTGGTGCCAGATACCCCTATGATTGCCGTTACGGCTACAGCGACCAAAGAAGTGGTGAAAGACATTCAGGAGAAACTGGAATTTAAGCAAGGTCAGGTTTTTGAGAAGAGTTTTGCCCGAGACAACTTGGCTTATGCCGTTTTGCATGAAGAGAATAAAGAAGAAAAACTGCTTGACATTCTAAAACGGGTGCCTGGTTCGGCGGTCATTTATGTGCGTAATCGACGGAAAACCAAAGATTTGGCAACTCTTTTGGCGCGAAGGGGGATACGTGCCGGTTTTTATCACGCCGGATTGGATCCAGATGAACGCGCCAAGCGCCAGGAGGAGTGGATTCAGGGAAAAATTCGGGTGATGGTGGCCACCAACGCCTTTGGTATGGGCATCGACAAAGCCGATGTGCGACTCGTGGTGCACATGGGATTGCCTGATAGTCTGGAAGCTTATTTTCAGGAAGCCGGACGAGCAGGACGAGATGGGAAAAAGGCCTATGCCGTACTGCTTTACAATCAAAGTGATCGACTCAATCTTGAAAAAAACTACGAGCAATCCTTTCCCTCATTGATGGAAATCCGTCAAGTTTACCGAGCGCTGGGCAGCTATTTTCAGCTGGCGCTGGGCCTGTCTCTTATACACATCTCCGAGCCCACGAGACGACATCTC
>CAXHCA010000110.1:0-23254 GCA_964015035.1 uncultured Saprospiraceae bacterium
TTTTTGACAACAAATTATAACAGTATTCTTACTGAGACAGGACGGAACTGCGCCCGGGGGGAGAAAGAGAAATCCCGGTTTTGATCTCGTCAAAAACCGGGATTCTCTTTGCGAATCACTTGAAGTGAATATTTAAAAATACGGGCGTTGCTTACTAATCAACAGTTTTTTAATTTCGCAATTATCTAACTATTAAAAATTTCTTCACCTGTTCACCATTCGCGGAGAGGACTTTTATAAAATACGTACCCTCACTCAGACCGTTCAGGTCAACCCTGATCCGATCGGAGGTGAATTCGGAACGCTGCTGCAGGACAGCTTGCCCCAACTGGTTATAAACCTTAATATTTACTTCCTCATCGGCAACGTTAATCAAATCCAGGTTCAATACATCCTTTGCCGGGTTGGGGAAGATATTGAAGTCTACATCATGATTTTGTATAGTTTGCTGCGTCACACCATTGGTAGATGGCGTTTGTAAGCCCATGCCGGGAATTTCGGGTACGACCACATGGTCAAAGGTGCCGGTAACCGTAGAAGAAGCACTGTAGTTGGTCACCATCAAACCGGCCTGAATGCAGTTGCTCATTGATACATTGGTGGTCAATACTATTTGCCAGTTGACGCCATCAGAAGATGCATAACCAATGAACATGGAACCGTTTCTAACGAGTTTGAGCCAAGTGGCCCCTGGCCGGAAAAACTGACCTGGTATCGCATAGCCGTTGGTCATGGTACGGATGGATCTGCGAACCATATTGGAGAGATTTACCAATAACTCCACTTTTTTGGCGCCGGGCGCTTCGGATTCCCGCATGGAGATACCGGCCCAGCCCTGACCGACCGGCGAGATGCCCGCTACGTGTACGATGATTTCTCCATTGCCACAAAACGGCGACTGTACGTAAGCAGCGTCATCCTGAGCAAAGTTGGTGCTGGAACAACCGCTGCTGGTCAGGGTGAAGCTTTCCGCATTGGTGTCATAATCTACCTCATTGCCGTCCTGGCAACCAATGCCATCATCGCCGTAATCCATAAATCCGCAGGGTAGGCCTTCGGTTTGCACAGTGGCGGTACATGTTTCCGTATTGCCATTGTTGTCGGAAATGGTGACGAGTACGCTGACGTTTTGTCCCAATTGCGAGCAGTTGATGTGCGCTGGAGTAAACGTGGTCGTGTTAATGCCACAGGCATCAGTGGCACTTACATCTATGACTGATGCCGCAGCAATATTTACTTGTCCGTTAAAGACTGCGGAGAGTCCCTGACAGGTATTAATGACCGGCTTGTCGTTGTCCTCAATGGTAACGGTAGCCATACAGGTACTGGTATTATTATTGTCATCAGAAACGGTCAGGGTAACGGTATTGGGGCCAACATCTGCGCAGCCGAAGGTAGCAGGGCTAACCGTACTGGACGTACCACCGGTAGAACCACCATCCACATCACTGGCGGTGATGCTGGCCTGGCCAACGGCGGATAGACTGACCGTGGTGTTTTGGCAAATGGCTTCTATGGCAGGAGCGCAGGTAGAACTCAATGATGGATAGCTTCCCGTGCCGCAGAGCGCAAAACTTAAACCGCCGGAGTTGCCATAATCACCAAGCTCTCCCGTGTTAAGATTTCTGTAATAATGCGTTTCATCTATACTTGTAGTTGCCCAGGCATAGAATAAGAAACTTGTTGTTTCTGATATAGCGGTAATTTCTACCCAATATTCCCCGGCATCTAAAACCACCGGAGTAATAGGAATGTGGATAATTACCACAGTACCTTGCCAAAATTCAGTTACTCCTTCATCAGTAGGTATGGCTTGCCCGGCAGGAATGAATTGCGTATTTAATACCTGTCCGGGTGTTCCATTATCATCTGCAAGAAATGAAACCTGGTATGCAAGTGGTTCACACTTGTCACTGCTAAATACCGTTTGAAGTATCGTACCGATGGTCGCGCTTGATACCAGTTCAAAGTCCTCAATTCCAGAAAAGCTGTAAGTACCATCGCTGTTTGTATAGTAGTGAATACCTGACACAGTAGAATTCTCCCAGGCTACATCCTGGTCAAAAATAAAATCCGTACATCCGGTGGTGACGATTTTGTTTGGATCAGCCTTGGTTTTTGCTTTTGCTTTGGTTACTGCAAATGTGGTAGAGCTGATCGGGCCATCGGTCCGGCTCGTCTGTGAGAACAAACTGCTCGTCAGGAGCAGTAATAACATGGAGTAGAATACTTTTTTCATTTTAATTTTTTGTTTGAGTTAGATAATAAATATACAGTCAGCAGAGTGGTTCCCAATCTTTTATTCTTTTGATAAGGGAGAAAAAACCGACACCGGAGCAATCAGGTGTCGGTTTTCTTTTATTTATACGGCAGTCCTTACTTCACAATAAGGAATCGTTTGACCTTGTCACCTTGTTTGGTGGTAAGGCGGATCGTGTAAATGCCATTGTTGAGCTGATTAACATCGAATGATTCCGGGCTGGAGCCTACTTCCTTCAGTTGACGTTGTAGCAGTGGCTGTCCCAATTGGTTGAGGATTTGTAG
Source organism: uncultured Saprospiraceae bacterium (assembly GCA_964015035.1). Taxonomy (GTDB): domain Bacteria; phylum Bacteroidota; class Bacteroidia; order Chitinophagales; family Saprospiraceae; genus BQJU01. The sequence goes on from CAXHCA010000110.1 coordinate 2,545, forward strand.
CTGTACTTGCTGTCCGTAGTAGTCGCTCAAATCTACCCGTACTTCGTCTTTAGCAGGATTGGGAAAGACTGTAAAGTCTTTAGTAGAGGTATTGGAAAGATTGGTTTCTGGTGTATTCAAATTAGCGTTTGGCATTCCACCGCTTATGGTTACGTTGTCAAAAGTAGCCGTCAGTGTGCCGGCATGGGTGTTGGTCGCATACAATCCAAATTGGATGCAGGAACTCATCGAGACATTGGCCACCAAAACGATCTGCCAATTGATACCATTCGATGATGCCGAACCGACAAACTGATTTCCGTTTCGAGTGAGCTTTAGCCAGGTAGCACCCGGCCGGAAGAATTGCTGAGGATAAGCATAGCCGTTGGTCATGGTTCTGATTTCTCTGCGGAGCATATTGCCCAGGTTGGTGGCCAGAGCTACTTTTTTAGAACCAGTTGCTTCGCTCTCGCGGGCAGAGATACCGGCCCAGCCGCCGGCCAGAGGATTGAGGGAAGCTATGTGAGCAATGATTTCGCCGTTGCCGCAAAGGTCATACTTGAGGTAAGCCGCATTATCTGTCGTCCAGTTGGTCGAATAGCAACCCTCGCTGGCCAGGGTATAGGTATCTGTAGGAGCATCATAGCTGGCGTCATTGCTGTCTTCACAGCCAATGCCGTCCTCCCCAAAATCCATAAATCCGCAGGGCAGGCCGGTGACCACTACACTAGTCATACAGCTATTGGAATTGCCATTGTTATCTGTTACGGTGATGGTTACGGGAACAGTTTCACCCAACTGCTCACAAGAGATATATTCCGGGCTGTAGGTGATCGAAGCCACACCACAGACATCCGTTGCATCGAAATCAATGGCCGTAGCAGACAAGAATGTTGGTTCCCCGTTGAAGTCGATGGTCCCCCCCTGGCATGAGGTGATTTCAGGAGCTACTTCGTCTTTCACGGTCACGGTAGCGGTGCAGGTGTTGGTATTGCCATTTACATCATTTACGGTCAATACTACATCATTGCTGCCGGTATCCTCACAGTCGAAAGAGGTAGGCGTAGCCGAAATATTAGCAATGCCACAGGCATCGGTAGAACCACCGTCAATATCCTCAGTGGTAATAGCGACAGCGCCACTGGCATCAAGTTGTACGGTTATATTCTGGCAAATTGCGCTGGGCGGTGTATTGTCTACCACCGTAATGACCTGAGTGGCTGTGCTGGAATTGCCACAGTCATCGGTAGCGGTCCAGGTGCGAGTAATGACCTCCACTACCGGTGCTACACCCGGAACAGAAGTTTCATTGGGAGTAATGACTACTTGTGCATCACAATTATCTGTAGCGGTTGGGCTTGCTGGGGCAGGGATGGCATCACATGCTACGGTTGTATTGCCCGGTACATTGTCAAAGGCCGGTGGTGTGGAATCAACTATGGTGATGATTTGCACACAGGTATTCGAATAGCCACTGGCATCGGTAGCCGTCCAGGTGCGGGTGATCACGGATTCCTGTGGACAAGTGCCGGGAGCAGTCACATCATAAAAAGTGATGGTAGGGTTGTCAGCACAGTTATCGGTGGCGGTGGCTATGCCGGGACCTCCACTGCCTGCAGCAGGAACGGAAGACTGATCACATTCGATCGTGATATCAGCCGGACAGCTGATGACCGGCGGCATATTGTCTAGTACGGTTACCGTTGCGGTACAGGTGCTGGAGTTTGCACTGGCGTCATAAACGGTCAGGGTTACTGTATTGGGGCCAATGTTATCACAAGTGAAGGTAGACGGGCTAACAGAGCTGGAGGGAGCGCCCACCGTGCCGCCATCTACATCACTGGCGCTGATGCTGGCCTGGCCGTTGGCCTGGAGGTAGGCAGTTGCATTTTGGCAGATGGCTTCAATAGCAGGACCGCAGGAGGCTGCTACTTCCGGTTTGGTGTCACAACCGGGAGCATTGTTGCTGAAAATCATAGTTTGACTGGGGTTATTTATATTATTGCATACCCAGTTGCTGCTACAAACGGAAAGGTTGTCATTTAGTTCTACTCGGAAGAAAGAGGGTACGAGGCCCAGCAGGTCGAAATCGGGGAGGGCGGTGAGCATATCGTTATCGGAAATTCGAATGAAGTTGCCTATAGACTGGAGCTGATCCAATCCGGTGAGGGAGGGTAAGGCAGGGTTGGCATTAATAAAAAGAAAACCACCAATGCTGCTGAGTTGGTTGAGGCCTGCAATGGAGGTAAGGTCGGGATTATACCATATTCGAAGATTGCCGGTTATGGACTGGAGTTGTTCCAGGCCATCCAGAGATTGTAAGGAAGGGTTGTAACCCACTTCATTAGTGCCGGGGCCTATCTGGCTAAGTTGGTCTAAGCCTTCCAGGGACAATAAATTTGCATTTGAAGAGATGTTCAGGTTAGCACCAACGGATTGCAGCTGTCCCAGTCCTTCTAGGGAAATAAGCCCATCATTTTGGTATATATCCAAGGAACCAGTGACCGAACTGACCTTGTCCAGGCCATCCAAAGACGTAAGTCCGTCATTATCAGTAACATCCAGATAGCTACCGATGGTTTCAATATTGTGCAAACCTTCTAAAGAAGTCAAGTTTTGATTTTTTGTAATCCAAACGTAGCTGCCCACCGACTCAATATTTGATAGAGGAGTGAGGTCGGTAATGTCGGTAGAGGAGCCACCTGCGGGCCCAATATATAGATACCCGGAGATTGAAGTGCAAGTGGGATATGTAGCGGCAAAGCTATTCACCGCAGCCTGATTTGTCAGGAACACATTGCTGGCGGGGCATTGTGCCAACAGGCCAAATGCGGTTACAAGGTGCATACAAAAAAGAAGTAATAATTTTTTCATTTTAAATATGATTCAGGTTAGAAAATATAATTTCTGTTAGCACGGAGGTTCATTCCTTACTTTGGTGGTTCGGTTGTGAGATAGTTTTTACAAAGGCGGAAAGGAGGTTTGACTATAGAGTATGATCCTGATTTTATGCTATAGGCAGTGCAATGGAGGGAAGTTGCTGGCCACATGTTTGCGAAATAATGCCGCAATGTAGGCATTGAATGTTGAAAAAAAAGAGACAAATTTTAAGGGTTACCATAAAAACAAAAGTTGTTTTATTTGTGTAACCTTTTGTTTTTTAGTGTTTTATGTTGTTTTATTACCATAGTTTTTCAACTTGTTTAAGTTGAAAGACATAAATTTTCACCTTCTTTGACCACGAAATTTGTCAAAAAACCAATTTTTAATAAATATCCGGAAATGGCAACGGAATCTGCAGCCAAAGAGTATGCTACATTGATTATCCGCAATGAGAGTGATACCAAAATTGATGCCTGGATGAACGGCAATGAATTTAAAGGAGATGTCGAGCCTAAATCCGAAAATGCGATCTTCAACCTGCCGCTCGACAATGAGCTAAGATTTTATTATCACGGCGGTGATGGCACGATATTGAAGAAGGTTCAGCTCAGCGCATTTACAACCTATAATGTGACCATCGGCGGAGGTGATAACTGTGCTAAAATAAACGTGGTGAATAACTTCGATAAACAAATAAACGCTTATGGTGGAGGCGATTTTGTGGGTTGTATTGCTGCAAATAATGAGCTAGTACTGGAGCAGCTGCCTGTAGGTAAGGCGGTTAAGTTTTACTACGATGGTGGGAATGGGGCCGTATTAGCGGAAGTCAATGTGGAGGGGTGCGAAACCTATAACGTTACCGTTGATGATATTCCGGTTGCTGAGCGATATGTTGAGTTGAGGACTTACTATGATTTTGACAAGAAAGATAATGTTTCTACGACCTCAACCAAACTCATTTCAGGACGCAATTTCGGATATACTTACCCGGATGCCGAAGGGTTTGTACTGGGCAAAAAATATGCAGGCTCGTTAGATCAATCAATAATCAGGCCATTGAAGCTGTATTACCACAAAAAACGTGAGGATTACAAAACCATTGCCAGTGAAGCCGCAGAGTGGGATGCTAAAAATGTGGGATACGAATTTTTGGAAATTCTAGGCTATGTCTATAAAGAGCAACAGCCCGGTACCAAGCCACTAAAGTTGTTTTGGAATTCCGACCGGACAGATAATCATATCACCGCGCTGAAGCTGGGAGAAAAGTACGCTTTGGATGCCAAGTATAAGTTCATCAGAGTAGAGGGATATATCTATGAAAAGTTGCCGTGATAAATAAAAAGAGCCGACACCAGAATTCACCTTGGTGTCGGCTTGTTTATAGGTGTCTATTTTAGTGTTATTTCACAATCAAAAATTTCTTGACCAATTGACTTTGGTCGGTTGTTACCCTGATAAAATAGGTGCCACTTCTCAGGTTGTGCAAATCAAAGCTTTCACGAGATTCTCCTGGGTTATTGATCGTTCTGCTGAGTATTAGCTGTCCAAACTGATTCAGGATGTCCGCCTGAGCTTTTGGCTCCTGCTGGCTCATGATATCAAGGAAGAGCCGGTCACGAGCCGGATTTGGAACCAGGTTGAAATCCAGATTCGCCGCCTGGTCTACCTGCTCATGATCGGTTTCTGGTAGTTGGAGATTCATTCCGGAACTTACCGAATTGACCTCAACATGATCAAAAGTACCAGTAACCAAGGTAGCATTGTTGTAGTTGGTGACGATGAGTCCAGCCTGGATACATGCATTCATGGGGATATTGACATACAGTACATTTTGCCATTGATTGCCATTGGTGGATACGGAGCCGATAAATGAATTTCCGGAGCGGATGAGCTTCAACCAAGTAGCCTGAGGACGATAGAGTTGCGCCGGATAGGCGTATCCGTTGTCGGTCCAACGAATGGCCCGGCGCACAAAGTTGCCCAGGTTGGCCAGTACTTCTACTTTTTTAGCCCCCGGAGCTTCCGATTCCCGCATGGTGATGCCGGCCCAGCCTTGTCCAAGTGGAGAAATGTTGGCAACATGGGCAATGATCTCGCCGTCTCCGCAAAGTTCCATATAGGTATAGGCGGCATTGTCCTGAGCAAAATTGTTATTGGCGCAGCCGTCACTTTCCAGGGTGAAGGTTTCTGTTGAGGTATCGTACTCTACATTGCTGCTGTCCTCGCAGTCGATGCCATCATCGCCCAGGTCGATGAAGCCGCAGAACAGCCCATCGGTTTTGACCGTTGCGAGGCATTCATTACTATTGCCGTTAACATCCGTTACGGTCACCAGTACCTCCACATTTTGTCCCAGTTGATCGCAGGTGATGATGGAAGGGGCGTAAACGGTAGATTGTATACCGCAGGCATCAGTAGCACTGAAATCGATGACGGATGCAGCGGTGATTTCTTCCTGGCCGTTGAAAATCGCAAAGTTGCCCTCACATTCCGATATAGCAGGAGCCACATTATCCTGCACGGTGACGGTGGCGGAACAGGAATTGCTATTGCCGTTGGTATCAGTTGTGGTGAGGGTCACCGAATTTGTTCCTACATGACTACAGTCAAAATCGGTTTGGCTTAAAGCCAATGAGGCAATGCCACCCGGTACGGGCCCGTATGGGCAGGCATCGTTGGAGCCGTTGTCAACGGCTGCTGCCGAAGTCGTACCCTCTCCATTTGCATCAAGCTGTACGGTCACATTCTGACAAAGAGCGGTAGGAGCTACATTATCCTCAACGGTGACGGAAGCATTACAGGACCTGGTCTTGCCTTGGTCATCGGTGAGGGTGACTACTACGGTATGGGTGCCGATATCATCACAAGTAAAACTACTCTGGCTGAGACTATAGGTGAAGTTTCCACAATTGTCATAGCTACCATTGTCCACATCATTAAAAGTAAGCATGCCCAACCCGTTTGCATCCAACTGCACGGTCGCATCGGCGCAGGAAGCTATTGGAGGTACGCTGTCCGCCACCGTCACGATTGACTGGCACGAAGCGATATTGTGAGATGGATCTTCAAACTCGACAGTCACCGAATTCGCACCAATATCAGCACAGGTAAATGTAAGAATGCCCTGATCCATACTGAAATTTGAACAATTATCAGTTGTACCACCGTCGAGTTCAGCTATAGGGATATTAACTATTCCATTTTCATCAAGCTGAACGGTTACACTCTGGCAAAGGACATTGGGCGGGGTAACGTCTACTATGGTAACTGTGGCGTTACAACTACTCGTGTTGCCATTAATTTCGGTCAAGGTTAAGGTGACGATTTGCGTTGGTGTATCCGAACAATCAAAACTGGTTTCGCTCAGAAACAAACTCTGAATGCCACAATTGCTAATAGAGCCATTGTTGATTTCTTCCGGTGTAATAATTGCCTGACCGTTTTGATCCAGCTGAACGGTTACCTCCTGACAAATGGCCACAGGAAGGGCGGGAACTCCTTGAAATTCAAGGGCACCCATATCTATTCCATTATTTGCTGGTCGGGTATTGCCCTCATAATCATCAGATGGTGCACCCGTTGAGGTGCCGACATCAATAGCCGGAGAACATGCTTGCAGGTGAAGGTCCCCACTGTTGGTTGGAGCGAGATTGAAATCCGGCTGACTGACAAACAGTGGATCGATATCCAGATTTCCGGTGCCAGGATAGCCATTTTCTACAATAGAATGATTGATGTTAATATTACCACCGTGTGTCGTCCAGATTTCTGAGCTATTACCCCACAAAACACAATTCGTCATTATAGTATTTGTAGTGTTGCTATTGCGAATCACTCCTCCCTGATCAAGGGAAGCATTACCGGAAAAGGAGCAATTGGTAAAGCTGGCATTTGATGAAGCTGAATTCAGGAAAACCGCGCCTCCGTTTCCGCCTCCAATTGCTCGATTACCAATAAATTGGCAGTTGATAAACAGCTCGGTGCCGCCTAAGCCATATACTCCGCCACCCCCGCCATTGGCTATATTTCCGGCAATCAGGCAGTTGATAAAAGTTCTGGTTCCATTAATGCCAATCAGGTGCAGGCCACCTCCAAGTGTTGCCTCATTATAAAGGATCTTACAGTTTTTGACCATGGGAGAAGCATTCTCTCTAATTTGCATGCCACCGCCCCGGCTAGTATTTATATCGTCACCATCTGCATATCCTGCAGTCACTGTAAAACCATCCAGGATTGCCGAAGCGGAAATATCTTGTCCTCTGGCGATTACTACGTGCAAGGCATTGTCTTCATTGTTGGTGAATGCTGAGCCGTCATTTTGCAATAGATCACCACTGAGTATCGTCACATTGTTTTCCCAATTTCTTTGCGAAAGCATTGTCTCTGTTCCATTAAACCCTCCAAAAATGGCCAGGTCATTTTGTAGTGAAAAGGAAACACTACGGTCGTCGGCTGTAACCAGGACTCCTTCATCCGGATAATAGGTGCCCTCTGCAACCCAAATTTGTACAATGGAGGGGCAGTTTTCGGCCAGCAATAGCGCATCCTGAAGGGAGTTGAAAGCATTCTGCCAGTTTTCGCCCGTTTGAGCTCCGGCAGCATCCCTGTCGACATACACGATTGATTCGTTGGGACATACAACGGTTACGGTGACCATAGCCATGCAGGTACTAGCATTACCGCTAACATCGGTCACGGTTAGGGTTTCCTGATTGTCTCCCAAATCAGCAATGGTGAAATTTTCCTGACTAAGGCTTAATGCCGCGATGCCACAGTTATCGGATGAGCCAAGGTTGACCTCCTCGGGTGTAAGAAGCGCGTTGCCGGTCAGGTTGATTTGTAAACTCACATTCTGGCAAACAGCGGTAGGTGCTGTATTGTCTTCCACTGTCACGTTGGCGGAGCAGGTACTGGTATTGCCGTTGACATCTGTAATGGTCAAAGTGGAGCTGTTGGTGCCAATATCATTGCAATCAAATGAACTTGGGCTTGCGGTCAGGTTACCAATACCACAGGCATCCGTCGAACCTCCGTCAATATCGCTGCCACTGATAGAGGTATTTCCACTACCATCCAGCTGGACCGTAATGTCCTGACAAGTGGCTACCGGGGCGGTCACGTCTTCTACTGTGATATTAATGGAACAAATATTAGAAGTATTACCATTGACATCACTTTTTTTAACAAACCTTTGGTTCGGTATACCGATATTATCGCAAGTGAAATTTATCGATCCACCAAAATCTACACCTGATTGAAGACCACAGTTGTCATTCGCACTGGTGATAATATTGTTGTTGATATAGTTGACAGAATTGATCGAAAAAGAACCATTAATATCCAGCTGAACCGTAATATCCTGGCAGGTAATGGTCGGTGCAATGTTGTCCTCCACGGTAACGGTAGCGGTACAGGTGCCGGCGTTGCCATGATTATCGGTAACGGTCAATGTCACCATGTTGTCCCCTAAGTCACTACAGGTAAAAGTGTTGGAGGACGCAGAGAAGCTGGCAATGCCGCCCGGTACGGGCCCGTATGGGCAGGCATCACTGGAGCTACTATGGACCTCATCTGCTGTAATGCCGGCATCTCCATTCCCATCCAGTGCTACTGTGATATTTTGACAATTGGCCACCGGAGCCGTATTGTCTTCGATGGTCACCTGGGCATTGCAGGTGCTCGGGTTATTGTCTTCATCCAAAGCGGTGAGCGTCACGGTTTGCACTCCAATGTCTGAGCATTCGAAGAAGTCTTGGGTCAGATCAACAGGAGTGAGGGAAACACAAGTGGCCGCCTGATCATCAAAAACTTCTGTAGGTGTAATGGACACTTCGCCATTGGCGTCGAGCGACCGGGTAATATTTTTGCAGGACACCTGTCCGGCCGGGGCTTCCACGATGACCGGAAAGCCACAGTCTGCAGTATTACCTGAGGGATCGGTGACCTCAAGAAACACCACATATTCACCTGGAGCGGTAAAAGTAAGGGAAGCGGCCGGGCCATATTCCACGCAGGGAAGCTGATTACAATCCTCGTAGGAGGCCTGGATCGTTACCTCTCCGCAAGGATCATAAGACCCGGTTCCCAGTTCATCGGCGGTGATGGTCACTTCGCAATTGCTGTTGAGCTGAATGGTTCGTGGCTGACAAACAGCTACGGGATCTTCGTTGTCGAAAGCAGTGACGGTAAAGCTACAATTGTTGCTTCCAAGTGAGTAAGTAATGGTATTTGTACCTACCTCAAAGGCTGTATTTCCCAAAGCACCAGATCCGTTGGTAATATTTCCAGATACATCATTTTCAATCTGATAGGTCAGAAAATCACCCATTCCGCAGAAACCCACATTAGGTTCCAAGGCACTACCAGAGGCAAAAAAACTACAATCCTGCTGATCCTGGGCATCAACTTCAAAACTGGGTGGGCAAAACAGATCGTAACCTCCGGCGATGCTATTGATGGTAATATTGAAGGCACAATTCAGCGTATTGCCATTGAGGCTATGGTTGTAGGTGAGCGTGAAATTGCCGCCGGAAAGAAAATTGCCAAATGGCGTTTCAGCGCCACTGTCCACGATATTCACCCCATCGCTGATCTCGTAGGTGAGGGTGCTGGAACAGGGACCCATGAGGTCTGGCAAAATGGCCTCATCCAATTCGACTTCACAATCATTTGTAAAAATTTCCCTTATTACATTGGGCGGACAAGAAAGGCCCAGCGCTTCGGAGTCCTGTGCTAGGGTAAAGGTATAGCTACAACTTCCTCTGTTACCACTATTGTCTTCCACATAAAGCGTGACCGTATTGGCGCCCACATCATCACAGGTAAATTCTCCCTGGTCGAAGTATTTATCCACAATCTCGCCACAGGCATCTGATGAAGATTGAATGACTAAATCGGGATCGAGGATAAAGTTTTGTCCTCTGGTTACCAGGGCGGCAATGGGGAAGTTTGTTCCACAGGTTACCGTCGGGGCTACATCGTCTTGTACTTCTACGAGCGCAACACATTTATCTTTTTTTCCACTGGTACTGATCACTTGCAGGGTGACCTGTTTTTCACCGATATCATCACAATCAAAACTGATGCTGGGAAGCGGAACATTTACGCCACCTATTTTTCTCAAAATAAAGGGAGCGATGGATTCACCGGGTTCTGCCACGCTATTATCATCAATTTCTGATCCGGTTAAGGTATAGCTGCCATTGTTGAGCGTTACGCTAATGTCTTTACAAAAAGCCTTGGGTCTGGTGGGATCAAAGGCACTAAATTCGTAATAGAAACGGCCATTATTGGGTGTGCCATCCAATTCACCATTTTCCAGGATAATCTCGATTGCCGCACTATTTGCAAAACTACCGCCGCCGCCACCGCCAACTTCCTTTCCACCGCCGCCACCGCCGGAGAAGCCGCCACCGCCGCCACCGCCAGGCTTTACCATATTTCCACTGCCACCGCCACCGTAGCCATATCCACCTCTCCGTTTTTTACCATCTCCGGCACCGCCAGCTCCGCCGGTAAAGATACCGGCTCTACCTCTGGCACTGCCAACAATACCAAGACCATTGCCAGAATAGCCACCACCACCTGCACCGGTAGAATTGGCGTAGTTACCGGCACTACCCGCGCTACCTCCTGCTCCGTTGCAACCTCCAGCTCCACCGATAGCGCCACCTCCACCGGAAAAGCCCGTTTCACCACAGGTGCCCGTTACTCCACTTCTACCTGGAGCAATTTCGCCTGCTCCACCACCACCACCGGCTACGGCGAGGATCACCCAACAGGAACTGGCATCGGCCAGGCTTGTCGAGGGGGTACTACAAGTAATGGAGGCTCCGGGGGCATGATATAGTAGCCCTGTGCCGCCACCACCACCGCTACCAGCCGCGTCTTGCCTGGTACGGCCATTGGCTCCATCCTGTCCAATAATCACCCTGATAGTCCCTCCCGGTTGTAGTTGCCCGGCCCCGGAACCAATTTCAAAATTGACTTCAACAGTGGCTCCGCCACCTCCCCGGTTTTGATTGATATATTGGGTTTTTCCCCCATCAGCTCCCTTTAAGAAAAAGGTAAGGTAATCATTGAAGTTTAGGTTACCTCCAGTTGGGATCACGAAGTCTTGATAGGTGCCATTGTAGCCCACCTCGTGAAGGTCGCCATTGGCAATGAGGGGTTGTTGAGCATTTGTGTATGGCGTACTCAATAAAATGCACAAGGCCAAACCTAAAATGTGCTTGGTTAGATTTTTCATATAATGACCATTTATGGTTTCAGAATTCGAGTAAGGGGGAGGACATTATTTTGCCTCAAAGATGGGGGTAGGAGAGGGGTAAAAACTCGCCATCTTATTGAAAAAACTCGCCATTTCGTATATGGGAACGTAGAAGTGGGGCATCTACTCGGCGTGCAGGTATTCAGAAGGTCGTTTGCCAAAATGAGTCAGGAACACTTTGGTAAAATAGCCGGGGGTGTTAAATCCACAGTCATAAGCCACTTCCGCAATGGTTTGGTAAGCCCTGGTTTCCAGCAGGTGTCTTGCCCGTTGCAGCTTAATTTCCTGCATATAATTCTTGATAGACAACCCGGTTAGGGCTTTAATTCGACGCAGCAGCTGTCGGTCGCTGAGGGACATTTTGCTGGACAGGTAAGAGGCATTGAGCGAAATGCCCTTGTCGATGGCTTCCAGAGCGGCTTCTTCCAGTTGCTTGAGCCATTCCTGTTCTACGGTAGGCCCAACTTCTAAGTCAAGCTCGACTTTATGTGTGTTTTTGGTGGTAAAATTCAGCCTGTCCTGATAATTCTGAATCAGATTGGCCATTCGCACCTTCAATTCCTCTGCTGAAAAAGGTTTGGAAAGATAATCGTCCACCCCAATTCTGAGGGCACGTAGTTTATCTTCCTCTGCGGCCCTTGAAGTGAGCATGATGACGGGCGTTTTTTGCCATTTTACATGGCCTTTGATCCGGTTCAATAGTTCATAACCATCCATTTCAGGCATCATGACATCGCTGATGATGAGCTTAAAGTCTATGGGGGGAGTTTTGGGGTTGTTCAACATCTGCCAGGCTTTTGCACCATTATTGGCCACCACACAGTGATAGGTTGCGGAAAGTAATGTTTTGAGCAATTCCTGCATGTCTGGATTGTCTTCCACGATGAGAATCCCATTTTTGTCTTTCGTCGTGCTGACCGTAGTTTGATCAATAGTCGGGGTGTCAACGAGTTTAGGCGTAGCAATAGGGGTGAGCAGGGAATCAGTTGCCGACCCTGGTGCTGCGCCAGGCGCCTGCTCCGCAGGTACGGATAAGGTGAAGGTACTGCCTTTCGTCCAGATGCTACTGACGGTTAGTTCTCCCTGCATGAGGTGAGCCAGTTCTTTGGAAAGAGAGAGCCCAATACCCGTGCCTCCCTCCTGGGCCCCTTCTTTGCGTCCCGTTTGGAAATAACGGTCAAAGATATAGGGTAGGTCTTCTGGTAGAATACCCCGGCCGGTATCAGAGATCTGTAGCCGCAGATAGCTATTGGTCGGCTGGTTCGTTTCTGTTTTCTTGTTGGAAATGGATTGATCAGGAAATGCCTGAATTTCAATTACCACCCGGATGCTTCCTGATTCCGGCGTAAATTTGATGGCATTACTAAGTAAGTTGTTGACTATTTTAGCCAGCCGGGTTTTATCTAAACTATAGTAGGTGCCGGCAGGAAGATCATTCTTTACCGTTAACTCAATATTTTTGTGTTGCACCCAGGAATCAAATGCAGCCAAGAGTTGGTCGAAATAAGGTTTGACCAGGACAGGACTCAGGTTCAGGGTGTTTTTCCCTGCATCCAGGCTGGAAAGTTCAAGTAGTTCTTCAACCAGAGCGAGTAACTTTTTGGCATTGCGCTGCACAATTTGCAAGCTGGTTTTAATCTCATTTTGCATGGTGCTCCCATGCTGCCGGAGCAAATAACCGATGGGAGCGGAAATCAAGGTTACAGGGGTACGTAACTCGTGAGAAATATTGGTAAAAAAACGGGATTTGCTTTTATCCAAGTGCCTGAGTTCTTCTGCCTGGTGCTCGATCAATTCTTTATCCTTGTTGATGCGTTGGGTCCGTTTTTGCACTTCCTGCTCCAGCCGTTTTTTCTCTCCTCGCAGGTAGGCAATCCAGATATACGCAACTAGCCCGATGATACCAATGCAAAGGATATAAAACCAGGTCTGACGGTAGAAAAATTCGTGAACTTTTAAGCTAATTCTCAGCGGAGTCTCGCTCCAAATGCCACGAAAGTTGCTTCCTTTGATCAGGATGTCGTATTGGCCGGGGGGAAGGTTAGAAAGGGATAAATTGTGCTGTGCCCCAATGTATTGCCAATCATCGTTGATCCCTTCCAGCTTGTAGGCAAACTGGTTTTGGTCAGTGTTGATATAAGAAGATAGGGCAAACTGCAACCCAATGGATCGGTTGGTTGCGGAAAGCGAAATTTTTTTGTTAAAATCGACACTATTGGTCAAATCAACATTTCGATCCTGGTGTTTGTCGTAGTAATGAATATTGGTTAAAAAAATCTTAGGAGTTCCTCCAACAATCAATTCGTTTTTAAGGCGAACAGGGTCAATGATATTCAGACCGCTGATGGTGCCCAGTACCAGTTGCCCAGTGCGCGATTTATAAGCCGAAAATCGATTGAATTCTGGGTGAGTCAACCCGTCTGATTTTCCCAGGTTGACCAATACTTCTCCCCGCGGCGAAACAAGAGACAAACCATCATAAGTACCTATCCAGTAGATGCCCTGATCATCTTGTACAATACTGGCAATACGATTACTGGTCAAGCCGTGTGCCCGATCCAGTATTTTTAATTCCTTGGTCTCAGGGTTGTAAATATGCAATCCCGCAGTGAACGTACCAATCCACAATTCCCCCTCCTCATTTTCCAGCATAGTATTGAAGCGGTAGTCTTTAAAACCGTCCTCCCTGCCGATGATGATATGCTGCTGTTTTTTATAGTCAATCTTCCACAAGCCGGCACTTGATGTAATCCATAACTGCCCATCTCGACTGGGCTGTAGTTCTTGTAAAAAGGAGTTTTTTGAAAAGATATTTTGACCTTCGTTGTACCAGGTCTCTTTCCCGGTTTGGGTATTCAGAAATGATATTCTTTTGTTGTCATTATCCCAGAAGACGATTGTATCCTGGTTGAGAAAGTTAAAGGTATGGACTGATCCGGTGAGTGGAAAGGAGGTGCAGGAATCGCTATCAGGATAATAGCAATACATTTTATCTCCTCGATAGGTCCATATCCCACCATCTTCAGAAACAATAACCTTTCTTCTCATGGGTTCATGAAAGGGGTCCTCTATGCATGAGTTGCCGTAAAACGGTTTTATCAATTTCCGATTTTTGTCAACTTCAAACCATCCATTCCCGGAAGTATTCACCAGGAAGTTTCCATTTTTTAGCTGGCCAATTGCGCGCATCGGAATACCTTGCCCATAGTGCTGTATGGCTTCTGAGGCTCTGACCGTCAGTGAGATGAGGCCATCGCGAGTACATAACAGCATACCTTTGCGAAAGTCTTTTCCCTTTATTCTATTGATAAGGCGAGGGCCCCTTAAATGCTCAAATAAAGCCGAACAATCGTACCTTTTGCCCTCTTTGTCTTCCAGAATAGCTATGTATTGATTGTTGTCATCAGTAAAGAGATAAATTATATTTTCAGATTCATCAGTATACAATCCTTCCGGTGATAAATCTACGGGAAGCCCAGGCACAATTTCAAAATGGTCCTTTGCAGAATCATGGTAGAAAAAATGATTTTGAGCATAGGAAGGCAGACAAATTACTATTCGCTGACGATGGGACACGATAAATGGATTGTAAATTTGCCAGTAGAACTTTTGAGCTGCCTCATCTAATTCAAAGGCTACCGGAAAGTCATCCTGATCATATTTTTTCCAGGTTCCTGTCTCCTCGTTCCAGCAAATAACGGGAGGGAGGAAGTCCATAAACCAGAATTCCTGCCCTTGCTTGATGACCGGCCGTGCCTTCAGATCTTGAGCTTCCCGTTGATAGAACTCATATGGAATGCTTACTCTTTTTATAAATTGGGTATCCTGCTTTTCGTATACCACAAAGTCGTTACCTTCTCTCATAAAAAAATACCAGCGCCCCTCTTTTGATCTAAATGCAGAACGGATGAGTGATTTTTTAGGCACTTTTCTATCCAATGATAAGATATTGCTTTGCTGGTTGGACAGGTCAAATGAGAAAAAGCGCTGTATGGTTGTATCTCTGCTGACATAACCCCATAAGTGATCGTCATCAGTGAACTCCATAAATTTGACCATTGCATTTTTTACGGGAGTTAATGCCTCCGTTTGTGCCACGGAAAACTGATAACCATCCAGGAGCATCAGCGGCATATCATACATGGTTTGCTCTACATTGCCGGTACTCACCCAAAGCCTGCCCCGGTTGTCCTGGAATGCATTTGAGGTGGCGGTACGGGAATAGCCATTTTTTGAAGAGAATTCCTGGCGATGGGCAACCTCCAATTTAGGGAGAGTGTCAAATTCAGGTTGAGCGAATAAGCCAATAATTGTGATACTTAATATAGCTGTTAAAGTGATCTTTTTATACCATTGCCTCATTTCCTATAAGAGCATGTTTAAATTTCGTTTTTGAAGATTAAAATTATTCATTTCAGCCTTAATCAAGGCAAATTTGAGGTTCATATCCCGAAGCAAGTTCGGGACAGGCTCTGGAAGGTCTGGGCCGATAATTTAACGCAGAGTAAGGTTGAAGGGGATATTTTAGGCCCAAAGGATGAATTTTAAACATGCTCTAAAATAGGTTATTACGGACAAATATAGGAAGAAAGCAGTACAAGGAACTTACTTTGGTATTTTAAGAGTCCTCAGCAGACTTCACCAAATTTTGGTAGCTTCATAGTGGCTAACCCTTATCGCCCAATCAATAAATAAGCGCCCCAATAATGAGGAGAAGCGGTAGCTGAATGATTGATTTGCTCCAATTTTGCCCTGCGCAGACTGGTGGAGTAAGATTGTCCTTTTTCCAGAATCCCCTGGTAGAAGTCGACCATCAGTTGAGCGCTAACTTTATCATATACCTTCCACAATGAGTAGACCACATTTTGGGCCCCGGCATAAATAAAAGCTCGATTGAGCCCCAGAAGACCTTCTGTCTTTTCCAGTTTTCCATAACCGCTTTCACAACTGCTCAAGGTGATTAAGTCAATATCGGTATGCATATTGTAAATCTCACCGGTGTACAGAATGCCATCTTCGATACTGTCCTGCTTGACACTGTTATTCTGGAAGCAGGCAATGCCGGAAAATTTGGGATTGTCAAGATTGGCAAAGCTATGCCCCGCAATATGCATGAATTGATAGGGTTTTGCCAGCTCCAATTTTAGCTTTGATTCCGAAGCGCTGTTCCGTAACGCTATGCGGGCCTTATTTTGTTGGTACTGATTGAAAAGTGCCGCGATATCTTCGACCTCTTTTTCGGATTCTGGTAGTGGCAGGAAGGTGCCATCCTCTCTAAAGGCCCGAAAAACAGCGTCTTTAGAACGAAGTGTGGAGGCCAATTCATTTTTGGAGTATTCATAAATCGGCGCAAAGGCAAAAAGGCCGGTGAAATTGTTTGGCCTTTTCCTACGAGCCTTGGCAAACAGACTTGCCGAATAATGGTAAGACACCTCAAAATCCTTGATCAGGAAATGCAATTCGTGAAAGGGTTTGACCTCGTCCGAGGCAAGTAGGGTTTCAAAGGGTATATAATTGGTCATACCGTCACCGATGATGATCAATCGTTGTTTGCCGCTTAACTGGTCTTCTATCGGGTGCAGAAATTGTTGGTACAAATCGTGGCTCAACCCGATGAATTTTTCCCTGCTTGAACGGCGCAGCATTGCCGAACGTTGAAGGGAATGATTGATGTCATCTATTTGCTGGACTGTTGCATCCATAAGGGCGGTCTGCGTAAGTTGCAGTGGGCCATCGGCAGCGAGCGTAAAAATGTAGAGCAGGCTATCGGTAAAGACGTATTCGATGAGCATGTCTTGTTCTCCGAGTACCTCTTGCAGAGAAGTTGCCGTTTCCGGTGCAAATTCGTACTTGGATGCATAATAATCCGGATAATCTCTTTCAATTTGACGCTGCAGCTTGACGTAGTCATTGTTGAGCTTAAAAAGGATATCTTTTTCATAACGATTGATCTTGGTACTATCATTATTTTGCTGCGCCTCAATCAGCTTTTTTTCGTAAAAGGTAATTTCCACTTGTAAATCTCTTTCTGCTTCGAGTACTGAAGTCTCCAAATGACTGTACTGTTTGGCTTCTTCCTTGAGCAGGGATAACCACAACTGTTGGGCCTTCATTTTCTGAGTATAATAGAAGGCTTTATTGAGCGACTCCGAAGAATGACTGGTACGATGGTCTTCAAAGGCAATATCGATGCCCAGCTGATATGGAGCGGTGGCCTGACTAACCAACGATTTGCTTTTGCCACCTCGCAGGATATTGATTGTCTTGATATTTGCAGCATGTAATTCATCGAGTAAATCAATGACACGGAGTGCGTTAGCTGTTCTTTCCGCTGGTTTGAAATCAGAGGCCATGAACAGCTGAGCTCGCTGGTGCAATACCTCGTATGCAGTAGGGATATTTAGGATGTTTTCCGCAAAGGGAAGGGAAAAGCCCTCCTTGGTTTTCTGGCCACTTAGTTCGTTTATGGCTAACGCATTATAGTATAGGGCGGAATCAATACGTCCGCTGTTGCGATGGAGCCGAGCAAGAACATGCCAAATATCAGCCTGATCCCAAGATACCCTAGCCCAGTTCTTTTTATGTAAAAGTTGTTGGGAGTAGTAAATCGCCTGATCAAGTTGTCCTTTTTGTTCGTAAATATTGCGGTAGCCAAGGTAAATATTATCAGATACTCCGTTGATTTTCGACTCTTCCCCAGTATAGGCACCGGTTTCCAGTCTCGCTGTTAGCAAAGAATCGGCTGACTCATAGGGCCTAACGCTTTGTCTAGATCACCGTGTTGGTATTGTACACTGGCTATGCCGAGAATGGCATTGGCCTGGTCAACCCATTTTTCTTTACGGTCGCCAAGCAGAGCAAGTATTTTCGTATAATAATCTAAAGCCTCTTCCAGTTGATCGGTTTGCAAGTAAAGTCCGGCCAATGAAAAATGGATATTGAGTGTATTGCCAAATCGGAGCTCGTCCCCCGTAGTATGCTGAAGGTTATCCATATAGTAGGCTTTCTCGTAATATTCCAGGCTTCTGGCGTACTCTTTTTGTAATTCAAGATAATGGCCGAGATCAAGGTATGCTGGGAACGTCTGGTAGTCATTAGCCCCAAATAGCTCGACAGATAGTTCAATAGTCTTTTCGATATATTCTATCGCCAGTTCAAAATTGCCAATCTCAAAATAATAGCTACTGATACAATGGTAATTATGGATTCCTTCGTATTTGTTAGGGTTAGGAGAAGATTCAAAAATCTCCCGGGATTTCATATAGCAATCCAGTACTTTGTCTATTTGACCCAATGTAGCGTAGCTGGAACCAAGGTTAGTGTAGGCCCGGATGAAAAGAGGATGGTCTTTAGGATAATATTTCAGCAGAAGTTCGACTCCCTGCAATACCACTTCATGCTCTTTTTTGTGGTCGTGGTTTTTTTCATAAATATACATGAGACTACTGTAAATCCAAAAGCAATCCTTTTCGTATTCAGGCGCTTCAGTTTGTATAAGGTTTAATGCTTCATAGGCCAGGTCAATACCTATTTGGTAGTTGTCACCCCCGCCATACATATACACAACATTGGATACACAGTTAAGGTATAAAGACCAGTTTTTTGTTTCCTTAGCCAGGTGAATGACCGGCCAGAACACTTTGATGGATTCGTATCCTCTACCCGAATATTGCAATACTTTTGCGGTGATGCAATCCTCATTACCCATGCAACCTTTCCCATAGCGGAGTCGGTCTTCATCTGAAATTTCGAAATCCTGGGTAAAGGCAAGTTGAGATAACAGGAGTAGTGAAAGAAGGAGTTGGTATCTTTTCATGGAGTAGTTAGAGGTTTCTTTTGAACATTTATTTTTCTGCAAGGCCAATTGATCAAAAATAGAAAATTTAATACAGAAATCGGGATTTGTTGGTGTCTGGGGTAAATAAAAAAGCCGACATCGCAATGCTGCGATGTCGGCTTCGGTGTACCTGTGGTTGAATTATTTTACAATCAAAAACTTCTTCACCTTTTCACTATTACCGGAAATTAACCTTACAAAATAAGTACCGCTACTCAGCTCATTCAGCTCAAAGACCACTGGGCTTTCGCCAAATGGAGCATAACGCCGTTGTATGACCGGTTGGCCTAATTGGTTGAGAATTTCAACGCTGACTTCCTGTCCGTCGTAGCTGATCAAGTCAAGGTACAACTGATCCTTCACCGGATTGGGGAAAAGCATAAAATCCAGACTTTCTGACTGATCAACCTGTTCCCCTTCGGTGTCAGGCAATTGCAGGTTCAACCCGGAGCCTGCCCCGTTGACGGTCACATTGTCAAAAGTACCCGTGACCAATGTTGTATTGCTGTAATTGGTCACCAATAATCCCGCCTGAATACAGGTATTCATCGGAATATTGGCCACCAAAACATTTTGCCAGTTGATGCCGTCAATGGAGGCATAGCCGACAAAGATATTACCGGTTCTAACCAGTTTGAGCCAGGTGGCTTGCGGTCGAAAGAGTTGTGCCGGATAGGCATAACCGTTGGTGGTGGTACGGATGGCCCGGCGAAGCATATTACCGAGATTGGAAAGCAATTCCACCTTTTTAGCCCCTGGCGCCTCCGATTCTCGCAGGGTGATACCGGCCCAGCCTTGCCCAAGCGGATCGATGTCAGTGACCTGGGCTATGATTTCACCGTCGCCACACAATTCGGTTTGCACATAAGCCGCATCATCCTGGGAGAAGTTGGTGGTCGCACAGCCGTTGCTGGCGAGCGTAAAACTTTCGGTTACCGGGTTGTAATCAACTTCATTGCCGTCTTCACAGCCAATACCGTCCTCCCCGAAGTCCATCCAGCCACAGGGCAGCCCGTCGGTTTTGACCGTAGTGAGGCATTCATTACTATTGCCGTTAACATCCGTTACGGTCACCAGTACCTCCACATTTTGTCCCAGTTGATCGCAGGTGATGATGGCGGGGGCGTAAACGGTAGATTGTATACCGCAGGCATCGGTAGCACTGAAATCGATGACGGATGCAGAGGTGATTTCTTCCTGGCCGTTGAAAACTGCAAAGTTGCCCTCACATTCCGATATAGCAGGAGCTACATTGTCCTGTACGGTGACGGTGGCAAGGCAGGAATTGCTGTTACCATTGATGTCGGTTGTGGTGAGGGTTACTGAATTTGATCCTACATGGCTACAGTCAAACGCTGTTTGGCTTAAAGCCAATGAAGCAATGCCACCCGGTACGGGCCCGTATGGGCAGGCGTCGTTGGAGCCATTGTCAACGGCTGCTGCGGAGGTAGTGCCTTGGCCATTCTGATCCAGTTGGATAGTTACGTTCTGGCAAAGGGCAATTGGCGCCACATTGTCCTGTACGGTAGCCGTAGCCATACAGGTGCTGGTGTTTTCATAATTATCCACCACAGTCAGGGTGACAGTATTGACACCTACATGGCTACAGTCGAATTCGGTTTGGCTTAAAGCCATTGATGCAATGCCACCCGGTACGGGCCCGTATGGGCAGGCGTCGTTGGAGCCATTGTCAACGGCTGCTGCGGAGGTAGTGCCTTGGCCATTCTGATCCAGTTGGATAG
>CAXHCA010000111.1:0-23040 GCA_964015035.1 uncultured Saprospiraceae bacterium
ACTGAATAGCTTGCCCGAATATACTTCAGGGACTACCTCCAAACATGCACTAAATCTTTGATGAATATTTGCCGATCTTGATTGTTTCACTCTAAATTCTCCCATCCCATGAAATTAAAATTTACCCTGATTGTTCTATTGTCGTTTTTAATTGGTGCCGGTAATGCCTTTGCCCAGCATTCCGTTGCCAGGCAATGGAATGATGCGTTATTGGACGCGATTCGTGGTGATTTTGCCCGCCCAACGGTGCATGCCCGCAACCTCTTTCATGTGTCGTCGGCCATGTATGATGCCTGGGCCGTTTACGACGACATTGCTCAACCCTTCCTTTTAGGGAAAAATGTGCATGGTTTTGAATGTCCATTTGATGGTATCTCCCCTCCTGCTGATCTACAGGCTGCCCGTGAAGAAGCCATTAGCTATGCTGCTTATCGACTGTTGAGTCACCGCTTTCAAAATGCGCCAAGTGCGGTAGCTATTCAGCAGGAATTGGACCAATTGATGACCGATTTGGGCTACGACCCTACCTATACATCAATGGATTATACGACTGGACCACCTGCCGCTTTGGGCAATTATATTGGGAATGAATACATTCAATTTGGTTTGCAAGATGGCTCTAATGAACAGAATGCCTATGCCAACCAGTATTACCAACCGGTCAATCCGCCTTTGGTGACCGATCTTCCGGGCAATCCGGATATTGTGGATTTTAACCGCTGGCAACCGCTTACCTTGGATGTCTTTATTGACCAAAGTGGGAATGTTATCCCCTTGAGTACACCAGATTTTTTAGGCCCGGAATGGGGCAAGGTAGTCCCCTTTTCTTTAACGGATGAAGATTTGACAGTCTACGAGCGGGATGGGGGAGAATACTGGGTTTACCACGATCCGGGCCCACCACCTGCTTTGGATATCGTGGATGGAGGAGGTGATTCTGAGGAGTATCGTTGGAATTTTGAACTGGTGAGTGTTTGGTCTTCCCACCACGATCCAAGTGATGGTGTCATGTGGGATATCTCTCCTGCGTCTATTGGCAATATTCAATCCCTGCCGGAAACTTTTGAAGAAATTCAGGCTTTTTACGATCTTGAAAACGGTGGCGATGCCAGTGTCGGTCATGAGATAAATCCTGCTACCGGCTTGCCGTACGAACCACAAATGGTACCCCGGGCAGACTATTCCCGGGTCCTGGCCGAATTTTGGGCAGATGGACCGGATTCAGAAACGCCTCCAGGTCACTGGTTTACGATCTTAAACTACGTCAATGATCACCCCCTTTTTGAAAAGCGTTTTAGGGGGCAAGGGGAAATCATAAATGATTTGGAATGGGATGTCAAAGCTTACTTTATTTTGGGGGGTACCATGCATGATGTGGCAGTGACTTCTTGGGGAATCAAAGGCTGGTACGATTACATTCGACCGATTTCTGCTTTGCGGGGCATGGCGGAACTGGGACAGAGTTCTGATCCTGAATTGCCCAATTACCATCCTGGTGGGGTTAAATTGATTCCGGGATTTGTGGAACTGATTACTGCTGATGATCCGACGCCACTGACCGGAAGTGGTGACCAACATGTGGGGAAAATTAAATTGAAAGCTTGGCGCGGTCCTGATTACATCATCAATCCAGCTACGGATGATGCCGGTGTAGATTGGATCAGAGCGGAAAATTGGTGGCCTTATCAACGGCCTTCCTTTGTGACACCACCATTTGCCGGGTATGTTTCCGGACACTCTACCTATTCCAGAGCAGCCGCGGAGGTTATGACTTTATTAACCGGCGATCCTTACTTTCCCGGTGGTATGGGCGAGTTTGATGCCAATATGAATGAATTTTTGGTCTTTGAAGATGGACCTAGTCAGGATATTGTTTTACAATGGGCTACCTATAGGGATGCCTCTGATCAGTGCAGCCTTTCTCGGATATGGGGTGGTATTCACCCACCAGCAGACGACATTCCTGGTCGGAAAATTGGTATGATCATTGGGCCTGAAGCCTTTCATTATGCCGAGAGTTATTTCTTTAAAGATTCAGATGAAGACGGTTATTACAACAACGTTGATTGTGATGATGATGACGACACGGTTTATCCGGGAGCAATGGAAATTTGTGATGGGAAAGACAACGATTGCAATGGCATAATCGATGATGGTCTGACCATCTATACTTATTATCGGGATCAAGATGGTGACACCTATGGAGATGCCGCTATTTCTCTGGATACCTGTCAAATTACCGCTCCTGAAGGGTATGTGGCCAATGACCAAGACTGTGACGATAACAATAGTGCCATTAATCCCGGGGCCAGTGAAATTTGTGATGGCATTGACAATAATTGTGGTGGCGGTATTGATGATGGATTGCCCTTGTTTACCTACTATCGGGATCAGGATGGTGATACTTACGGCGATGCGGCAAACCCTCTTGAAACCTGTGAGAGTGTTGCCCCAATGGGCTATGTGGCCAATGACGGGGACTGTGATGATGCCAATGCTGCCATCAATCCTGGAGCTGCTGAAATTTGTGATGGTATAGACAATGACTGTAATAATGCTGTTGATGATGGCCTTACGGAATACGCCTACTACCGCGATCAGGATGGTGATACTTATGGCGATGCAGCCCAGGCATTAAGTAGTTGTCAAGTGACTGCTCCCGAGGGTTATGTGGCTAATGACCAGGATTGTGACGATAACAATGCTGCGATCAATCCTGGGGCCACCGAGGTGTGTGATGGCATTGACAATGATTGTGCAGGCGGCATTGACAATGATTTGACGGTTTATACGTATTATCGCGATCAGGACAATGACGAGTACGGCGATGCCAGTGTTTCTCTGGAAAGCTGTGCAACGGTGCCACCAACCGGCTACGTAGCCAATGACGGAGACTGTGATGATACCAATGGCAGCATCAACCCCGGAGCGACAGATCTTGCGGATAATGGCATTGACGAAGATTGCTCCGGTGTGGATTTGTATCGCGAGACCAAAGTATTTCCAAATCCGGTGCGCAATACATTGACCATTCATTATGATTATGCAGGAGAACTCCGGGTTCAGTTGATTGATGCGGGAGGCCGTATTGTCCGCAATTCCCTGATGGAATTTGTCAATAATCAGGTAACCTTGGATTGTGCAGCTTTGGCTCAAGGGGTTTATGTGCTGCGTGTCGAAAATCCGGATGGGGAAAGATTATTTGCCAAGCGTATATTTAGGTAGTTTAATGCATTTCGCTTTTATCCCGAACTGCTTATCTTTGCCGCAAAAAAATTGTGGAGCATCAGATAACCATTGGAACGAGAGGAAGCAAATTAGCCTTATGGCAAGCCAATTATACACAGGCTCAACTCGCCGATATCGGTGTACAGGCCGAACTTCAGATTATCAAAACTCAGGGCGATCGCATCCAACACCTGAGTTTTGATAAAATGGAGGGAAAAGGTTTTTTTACCAAAGAAATTGAGGATGCACTTTTAAGTGACCAGGTAAATCTTGCGGTGCATTCCATGAAGGATTTGCCCACTACTTCTCCGGAGGGATTGGTGATTACGGCCGTGTCCTACCGGGAAAACCCGGCAGACTGGATGCTGGTCCGCAAGGAAACTCTGGAGGCAGGTGCTCTATTTCAATTGAAAAAGAATGCGGTGGTCGGCACTTCTTCGGCCCGGCGGAAGGCACAATTACTGGATTTTCGTCCAGACATTCAAATCAAAGACATTCGCGGTAATGTACCAACCCGTATCAATAAGCTGCGCAGTGGCGATTTTGATGCCATCATGTTGGCAGCCGCAGGCGTCAGCCGATTGGGATTAGACCTTTCGGAATTTCATATAGTCAAGTTTAATCCAAAAGAATTTATACCTGCTCCGGCGCAGGGCGTTTTGGCCTTTCAGACAAAGGAACAAGATTTGCCAACCCGAAGAGTGCTCAAACAAATTCACGATCAGGAGGTAGCAGAAATCACTAATGTTGAACGTCAGGTATTGCGGTTGCTGGACGGAGGCTGCCAATTGCCTTTAGGGGTTTATTGTGAAAAAGATGATCAAGGCAATTTTCACATCTGGGCAGCGAGTGCCGAGGTTTGGAATGCGCCAGTGAAGCGGGTGCATTTGTCGTCGAGTACTTCCTATGAATTGGCCGAACGGGTAGTGGCGGAGTTGAGGAAGTGATGGGCGTGGAGCGGATTGGTCACATGCTTTTGGACGAATTGGATAAACAGGAGGTTTAATGAAAATATTCATTACTCGGGAATTGGCACCGGATAGTGCTTTTCGACAGCGGTTGGTGCGTGCAGGTGGGCAAGTCTACGGGCAATCGTTGATTGAATTTTCAGGTGTGGATTGGGGCAAAATGCCTCCAACGGACTGGATTTTTTTTTATAGTAGAAAAGCAGTGACGTTTTTTTGGGAAGGACTCCGGAAAAAAGGCGAAGTGATTGGAGAAAGTATCCAATTAGCAACCTTGGGCCAGGGTACGGCGGCAAAATTAACCGATTTAGGATACCAAGCCAACTTTGTAGGGACCGGTAATCCGG
Organism: uncultured Saprospiraceae bacterium; assembly: GCA_964015035.1. GTDB lineage: Bacteria > Bacteroidota > Bacteroidia > Chitinophagales > Saprospiraceae > BQJU01. The sequence continues at coordinate 4,541 of CAXHCA010000111.1, forward strand.
GAGAAGTGGCGGAGCAGTTTTTATCAGTGGCGGAAAAACGACGGGTGCTTTTTCCTAGGGCAGAAAACTCCCAAAAATCTATGCAAAAGGCGCTACATGGAAAAGTTGTAGAATTGGATTTGGTGGTCTATAAAAATGAAATGCGCAAGGAATTTTCCATCCCAAAAGTAAATTATCTCGTTTTTACCAGCCCGATGAACGCAAAAGCGTATTTTCAACGTTATGCTTGGACTGGTGAACACCTGGTGGCCATTGGTGAAACAACGGCAGCGGCTTTGCGAAAGCTGGTGGATGCCAAGGTCTACATCGCGGATCAATCATCGGAGGAAAGTCTGGCGGAAACAGTTATTCAACTAAAGGACAATTAAAATTGATGAATAAGATGAAATACATGCTGGTGCTCCTTTTGGGAGTCAGTTTACTGTGGTCTTGCGGCCAAAAAGCAGCTGAATCGGAAGCGGCTGAAATCGCAGCTGAACTGCCCGATGGCAAGTATGGGGGTTTTCCGGAGTTTTACGAGCGATTTATGACTGATAGTATTTTCCAGATGGAGCACATTACCTTCCCGCTGCAGGGATTGCCCAGTGATGCAAAGAGTAACGATTTTGCCAATAATGAATTTCGTTGGCAGAAGGAGGACTGGGTGATGCACCAGGCGTTTGATCCTGAAAAAAGTGGGTTTAAAGTAGAGTTTATTCCAATCAGCCCATCGGTTATTCAGGAACGCATTACGCACCATACGGGACAATATGGAATGATGCGGCGCTTTGCCAAATTGGGCGATGAGTGGTTCTTGATCTATTATGCGGGATTGAATCGTTTTGCGCCACCTAGTGAGGACACGGATGAGGAAGGCGTACCTGCGAATGCAGGCTAGAGGACGCAGTTGCGCCCTGTCTCGAAGCTAAGTGCATGTTTGGAGATCGGATTTGTTGGCGAAAAGCATCATTTTTTGGTGCAACAAGGCGTTTTTTGAAATGCATCTGAGCCGAGACGGATAAAAAAAGAACGATGTGTCATCAAAAAAGCGCTGTTTTGCAGCCCAAAGGTTGACCGCCAAACCTGCTCTAAACTGCGCCCGAATTCCTGGCGACCGCGTAAGCACTGCGAAATGGTGGAACAGAATAGCGAGCCATGTAGCCTAGCGACCCCAACGAGGCTACGCCCAACTACCAGATTTTCTCATCCATTAGATACTGTTTGACATAGTCCTCAATACCTGATTCTAAGGTATAGAAAGGCTGATGGTATCCTGCCTCATGTAGTTTGTGCATGTCTGCTTCCGTGAAATATTGGTAGGTATCCCGAATGTCGGCCGGGGTATCGATGAAGCTGATTTTTGGTTCCAAACCCATTGCGCGGAAGGTATTGGCGGCCAGGTCGTAAAAAGACCGGGCTTGACCAGTACCGAGATTGTACAAGCCGCTTGGAACTTCATGCTGAGATAACCAATAGCAGATATTTACGACATCTTTTACATAAATAAAATCGCGACTTTGTTGGCCATCGGCAAAATCTGGACGGTGGGAACGGAAGAGCTTCATGCCACCGGTGGCTTTGATCTGTCGGACGGTATGAAAGATGACGGAAGCCATACGCCCTTTGTGGTATTCATTGGGTCCGTACACGTTAAAAAACTTCAATCCTGCCCAAAACGGTGGTTGGTTTTCCTGCTGTAGTGCCCAGATATCAAAATCATTTTTGGAACAGCCATAGGGATTTAGTGGCTTCAATTGATGCACAATGTCGTGACGGTCTTGGTAGCCATACTCACCGAGGCCATAAGTTGCTGCACTAGACGCATAAATCAGTGGGATTTGGTGCTCGGCGCAGATGTTCCAAACGTGTTTGCTATAGTTGAGGTTCAGTTCATCAAAAATCGTGGTATCTTTCTCCGTTGTATCGGTCCGGGCTCCCAGATGGAAGATAATCGACACCTCATCCGTGTGCTGCTCCAACCAACTTGGAAATTCCTTTCGATCAATGCGTTGCTGAAAGATTTTATCCTGCCAATTGCCTTGTTTGTCTTTCGGGCTAAAGTCGTCAACAAGAACGAGATCGCTCTGCCCTTCGTCGTTTAATTTACGAACCAGACAACTCCCAATAAATCCTGCGGCACCGGTGATGATGATCATTTTTTCAGTTTAAAGTTTAGGTGGTTTCGAGTGGAAGTAACAGAAATAGCATTAGATAGGAGGAGGGAGAAAGGTGCTATGGTTGGTACCGACTTTTTTGAAGGACTAACCTCTAAAACCTTCCCCCTTATTCCTATTTATATATTTCCATTGGCGGGCAGGTACAAATCAAATGCCGGTCTCCGAAGGCATTGTTGACACGCCCGATCGATACCCAAAATTTGTGGCTTTCCTTGAGGTACGGCAGTGGATAAGCTGCTTTTTCCCGACTGTAGGAGAAGGGCCACTCATCGCTGGTCATTAAGCTGATGGGGTGGGGGGCATTGCTGAGCACATTTGATTTACTATCTTCTTCACCAGTGGCGATTTCATCAATTTCTTTTCTGATTTCGAGCATGGCATCGCAGAAACGATCCAATTCCTCTTTGCTTTCACTTTCTGTAGGCTCAATCATAATGGTACCGGCCACGGGGAAGGAAAGGGTAGGGGCGTGGAAGCCATAATCGATCAGGCGTTTGGCTACGTCTTCGGCACTTGCCACCGCTTTAAACGGGCGCAAGTCGACGATCAATTCGTGGGCAGAGCGCCCCATCGCACCGACGTAGAGCACGTTATATTGCTTTTCCAATCTGGCCTTGATGTAATTGGCATTCAGAATGGCATATTTTGTTGCATTGATTAATCCTTGTTTGCCCAACATCTTGATGTAACCGTAGGAAATCAGCAAGATACTGGCACTACCCCAGGGAGCAGAAGAAACGGCTGAAATACCTTTTTGCCCACCGGTTTTCACCAATGAGTGTTTGGGCAAAAATGGTTTCAAGCTTTCGTTTACACAAATGGGGCCTATGCCTGGCCCGCCGCCACCGTGAGGGATGGCGAAGGTTTTGTGTAGGTTGAGGTGACAAACATCGGCGTGGATGTTGCCCGGACTGGTCAAGCCCACTTGTGCATTCATATTGGCACCGTCCATATAGACCTTGCCTCCATGCTTATGGATAAGGCTACAAATTTCACGGATACCCACTTCGAATACACCATGAGTCGATGGATAAGTAACCATCAACGCTGCCAATCGATCGCTGTATTGTTCTGCTTTTGCTTTTAGATCATCGGTGTCGATATTGCCCTCATCGTCACAGGCTACGACCACTACTTCCATACCGGCCATCACTGCGCTGGCGGGGTTGGTGCCGTGGGCCGACGAGGGGATCAATGCAATGTTGCGGTGATGATCGCCATTGGCCTGGTGATAAGCGCGGATGGTGAGCAATCCGGTAAATTCGCCTTGTGCACCGGAATTGGGCTGCAAAGAACAAGCGGCAAAGCCAGTGATCTCTGAAAGATATGCCTCTAATTCGGTGAATATTTTTTGGTAACCCAAGGTTTGATCCATTGGGGCGAAGGGGTGAATGTCAGCAAAGGCACTCCAACTAACCGGGATCAACTCGGCAGCCGCATTGAGCTTCATGGTACAGGAACCCAGCGGGATCATGCTGTGTGTCAATGACAAATCCTTATTTTCCAGATGCTTCAGATAGCGCATCATATTGGTTTCCGTGTGATACCTATTGAACACCGGGTGTGTCAGGTATTCACTATGGCGCACCAATGCTCCGGGAATTTGGTAGCCCTCGGGCGCATCTTCAATGTTGGAAGTCGATTTGTCCGCTGCTTCCGCAAATAATGCGATTAATTCATAAACATCGTCCAATGTCGTGGTCTCATCCAGAGCGATCCGAATTCCATTTTCCGTGTAGTGTAGGTTAATGCTCTTAGCCAGCGCCCCGGTTTGAATTTTTTCCTTTAAAAGGCGCTCAACTCGAATGGAAAGCGTATCAAAGTAGTGTTGATTTTCCAAATTATAACCGAGGTCTCGCAATTCGCGATCGAGGATTTGGGTCAAACCGTGTACTCTCTGTGCGATCGTTTTGATGCCTTTCGGACCGTGGTAGCACGCATACATACTTGCCATGATGGCCAATAATGCCTGAGCGGTACAGATATTGGAGGTAGCCTTTTCGCGGCGGATGTGTTGTTCACGGGTCTGTAATGCCATGCGCAGGGCACGCTGTTCATAGACATCTACAGAGACGCCGATAATCCGGCCGGGAATTTGACGTTTGTAGTCGTTGTGAGTCGCAAAATAGGCAGCGTGTGGGCCACCATACCCCATCGGCACGCCAAAACGCTGGGTATTTCCTACCACAGCATCGGCACCCCATTCTCCAGGAGGCTTGAGTAATGCCAAACTGAGGATGTCGGCAGCTACAGTCGTGTATACTTCAGTGGCTTTCGCTTTTTCCACCAAGGGGCGATAGTCTTCTACTTTTCCATCTGCGGCAGGGTATTGCAAGAGCATACCAAAGGTTTTATCCGTAAAGTCAAAATCCTGCCAAGGTTTGACGATCACTTTGATGTCAAGGGGTGCGGCCCGAGTCATCAGGATATCGATGGTTTGTGGGAAGACTTGATCCGATACGAGAAATTCATTTAATGGCTCACCTTTCACCCGCTTGTTGCGCTGACTATAAAACATGGTCATGGCTTCAGCGGCGGCGGTTCCTTCATCTAGTAGAGAAGCATTGGCAATAGGCAATCCGGTCAGATCGCTTACCATGGTTTGGAAATTCAGCAGGGCTTCCAATCGCCCCTGAGAAATTTCTGCTTGGTAGGGCGTATATTGCGTATACCAACCGGGGTTTTGGAAGATGTTACGCAGCAATACAGCGGGCGTAATGGTGCCATAATAGCCCATTCCAATATAATTCTTAAAAACTTTATTCAGTGCTGCGGTTTCCCGTAGTTCCCGCAAGTATTCGTATTCCGTAAGGGCATCGGGCAAATTGAGTTCCTGTTGGAGTCGAATGGTAGCTGGTACGGTTTCCTCAATCAATTGGTCGAGGTTAGCAACCTTAATCTCTTGCAGCATCTCCTGCAATTCTTGATCATTGATGCCGTTGTGGCGATTTTCAAAGCGGTCAAAAGCAGCCGTCTTCTTCATAGGAAAAGTCCTTCTAGTGATGGTTTGTAAAATTGCGTGCAAAGTTACAATAATTGTACTTTCCATAACAAGGAAATACCCGTAGAGTTTTTACAGAATTCAAGAATTGTGGATAATTCCGGAAAAGGGCTATTTTTACAAAAACCTGACCTGTATATGAGCGAAATCCAGATACCGATACTGATCATAGGCGCGGGACCCGCGGGGCTGGCCATGGCTGGTCGGTTGCGTCACCGTCAGATTCCTTTTGAAATTATTGAACAAGAACAAGTGGTTGGCAGTACTTGGCACCGACATTATGATCGACTGAAGTTGCATACGGTCAAAGAGTTGTCCCATTTACCTCATCTGCCCTTTCCCGAAAATTACCCACGCTACGTTTCTCGTCAGCAGTTGGTGGATTATTTTGATCAATATGCGGAGCATTTCCAAATCAAACCGCATTTTGGCGAAAAGGCGCTCAATATCCGGCGGGTGGGAAAGCAGTGGGAAACTACTACGTCAACGGGCAAGTCTTTCCTTTCGGAAAAAGTAGTGATTACTACGGGGGTGAATCGGGTACCATTCCGACCCAAGTTTCCCGATGAAAAGGCTTTTTCCGGCAAAATCGTACATAGCATTCACTACAAAAACCCCGATCCGTACCGTGGTCAGCGTGTACTGGTCATTGGCATGGGCAATACCGGCGCGGAAATTGCTTTGGACTTATCTGAAAATGAGGTAGAAACGTACATTTCTTTACGAGGCCCTATCAATATTGTACCAAGAGATCTCTTTGGTCGTCCGACCCAGCTAACGGCATTAACCTTGGCCAAGCTACCCAATTGGCTGGCCGATTTTATTGCCATTGTGGTGCGCAAAATTACCATTGGTGACCTGAGTAGGTACGGCATTAAAACACCCAAAATGCCTCCCGGCAAGCAGCTGCGGGTTACCGGCAAAACTCCGGTTATTGACTTAGGTACCCTAAAAGCGATCAAGGAAGGGCGCATCAAGGTACTGCCAGACATTGACCGATTTACCGTGGAGGGCGCTCGCTTCAAGGATGGCTCCCAGTTTCCCTTTGATGCCGTCATATTGGCTACCGGCTATCGGCCTAGGCTGTACGAATTCTTACCCGGCGCGGAGAATATTGTCGATCAGGCCGGTATTCCGGAAAAAGTTATCGGCGAAGGCGATTATGCGGGCATCTATTTTATTGGTTTTGACAATTATACACCCGGAGGTATTATTGGAGTGATCAATCGAGATACGGAGATTGTGGCGGAGGAGCTGGCAGGGGTGGTGGCGGAGAAAGTCTAAAGCTTTAAGATCAAACGGTTTATGTTGTTTATAAGGTTTAGTGCCTGTTTGGAGGTAGTCCCTGAAGTATATTCGGGCAAGCTATTCAGTCCCGGTAAAACCGGGGTTTTGGAACCTCACTTCGGCTATTTTTTCGTCCTTAGCGCCCCTACGGGCTCAGCGAAGAATAAGTTGTCTGTTTCAGGCGAGGTATTTTGCCACCAGGCCAGGCACGAAAACCGAGAATACCGGGGTAAATGAATATTTGAGCTCAACGCCTGGTTCCTAATATGTTGGTTTTCAGCAGGAGCAAGCTCCAAATATGCTCTTAATCACTCCTAATGAGTTCTCTCTTTGTTCAACTAATTTGAGTGCAAAATAATAGCTCAAAATGCTAAAGTCGAGCTAAGAACGTGGCTCAGCTCCGTAGGAGCGACACAAAATGCCGTTCACTTTTCCACACCTTACCTTGGTCTGCTCGCATTCCCTTTTCCTCAATCGAATAAAAGGATAACCCACTCAGTAATTGATGCGCATCAATGTGGTTGTGTCCGGCGTGCAGTTGCTGAGTGAGAACAGAGCGACCGAGCACATCATACAAAGTGATGATGGCTTGTTGGGGAAGCATTAAATCTCACAAAAAATCCTCTGATTCGAAAAAAACTTTCCAAAAGTTATGGAATTTTTCATCGGGCAGCGTCTAATGGATAAAGGCTCCTTTTAAAAAAGTATTTTGATGCTCAATTTGATGAAAAAAAACAAATTCCAAAAATCGTTTTTTTTGCTTGGTCTGATGATTGGCTTTTACGCTCCGGTGGTCACTGCGCAAACAGCAAAAGAGGCGTTAGAACAATACATCAACAACGCGGCCGCTAATTTTCCCGCTTCGTTAATGAGTAATGACGTATCCTACTCAGAAATCGCTGATTTAACTCGGGAGCTGAAGCTGGATAGCCTGTCGGTAACAGCACTAAGAACTTACGCGCTGCTTTTCGCAAAAGCGCAAACATCGGGGGAGCAGGCAGCTCGTCAGGCCTTTATTCATCAGTGTTTAGACGCCCTAGGTAGTGACGCAAATGGCGGATTGGCGCAGCAATTAATCGCCTATTTACAGCACTTCGGAAAATTGGATTTTGCACCTTCTGCACAGACGAAAATCAGGGATTTATTGGCCAAAGGCACAGCTCATTTTGATGCTTTTGTGAAAGTGGCAGGGTTTGTATTAAATGATCGGCAACCGTTTCAACAATTGTTAAACGGATCTTTATCCAGACCGGAAAAGGAAGCGGTATACCTGGCCCTGGCCCGCAATGGAGATCAAGGTAAGTTGGCCGTAGTACAAAAAAGCATACAGACGCTGGCCTTGGGCGATAACTTTATTTACTACGTCGTGCCGGTGGTGATTTATGTACGGCAAAAAGTAACAACGGATTATTTGATGGATTTTATTCTACAAGATGATCAGGCTTGTACACCCGCTGATGCGGAAATTTCGGGGCAGATTACCTGTGCCTATCGGCTGTTGGAAATGCTGGCGCCGGTGGTGAAAGACTTTCCGCTGGAAATAACGGTTGGCGGCGATCTGGATGTCGACAATTATCCAGCCGCCTTGAAAGAAGCCCGGGAGTGGATTGTCGAACATCGACAAGACTATGAACTCAGGAGGGATATTTATTGATACTAATGAACATCAGCACAAAGTAAAATAGCAAAGTCTTTTGACTTTTCAATAAAGAAAAGTCCAGCACTGAAATATCAAGGTTGACCACAAATGGGATGGTTGAACCCTGGAAATTTATTGCCGATACCAAAAGAATTTCTAACCCATGAGAAAAAAGTTTGCTTGGTTATTTGACTTGTTTGAGCTGAGCTTAGGAGTTTTCCTAAGGTGTGTGCTCCATTTGATGTGTGCTGCATTAAATTTGATTAAGAAGTCGGGACATCATCATTGGTGGTGTCCTGTCTCTTCTTTTTTTGATTCGACGGCATTCTTTATACGAAAAGAGGCGGTAAGGCTGCTGACCGTTGGGGGTATTTTGTTGCTAAGCCTGTTCTCTAATTCCATCAACGGCCAAACCCATCGGGGGGAGTTGTACCAGGATTGCCAATCGGCCACCTGCGTGTTTGAAGCGGTGGCTGTGCAACAAGCGCTAGCCGACCTTCAGGATCAATGCCAGTTGACGGTCAATGTGCTGGTTTTTGACCAAAACATCAGCCTCACTGCCGAAGGTGGGCAGCTTATTACGCCCGATGGGGAAATATGGATGGATGCTTCGGTGGATTATTTACTGTTAGTCGAACCGGCGAGTATCTCCCTGTTTGCCCAAGAGGCCGGAGTGCTAGTCCTACAGGAGGATAACCCGTTGGTGGCATCCGTGGAGGCTAGTTTTAGCAATTTGTTGCCCTATGCCAATAAAAATTATTGCGCCATTCGGGCTTTGCTTTCCGGACTGTCTTGTAGCAGTGTCACCTTACCCGAAGCCCCCTGTCAGGTCGCAGCGGTTGAAGCGGAGGAGGATCTAACTTTTTTACACCTCGACGTGGAGGAGTTGGATCTGGTACAAGAAGCCAAACGCCGCTTATTGTCCAATCACTGTGCCAAGGTGGTTATTATCAAGTTGCCACGTCTTTCTCCCTATTATCGACAGTATCTGGAATCCCATCAATTGCCTGCACCCTTGGTGGACCAATTGCACGATCGTTATGGCCGGGAAGTGACTTTAATTTTGGTGATTCCCGATCCGCAAAGCACTGCGTATACCTTGGGCATCCAGCATATTCAAAGTGGTCCTCCTGATGCCGGGCAATGTGCTTCCCAGGTCAGTCATATCATCGACTGGTTACCGGCCTTGGAACCTCTGCGGCTGCCTGCCGCGCTGGCCGAGCTGGAAGCGATGCTCAAAGGTGGAGAGGAATACCAAAGTAGTCAATTGGCCAACTTGCAATTGACTTTTAAATCCGCTCCGAATGCCCATTATGGCTTTGATACACTGCAATATCCACAGGCGCATGTCAGTAATTACGAGGTGCTTGATCCAGAGGCGAGTCCGCCATACTATATTCCCTGGCAATCGATCAAATTGGGTGCTAGCGACCCGGTTGTTGTTCGCCGAAAAGGCGGTGGGTTTATTCCTCCGGAAGTCGATTTTGTTGATTTGCTAGGAGCAGATGTTCCGGTGCTGTCAGGTAATAGTCAGGAAAAAATACTGGACCTGTCGGCTCCGCTAAATACCGATACGCCAGCTCCGATTTACGCTCGCCTTGGTGCCGGCAATGATGCAAACACGATAGGCCAGCTAAACACGGTGGCCTACGAAGAAAAGCTGTTGCACGTGGTATTGGTTCCGGTGAACGGGGCCCAATCGCCCTATTCTGCCATTGAAATTCAAAACCAATTGCGATCTACCTACCGCCAGGCGGTGGTAGAGGTCAGTGTGACGATGCACAATGGCATTACGGTACCAGATTTTAATGGTGTTCTAGAAGATCAAGGCTCCGGATTTTTGTCGAACTACACGGCTCAAATGCGGCGGATCATCAGGGCGTATAAGCAAGTGCAGCCACCCCAGCCGAATGTGTATTATCTATTCCTGGTCAATGATCATGAGGAGGGGACGAAGTTGGGCTATATGCCCCGCAAGAAAGTGTATGGTTTCATCATCAACACTCATCATTTCAATTTGGAGGATTATGCCAAGACGATCGGCCATGAGTTGGGGCACGGGGCTTATGTTTTGGAACATACGTTTAAGACTTACGCAGGACAATTGCCCGCCGGACAGACCCACAATCTGATGGACTATGGCACGGGGGTAGATTTACACAAATACCAGTGGGATTTGGTGCACGATCCGGCCAATGTATGGAGTGTGCTGGATACGGATGAAGATCGGGAGTACATCATAGTAGACAATTTGGAACCTTTTAAAGACTTCAGGAATGATGATGGAGATGGCGTCTTTGATACGGATGACTCCTTTACCTTTTTGGCGCCTTCCGGCCTTCCCATTACCATCCCGGCTAGTACTTCCCGCGTCGTCTTTTTCTCCGGTGATGAAGTCGGAGGTCCGACCGGCATACCTTCTTTCGAGCAATTTGAACTCATGCCATTTGGCACCCTGCGATATTTTGACTTCGAGGGCACCCATTACAACACCTATTTGGCGACTGGTGGAGATTTTGATTTTGCGGGGTATGCAGATATAGACGATGTTAGTAAGCTTTATTACGATACACTTACGCCCAATTTGCCCAATTTAAGCAGTCGCAAAGCCATCATCGGCTTTCCTTGTATGGAGGAGGAAAATATTTTATACAAGGCCGGGCAGGTCAAATTGAGCGAAGTACTGACAGAGGATGAATTAGCCGGGCTTGGTCTCAATTCCAACTACCGGGCAGTGGGGGGGCGCAGAGCCTACGATTATTTGGCAGAAACGAATATTGAGGGAGAAACGGTCACCATTAAGGCTACCCCTGATCCGCCGTACCTTCCCGAGGCCAGAATTTTCTTGGATAGAGTAGGGGATGCCGCGGGATGTAATACTGCTACCGCTTTATACGCTTTTATACATGCCCACCAAATTTCCTTTTATCCGGGGTTTTATGAGGCATGTTCTGAAACGCTTGCCGGCCTTTCTACTGAAAGCATGTATGCTCATAAAAGAGAGTTGGTGCAAATACATTTGGACCAGGGCAATTTGGAAGTCTATGGTCCCTATGGAGATTATATGCTGGCCAGGGAAGAAATTGAAACCTGGCGGTCTTATGATAAGTCTATTTATAGGACCTATCACGAGCAGATGAGTGATGGTGCGTTGAATGATTATCTGGAAGGGGCGAATCCACCGTATACACCCGAAATGGCTACCGTGTTGGTCAATCATTTTCGGTCCTGGAAGAACCAGCCATGCGTATTTGATGATTTGACCTGGGCGCATCGAGAAAAAATCATTCGCATTCTGAGTACGTTGGAGTTGACGGAAGACAATTTGATAGATAACTGGTATTTAGTTGGTGATGATGAGGATGAGGAAAATTTATTTATGTTGATTCTTCAAACCACACCAGAGAGTGAGTATGGCAATCTGCTCACTTTATTTGAAGATGGCGGTAATTACGATTTGTATTTCAATGTGATCAACAAATTACACGATGGAGGGGATGTGAATGATGATGGCTATGAAGAATTTGTGATACTCCTAACTAAAGCAGTACTGCAAGAACGCTTCCGGAATTTGGCTAATCCAGATTTGCTGTTTATTCAGGACCCAGATACACATTATTGCGTGGAGGTGATGGATCAAGGTTGCGAAGAAGTAATTAGTTTACATGCCAATTGGGCGGTTGGGAGTTGTGTAGATGATTACTTGGCAGAGTTTACCCACGATAATCACCATCGCCTGAGGGGCTTTGTCAATTCCAATGATTGTTTTATTGCTGATAATCCTTATTACGCCAGTCTCACTTACGATGTCTCCGGCCGACCATTTGATTATATTCCGGTCCTTCTATGTAATGAGGTTGAATCTGGTCTTTCACTTTCTCCGGCGCAATTAGCTGATGGAAGTTCTGTTTATGTTTTGCCTTATTGTTATGTAGATCTACTAATTAGAAAACTCAATTCTGCACAAGCAAATTTCCAATGGGCAGCAGGTGCTTTTGTCGTGTCGTTGGCAGCGGCCCCATTTACCTTTGGCGAATCAACGGGGTTGGTCATCCTATCCGTGGGTGATGTGGCAGTAACGGGAGTTAATTTCTTTGTTTTTGCTCCGGCTATTTACCAAATAGAGGTAGGCGGGGACAGCTACTTGTCGCAATCGGTCATCGATAAGTGGAAAAACTTCGAATTGCTGTGGGCAGTGGCCAACGTTACAGGTGCGGTGACAATAAGTGCGGAAGGCGTCACCAAGTTTACGCTGTCCAAAGCGCGACAGATCTACGATCATCTAAAGGATATTTCACAATCCACGGCAGAATTCTACCGAAAAACGGGCGATCTGCTTGATGCCCTTCGGTCAACCCGTCAACTATTGCAGGCCACCAATGAAGTGAGTACTGAGGGGTTACAAGCATATTTGAAAGCGCAGGAGGCAGCAATTGATGTTTCGAGAAAGACTATTTTTATCGATGATGCTCTGAGCTATCCCATTTCGATTAATAAAGATAATTTCAACACCTACTATAAGATCGTCAATCAGGAAGTTAAAGTTGCAGGAGGCGGATTTGTTGATGGTGACCTGTTTTACATTATTCCTGACAAGTGGGATGTTGATATAGCCGAACATGGAACGAAAGTCGCTGAGCTGAATGATATGCGATTTCAGGATCTTCGCCCCGGGGGCTATGGCGATGGCCATGTGGTTACCGGAGATCTGGAGGTGTTCTATCATGCTAATCAAGGGTTCTTTTTTCGGTTAGTGGGAGACTTAACGGTACTCGATATCCGCTTGTTGAGATTTAGGGAGTTATTTCTCAGTAGTAAGTATTGGAATTGGGATGAATTTTTGGGGCCTTTTGCCGAATGGGTATTAACATTGCCTGCGCCGAAACGGGATCAGCTCTATGAAGCATTGAAGCTCTGGCCGAAACACAGTGACGGAGATGCATTGTTTGCAGGGTTGAAGGCAGATATGTTTGATAATTTTTTGCCGGAGGGCCTCTCCAATGTGCAATTCAGGGACTTCTTAGCGGAAGATCCGGATCGAATATTTGGCTGGGAAGCGTTACTAAATGGACCCTATGAAAAGCGGTTGGGGCCTATAGAGTTTTTCTCCAATACGCAGGTGCTGCGAAACCAATATCGTGTCTTGAATAGCTCAATCCCTGCGGCACACCCCGATATCCCGGTAGAGGAACTAACTGCCATTTATCATTATACCAGTGGCTTTGAGCAAAATTTAAACGTAGCGCTTAGAAATGGCACTCCGACCCTGTTTGATCAGGCTGCAGAAGCATTAATCAATACGGCTTTAGCCAAATTGCCCCCTTTTGGAGGCAATGCGTTATACCGTGGCGTACGAGGGGGTGAGGCAGTGGAGGCCAAGCTGTGGCATGTCGGCCAAGATATTGAATTTAAAGACTTCAAATCTACTTCCGCAGATGAAAATATCGCCAACGGCTTTGCCATAGACAATGGGGGCGATGTGATCTACGAAATCACCAACGCAGAGGCTTTTGAAATAGGGGCGGTCAGTTTCTTCCCTAACGAATCAGAATCTCTATTTCCAACCCATTCCCGATTTAGAGTCACCCAAATTGATCCTAATGCTGAAATAGTCTACAAAGGAAATAGTTACACGGTTACCAGAATTTACCTAAAATTTCTGCCTGGTCCCATTGATCCTAACGATTTATATGGTATCTTCCGTACTAGATTCCTGGAGAATGGTGCCTCGGATGTGGCTGCTTATCAGCTTGCCGAACAGACGGCTGAAATCTTTCAAAACAAAGGCTGGGGCATACAGGAACTGACCGATGAACTGGCAAACGTGCTGGTTCGTGCCGATGACCAAAGTACGGTTATCCTCAACCGCCTCACAGAGTGGGAAACGGAAAAGTTGAATGTTTTTTTGGATGACCTGGCCGGTGAACAAGGAGAGCAGCTGGTGGCGTTTTTTGGAGAGTATGCGGAAGGGGTGAGGGCGTGGGAGAAAATGCTAGATGGTGGATTTGCAGATCAATATCGAAAGAGAATTTTAGAGCTTTTTGATGAAGAAGGAAATCCAAAAATCCTTTTAGAAGAAGGGAACCCTATCAATGGAGAAATTACTCTGACGGTTGATTGGTATGGAGAAGAAATTACGGAACTGTTTAAAGTATCTCCGGATGGAACCTCTGGAGGTTTGTTTTTTCGATTCAAGCATTTTAGGAAAGAAGGAACAATGGGATATGCAGGACCTTTAACACATGATGTTATTTCAGGTACACCTCCACCAAACGCAGGATCAACATTTCCTGTTAATGACCTTTTAAATATGCAAGGCTCAGTTACAAATTCGGGTGATGGTTACTATATGTTGGCTAACGCTTATAACCTATATACTGGGAATTATTCTTTGGCGTTTTTTGAATCACTTTCAGATCCATTAATTATCTGGAAAAGCTTGGCCCCAGATATACCCGGCGTATTTACAGCGGATCATCGCAGGGCTTTAGCTATGAGGTTAGCTGGAATAACTGATGAGGTTTCAGTGGATTGGATTCACCCAGCTGAAATTACGATCAATAAAAATCATTGGAAAAAGATGTCTACAGAAGATTTAGGCAGAGATATTGATATACGTGTGGATTATTTACTTGGGGATAACCCGAAGTTTTGCCCTAAAAATACACCAGGGAGTGCCACTGCTGTATGGAAAGCCAAATGGGAAAATGGACAATATGTTCTTTATGATGATTTTAATAGTCCTATATCTTGGGAAACTATTGAAAATATGATACCAAATAATTAGCGAAGTCGAAAATAGATCTATAAATGGAAGAATGTCACCTTAAAAAAGAGCTAGATTTTTCAGGTTTAGAGGCTCTAAATATTAGCATGAAGTTTGAAGAGGACAGTGCAATGGTGGATATGTTGCTTCGTGAAAAGCAAGAAGTTAAAATTCTTGGATTTATTGATGTGGCCTTTTTTAATACCTGCCGTATTGAAGACTTAGTAAAGTTGAATTTTGAAGATTTGAAGATTGTGTCGAGAGGGGTATATGTACTAGAAAGGCAAGTCTTCGACGCGATTACTAATTTTTTAATTAAAGGTGATCTTTTTAGTGAAAAAGAACTTACGCCATATCTTGTTTTTACAGGAAAAGAATATCACTTTCTTTTAGCTAGTGAATGGAAGGTAGTAGGAGGCAGGAATGCTATGGATTTGCCTTCAACTTATTTTATTGACAGTATTAATTTGAAAATGAATGATAACCAAAGAACTAATTCCGATTCCTATTGACAGGAGGTACTATTGGACTAGAATAATAAAAACAAAAAGGTAAATGGCGGTAGGTACGTTTTCACGAATATACATTCAAGTTGTTTTTGCCGTAAAGGGTAGAAATTGCCTTATTCAACCTGAAAGGGAAGCGGAATTATACAAATACATTACAGGAATCGTAACCAACAAGGGGCAAAAGTTATTAGCGATAAACGGAATGCCAGACCATATCCATATATTAATTGGCATGAAACCTAGTTGTTGTTTATCTGATTTGGTGAGAGAAATAAAAAAGTCTTCTAATAAATTTATAGCAGAAAGGAGATTTACAAAATATGCTTTCTCTTGGCAGGAAGGATATGGTGCCTTTTCCTATAGCCATTCAGCTCTAGATAAAGTTATTCAATATATCAACAATCAAAAGAAACACCATAAAACAAAGTTATTCAAAGATGAATACAAAGATTTTTTAACCAGGAATAGTATAGAATACAAAGACGAATATTTATTTGAATGGATAGAACAGAATCCGTAGGATTCAAACCTTTATAGCCAAAGAATTTGATATGATATTCGACCCCGATGGGGTCGAACATTATTTTGACAACATAGGCTAAAGATGTTTTATCCCTACGGGATAAGAGATTAAGTGCATGTTTGGAGGTCGGATTTGCTCTTAGCGCATATTTAGAGGTAGTCATACAGTCCCGGTAAAACCGGGATTTTGGAACCTCTTTTCGGCTGTTTTTTCGTCCGTCTCGGCTGAGACGAGATGCACTCGAAAATGAGCCTCCGGAGAACCGAAAACCTGTAATTCTCGCTGCTAAAGCACCACCTCCAGACATGCACTAAGCACCATACTATAAATCTAGATTTAGGATATAATATTTTTTTAACGGCTCAACAAAGTGATGGAGAATGAATTTTTTTCAAAAGCTAATTCCGGAATTCCTTTGCCTTTGCTGATTAGGAAATCTAATTAGTTATATCGAAAATAGATCTATAAATGGAAGAATGTCACCTTAAAAAAGAGCTAGATTTTTCAGGTTTAGAGGCTCTAAATATTAGCATGAAGTTTGAAGAGGACAGTGCAATGGTGGATATGTTGCTTCGTGAAAAGCAAGAAGTTAAAATTCTTGGATTTATTGATGTGGCCTTTTTTAATACCTGCCGTATTGAAGACTTAGTAAAGTTGAATTTTGAAGATTTGAAGATTGTGTCGAGAGGGGTATATGTACTAGAAAGGCAAGTCTTCGACGCGATTACTAATTTTTTAATTAAAGGTGATCTTTTTAGTGAAAAAGAACTTACGCCATATCTTGTTTTTACAGGAAAAGAATATCACTTTCTTTTAGCTAGTGAATGGAAGGTAGTAGGAGGCAGGAATGCTATGGATTTGCCTTCAACTTATTTTATTGACAGTATTAATTTGAAAATGAATGATAACCAAAGAACTAATTCCGATTCCTATTGACAGGAGGTACTATTGGACTAGGGTAATAATAAATAGAGTTGATGAAGTTGTCGCTGCGTATAGACTCAGTAGTAAGTCCTTAGGTAAAATTGAGAAGGTGATCCGTTTTTCGAAAGTAGATAAATATTTTGTACTTGCTGTTGATCTATTCTGCGCTTCATTTCAAGTCGATAGTTCAAAAATATATGGCAGTAAAAGTTTATTATTTGAATTAAAAGACAGTAGTAACTTGGCTATTCTTGGCCCACATTCGCCCACGAAAAAGATCTATCTAACATATTTAGGGAATAGAATGGTTCTTGTTTTAATTGGAGCGACCTATAAGGTATATAATGATATCCGTGTAATATAAAGTGTTACATTGGATAGTGCATTTTTATGGTTTTAATTTTGGATTAAAGTGGATGGAAGATTCCTATGAAAATGGCATTTTGAAAGAATAACTAAAAGTAAGATAATCGGGCTGAGGTAACCAAGCAAAAAGAAAAGTACTAATTGATCAAATGACAAGGGTACAATCAATCGTTGGTCAACCGTGGTAATATCCTTTGGATCATGATGATGCTGAGCTTCCCCCCCAAATTCGAGCCAGTGGCTTAGTTGGTAAAAACTGTAAATTAGCCACTGATTATGAAACGAAAACGCAGAACATTTAGCGCAGAATTCAAACTAAAGGTGATCCTTTCAGCGCTTCAAGAACGGGAGACGTTGTCGGAGTTATCGCAAAAGTACGACTTACATCCGAACCAAATATCAAATTGGAAGACGGCCTTTTTAGATAATGCAGCCGACTACATGAAGTCTCCAGACAAAGCGAGTAAAAAGGAAGACCAGGTGGACTTAAATGAGCTTTACGCAAAAATTGGTGGTCAGTCGCAATAAAAAATACTACAAACCGAAAGGAGAAGATCCGTTCAATCTGTATTTAATGAAGCTAATAGACCAGCAATACCAGCGCACCCCATTTTTTGGTGTGCCGAGGATGACCGATTATCTTAATGGGCTGGGGTTGCGGCCGATTAATGAAAAACGGGTTAGAAGACTTTACAAGCTAATGGATATCAAGGCTATAGGTCCAAACCCATATACGAGTCAATCTAATCCAGATCACACCAAGTTTCCTTATTTGCTAAGAAACCTGGAGGTAAATGCACCAAATCAGGTCTGGGTTGCCGACATTAGTTACGTACCACTGAGACGAGGATTCCTGTATCTGTTCGCGATCATGGACTTGTATTCCAGATTCATTTTAGCATGGGATATTGCCAATGCAATGACCGCCAAATGGTGCAAACATGTCTTTGATCAATGTATTAATTGGTACCCAACACCCGAGATTTTTAACACCGATCAGGGTAGCCAGTTTTCTTCGGATATTTGGATACATGCCATGAAAGACAATGGCATAATGCAAAGCATGGACGGTAAAGGTAGAGCCATTGATAACGTCTTTATAGAGCGTTTCTGGCGTAGCTACAAGTACGAATATCTTTACCTAAATGCTCTCGATGGAGGAAAAGAACTGTACGATGAAACTGAGATTTATATGACTTTTTATAACTTTGAACGTAGACATCAAAATCTAAACAAGAGGACACCTGCCGAAGTCTTCTTTGGTCAAAAAACTTATTTCATTCCAACTAAATATTCGGCTCTACTGGTTTAATATTGGGGGTAAGCATA
>CAXHCA010000112.1:0-23034 GCA_964015035.1 uncultured Saprospiraceae bacterium
AGCTATTCAGTCCCGGTAAAACCGGGATTTTGGAACCTCACTTCGGCTGTTTTTTATCCGTCTCGGCTCAGCCGGGATGGGCTCAAAAATGAGCCTTGCGAGAACCCCAAATCTGCAATTTTCGCTGCTAAAGCACCACCTCCAAACAAGCACTTAATATCAAACGAGCACTTATGAAAAACTTTAGGTAGCTTTTTCTTGTTTGCCTTAGCAAAACCGAACCTTTTACCTCTAATATCATCAAAAAAGAACTCCATGAAGTACAATCTTTTGGGAAATACCGGGCTGCTCGTATCGGAGCTGTGTCTCGGGACTATGACATTTGGTGGCCGTGGATTTTGGACGGCCATTGGAGAGTTGGATCAAAAACCGGTCGATGAACTGGTGAAGCGATCTGTAGATGCGGGGATCAACTTTATTGATACTGCCAATGTGTATTCCGAGGGTTTATCGGAAGAAATGACCGGCAAGGCGATTCGCAACCTAGGGCTAAACCGCCAAGACCTGGTCATTGCCACCAAAGTCCGGGGGACCATGGGCGAAGGACCCAACCAAACCGGGTTGAGTCGTGGCCACATTATGCAGCAGGTGGACGAAAGTCTAAAGCGGCTCAATACGGACTACATTGACCTATACCAAATTCACGGGTTTGACCCCTTCACACCGCTTGAAGAGACTTTACGGGCTTTAAATGATGTGGTGCGCAGTGGAAAGGTACGGTACATTGGTTGCAGTAACCTGGCCGCCTGGCAGATCATGAAGGCTCAGGCTTATGCAGAATACCATGATCTATCTAAGTTTATCTCTTTACAGGCCTATTATACCATTGCAGGCCGTGATTTGGAGCGGGAAATCATTCCGATGTTGAAGGATCAAAAAGTGGGCTTGATGGTGTGGAGTCCTTTGGCAGGAGGGTTGCTCAGTGGTAAATTTAAGCGAGATGGAAATGGACCGGAGGGTGCTCGTCGGGTGGCCTTTGATTTTCCACCAGTCAACAAGGAAAGAGCTTTTGATGTACTGGATGTTCTCCATCCGATGGCTGAAAACAAAGGCGTTTCGGTGGCTCGTTTGGCACTAGCTTGGCTGCTACATCAGGACGCTGTTACTACCGTAATTATCGGTGCGAAGAAGGTGGAACAGTTGGAAGATAACCTCAAATCTGTCGACGTGACTTTCACGGATGAGGAGTTGCAGCAGTTGGATGAGGTCAGTCAGTTGCCTGAAGAATATCCGGGCTGGATGTTGTACCGACAAGGTAGAGACCGCCGGGCCCAGCAAGAGAAATGGGGCGTCAAATAGACTTTCTCCTGCCAACCCAAATCACTCAGATGCTTGCCGTTTCGGATTTGGGTTGGTGGTCATTTATCCCTTCTTATCGACCATTTACCTTTGTTGCTCTTCCAGTTACTCGTCTACTATTCATTGCTAGCGATGTTTTCTTCATCTTTGTGGCAAATTTTACCTGTTAATCGAGGTGATAAGGCAAAAATGTGAACTGCGTGCTAATCTTTGCAAGATAAGTGCGAGTGGGTTAGGATCGTTTATGCTGATCTTTGCAAAAGTTAGAAGACCTTTATTCACCCCTACAAACCACTAGAAATGAAAAATGTAGCGAACTGTTTTATTGGAACGCTCCTGTTCCTCATTGGTCTATTTCCCAATATTCAAGCTCAAAATCAACTCCAAGGTTCGATTAACACACCAGATGGGGCTCCGCTGTCCTTTGCAAATGTATTGCTGCTGCAAGCCGCCGATAGTACCTTAATTAAGGGGCAGGTGACGGAGGCCAACGGTTCCTACCGACTGGATAATTTAGTGCCGGGAAATTACGTCGTCGCTTTTAATATGCTGGGCTACGAAACGGTACATACCCAAATCTTTGCCTTAACTAATCAGGTTGGCGTTAAGGATTTAGGCGTGACAACCTTAAAAGAATCCATTGCCGAATTAGAGGCAGTAGAAGTAATTGGCAAAAAGCCCCTGTTTGAACAAAAAGTAGGCCGTCTGGTGGTCAATGTGGCCAATACCATTACATCGGCGGGTAGTTCGGCATTAGAGGTTTTGGAACGCTCACCTGGGGTACTGGTCAATCGGCAAAATAATTCTATTTCCATCAGTGGGAAAAGTGGGGTAGTGGTGATGATCAATGGACGTATCAACTACATGTCGGCTGATGCAGTCGTACAATTGCTTGCGGGGATTAGCTCCGACAATATTGAAAAAATTGAATTGATCACGACGCCACCGGCGGGATTTGACGCAGCGGGCAATGCCGGTTTCATCAATATTGTCCTCAAAAAAAATCTCGATGATGGCTTGAGTGGTTCCTATTCCTTATCCGCGGGCTATGGCAAGGGAGAAACGGGCAATGCCAGCCTCAATTTTAATTACCGCAAAGGAAAATTTAACCTTTACGGAGACTATAGTTACTTGCGTGATGCCCGTGCCCAGGTGTTTGCATTTAATCGCTCCGTTAAGTTGGAGGATGATTTTTTGGAAACACACAGCGTTAGCGAGCGCGAGCCAATACAAAGCAATCATAGTGGGCGCTTGGGACTGGATGTACAACTTTCTGAAAGTACAGTGGTTGGTGCATTATTGTCCAGTTATGATACCAGGTGGACCATGGACGCTTTTAATACAGCGATGATATCGAGTAATGAAATGCCTCAGTCCTTGATCCATATTCAAAATAAGGAATTAAACCAATGGCGGCACTACGGTGGAAACGTCAATGTGCAGCACACGATCAGCGAGGGCGAAACGCTGAATTTTGATGCGGATCTCTTGTATTATAAAGACAATAACCCAACGGATTATGACAATACTTACTTCGATGGCGAAGGCAATGTGGATTTTGAAGAAAGCACCCGTAGCCGGAAATTGACCCCCATTAAGATTGCTGTGGGTAAATTGGATTATAGCCGCCCAATGGGGGAAAAGGTCAAAATGACGATGGGATTAAAAGGCACGCTTTCCAGTTTTACTAATGAGGTAGCAGTGGAAAAGTGGATGACACAAAATTGGGAGGCCGATCCCGATTTGACCAATAAATACGAGCTTCACGAAAAAATATTGGCGGGCTATGCTGACCTGGACTGGTCGTGGGATAAAAAGACGACAATGAAGGTAGGCTTGCGTTATGAATATACGGATTCCAACCTTGATGCGCAGGGGAATGAAAATATTGTGGACCGCCAGTATGGTAAATTCTTTCCGAGTTTTTTCCTCTCCAGGCAGATCAATGAACAACAGACTCTGAATTTTTCCTACAGCCGCCGAATTACCCGGCCCACTTTCAACGACATGGCGCCATTTATCATTTTTATGGACCCGACAACCTTTTTCTCCGGCAACCCAGCCTTACAGCCGGCCTTTTCCAATACGGTAAAGTTGGATTACCAGCATAAGTCACTTTTGTTTTCTGTGCAATACAGCCGGGAAGACAGTACGATTGCACGGTTTCAAAGTATGGTCATTGCCGGTACCAATCAACAACTGATCTTTGCCGAAAACCTCAAGTATAAAGATATTGCCTCTTTTACTGCTTCCGTCCCGTTTAGTCCGGCCAAGTGGTGGAATATGTATGTCAATGTTTCCGCAAACTGGGAGCAAGTAGGCGTGTATCAGGGTGAGGTGCTGGAAAAGGTGAATTTGAAGAGTGTCAATTTGTTCTCTTCACAGACCTTTACCCTGCCCAAAAAACTCACGCTGGAAATCAATGGATTCTTTAATTCAGGTTCTTTATTTGGAGCCTTTAAAGTCGAGCCTTTTGGCGCAGTAAATGCCGGGTTGCAGAAGAAAATCGGGGAACACGGCGGCACATTGCGGTTAGGCTACGACAATATTTTTAATACCCTCTTATTCCGATTTTCATCGGATGTGCCGGGGCTGGAGCAGCATTTTGAGGGGGATCTTCAATTTGCGCAACCCACCGTTAAAATTTCCTATTCTCGTAGCTTTGGTAACCGTAAGATGAAAGGCCAGCGTAAGCGTGCCACGGGGTCAGAAGAGGAACGGCAGCGGGTTGGCAACTAGAAATTGACGGCGGGAAGGAGCACTTTCCCAAAAATCATTCCTGTAGCTGATTTGGTTAGGAAGCGGTGGCAATCCGCTCTTCCTGACCTGATTAGGCTCCCCGGGATTTATGCTTAATGCTTTCCAGAAACCAACCTTCTCTCATTAGTTTAGGCATCTTGTCGAACTCTTTTTATCTTTACATGCACTAACTTAATCTGCTCCAGAGAAACTAACTATGGATGAATCGACAAATGTTCGATATTTAAAAGGCATTGCGGAAAATGACTATTTGGTTCTACAGGAAATTTATAAGGAGTCGTTGCCAGAGGTCGTTAAGTACGTGAAGCAAAATTCGGGAACACTAGATGATGCAAAGGACGTTTTTCAGGAGGGGATTCTGGCTATTTACAAAAAGGTAGTCTGCAATAATTTGGTATTAACTACTCCCTTCCACGTTTTTCTTTTTATCGTTTGTAAACGCATGTGGTTAAAAAAAATAAAAAGAAGAAGCTTAAAAGAGGTTCCTTTTGAGCATGAAGAGGTATTTGGTTTTGAAGACGACTATGATGAGGCTTTTCTCAAATCGAGAAAGTGGGCCTTATTCAATAAAAAATTCAAACAATTGGCAGAAGAATGTCAGAAAGTATTAAAAATGCTTTTTGATAAACGATCCAGTAAAGAAATTGCCGAAGTGATGGGGTATTCAGAGGATTATGCCAAGCGCAAGAAGTACAAATGTAAAATTAGTCTGGCCGAACTAATAAAAAGCGACCCGGAATACCACTACATCATCGAATCATAAGCTCATGGCATTGAATGAAGAAATTTATGGGAAAATTCAGGATTACCTGGCTGGTGGATTGAGCGAGCAGGAACGAATCGCTTTTGAGCAGATGATGAATGCGGACGAGGCTTTGGCTCAGGAAGTGGCTTTACATGCCGATATGGAAGAATTGCTGGCGGATTCTATGGAAAATAAATTAAGAGCAAGCCTGCAACTACTCAGCAATCAGGTGCAGGAGGAGCCACTCGGATCGGGAAGATCGCTTTCTATAAAGTGGTTGTGGCTTTTGATCCCGGTGGTATTGTTTGCCGGTTGGTGGTTGCTGAAATCTCCTTTGCAAGACCAGCCTTCGTCAGGCAACATTCCCAGGAAGATTATTATGGACAGCCAGGAAGAAGCCAGGGATGAATCGACGGAGGAAACAGAAATAGAGGAGGCTATACCGAAAACAGAAGGGCTGGAGGAACAGCAACAACAGGAACCCTCGCTGCCTTCAAAAACAGAAAAACCATCGAGCCCCAATCGGGTAATTGCAGCCAATTTTGAGCCCAATCCTTCACTCGAATTTTTGATGGACAACAACCTGCGCAGTGACGATTATGAATGGACGGAGACCCAACTACAAAAGAACGTTACCAAAACGGCCAGTGAGGCCTTTACTTTCCGTTTTTCAGGTAATCTGAAAACCACTGCTGATTTATCAAAACAACAATTTAAGTTGCACATCTTCTCCAATAAACCAGAGGCCTTCGAGGAGTTTAGTCCATCTGCCACCCATGATTTGATTTTGCAATCAACGGCAACGGATACTTACCAGATTGATTTTCAAAAACAGATGATGCTTTCCCCCGGCTTATATTACTACCTCATTGAAGATTTTTCAGAGGAGCAAATTTATTTTGTTGGGAAATTTGAAGTCCGGTAATTTGGAGGGTACGTGTTCTAAACAGGTATGAGATTGTAGAACATGGTTTATGAGGTTGAGGTGGTTGATTGGCGAGCCGCGGTACGGCGACAGAAATTAACCTCTGGCGTAAGTGGGACTACACGCTACACCGCCTCCTCTACTATCTCCGCGTCCAAACATGCTCTCACCTTCCAATCAGTAAGTAGGGCCCCCAAAAATGAGGAGCTGCCGTAATTTCCTGGTCAAGCAACTTCAATTTTGCTTGTCGCAAGCTGGTGGCGTAGGATTTTCCGCTAAGAACCGCCTCATAAAAATCGACCATCAATTTGGCATTGACCTTATCATACACTTTCCATAAAGAAAAGATCACATTGGGCGTACCGGCATAGATAAAGGCCCGGTTGAGGCCCAATAAACCTTCAGAACGGTCCAATTGGCCATAGCCGCTTTCGCAACTGCTGAGGGTGACCAGGTCGGTCTGACTGCTGATGTTATAGATTTCACCGGTATACAGGACCCCATCCTCGGTTTGGGCGGTGGAATCCTGGAATGTTTCTTCATAACAGGCAATGCCGGAAAATTTGGGATGCTCCACATCCGAAAAACTGTGTCCGGCAATGTGGATGAATTGATAGGGCTTTTCCAATTCGGTTTTTAGCGCTGCTTCATGGGCGGCTGTTCTGAGGGCCAGGTGATTGCCATCGATGCCTTTTTGGGTGAAAAGTTGAATGATTTCCTGCACTTCTTTTTCTGATTCGGGCAGGGGCGCAAAAGTGCCATCTTCGCGGTAGGCACGCAGTTGAGCATAGTCATCTTCCAGGACTATAGCAGTGTCGTCAGGTTCGATTTCCGTAGATTCGTAAACCGGGGCAAAGGCGTAGATGCCGTGGTTTTTAGCTGTTTTTCTTTTACGGGCTTTCGCAAATAAGGAAGCCGAGTAATGATAGGAGACTTCGTGCTGACGGATGAGGTAGTCCAGCTCTTTGAAAGGGCTGATTTCGTCCGAAGCGAGTAGCGTTTCAAAAGGAATATAGTTGGTCATCCCATCACCGATGATAATGAGTCGCTGATGTTGTGCGATTTGTTTTTCGATGGGCTGTAAAAACTGTTGGTACAGCGCATGACTTGCTTTGATGAATTTTTCCCGATTGGAACGGCGCATCCAGGAAGATTTTTGTAATAGCTGGTGAAAACCCTGAATCTGTTCAGCCATTTGGGGGGACAGTGGAATTTTAATGAGTTGCAGCGGCTCATTTTGCGCAAGCGTAAAGATAAAAAGAGCAGTATCGGTCAGTACGTATTCGATTAGTAGTTCATCCTCATTAAGCAGTTGTTGCAGACTGGCTTCGGTTTCGGGTATAAAGTTGTATTTGGAGCTGTAGTAGTCGGGGTAATTGATTTCCATCTTTTGAACCAGTTTTTGATAGGCAACCTGATGGTTAAAGAGGTAGTCATTTTCATAGTGTGCAATGGCCGCCGTATCACTATGCTTTCTAGCTTTTAATATCTGTTTCTCGTAATATTGAATATTGGACAATAGCTCTTGTTCCTGTTCCAGAAGGGATGCAGGAACATTGCCAAAGCTGGAAGCTTCACTGTTTAGCAAGGTGAGCCAAAGTTGTTGTGCTTTCATTTTCTGGGTATAGCTGAAGCCTTCGTGGAGGAGGTACGGATCATTAGTAGTGTGATAGAATTGATGCGCCAAAGACAAACCCTGTTGATAGTTAGAGAGAGAAAATCCGGCCAGTGCTTGGCTTTGTTTTCTCAGTTGTACATTCATTTTTTTGAGATTTTCCTGGTGGAATTGATCTCCAAGTTTGATATACGCCAATGCTTTATCCTGTAAATGGCTTTGGAGTGAAGCATCATTCACTTTTGAAATAGAGGCGGCAAAAATTCTGGCTCTTTGAACTAAAATAGAATAAAGGTAAAAGTCTCCAGAGAGTGTGTTTACCTCTGGGATGTAATCGTAGTCAAGCGTATCAATTAAAACACTGGAGGAAGGATTGGTGGAAGTGATCAATGCCAATTGATTGAAGTACAGCGCAGAGTCCAGTTTTTGTTCTTGAATGTATAAGCTTGCTAAGTCCAATAAAACTTCTGTGTTTTCATTTTTATTGGCATCGTTTTCGGAGAGTTTCAAAAACTTATAGTAGTAGGATTTAACTTTTTCATAGTCTCCTCTTGCCTGCCAAATGGCAGCGAAATTCCACTGGATATGTTTGCCAAAGCGGTAGAAATATCTATCCTTTTGTAGCTCAAATTTTGCTGCGTACCAAAGGCTATCTGCTGCCTTTGAATAAGTCATTGCCTTTTCAAGTTCACCCTTTATGATATAAACTACCCCGATGTTTCTCAGGGTGTAAATTTTCTCTGGATTATTTTTAAGTTGATCGGACATTGCCTCCAAGCTCTTTTTAAGAAAATAAAGTGCTTTATCTGGCTGTGCTAACTCGACGTAGTTGTCAGATATTCTTCCATATAGGTATGGAAGATCATAATCGGATTTGTACAAAATAAACTCATCACTCCTTTCTTTTTCCAAGAGAGAAATGCCTTTCTTGAAATACTCTGTACTTTGTTCAAGCTCACCTAAGGCGCTTAGCGTGGATCCTAATTGATAATAATAATTTGCCAGTTCGAATGCTTCATTGCCATAGATAGCAATGGCGGCATCAAGGGCTTTGATAGCATAGGCCATTGCCCTGTTAATATTTCCCCTATGGCGATTTATACTACTTAGGCTTTCCAAAGTAAGCGCCTTCAAGGGGTGTGCTTCTGTCTCATCTCTGTTTAATATTATTTTTTCAGCCAGGGAAAGGTATTTATTGGTGTTTTCCAGGTCATCACTCTTTTGATAAACTGATGCTATCCTATGGTATAGCATCACATATTCCCAATCGCTGGTTTTATTATTGTGCTGATTGAGAAATTGGAGTCCTTTATAACTTTTGGCTATGGCATCGTCCCACCTCTTTAATTTTCTATAAATGCCTGCTATCCCATCGTAAATGTGTACGCAGAAATGACTTGCTTCTCCTTTGTCATGCTTGAATTTTTTCAGGGTATTTGTGCCTATTTCGATTCCTTGTTCATATTCTTCCGGTGTGGAATAGGTCAACATTAGTTTTTTGGTTGCTACGAAATAAGCCTCCCAGTTCTGCTGTTGTTCAAACTGCTCGATGGCTTGTAGATACACGTGTCTGCTTTCTGCAATTTTGCCGGTGAGGTATAGTTGGTGTGCCTCCCGATAAACATCACTATCAAAAAAGTAGGTCTTTAGTTTCCATTTCGAAGAATACTGCTGGGCGGATAGTTGAACAAGCCCGCAGCACAACAGAATGATCGTGGCCAAAAACTGTGGTTTAGACATCTGGACATTAGTTGAGGTTAGAAATCAGTTTCCACTTAAGTTCCTGGGTCGTCCTTATCGTGTGGGAATGCTCAAAGATAAAAAATGCTGCCTAATCTGTAAAATTGCTGCCAATAGTAGAGCTGTTTTTTGATTGTTTTGATTGATATTAAATGATTGATAATCAGATTTTTAGGTTGATAGTAGGGAAAAATTATTAAAAAAATCACTCTTCTCCCGGTCACTTTTCCGGCTTGCTGGTAATTTGATGGTGTACTTATGCAGAATATACCCTTTTCTATTAAAAGCCATAAAAGTGATGTAATGAGTTGCACTCGCTGCACCTGACTGGCTTTTGTCTTCAAAACATTATCCATTAACCAAGCGGCAGCCGCTCGCTAAAGCGGAGCGCGAGAAAACTTTCTTACACCATGAGAGCTACACATGCTATTGCCTTATTGACAACCATTATTTTATTGTCATCCTGCACAAAAGAGTCTCCTTTTTTTACCGAAAACATGGCGACTACTATGAAATCAACAGAAAGTCAGTATCCGAAACAAGTTAAAGCGCGTGACGATACGAAACCCGAAACGACCCAGTTAGAGGGCGACACAACCGTACAATTACAAGTAGTCAGCGAATCCATTGACCCCAATACCGGTATCTATTCTGTCACCTTTGGCAGCGATTTTGATTTCACGAATACCCAACCTGCCAGTAGCCAACTGTTGGACTTCATCGAGGGGCATGGCCATCATTCCAGTTTATCCTTTCTCGTAAGTAGCTACCAAGGTTATAATAGGGCAATTGAGCTCCATTTTACTGTGGGTGTTCAGCAAATGAGTGGACTGGAATTATCTGATTCACAGCAGATTGTAGTGGAAGATGTCGTTATTAACTAGTCTCGAACTAGGAATTGTAACTGCCGGAGTAGAATGGGGACAATTCTTATACTTCATTTCTACTTCGGTGTTGCTTGGTTCTCAACTGCAATACTTCTTCTTTTTTTTTCTCCAACCAATTCAGCGCCTGAATATTGGTGATATTATCCAGAAATGTTTCCACTTTACTGGTACTGAATTCTACTTCGCTGTAATAACGGGCAAGTTGACGTGTCTTTTGCACAAAAGTGAGGAATCCCTGCTTTTGGCTTTCGCTCCACTTTTTTTCCCGAGTTAGCCATTTTTCAAAGGTGTCGAAGTAATTGAAAAGATACATTTGATAGGAATCATCATCGAGATATAGATCGAAATACACTTGGGTATTGAGCACGCGACAAATATATTGAAAGTAGGTCGCTTTAAAGTCGGTGTGGAGCAAAATAGTCAGGCTGGTATTCAAATCCTTTTTCCAATAAGCAGTGTGGGCCCAGGCCCAGTTTATACTATCCTCCCGAATATTCTTTTTGAGGAGATCGGAATATTCCTGAATAAATTGCACGGTAAAGTCAAAACTTCCTTTTGTATTACTGGCCACTACAATGGTGGTATAAGTGCTGAGGGAAATTCTACCCTGGTTGATGAGCACTCCGGTACTCAGGCCGAGCTGATAAAGTGGGAGCATTTGGGTGATATCAATCAATCCTTGCTTGATGAGCAATGTGCTGTCGTTGAGCAGGGATAAAAGGTGTGTTTTTTGCTCCTTTTCGTTTAATTGCCCCAACTTGCTGGTAAAATATTTTTTTATCTCTTGATATTGAGTCAACATGTTTTCCGGAGTATAATCAAACCGCATGCGGTACAATTCAAGGGCTGGGTGTTGATAATCGCGGCTGGCCATCTGCCATACTTCCAGATCCAGCTTTACGTCGTGCTGCTCATTCTTAATGAGTCGATTGCGGAAAATTTTCTCATTGATAATGGCGGCCTTTTCCAGTAGGTAACTCAAATCGAGATGTTCCTCTATTTTAAGAAGAGGGGTCAATCCTTGCTGCAACCGAATATTTTGGTCGGGATAGTGATAAACCTTACGGTAATGCCGCAATAACGTCAAATGGGCTTCCCATGTTTTCACAGGAAGAGCTTCGAGCCGCTCAATCCCTTGCTGAATATCACGGAAGAACCAATCGTTAAGCTGACGGGCTTGCCACTCTCTGGTTAGCAGATCCGTTTGCAAGCTGGTGTGAGTTGAAAAATGGTGGAAATAGAGAAATTTTTCCGCTGCCTGATAAGCTTCTGACAGCAGGTTGTTCATCCGGCGCGTGCTGTATTTACCCTCGGGCAATATTTTATTAAAAAGCTTCTCTTTGGTGAGGGGGCGCTTTGCAAAATTGGGGTAGTATTTCTTGAGTTGTTGCAATAACCTGATGAGGTTTTTATTGGAGTTGCACCAGGGGGATTTTAACCAAATTTCGAACGACTTGAGGGTCGATTCGTCGAAAGTCTTGAGTAAACGTACAAATTTTGAAGCAAAAGGACTGCTCATTTTTGTGTTTGTGTTTGGAAGTATAAAAGTATGATATAGAATGAATAATGGCTATTCTTAAGGTTGTTTTTTTGAATTTTTTTTTGTGGTAAAGCCCTGAAATTGTCTTTGGCGGGATAGAAGCATTTATTGCATCTTTGGAATATAAAATTTTAACATGATTTAATGTTCGAATTTGTTTTCCCCCTTAATGCATGTTTGGAGGTAGTCCCCGAACCTACTTCGGGGACTACCTCCAAACATGAACTAAAATAATTCATTTTAAACATCTCTTAACAACCCACTAATTATGCTCCGAAATTCTACTTTTATTCTATTTGTAATTTGTCTTCTGTTTGGCTGGCAGCCACTACAGGCGCAGCTAAATCCCGGCGATATCATGTTTGTCGGCTTTGCCGGTGACGGCAATGGATTGCCCGACGAAAACGAAAACCCCGATGCCAATTGTGAAGACGCTTTTGCCTTTGCGGCCCTGGTGGACATTCCCGCCAATACTACCATTTATTTTTCCGAAGATGTTTATAATGGAACGGCCTTTGTAGAAGAGGAAGGGGATGTGAGCTGGAGCAATACCGCAGTGACTCCTGCTGGTACGATTGTGAATGTCATTACCCACGAGGAAGTGGACGGCTGCGCGCCAATTACGGCCAGCGTAGGTACCGCCCAGTTTGTCACGGTCAGTGCTACCGGCTCTTGGGCATTGAGTAGCTCCAATCAGGACCTCTACGCCTACCTGGGCAGTGTGCACATGCCTACGGTTTGGCTGGCCGCATTTTTTACTGATACGTCCAATGGAGTCAACGTGATTCCCGCCGAATTAAATGGGTTCGTAGTGGACCTTACCTCTGTAGACGCGGATGCCGATGTGGCAGTTTTATCCGGTGATGTGGATTGTGACAACCGGGAAGATTGTCTGGCCTATATTACCAATCTCGACAATTGGATCACCGAAGACGACATTGGATTTGGTGCCTGCTGTGATGATGATGGGATCAACTACCCGGAGGATTTACCGGATGGACTACAGGCATGTGACTTGCCTGTGATCAATGGGGTAACAATCGTAGATTGTAGTGGTGGATTGACTGGGCAGGTCACTTTGGAGGTAAATGGCGAACTAAATGGAGCTGCGGGTTGGGAATGGACAAATGTCAATCCTAGTAATTTCCCCTGTGATGGAAATGATATTCCCATTATCTTTACAACCGCTCAGGTCACTGGATTCTACCTGGATTTTATCGACGAAACATTCTATGTTCGTGCGGTAGGAGGCTGCCTTGACGAGCCGGTTTGTTTTGCCTTTGTGCCCAGTGAGCTATTGGGACAACCCGCTATGATTGCTTTGGAAACAAGTACTTATTGTGCCGATGCCGGCGTTCAGACCGGCCTGACCGGTGGTAGTCCGGCAGGTGGGGTGTACAGCGGTACCGGCATTACCGATGACGGCAACGGTATGACTTTTACTTTTGACCCGGCAGCAGTTGGAGTGGGCGCTACCACACTTACCTACACCTATAATACTGGTACTGTTTGTGGTGAAAGTACCGCCACCACGACCATTACGGTTGCGGCTCTGCCTACAGTTACCTTCACCGCTCCCGGCCCATTTGATGCAGACGACGCTGCGGTAATGCTGACCGGTGGTATGCCCGCAGGCGGTACCTACAGCGGCCCCGGCGTAGCGGATGGCAATTTTGACCCGGCGGCAGCGGGAGGAGGAACACACACGATTACCTATACCTATACAGATGGCAACGGCTGTACGGCTTCTGCTACCGGTGATATCGTAGTGGGGTGTGAAGCTCCCGTGATCAATGGGGTTACGCTGGTAGATTGTGGAAATGGAGTGAGTGGCGTTGTTACCCTGGAAGTGGATGGCGAACTCAATGGAGCAACCACCTGGCAGTGGTTATTTTTGGACGAACTATGTGAGAGTAACTTTGCAGATGTTTATGCTGTGGGCTCACAAGTTACGGGAGATTATTTTGACTTAATCAATGAAACATTCTACGTTCGTGCGGTAGGAGGCTGCCTTGACGAGCCGGTTTGTTTTGCCTTTGTGCCCAGTGAGCTATTGGGACAACCCGCTATGATTGCTTTGGAAACAAGTACTTATTGTGCCGATGCCGGCGTTCAGACCGGCCTGACCGGTGGTAGTCCGGCAGGTGGGGTGTACAGCGGTACCGGCATTACCGATGACGGCAACGGTATGACTTTTACTTTTGACCCGGCAGCAGTTGGAGTGGGCGCTACCACACTTACCTACACCTATAATACTGGTACTGTTTGTGGTGAAAGTACCGCCACCACGACCATTACGGTTGCGGCTCTGCCTACAGTTACCTTCACCGCTCCCGGCCCATTTGATGCTGGCGATGCTGCGGTAATGCTGACCGGTGGTATGCCCGCAGGTGGCACTTACAGCGGCCCCGGCGTAACGGATGGCAATTTTGACCCGGCGGCAGCTGGCGCGGGTACACACACGATTACCTATACCTATACGGATGGCAACGGCTGTACCGCCTCCGCTACCGGAGAGATTACCGTGACACAAACCCTGCCCCCTGATAATGCCTGTTCCGGTGCCAATGACATCAGCGCATTGTTTGGTCAGACACCCAACGAACCACAAACCTCAGCCCTTTTTGACAATACCGGATACAACAGCGATAGTGACCCTGCCACAGGATACGAATGTTTTGACGATGGCACCTTGGAGCGTACTACCTGGTACACTTTCATCGGTGACGGCAACACCTACCAGATCAAGACGGTGGAGTGTACAGCCACCAATTACCTGACCAATGGCGATACCCAAATAGCCATCTATTCCGGTGATTGTGCCACTCCAACGGCAGTAGCATGTAGTGAAGATGAAGACTTTGCCAACAATATCTACAATGCCAATGTAGAACTGATGACCGAAGCCGGCGTAACCTACCTGGTGATGATCGATGGTTGGACCGGCGCCGATTACAGTGCAGAAGGTGAATTTTGTATTGAGGTGACCAACCTGACTCCCAGCAGCGTGACTTCTATTGAACATACCGATATCGCAATTTACCCGAACCCCACTACCGATCAGGTTTATCTGCAAAACGTAGTAGCGGAGCAGGTAGATGTACTCGACAACACGGGCCGTCTGGTAAGCAGCCAACTGCAGCCCGGTAATACCGTGAACCTGTCTAATTTACCGGCAGGAGTATACTTACTACGTATTGCCACCGAGGAAGCGGTGTATTCCGCCAAAGTGATGAAACAGGATTAGATTTGAAATTCCTCATATACAAGAACCGGGAGGGGCCAGTCTCTTCCCGGTTTCTTATTTCAGAGCATGTTTGGAGGTCAACCTTTGGGCTGAAAAACAACACTTTTTGGGTTGAGTGCATGTTTGGAGGTAGTCCCTGAAGTATATTCGGGCAAGCTATTCAGTCCCGGTAAAACCGGGATTTTGGAACCTCACTTCGGCTGTTTTTTCGTCAAAAATGATGCTTTTCGCCAGCAAATCCGACCTCTAAGCAAGCACTGTATGAACGAGTCTTTGATCGTACAAAAATCAAAATGAAGGGATATGTGGCTGTTCAACGAAAACTCTTAATCCTGGTTTTCACACTTTACAAGAAAAATCAGCCTTATGACCCGAATTTTGCTCAAAAAATAGCCAACATAAAATTTGTAGACAGGATACAGATCCTGCCTACCCTGGATGATCATTCTCTAAAAAGAATAACCTCCTACGGAGGTGCTCATTTACAATTTTTCAAAGAAATTACTTGCTTTTTAACATAGCATCTTTTAATAATTGGCTGTAAACGGCTCTTTTTTGATGATCCTGCGTTACGCAAAAGCGCTATTTTGTGGATGTAATAGAAAAAATACAACCCTTATTTGTGTTTATTTTGGCTGTTAATTGATTGTTTATCAGTGTTTTATATTATAAATTGCTGTTTTAAGTTGTGGTAATGGCCTAAAATTGTCCTTGGCGGGAACCAAGTATTTTTGGCATCTTTAGAACATGAGACAAATTTCGATAGACTTCCAGATGTGGAATTTGTCAAATACCCCCTAATTAACGATTTTATGCCTGCACAAGAAAAATGGCTCCTTCGATTTGATCAATTGGTCCATAAACAACTGGAGAATGGTCAATTGTGCAATGAAAAACTAGCGACGGAAATTGAAATCAGTGAGCGACAGCTATTTCGCAAAATCCGGCAGCTAACGGGTTTGTCCCCACAAAAATACATCCGTCAGTTCCGTTTGAAACTGGCCCGGAAGTATTTGGAAAAAGGGACTTACAAAACCGTTAAGGAGACCTCCGAAGCAATCGGGTATACCAATACGAGCTATTTTATCAGCCAGTTTGAGCAAGAATTTGGCAAGCGGCCGCTGGAAGTCTTACGTGAGGCTGGCTGGCGTTAGTGCTTATTTGGCGACTAAAATTTTGACCCCCAAACAACCATTTAAAATTCCAACAATTTCATAATCCTCTCTTTTACCTGTCAGAACCCAACGACCGACGAGAAATAATAGAAGACGTCGACCTCTTTGAACTAGCGTACTGATCTTATTTGGAAATCAAACTTATAGCATTTGAATATATGATTGAAAGCTGAGTGCATGTTTGGAGGTAATCATTCAGTCTGCAATTTTCGCTGCTAAAGCACCACCTCCAAACATGTACTGATTATTGGCTTTCAATCATATAGATAAACACAAAACACCCCAGTATGCCTACTAGAAGTGCCCCAAATTTATTAGTAGTGGTCTGCTTGTGCATTACCGTCGGGCAGACTCCCTCTCAGGCTCAGTATTCTTGTGTCGATATGCATCAGGATTATGCCCGAGCAATGGATTATCTCAATGCGTTTAGCAATGACAGTGCCAATCTGATCTTTACCGGCCTGATTGAGCAATTGTCGGCAGCCGGCACTTTAGATTCTCCTCTTGGATTAAAGGTGCGACTACGGCAGGCAGAGGTCCTGGAAAAAGATGAGCAAGATGAAACGGCGATTCAAAAACTACTTTCGGTGGTTGAAGATAGTCGAAAGCAACACCAATGGGCGGTGTATGCCAATGCCCATCTTTCCCTGGCTAGGCTCCACGAAAAAATGGATCGACCGTACCGTTGCTTGCAAAGCCTCAACCTGGCAGGCCACATCGTAGAAACAGAAGCACTGGACTCCATCTATCCGCGCCTTTGCATTAGGTGGTCTTCCTATCACCGCATCTTTAGTGATCAGGATTCTGCATTGTATTATGCTCGGGAAGTGATTCGAACAGCCCCCGGGTTGGGCCAACGCGACCATGAAGGGACCGGACACCTACTGATGGGCATGCTCCTGGCAAAAAAAGATCGTTATGAAGAAAGTGCCTCGCACTATATGCGGGCGGGCAACCTTTTTAAGGCCAACCAGAATTTTTGTGGCTATGGTTTTATTTTAGGCAACCTTTCAAAATTGCACCTCCGGAATGGGCACGTCGATCTTGCCCTGAGCTACAATGATTCATTTTTGATAGTCGGACGAAGAGCCATCAGTAATGGCTATGATTCCACAATAGTAATGTCTTATTACCACAAGGGAAGAACAGCCGCTTTCGAAGCAATGGGGGGACTGGATTCTACTCTGTATCATTTAAAAGCCTTTCATAAGCTGGAGTTAAAAAGGCTACAACAATCCAATCTAGATGAAGTAGTCGCCGTTGAAGCCCGCTACTACGATGAAAAAAAGACCCAAAAGATCAAAGAGCAGGGGCAATTGCTTCAGTACGAAAAGGCTCGACAAAATGGCCTATTATTCCTGATAGGGCTTACACTGATTTTTACAGCCGTATTGGCTTACTTGTATTGGAAATTGCGAGTGGCCAACCAGAAAACCAAACGACAGGCGCTGACGATTCAAAAAACCAATGAAGAGCTCTCCAGGTCCCTGGAACAGGAGATCATGCTGCAGGGGGAAATTCACCACCGCGTGAAGAACAACCTACAGGTCATCATCAGTTTGCTGGATTTACAGCGGGAAGACATCACCGACGCCAGGGCACTGGAGGGCATCAACTCCATGTCGAACCGGATCTACAGTATGGCGGCGATTCACGAGCTACTGTATCAAGGAAAAGGTACGGACCGGGTCAATTTAAAAAATTACATCCAGCATTTGTGTGATCATTTCCGTCAGTTTGCTGCGGAAGATCATGCGCCTGTTTTTTCCTTAGAAGTACCCAATCGCCCCTTTAATCTGGAAACGATGATGCCCATTGGCATTATGCTCAACGAATTGATGACCAACAGTTTGAAATATGCGGTTTTGCCGGGACAACCTTTGATCATCGATATCCAAATACAGCCTTGTGCTGATGGGTTCTGCCTACGTTATCAAGACAACGGTTTGGGATTCTCACGAGGAATGTTGAAAGGGCGTAATGGCGGATTAGGGGCCTATTTGCTGAAAAGCATGATTCGACAACTACAGGGTCGGTTGAAGACCCATAATGAAGATGGAGCCGTGTATCAAATTTTCTTCAAAGAAAAGAACAAGAAAGAGAGCTATGAGTTCGTATCGCATCTTGATCGTTGAGGACGAAATCCTCATTGCGGATACCATACAACGGTATCTGCGGCAAAAAGGGCATGAAACGGTGGGCATGGCTATTTCCTACGAAGAGGCCATTCAATTGTATCGGGATGAGCAACCTGATCTTACCCTGCTCGACATCCAGTTGAGCGGAACGAAAACCGGTATTGACGTAGCTCACTTTATCCAGGACGAACCAACGGTGACGCCTTTTATTTTCCTGACTTCACAAATAGATAGCCAAAGTATCAATGGCGCAAAGGTCACTTTCCCGGCAGGATATCTTTCTAAACCCATTCAAAAAAACAGCTTGTATGCCACTATCGAAATGGCGATGCACAGCTACCAGATGCAGGAGCAGGAAAAGGAGATGATTCGCCTCTACAATGGCAAGCAGTATTATCAAGTACCGGTAGAGGATATTCTGTATTTGCGCGCCGATCACATTTATGTGCATATCGTGCTAAAGGGAGATAAAAAGGTATTACAGCGTTCTACTCTTCGTGAAACGTTGGATCAATTGCCGGAAGGCATATTTGTGCAAACCCACCGCAGTTATGCTGTCAATTTGCGGCAGGTCAGCCAGTGGGAAAGCGATCAGCTCTATGTACAAGACGATGCCATTCCCATCAGTCGCGGACGGCGAAAAGAAGTGATCAAACTCTTGAAAAGGGGCTAAAAATGACCATTCAGAACACCAAAACGACCATTCAGAACATAAAGCAGTACAAACAGGGGATTTTCACCTCGTTCTCTTAAATTGTTGAGGCAATCATTGTTCGCCATTTGGTTTGGCAATGAGGCGACACCTAAAACCTATTTTTTACAGGAGGAAAGGATGATCATAATGCCCAGATCCGTCTTGGGTATTATTTTCTTCTCCAAAAAAGATTTCTAAACCCAAGTGTTTTTAAAATGAGAAAGATTACAACACCTCTAATCCAGACACTAATTTTCTGGTTTGTACTATGTTTTGTCATGGGATGCTCTGGCAATGCTAAAAAAAACAATGCTTCTGATGATTCAGCAAACAAATCAAAATCTGAGTTGGTTCAAGATAGCTCAACCGAAGAGGATACTGCTCAGAACTCCACAGCACAAGTGGATTCCCTTACCGACACTTCGACCGGTGCTGATACGGCAACGGCCGTTGTGGATGAACCCGAAACGCCTGCAACGCCTACTTCCGGCAGTGGTACGCTTTCCAGCCACGAAGTGGATGAGGATAGAATGGCCATTGTACTGGACAATATAGCCTCTGAGCTGGAAGCCCAAAAACTGGAATATAAGAGTGAGCTAGGACAAGACTGTTCCGGTATTTACCATAAGGTGAAGGATCTGATTCAGCGCAGAATATCGATTCTTGGGGATAAAACAAAGTATATCTATCCTGAGTTTTCCACCGATCGAAATACCCGTCAGATCGCTTATTGGTATCACCAGCACAACAACCTGCATATGGTAAAAGACGCCATGGCCAGCCGCAATTTGATCCGCCCGGGCAGTGTGATGTTCTTTGGCCGGACCGAAGAAAAATATGCTAACCTCAGTGCTGACCTACTGTCTAATCCGGATGTTTTTCAGCATGATAAAGGAGCCGGTAAAGGAAAAATTTACCACGTTGGGGTAGTAACCAATGTAACCAAAGACGACCAGGGCAATGTGGTACGCTATACCCTGATGCACGGTCGCAATTCGAAATATAACGCTTCGCGAACTGATGGCAATTGGGACGGTCCTGGAGGTTACGGGGAGGCTTTCGCCAAATTCCCCTTTGGTAACTGGAACCAGCAGTGGGTTGCAGTAGCGAATATTGAGACGCCGAAATAACAACATCAAAAATCCTCTAAGGGGTCAACCCCGAATATGTATCGAGGATTATCGCTCACTAGCTCTGGAGATGTTTGCAACATCGACTTTCCCCGATCGCCGAAGCGCAAAGCAAAGTCCTCATCGCCCCGCTTCGCCGTAGCGGCCATGCAAAGTCAGGGAAGTTGACCGGTCTAAACCGCCGCCACTTGTAGTCGACGAGGCCAGGGCGGAGTAGACGATTTAGCGTCTACTCCGCCTCAACGGTCTCAACCGCTTAAACGCTCCTCTGTCTAAACGTCCAAAACCTACCTGACCACCACCAACGGCAGTACTTCTCCATGATCGCCACGTATCCAATACGCCCCTGCCGGAAGGTCACTTAGATCCCAGCGAGTGGTCTTTTGCTGTAAGATCATGCTCCGCAGTGCTTTGCCGGCAGCATTATACAAGACAATCTCTTCCTGAACAAATGCAGTACTTTTTTCTATCCAGACAATGCCGGATGTAGGATTGGGCTGAAGCCGGAGCGTGGACGCACTATTGGGGGTGTCAGCACCTGTGGTCACAATCGTAATGTCTTCGCAAATTTGGGTAGTTCCCCAAATATTGGAGACTGTAAGGCATACCGTGTAGGTGCCATTAGCATTGTAAATATGCACGGGGTTTTGTTCAGTACTCGTGTTGCCGTCACCGAAGGTCCACAGCCAGGATTCCGGTTCGTTGGTGGACGCATCGGTAAAAGTGAAAGTGAGCTCTTCACTGGTATAGGTAAAAGCCGCTGCTGGCGTAAAATCAGGGAGGTTTTCCACCATCATACTGTTGATCGTATTGGTAATGATGGGCGGATTAAAGTCGAAATAAATGCCTGCCGTATTGTCGATTGATGTGCCTTCTTCCAGGTCTGGCAGTGCCTTGATTTCGAATTGTACAAATCCGTGGCTTCCCGGCTCATTTGTGGTGCTGTCGGGAAGAAGGATATTGCGAAAGTGAAATTCCACCAGGCCATCTTCATGAAGCGAAGCTTCGTAAGCATGGCTGCTGCTACCCGGCTGGAAGGTACTCCAGTCGAGAGCCGGAGAAAGCTGATCGCGAAGCACGATATTAAAGGCGGTGTCCGTACCGGTATTTTGGAAGCGCAGGGTATACAAAAGGATTTCGTCAAATAAGGTATAGTTTTGGGTGAAAGGAGCCTGTTCAGATCGGTTGGGGTACACCTGTTTGTCATTGGGGTCATAGGCGCAATTGATGATTGATGAAAAATCAAAAGTCTCTGGGGGTAAAGGCTGCCCCACTTCATTAAAAGGGATAATCCCCGTGGAAATTTCAATGGCTGATCCAATAAAGTCTA
Organism: uncultured Saprospiraceae bacterium; assembly: GCA_964015035.1. Classification (GTDB taxonomy): domain Bacteria; phylum Bacteroidota; class Bacteroidia; order Chitinophagales; family Saprospiraceae; genus BQJU01. The sequence continues at coordinate 21,226 of CAXHCA010000112.1, forward strand.
CCCCGGCGATGGTCATCCTTAGCTCTACGGAGCGGCTTTGTCCCGGAAAAAGATCGGAAAAAGACCAGAATAACGTGTCTCCTGAGGTATGACTTGGAGCAGGAGTCGCTTCACTCAGCGTAGCCAGCTCGTGTTGCACCAGGTAAAGTTCTCCGTCGAAGGCCCAGCAACCGTCGTTGCGATAATTGAGCCAAAAAGGCACGGTAAACCCACAGCGGGTAGGGGCGGAGGTTAACGTAACCTTGGATTTTATAGCTTCGGAATTGGGCGTAACCCCAAAATCCAGCGTATCGATAGCGGTGAGTCCATCGAAGGCTACTTCGTACTCACTGGGTGTGGTAGAAAGGGTCCAACAATTGTCCAATTCCGGACTGATGGTATAGGTGTCGGCGGCACCATAAATGGCAAACTGTCCATCTTCACTGGCAAATACGGCCAGCGCCTCCGGTGCTACCTGGATGGGGAAGCGGTTGACACCGGGTTCGCTACTATCGCGCAGCCCGTTGGCGTTGAGGTCGTAAAAGACCGTGCCGGATAAGCTTTTGTTATTGTATAAATTATAGGCTACAAATAGTCGATCGATCGCGCCAGAGCCTTCATCTTCGGCAATTCCAATGATGTCAAGGTCCCCATCTTTGTCAAGGTCTTCCATTAGGAATCCGCGAACGGCATTTGGCGCTTCCTCAATCGGCACCGGTGCGGCAAAGGTCCCTGTTGCTTGTTTTTGAAAAAACAGCATGGGTTCATCAAGATAAGAAGAGGTGATGATATCAGACCGGCCATCCAGGTCTAAATCCTTCACTACAAACTTTTCTATGGGTGGGTTGCCGCTGTAAATAGTTTGTTGGGAGCCTAAAACGCCATTCCCCATATTGCGCCACCAGGCGATTTTATTAACTCCGCCACCATTATAATCATTAGAGGCAATCAAATCCAGGTGTCCGTCTTCATTAATATCGGCTGCTTGTGCATACATGGCGCTGGTAAAATCGCTGGTAATCGGTTGAAGAGCCGTGAAATTGCCGTTGCTGGTGTGCTCCATCCTGCTCAATTGCGGGGCATCTCCTTTGCAAATAATCAGATCCAGCTGTCCATCTGCATCCAAATCAGTAGCCAATACATCGAGCACGGAGACAACTTCACTCATCAGCGTGATGGGAACTCCCCAGTCGGTCCCGTTATTCCGCACCCAACCGACCACCCCATTGGGCAGGAAATTGTAACCGGGACTTGCCCAAAGCATGTCAAGGTCGCCATCCGCGTCCATGTCCACCATCTGCAAATCACGCTGTGGAACGTAATTTGTCTGGAAAGGAGGGGTTTCGCTAAACGTGCCATCACCATTGTTTAAATAAACACAAAAATAAGAGGAATTTGTAGCACCATCCTGAATACTGCCCGCAAGTACATCGGGCCAGCCATCATTATTGAAATCGAATACCTCAATGCTGTTTGGGGCGTAATTGTGCCGACGGGCAATCAGGTGTGGCGTAGAGAAGCCTTGTCCTTCATTTCTCAACCAAACCAGTGCATCACTGCCATCCAAGCCAATCACCACGTCTTTTAATCCATCTTGGTCGAAATCAGCAAGCACGGGGATACTCAACTGTCTTGCCCCAATTTCAAGTAGGGCAGGAGGTGCGAAATTTCCGCCACCTGTAGAAGCCCGCCAGAGTAGATTTTCTTTGGTTGGGCTAAAGCTGTTAATTCCATAAAGTACATCGGGGAAGCCGTCGTTATTGAGGTCAGGGAGGTCAACAAAACGTAGGTAGGCAGCATACCTTTCCAATTCAATAAGAGGGCCAAATT
>CAXHCA010000113.1:0-22978 GCA_964015035.1 uncultured Saprospiraceae bacterium
TGAGATGTCGTCTCGTGGGCTCGGAGATGTGTATAAGAGACAGCTCCTACAGTTAATTCTGCCATTATCTATATTGTTATATTAAAACCTTTTAATAAATCCTTCTTTGACAAATCATAAGTTCTGCCTAAGAACAAAAATAATGCACGGGATTAGTCTTCACTTCCGTGCAATAGACCGCAAAATTACTAAATTTCTTTGAAATAATTTCATAAAGTAAATCGATTGTAAATTGTTCACTTTCAAAGTGTCCGATGTCGGCAATGACAATTTTTCTGTCTGCATCAAAAAACTCGTGATATTTATAATCGGCAGTGACAAAAACGTCGGCTTTTTGTCCTAATGCATGCCGCAAAAGGAAACTGCCGGCGCCCCCACAAATGGCAATTTTCGAAACTTTTTTGCCCAATAGTGTGGTATGTCGAACCACCTCGGCCTTCATGTTTTTCCTGAGTAATTTTAGAAAGTCCTCCTCTTTAATCGGTTTTTTCAATGTACCGATCATTCCTGACCCCACTTCCACACTCGCATTTTCTACCGAAACGACATCATAAGCGGCCCCGGGAAATTGATCATGCAGCGTTTGCAACACGATTTGCTGCGCCCCACTTGGGAAAACGACTTCAAGTTTCACTTGGGCCCCACTCTGACCATCCTGTGTACCTACACCAAGCGTGGAAAAACTTAAATCTTGCAGGGGCATGACCTGCCCTGCTCCAGCAGCAAATAGTGCTTTTCGAATGACTTCACTTAACGTAGCAGGCACGAAGGTAAACAGCTTTTTCATCTCGCTTTTTGGTGCAAGAATACGGGTATTTTCCAATCCCAATTTTTCCGCTATTTTGGCATTTACCCCCTGTGCATAGACATTATCTAGGTTCGTATGTATGGCGTAAATGGCAATGTCATTTTGAATAGCTTTGATCACCGTTCTTTCCACATAATTCCGACCATTTAATCGCTTCAATCCTTTAAAGACGATCGGGTGGTGAGCGACGATGAGGTTGCATTTTTTGGCAATAGCCTCTTCTACAACCGCTTCGATAGAGTCAAGGCATACCAATACACCCGTTATCTTTGCATCGGGATCTCCAACGATGAGCCCTGCATTGTCATAACTCTCCTGATAAGTGGATGGGGCAATACGCTCCAGATAAGTAGTTAAGTCTTTTATTTTCATTTATTCCGTAGAGTGTGGTTTCCCAGTCTTTTGCAGCACGTAAATTTTCATGCGTTTACCAATAGGCTTGAGATATTGATAAATGGTCTTCTTCAAATAAAACTTTGTAGACAAAAACTTATAAAGTGACCAATTTCTCTTCTGTTAAAACGGCTAGCGGCTGGAAAAGTTGCCCATTCCACTCTCCAAAGACACTTATGGGGCGCCCGCCACCGAGTGCCACCATTTTCCAGCCAATCAATGGCTCACAATGAACACCCAATTGTCGGGCCGATTGATCGATCAGGTAAAACTGACCGTCCTGAAACAGAGGAATTGCCTCTTCCAAGAACAAGGGCATTACCCGTATCCATGGATTGGCAGCCAGGGCCCGGGCATAGACATCTCCGAAATCATCAAGCGTGGGAACAGCATGAGGATTTACAAAGGATGCTTTTGACAGCTGCACATCGCGAATCAAGGCTCGTTGTGGGTAGCCTGATGGATAATACACACACTCTCCTTCCAACACATTTCCCTGGTGCCAGTGGGTATCATAGCCCTGATTGCCCCAGGAATAATCCAAGAGCAGAGCAAATTTGCCACTTTTTTCACCCAATAACCAGGTACGTCGATAATTGAGTTTTTCTTCTACTCCTTCGGTGATTCCGCAGACCAACCAGCGGTCTTTCACCCCTTTCTGCTGTAGCACCTCTGTTTGTTTTTTGGAGACGCCTGCTACGGTGAGTAAATCCTGTTGCAGCTCTGGCGGCAGGTAATCTATCCGCCGAAAGGCCCGCACAAAAAGGTAAAGATCGGCCAGTTCGTGCAACAATTGGTCGTGCCAACCTTCCCCTGCTTGTAGGTCCTTAAACAGGCGAATGCGTTTGCCGATCCCCCCCAATTTAGCATCGACCATTCGGGCGGCAAAGCCATCCCAAAAGTCAGGCCCCTGCACCGCCAGACTCGCCAATCCTTGATTGAGTAGATCTACCAACCAGTTCTCCAATTCATTGATACCTGCTTCCATTTGTTGGAAGCGTTTGTCTTTGTTTTTTTCCTGCTGAGCAGTGCGTCGGGCGGCTTCTTCTTTGGCAATTTTACGAACCGCCCCCTCTTTTTCACTTGGGTCAACCCATTTTTCCACCCAATCGGGCAGATCATAAGTCACAAAAAAGCTATCGTTGCGGCGCAATAGTTGCAGCATGAGCGCCAAGGCATGTTTGCAGGGTTGTATGCGGCTGCTACAGGAGCAATAAAAGCGTTCGTTGAGGGGATCAACGGCGGTTCGATACAAGCGAGTAGCGCCGGTGCCACGCGTGCTGCCAGCGGGATATTCGCCCCAAATGAGTTTCTCATTTCCTTGCAGGAATAGCCAGCGATTGCCAAAAAAAATTCCTCGTGCCCGATCAAAGGTCAGGGCATCGGCCGCGAGATTTTGTATCTTTTGCTCGGTCCATGACATGCTTTCCCGGGTTTATAAAACAGCAATCCGCCACAAGCTATAAAAGTTAATTTTCCTCCTCTTCGACTTCTGTGTGAATGCCCAGCGCCTGCATAGCCTTTTCGGAAGCAGTTTGTTCCGCACTCTTTTTGTTGAAGTCATCTGCCGTGGCCATCTTCTTGCCGTTGACCAACACAGCCACTTTGAAGCGATCGCGCTTCTCAAACTTGTAGCGCGCCAGCAGTTTGTAACTAACCGTTTGTCCATTTTTCTGACACCACTCCAGCAATTGACTCTTGTAGTTGTCGTCGAAGTTTTCCAGCTCGTGCACGTTCACGTAATTGCGCAAAATTTTGCTGATCACAAACCGCTTGGTACCGCCATACCCACGTTCGAGGTAAATGGCGCCAACGAGAGCTTCCACAGCATTGCCAAGCATAGATCGGCTCAGACGAGTGTTGTTGTATTCATTGAGCAATACATCTAACCCCATGCGATCTCCGATCTTATTAAGCGATTTCCGCTTGACGATCTTGGAACGCATTTTTGTTAAAAATCCTTCGTTGCCATTGGGGTACTTCTTAAACAAGTACTCGGCAACAATGGTGCCCAATACAGCATCGCCCAGATATTCCAGCCGCTCGTTGTTGGTAATGGCGTAAGCCTTTTCAGAAATGGTAGACTTGTGCGAGAAGGCCAATTTAAAAATACCCAGATTAGAAGGGATAAATCCAATGAGCGAGGCCAATCGGCGCGCAAAATGTTTGTCTTGCGAAAAGTAATAGTTGTAAATCCTGAATAAGAATTTCAAGGTACTTAGGTTGTGGTTAAACGGATATTGTCAGACCATTACAAACACGCACCATCAATCCTTAACGGTTATCGTCACTGACCGCTGGTTCTCATAGAATGGTTCAACAAATGATATACACAAATCCGCAAACTAATACTAACCCCAACCGGAATGGCATTGAGTGAAGGATCGCCATTGTACTCATTACATTCGGGCAAAACTATTTTCCCAAACCGCCCTTTTGAGCACAACGTGGAATATATTATCGGAAGGTTTTTTGGCCTTCGAAAATTACAACCGACGCCCTCTATCTAAAACAAGTCTTGAACAGAGATAAAAGGCCCCAGTACCTAACGAGGTAAAACCTTGATGATCAAAAGGTCAAAATTTTACTCCGTGTCGAGTGTCCACTTTTTTCACTTCTGGTGTTTTCCAGTTAAGACTAGTCTTTATTAGTCTTCGAATTCCTTAAATATAACCGATGAATTGTGACCACCAAACCCAAATGTATTGCTCAACATAGCCTTCACCTTGCGCTCTTGAGCCTCATTGAACGTCAGGTTTAGCCTGGCATCCAACTCCGGATCATCGGTGAAATGGTTAATCGTTGGTGGCACAAAATTATGTTTTATCGCAAGAATACCGGCGATGGCTTCAATAGCTCCGGCCGCTCCCAGTAAGTGCCCGGTCATCGACTTGGTTGAGCTAATGTTCATTTTGTAGATGTGGTCTCCAAAGGCTTTTTCAATCGCCTTGAGTTCCGCAATATCTCCTAATGGAGTGGACGTACCATGCACGTTGACGTAGTCAATATCCTCCGTATTAAGTCCGGCATCCTCTAGGGCCATCCGCATCACATTAGCGGCCCCCAATCCTTCGGGATGAGGAGCAGAGATGTGGTGAGCATCGGCAGTAGCCCCGCCGCCTACAATTTCTGCATAGATGGTCGCCCCACGCTTTTTAGCGTGTTCCAACTCTTCCAAAATGATAGCTCCGGCTCCTTCGCCCAAAACAAATCCATCTCGGTCTTTGTCAAATGGCCGGGAAGCTGTTTTGTAATCATCATTGCGGGTAGACAAGGCTTTCATCGCATTGAACCCACCAATACCCGCCTTGGTGACACTTGCTTCCGAACCACCAGAAATCACGACATTGGCCCGTCCTAAACGGATGTAGTCAAAAGCAGTAGTCATGGCATGAGAAGAAGAAGCACAAGCAGAAACCGTGGCAAAGTTCACCCCGCGAAAGCCATACTTAATAGAAATCAGCCCCGCCGCCATGTCGGGAATCATTTTGGTAATCATAAACGGGCTGTAGCGCGGCGTTCCGTTACCCAATGCAAATTCTTCGATTTCTTTTTCCAGTGAACTCAGCCCACCAATACCGGATGCCCAAATAACCCCTGCTTTGTCGAGATCCAACGCGTCACTATCGAGACCGGAATCTAGAAAAGCTTGCTCTGCTGCCACGAGGGCATAGATGGAATAATTGTCATACCTGCGCACTTCACGGCGCTCCATATGATTTTCAGGATCAAAATCCTTTAACTCGCAGGCAAATTGAGTTTTAAATAGACTGGCGTCAAAATGAGTGATAAGGTTAGCACCGCTAACGCCATTCTGCAAGCCGGATAGATAGGACTTGATATCGTTTCCTAGGGGAGTTAGTGCACCCAAACCTGTTACAACGACCCTTTTCATAATCTGGTGTTTGGCCAAGGTCAACTTCAGTGTTTAGCATAAATCTTAAGGGAAGTTAACCTTTTTGATATAGTGCTAATATAGGCAAAAATCCACAAGCCAGGAACTACCTGAATTGTGGATCTTTCATTTGTGTGGAATACGTAATTAGGCTTCCTTAGCCTGACTTTCCAAGTAATCAATTGCTTGACCAACAGTCTGAATATTTTCAGCCTGCTCGTCAGGAATGGAAATGTCAAATTCCTTTTCGAATTCCATGATCAACTCAACCGTATCAAGGGAGTCTGCTCCTAAATCATTGGTAAAGCTTGCTTCAGGAGTAACCTCTGATTCGTCAGAGCCGAGCTTCTCAATGATGATTTTTTTAACTTTTTCTGCAATGCTAGACATAGTAAATTCGCTTTATTGGTTTACGAACATTGGTGCAAAGAAAAAGATAACTCCCTTGATAACCAAAGTTTTTATTCAATTTTTTGCCGAACCTAAGGTCGGAAAGCTATTATACAAATATGGATGACCCCCAAAAGAATGCCTTGTTTGCCAAGTATCAAAGGCGTGTAGTCCAAAATAAATTTAGGACTATCTACCTATATCCGAATAAAATTTTGGCTAAATCTTTTGATTTTCGTACTGGTTTGGAACCCACATTTTGCTATATTTTACGGAATTAGGGCCCCGCATGTTTGTTTACATTTCAAAATAAGCTACTTTTACAAAGTAATTATTGTCAAAATTACACTTAGTGGAATCGCAAGTTTTCTTTTTAAGGAACTGTGAGTAAGATTTGCACAGAATGGATTCTTGCAAAGAAAGCTTTTAACCTAAATAAAATTGTTTGAACTCATGAAAATTGTCGATCATCAAAATACGAAGATTGTAGCCACGGTTGGCCCGGCGTCCAGTTCTTACGCCAATCTCTTGGAATTGGTTAAGGCTGGTGTCGATATTTTTAGGCTCAACTTTTCCCACGGTGCCCACCAAGACCATGAGGAAGTCATCAATCATATCACGTACATTAACGAAAAATATAACCTACACATTGGTATTTTAGCCGATTTGCAAGGTCCTAAGCTGCGCGTAGGCAAAATCAAGGACAATGCTCTGGAGATTAAAGAGGGCGATATTCTAACTTTTGTCAATGAGGAGTGCATTGGTACCATGGAGAAGATTTATATGAGCTACAAGAAGTTTCCACAGGACGTTAATGTGGGAGAGCGGGTCCTTGTAGACGACGGGAAATTGGTACTTGAAGTGGTGGAAACCAACCAGATGGACAAGGTGAAGCTCAAGGTCCTATTTGGTGGCACCTTGTCGTCCAACAAAGGCGTCAACCTACCCAATACAGCCATTTCTCTCCCATCGTTGACCAAAAAGGATTTGCATGATCTGGAGTATATCCTCACCTTGCCGGTCAACTGGATTGCCTTGTCTTTTGTGCGTTCAGCCAAAGATATTAAAGACCTGCAAAAACGTATTGAAGCCAAAAACCACCCAGCCAAGATCATTGCCAAAATTGAAAAGCCCGAAGCAGTAGAGAAAATCGATAAGATCATCAAGGCTTCCAATGGAATCATGGTTGCTAGGGGTGACCTCGGAATCGAAGTCCCCATGGAACGCATGCCGATCATCCAAAAGGAAATCATCAATAAATGCATCCAGCGGGCGCGCCCGGTCATCGTGGCAACTCAAATGATGGACAGTATGATCACTAATCCGAGTCCAACCCGTGCGGAAATTACCGACGTGGCCAATGCCGTAATGGATGGCGCCGACGCAGTAATGCTCAGCGGTGAAACTTCGGTTGGCAAACATCCGGTTAAGGTGGTGGAAGCCATGAATCGCATCATTGACGAAGCCGAAAGACACTATTTTGCCACCGATAAGGCTATCCGGCCTCAACCTTCTCCAAAGTCGCGGACCTTTATATCGGATGCCGTTTGTTTTAATGCGGCCCGGATTTCGGAAGAGATAAATGCAAAGGCCATCATTGGTATGACTAGTTCGGGCTATACCGCCTTTAAGCTGTCTAGTTATCGCCCGAAAGGGGAAATTTATATATTCTCAGACCAGATGCATATGCTAGCTACCCTCAACCTCGTATGGGGGGTTCGCTGTTATTACTACGACCGCTTTACCACAACCGATGAAACAATCAGCGATGTCGTGGAAATTTTGAAAAATGCTGAAAAAGTGGAAGCCGGAGATGTGATTGTGAACACGGGTAGTATGCCATTGCATCGTCGTCATCGCACCAACATGTTAAAGGTTACGGTGGTCGAGTAAGTTTGCCAATAATCGTGATGATTAAAAAAATTGAGGATAAAATTCAACCATGGGAAGCAGCGGCCCAGCAGGTCGCTGCCTGGAAGGCCGATGGCGCACGCATTGTGTTTACCAATGGGTGTTTTGACCTCTTGCACTACGGTCATTTGCATTATTTGGCAGAAGCCAGAGCCCTCGGCAACCGATTGGTGGTTGGGTTAAATGCCAAAGAATCTGTTCAACGGCTAAAAGGCAAACATCGGCCCATCAATGATGAGCTCACGCGCCAATTTACGCTGGCTGCCCTCGAATTTGTGGATTTGGTTGTGCTCTTTTCTCAAGACACTCCGCTGGAATTGATCCAATGCCTGCTACCGGATATTTTGGTAAAGGGAGGGGATTATGAAATTGCCGACATTGTGGGTGCAAATGAAGTCATCGCTAGTGGCGGCGAAGTCAAGACGCTACCGTTTATCCCCGGCTATTCTACTTCTGCCATCGAAAAAAAGATCAAAGAACAGCAGTAGACTAATACGCTCGTTGATCTTTCTTTTCCATAAAATTGATAAAGGCCCGATTGATCACCCGATTGCCGCCTGGGGTTGGATAATTACCGGAAAAATACCAATCCCCATTGTTTTTAGGGCAGGCCTTTTGCAAGCCTTCTATGGTTTGGTAAATCACCTCTACCTTTGGCTTAATCCCCTTTGGCGTAATGATTTCGGCAATCTTTTTGGATACCTTCTCATACGGAAACTCATCATACAAGCGTTTAACTTCGTTCTTGATTTCCTCTTTTGGCAGATGTTCCTGCGCTTTACAACGCTCGTAAACCTCCTGCAACAGATGCTCTTTTTTCTTTTCTTTCAACAATTTCACCAGTGCGCGAAAGGCTACAAATTCCTTCATTTTCGACATATCGATGCCATAACAATCCGGAAAACGGATCTGAGGAGCAGAAGAAACCACCACGATTTTCTTAGGCCGTAGTCGGGAAACAATCTGAATGATGCTATCGCGCATGGTGGTACCTCGCACAATGGAATCGTCCATCAACACCAACGTATCAACCTCATTTTCCACAATGCCGTAGGTCACGTCATAGGCGTGCGAAACCATAGCGCCACGCGAAGTGGTATCGGCGATAAAGGTCCGCTGTTTGGCGTCTTTAACCACAATCTTTTCGACCCTTGGTTTCAAGGCCAGGATTTTTTCCAGCTTTTTGGGCTTGATGTCCTTGCCCATTTTCAGGATTTTCTCCTGTTTGTAGTCATTAAGGCGCTTTTCCACCCCTTCTACCAAGCCCAGAAAAGCGGTTTCTGCCGTATTGGGGATAAAGGAAAAAACCGTGTGCCTAAAGTCATAATTCACTGCCTTAAGCACCGTATCGGCCAACATTTCTCCCAACTTTTTGCGCTCCAGATAAATATCGCGGTCAGTCCCTCTGGAGAAATAAATACGTTCAAAAGAACAAGCGGCCCGCTTTAGCGGATCGATAAAGGGCAACTCCTCAATCGAACCGTGACATTTTACAATCAGGGCATGGCCAGGCTTCAGTTCCTTCACCTTGTCAATATGTACATTAAAAGTAGTTTGAATCGCTGGGCGCTCCGATGCCACTACGGCGACTTCGTCGTCTTGATAATAAAATGCCGGACGGATTCCCGATGGATCGCGCATCACAAAGGCATCGCCATGACCAATCAAACCGGCCATCACATACCCCCCGTCAAATTTGCGGCTGGCCCGTTTCAACAGGCGCTGAATGTCCAAATTTTCAAAGATAAAATCATTGATTTCCGCGTTGGAATAACCATCGGGTTTATACCAGGTATGCAGGCGTTGTACCTCATCGTCCAGGAAATGGCCAATCTTTTCCAAAACCGTTACCGTATCCGATTTTTCCTTCGGATACTGGCCTAACGCCAGCAATTCCTCGAAGAGTTCATCCACATTGGTGAGGTTAAAATTCCCCGCTAAAATGAGGTTCCGTGTGATCCAGTTGTTCTGCCGCAGAAAAGGATGGCAGGTTTCAATCACGTTCTCCCCGTGGGTACCATAGCGCAAATGCCCCAGCAATAATTCCCCCGTATAGGGCAAGTTGTCTTTTAGCCACGCTGGGTCATTCAACTGTTCCTTCGGCAATTTGTCAAACCTGCTAAAAACGTGCTTAAACAAATCATCCAGGTAGTTGGAGGCATTGCTGCGCCTCCGGCTGATGTACTTTTCTCCCGGTTGTGGATTGAGTTTGATGGTGGCTAGTCCGGCACCGTCTTGGCCCCGGTTTCGCTGCTTCTGCATGAGCAGCTGCAGCTTGTTGAGGCCGTAGAGGGCCGTGCCATACTTTTTATGGTAATAATCAAGAGGTTTGAGTAAGCGGATCAGTGCAATTCCGCATTCATGCTTAATGAAATCGCTCATTAGCTTATTGGCTTTACAGGAAAACCGGATAAAGAGCCCTTGTTTCCCATTTACCAAAGAAAGCAGACCTTCTTTGGGTATGTTTTCAATTTAAAGCGCAAATTTCAGCTAAATAAATGACCTCACAAAGCAGAAAGTTGATTGATTTATATTTTTATTACTCCGCACACGGTTATTCAAATGAAATCCAATCCAAATTAGATGCAACACCAATCAAGAAACCAAAATCTCGGTACTTCCCATTTTGGAAGGAAACAGCCGCCTCCAGCCGTAAAAACCGGAAAATATTGTCCAGCGAATACCCCACTTCAACGTAATTTTGAGAAGTGGGCGTTGCTAAGTAATTGACAAAGACATTTTCCTTTAGTCCCAACATCCAAACTTCCGGGATTTGTGTCAGGAGAAATTTCCGAAACTGATAATGCACATGCAGGGAGACAAATTTATCCATAGTACTGTGTTGGTAGTAATCCAACAATCGGAAACTACCCACAGGGTCAGCCATAACTAGGGCTACGCGGTTGCCAGGAAAGTGTTTATAATCCATCAATCCCACGGCTTCATTATTGAGAAAAACACCTGCATTGGCCTTAAAATCGATTTTACCGCGAGCCCCTACGTTAAATGCGTGCTTAAAAGTAAAATCCAGAAAATCATAGTCCACTTCGCTATCCAATACATCCTTGAGCCCTTTGCGATAAGTGAGCGACAAAGTAGGGGAGGAGTGTTCTATCGGCATTTTCTTACCGTTGCTGATGCGGTACTTTTGCCAAGGTCTGGCCTCAATGCCCAGGGTAAGGATGGCGGCCTGCTGTGTTTCCTTTAAGGTAGTGTAATCAAATTCGGCATTCTCCGGGATATTGGAGGCATACACACGATCGTCCTTGTTGAACCAGGTCTGAGTGGTATTATTCCTCAAGGTATACCTTTTAGCCCATTCACCGCCGACCATGACCTTCCAATTTTCTTTGACCTTCCATTGGTATTCTGCTTTCGCAAAATCCTTCTCGTACAGCCTGATATAGTTGCGTTCCTGAATTAAATTGACATACATATTGACCAGCGAACTGATCGGATTCCCCTCATTGTATTGGAAAATATAACGTCCGCCTTGTACCAATAACTCATTGCGTTTCAGTCTTTGGCCATGTTGAAATTTCAGTTCCCCCATGCCGGTAACTTTATTCCTAGCAAAGGAATACCGCGGAATAGCCGCTAAAGAAAAGCGATTATCATTCTTGTTATTGGTATACGTCAATTTTGCGTAAGTATTCCACCCTTCTACCGGATTAAAACGCGTACGCCACAGCGGCGTATCATAGGTCAGGTATTGCTTTTCGCCCAGTTTGAAACTGCGCCCAAACAGGATATCTTCTATAAACCCAAAGCCTCTGCCCTTGCGCTTGGCCCGCTTTGCATTCATCGCTACTTCCAATGAGTCACCTGATGCCTTTGCCGCTTCCACCTTGGCAATACTATCTTCCCGAGCATACCCTCTCACCTCATAAAGGGTGAGCGGAATGGGGCGAATTTCAGCCCAATAGGAGGAGTCCCGCTTGGTAGCCAAAGAATCCACGGTATATTCACGCTCCATAACCACTTCCGGTTCTTCCTGCTCCTGGCGTTCTTCCTTTTCGTATTCTCGCATGAGCTTGCGCAAATCCTTCCTTGTCAACTCTTGGCCTGAAGATAATTTCTCCGTGATTTCGGCATTCTTTTTGCCTTCCTTTTTCTGCTCTTTTAACTGTTGTGCCAGTTCCTTTTCAATGGTTTCATCCACTACGGTAAAATCGGATTCCAATTCAGGGTTGAGCTCAATTTTGTAATTGCTCACCGTAGCCAGATAAGTGTACTCAAAGGCAAAACCCAAGACGCTCCCTTCTACAACAAAGTTATGACTTACCGGCAACCAGGCCTTGTCTTCAATCGGTGCATAAATTTGATTAATGTCGAATTCAATACCCAATTTGTAGGTCTTCAATGACAAACTATGGATGCTCCAAAGGTCCTCTACAATATAAATTTCCCCCTCAAAAACATTCTCTCCCCGACTGCGTGGAATGACTCGTATCTTGTTGACCCCATAACCCCGGTCTACAAAATAGCCGCCAAGCTCAAAGCGGTAATAACCAAACGCTTTAGGTGATAGAGGAGAAATGGCATCGGCAATATCTGGCTGATAAAAACTACTGTTGATGTACGCATTGGGGCTGGTCGAATTGTCCTCGCCCTGGGTATAAATAGAAATAACCGTTTCCTTAAATTTATCGGGCCGTTCGTATTCGATCTTACTCACCGATTCACTGACAAAGGCGAAGGAAGAATCGATGCCCTCCTTCTTCAATGTTCCCCGCAGGAAAAAGGGCGACTTTTTCAGCCTTCCCGAGCCTTTCATATATACCTGTGCCTCGTAGCGATCAATCTGTTGGCGGTGGTAGCTGGCCTTGGCAATGGCTTTGCGCATCACGGTATATGCCGGATCTTCCCGACCTTCGTAAACCTCTACCGTTTCCAGGTTGAGGGCCTGTTGCCTGAGTTCCACATTAAAATCTTTCATCAGTTCACCTACAGATACTTTTTTGACCACAGTCTCATAGCCCAGGTATTGAAAGATGAGCGTGTATGTACCAGGAGCCAGGCGGATTTCATAATAGCCTTCCACATTGGTGGTGGTTCCGGTTCCGGTTTCCTGCACAAAAATGGTGGCGTATTCCAGCTTCTTGCCATTGGTGTCGGCCACATATCCTTTCAGTCCTCCGGCAATGAGCACGAAATTAGCTGAGGCTAATAGAACTAATGTTAATAGAGGTTTTAGCACATTCATAGAAGGTAGATTGTTTTAAAAACTTGGTAAAAAGACCACGTTATTCAGGGGATAACTCAAAGATGTAGGTTTCTGAAATAAGGATCAATTTTTTTAGGTAAACCCTTGCTCTTTCCAGTTAAAATAAAAGAATTAACCTACAAAGGCGTGAAAAGGGACAGCCAATAAGTTCTATTATTTGAGGTTCTTTGGCAATTCTCGTGATTCAGCGTCAATCGCACTTTGTCTAAGAACGGTTATTTTTTAATTTTACCATTAAACAAACGAGAAAATGAATATTCTATACTTCTTATTAATTGGTGCCATTGCCGGCTGGTTGGGCGGACAAATCATGAAAGGCTCAGGGTTTGGCATCCTGGGCAATATTGTAGTAGGCATCATTGGGGGCTTCATTGGGGGCTGGTTATTTGATTTGCTTAACATCACGACCACCGCTGGCTTTATCGGCAGCATCATTACCGCTGCCGCAGGAGCCATTATCCTGCTTTGGCTGGCCCGCGCCCTTAAATTTTAACTTTTGGAAGACCGGATTCAAAAATGGCGACTGATCCTGGGTGACAAAGCCAATCCGGAAGGGGATGTGCCACTTGAAGGAGATCTTAAAGGCATTGACCGGGTACTGGAGGCGCTGTATGATAGCAACCGAAAAGCGGGATTGGGCAGTTCCTCGCCTAATGTCAACCGTTGGCTGGGGGATATCCGCAAGTACTTCCCGACCTCAGTGGTCCAGCTGATGCAAAAAGATGCCATCGAACGGCTTCACCTGGAGCAAATGCTGCTGGAACCGGAATTGCTAGAAGCTGTGGAACCGGATGTACACCTCGTTGGCACCTTGCTTTCGCTCAATAAAATCTTACCGGTAAAGACCCGCGAATCTGCCCGTAATGTGGTGCGCAAAGTAGTAGAACACCTGGAACGCCGACTGACCACCCCCTTGCAACAAGCCATCAAGGGCAGCCTGAGTCGTTCAGTGCGCAATTTGCGTCCCAAATTCAATGAAATTAATTGGACCAAAACCATCCGCGCCAATCTGCGCCATTACCAAAAGGATATCAATGCCATCATTCCGGAAAGACTCATCGGTTACGGACGCAAAGGGCAAAAGTTGCGCCATGTCATCATGCTGCAAGACCAAAGCGGGTCAATGGCTTCTTCAGTGGTTTATTCGGGGGTAATGGCTTGCATCATGGCGGGACTAAGTTCCATCCGTACTCATTTAGTCGTTTTTGATACATCCGTGGTAGACCTCACCGATCAACTTGGAGACCCCGTGGATGTGCTTTTTGCCACACAACTGGGTGGCGGCACCGACATCAATCGGGGGTTGGCTTACGCCGAACAACTCATCGAAAATCCGAGCGATACTATCCTGGTACTTATCAGCGATTTGTATGAAGGGGGAAATAAAATGGAATTATTGCGACGGGTGGCTAGAATCAAGGAGCGTGGGGTGCAATTCATCACCTTGTTGGCCCTCAGCGACCAAGGAGCCCCAATTTACGACAAAGAAATTGCCTCCCAATTTGCCGCACTAGATATCCCGGCCTTTGCCTGTACCCCGGATCAATTTCCAGAATTGATGGCCGCGGCGATCAAAAAAGAATCTCTGTCCTTTGCGCAAAAAGCCGGTCATTAAAGGCAACTATTTTGTATTAACTGTCGAAAGAAGCGAATGGATTGGTGCAAATTTTGTTGCGATATTTTTTCATTAATCCCGTGAATGCGGGTTAAGTCTTCCCGTTTAAGTTGAATGGGTCGAAAGCGATAGATGTTTTCGCTCAGCTCCTTAAAATGCCGACTATCGGTCTGTCCCACGGTCAGGGCGGGAGCCACCAACACTTCCGGATATACTTGCTGGATCGACTTTTGGATTACCTGATACCCGAAGGTGTTGGTCTCTGAAACCGGCGAAGGTTCGTCTTGCCCAATTCCCGCTACCGGCAATATCGCAATGCGCGGATCATCGATCAGCCTTTTCACCCGATCGGTCACGGATGCAATGGTTTCTCCGGGGATGATGCGAAAATTGATTTGCGCAGATGCCCGGGTGGGCATCACATTATCCTTAATACCTCCCTCGATCATGGTTGGCGCTGTAGTGGTTCGAATGATGGCGCTGGAGGAAGGGTCTTTGCCCAATTGGTGAGTAATAATGCTCTCGGTCAGCCAAAGATTCGCAACAAGGGCTCGGGTCAAAGGCGGCAATTCTGGTCCGACATAGTCAAGAAGAGCACCGGTGGCCCCATCGATATGTGCAGGAAATGGTCGCTCTTCGAGTTTTTTAATAGCTTTGCTTAAAGCACCGATTACACTCTCCCCCGGAGGCATAGACGAATGGCCTCCTTCGGTCAGCTTAGCTTCCAAACGCAAGGTCAGATATCCCTTTTCGGCAATACCAATCATGGCCAAAGGTTTTTCCAAACCAGGAAGCGCCTGCTCCAAAATCATCAATCCTTCGTCTAGAATGTATTCAAATTTGATGCCTTTATTTTTAAAATATGCCGCGACCTTTTGGGCGCCCTGATGTCCGCCAGTTTCCTCGTCATGTCCAAATGACAAATAGATGGTTCGTTCAGGAACATAGCCTTCTCCCAACAGCTGTTCGATGCTTTCCAGAATGGCGATAATTGCTCCTTTGTCATCTATTGCGCCCCTTCCCCATATCTCATTTTCCCCCACTTGGCCAGCGAAGGCATCCACCGTCCACTGATTGCGGGTCGCTTCTTCAACCGGTACCACATCCTGGTGGGCCATGAGCAGAATGGGCATGAGTTTTGAATTTTTACCTGGCCATTTTAGCACTTTCGTAAAAGGCACAATGGGTAGCACTTCCAAAAAAGAGTCTACCAACGGATAACTAGTGGTCAAAAAAGTATCCAATCGCAAAAAGGCAAGGGTGTCTATTTCGAAATCTTGAGAAACGGTTGGTTGTGCCAATGCCTCCGCCAGATGAGTCACGGCCTGAGGCGGTAAGGGCGTCATTTCCACCGCATCGATGGCAATTTGCCGCGAGCTAAACCCCACAGTACGCACCACCATAATTCCTACAACGATGAAGGCACCAAAAAGCATTAACCGCAATAAACCACCCAAAATTTTTATCATGCATCCATTTTTATTCGCTCCAATTAGGTTTTAGCAGCACAAGTGCTCCCATAGCCATTACCCTTTCACCAGCCCCCTCCAAACATGCACTAAACCTCCGCTATTCTTCCCGCAGCAAGTTCAACAAATATTCCCCATAACCGCTCTTCAGATAAAAGTTACCTAGTTTTTCCAACTGCTCGGCATCGATAAAACCCATTTGGTAGGCCACTTCTTCGATACACCCGATCTTCAGCCCTTGTCGGTCTTCAATGACTTCGATAAATTGTCCAGCCTGGATCAGCGATTTATGGGTACCCGTATCGAGCCAGGCCACTCCTCGGCCCAATACCTTTACCTGCAATTCGCCCTGTTGCAAATAGTACTTATTGACATCGGTAATTTCATATTCGCCCCGCGCACTGGGTTTGAGGTTTTTGGCAACATCAATAACCGAATTATTGTAAAAATATAATCCCGGCACCGCATAGTGCGACTTAGGCTTGGTCGGTTTCTCCTCTATGGAAAGAGCTTTAAAAGACTCGTCAAATTCGACCACCCCGTAGCGTTCCGGGTCGGCTACCCAATATGCAAAAACGACTCCTCCATCAGGAGACACACTTTCCTGCAGCGATTCATGCAATCCGGCGCCGTAGAAGATATTATCGCCTAAGATAAGGGCAACATCATCATCCCCAATGAAGGATTCTCCCAGTACAAAGGCCTGTGCCAGGCCGTTGGGTTCATACTGCGGCACATAAGAAAAGTGACAACCGATGCGGCTCCCATCACCCAATAATTTTTGAAAATTGGGTAGATCTTCCGGTGTTGAAATGATCAGAATATCCCGAATTCCCGCCGACAATAAGGTAGAAAGCGGGTAATAAATCATCGGTTTATCGTAAACGGGCATCAGTTGTTTACTGACGGCCAAGGTAAGTGGATACAAGCGTGTACCTAATCCACCGGCTAATATAATGCCTTTCATATCCTGTTGTTTATAAACAAATCTTATATCATTCCGCTGCCAAAACCTTGCGGATACGCAAGACCAATTCTGCGGGCTTAAAGGGTTTGATCATAAAATCTTTGGCCCCTTTCTTTAAAAGACGGAGCAATTCCTCGCCATCCTCTGTATTGCCGATTAGGATCAGAGGAATGCCTTTTTTCTGCTCCGTTACTGCTCCACTTAACCATTCATCCACCGGATGCTGGAGGCTGTCCAAACTAAGCACAATCAGGTCAGGGAGGGCTTCTTGAATGACTTCTTTCGCAAGAGCGCCACGCTTTCCAATTTTAATCTCAAATCCCTGTTTACGCAATCTCAGTTCCAACGCGGTTAACAGGATTTCTTCATCTTCACAAATCAAAATTTTCATGTCTCAGTTCGGTATTAAAAAAACCCGAAGCATAACAAGTGCAAAGGGGAATGAATTGATCGACAAAGATATAAAGAATAATTTAGTGATTGGACGTTCCCACACAAGGCCCTTTTGTGCTTGTTTGGAGGTGGTGCTTTAGCAGCGAAAATTGCAGATTTTGGGTTCTAGCAAGGCTCATTTTTGAGTGCATCTCGGCTGAGCCGAGGTGAATATTTTAGCTCAACGCCAGGTTCCTAATATGTTGGTTTTCAGCAGGAGCAAGCTCTAAACATGCTCTTATCCCGGTACCTGGGCAATTTCTCTTTTGAGCAACCAATGTAAAATCGGGAACTGCGTCTATCATCTTTCCAACCTGTATTTTTTTATTACCTTCTGTTCCTAAACAACCGGCGTAAAGGAGGGGTGGCGCTGGGATTTATTGAATAATAGCTTCCAACTCAACCAAGACAGCAATGGAAAGTGCTTCCAATTGTTGCAGTGCCCGTCCTACCTCAGCTGGATCGTGCTGATCTCCGGAGTGACTGAGAATATTGAGATTGGCTTGTTGCATGGCTTCATTTCCTGAATAATCCAAGGTAGATTTCATTTTATGAGCAGACCGGTAGAGTTCGGCCCAATCTTCTGCCTCGAATAAATCCCGCATTCTGGGAAGCTCCGTTCGCAAATCAGACAGGAGCAGTTCGAGAAGTGTTTGGCGAATTTTGGGGTCGTCACCGGCCATCAGTTCAAGGTAATCCAGTTTAATATGCTGGTGTTGGTTATACATTTTTCAGTTCCTTCTTTGCGAGGTGGTATTCAATTTTTTCAAAGAGCTGCTCTGGATCAAAAGGCTTCAACACATAATCGTCGAGCCCAAACCGACTGAATTTTTCCTGGTCCGAGATCATCTGATGGGCCGTCATGGCTAAAATAGGAATACTCGCGATATGTGGAGGCATATTTGTACGAATATATTCTGTTGTTTCAAAACCGTCTCTGATCGGCATTTGCAAATCCATCAGAATAATATCTATGTGCTCTTGTTCAAGTCGTTCAATGGCCTCATCCCCATTACTGGTGACCACCACCCGTACATTTTCCCATTGTTTTTCGAGGGTACGTTGGATGACCAGCTGATTCATCTTGTGGTCTTCCACAATCAACACGACAAAGGGCTGTGCGTACGGATTTTTGGTAATGGTAATTTCTTTAATGGTATCAACATCTACGGATGAAGGCAATTCAAAGGTCAATTCAAAATAAAATACAGACCCTCCTCCGGGCTGGCTCACCACATTGATCTTACCATTTTGTTGCTCCACCAGCTTTTTGGTAATGGCCAATCCCAATCCCGTACCTTCTGCCACCCGATCCTTGCGGGAAATCCTAGTGAAGGTTTCAAAAATGGAATCCAATTTCGAGCTTGGGATTCCAATCCCGGTATCCTTCACACTAAACCGAATTTCGATACTCCGATCGATTTGATTGAGAATTTCTACCCTAACCAGCACCGACCCTTCGTCAGTAAACTTGATGGCATTCCCCACCAGGTTGTAAAGAATTTGATTGAGTCGCAGCTTATCGCCAATCATTTCCTCTGGAATATCCGATGGCAGGGAAAGCATTAACTCCAGCTTTTTTTCTAAGGCTTTGGGCCGCAGTGCATCCAGTAGGTCGCGCAGCAGATTTGGCAAGTTAAAGTTTTTCTTGCTAAGTGGAATCTGATTATTTTGAAAAGCAGCAACCTGGAGAATATCGTTGATAATGCCGAGTAGGACCTCTGAAGATTGCTTGATGGAATAGACATAATGGTATTCCTCCTTGTTCTTCACCATCTGCAACAACAGATTAGTCATGCCCAGAATAGCGTTCATGGGCGTACGCATTTCGTGACTTACATTGGCGATGACCTGTTCTTTGATCCGGGCAGATTCTTGTGCCAGGTCTCGGGCATTTCGCAACTCCTCCGCACGCTTCTGTTCCGTAATGTCCTGGACAATTCCGGAATAAAGAATCTCCCCCTGAGTCGTCTCGGTAGCTTTGCACAATAGTGAGATGAACCGGGTTACCCCATTTGACAAAACCACCCGCTTCTCCTTTTTGACCAATCCCTTATTTTTAGCTTCTTCCTCCATTTCAATCAGCACATTGAGCGGATTTTCAGGATTGTGAAGTTCTTTACTAATAAACTTGGCATCGGCCGGATCGAAATTAAAAATGCGATAAACTTCGTTAGAGGCAAAAAAGAATTGTTCATTAGGTCGGCATTCCCAGTTGCCTATTTTACCAATGCGCTGGGCATCTTCCAATCGGCTGAGAATATTGCTACGTTCGATGGAAAAGCGAAGGGACTTGGCCAGTTGCGAGTAATCAAACTCGCCCTTTTCGAGAAAGTCCTGAGCACCCGCCTTGACCGCTAATACACCAAGGTCTTTATCCGTGCGCCCAGTCAGGACAATAATATTGCTTTTAGGATATCGTGCAAGAACGGTATCCAATGTTTCAAAACCAAAACTATCGGGTAAACTTAAATCGAGAAGGACAGCGGCAAAATTTTCCCTTTCCAAAGCCAACAAACATTCCGAAAGGGTACAAGCATTAACGATTTCACAATCCAAGAGGCCGCTTTCTTCTAACATGATTTCTACCAGCCGCACGTAACTGGGATCATCCTCTACCAAAAGGATTCTATTGGTAACCCCAAAACCTGGCAAATGCTTGTACATCGTGTGTTCGTTTTTCTCAAAGGTGCAACAACTTAAATGCTCCCTTATTTGCACCCACTAGCGTGTTGAATTTTAGGTTTTATAACATTTTCTATTCCACTTCATCCCGTGGCAAAAAAATGAACTCAGCATTGTCCTGATCTATCAAAAACAAGCAAAAAAAATCTCTGGGGTTTTTGTAAACTGTTCTGAAATTATCCACCTTCGACATCTCAATGATGTTTTTGGTGACCAATTCTTCTAGCGTCGTCGCATTGATGGATAGGGCGTTGGACTCCCCTTCCTGGCCCTCCACAATCGGCAACCCTAAACTTAACTGCTCATTAAATACAGCAAAAATCGGATAATTGGAAACATCTTGATCCAATATTGTGTCAGCTGCTTTGCCCAAAACTTCTTTATAGGGCTGGATCACCTGCTCTAATGCTTGATAATTCCCTTTTGCATTCATTTTTCTACTATCTGGTGAAATTAGACTTTTTTTTAAATAAAATCAACGCCACCATTAAGATTTGGTGCTAGATTGGCTGGATTAGCGGCTATATCTTTTACTACCAAAAGTACAATGGCTTCAAAAATAAGCAATTTTGCATTGATCTTCCACCTCACTTTCGGTCGTCAACATAAAACGATTGGTCGAAGACAAGCGAACATTTCCACAAATTAGTGTATTTTAGAAGCATCAACAAACATTCTAAAACCAACTTTATGAGCTCAATCATTACCGTTCTGACCAATGCTGTAGCCTTCTTTTTGGGGGCACAACTTTTGAAAGGCGTTACTATCAACAGTTTCGTTCAGGCCATCTTAGTGGCCGTGGTTGTGGCGTTTTTAAATTATACCCTCGGCACGGTTTTACGGGTTGCATCCCTAGGGATTCTTTCCCTGGGTATTTTCACCCTTTTACTCGATGCCATTCTGATTCAGGTTGCCGATTATTTCCTCAAAGGACTGCGTGTCAAGAGCTTCTGGTGGGCCCTTGGGTTGGCAGCCATCGTAACCATCGTTGATGCCATTCTTGGATCATTGACTTAGGAACGATGTATCAATAAGTGTCCCTTTTTCCAGGAGCGCTTTTGATTAGAAATTCTCTGCCCGCATCGCCCGACCATTAAGAGCATGTTCGAAAGGGATCGAACCAGAAGAAGCGAGGTGTTTTTTCACGGAAGTGAATCCTGCCAATTCATATGGGTATTTGGATATTTTTCCAGGCTCCTTGTTAGCCAATGAATCCGCTTATTGATCGGTGGGACAAGCTTCTGGTTGCACCCCAATTCCATATTCTTTCACCAGCTCCGCCAGACGTTCCTCATAAGCCTCGGGCGCCTCTATACGGGCCAGCTTCTCCAGTGCTTCATGGCGGCATTCCCATATTTTGATGCGTAGTCTCTGAACCCGGCACTCCAATTCTTCAAAAAAATAGAACTCAAAAGTGTTTTGAAAATCTTCAATTTTTTTGAGGTACTCAATGCCTTCCTCACAGGTTCCGGTAAGTCCCCTGATGGTCCAGTCTTCCACCAAATAGATATTATCACAATAATCTTCCGACGATTGGTAGTCCATGCGGAGTTTGTCACCATTGGCAATAAAGTCACTCCATACTTTTCGAATCCTCCGCCCGTTGTCCTGGTATTTTTCGTACAATGCTGCCAGTTCATTAATCTTGACCATGGTAATTTTCTCCAATGGCGTAGTCTCCACTCGCTGCATAGAATCAATTTTTCGCAGCATTTCATCTCCCACTTCACAGGTATAAGCGAAACCATCCATGATATAAGCCCGAATCAATGGCTCTTTGGTACAGTATTCATAACCATATTGGCCCACATGTCTTACTCTGTTGTCTGGAATAAAGGCTTCCCAGGCTTCATTCAAGGTGGCCAGGTTTTTATCATTTTCACCAACCGCAGCCTCCAACTTTTTCACTTCTTTGCCCACCTCGCCACCAGGGGTGACACCCGTTTCCTCTTGCAATTCCTTAATTTCTTCCAGCATTTCCGGAGCCAGATTACACAGGTCGGTTGCCCCTTTGAGGATCAATACTTTTATTCTTGGATTGGGGTAGCATGGAAAAAACGGTAATTCGAGATCAAACCCATGAGACACCCCCGTTTGCACATAAGTCTTCCATGGACCTTCCAGTTGTTCCATACCCTGAAACAGGGCTTTCAGTGTTGCTACCTCTTCTGCCAACCCTTCCACATCATTTACCCGAAGGGTCGTTTTTTCGGTCAATCGGAGAGTCCTGTTTTCAAAGATATCTTTTGCTCTCGCTACATTGCCTTCACACAGATGGTGATAGGCTGTCATGAAGGAATACTTTGCCAGGGTTGCTTTTTCGCAGCTTGTTTTGGCCGCCTTGATGGCCTCCAATTCCTTCAAGTCAACTGTTTTCGTTTGCAAAAATTCTTTCCAAATATCATCAACACTGTGATAGGCCTTCATCTTAGACTCGATGTCGTCCATTTTTCCTACAAACTTAGGAATTGATTGATGTACCCTTGGGTCCATCTCTTGAAGTTCGGCCATCAGTTTTTCGGCGTCGTCCACATCGCTTTGACAAAAACTGGTGTTGATATTCATCAACAAATATTTGGCATATTCTACATGCTGGTACCTCTTGTCGGGCCTGGTGAGCACACTCATGTTGGAAATTTTGTTGTTGTTCAAAAATTCCTTCCAGGTTTCGTCAAAGTTGGCCGTACCACTCTGAGCACCAGCGGTAGTTGAAATAAAAAGACCACCAATAATGAGTAAAAAAAAGCAATAGTTTGTTCGCATCACGATTTTGAAGTTTTTAGTAAGTCCTGTTGTGCTTTAGACCATGTTGAACCTTGACAGTAACGTTTTTTTTTGAAAAATTATTCCCCTACCAAAGCATGAAAAACGTGAAGTTACAAAGCAGACTACTTTTTTCACAGAGCCATGAATACTTTTGGGCTGAGGCCGTGAAAATATCTTTGAGACTGAATTTTAGCTCGTAATCCGCCCTGAACGCCGGAAACTTCCAAACATGAACTTAATGCGTAACCACCTTAAGCCCAATAACAGAAATAATCAAGGTGATCAGAAAAAATATGCGCAGAAAGGAGGCGGGTTCTCTAAACACGATAACGCCCACCAATACGATGCCGACGGCGCCAATGCCTGTCCATACCTGTCTCTTATACACATCTGACGCTGCCGACGAAGCCAAGTGGGTAG
>CAXHCA010000114.1:0-22927 GCA_964015035.1 uncultured Saprospiraceae bacterium
TATTCAGTCCCGGTAAAACCGGGATTTTGGAACCTCACTTCGGCTAGTTTTTCGTTCGTCTCGGCTGAGCCGAGATGTACTCAAAAATGAGCCTCGTGAGAACCCAAAATCTGCAATTTTCCCTGCTAAAGCACCACCTCCAGACAAGCACTTAAAAATTAAACGTCAGTCCCAAACTAGGCAATACCGGCAACTGATTCACCCGGTTATTGGTAATCCGGTTCACGTAGAAGATATTCTCGCGATTGTACACGTTGGTCACGCTTAAAATGGCTTCAAGATTTGTATACTCTGAGAATTTGAAAGTCCGCTTTAGCGAAAAGTCCATCCGGTGGTAGTACGACAAACGGCCATCATTGCGATCGGAAGAAAGAATGGTGCCAATGTCATAGTTGCCGCCCAGGACATCGGTATACAACAATTCTCCAAAGTCAACACTTTGGTAAAAACCTTGCGTGGTGGTGAATGGGAAACCGGACCCCAGGTTCCAGCGCAAGCCCAATTCCCAAGCCTGGTCCTTGCCAAAATTATAGGAAGCCAATAAATTGACATTATGGCGACGGTCAAAAATGGTTGGGTACACCTCCTCTCCATCGTCACGATTCACATACCCCAAGGAATAGGTGGCCCAGAGATACAAGGCTTTAGTCTCGTATTTAAAGGAGAAATCAATACCATAAGCTTCACCCGTTTCCGTTACAAAGTCAGGGTCATCACTACTTAATTTGTTCCGATTGATGGCAATCAATTGGTTGAACCCCTTGTAATAAGGCTCAATATTGGCCGTCAATTTTTTACTTAAATCAATCTCCAAACCAGCAATCGCGTGTACCGATTTCTGTAGTCGATGATTGGTTGGCGTACGTGTACCAGGTTGATAGATGGTTTCCTCCGGTCCGGCCAGAAAGCCTACAAAGAAGTTGACAATATCTTGCTCGTTGACCGTACTGATCAGGTTTTGTGAATAGAACCCACCGGCGCCTTTGAAACGTACATGTTCAGAAATATTGACTTTGAGGCCAATTCTGGGTTCTACAGACAGTTCCGACTGCGAGGCATAATAATGTACCCGCAAACCGGGTTCCAAAATTAGTTTACCAACAGTTTGTTTTAGTCGAGCATATCCCGCCAATTCCGTTGTAAAGTCCTTTTGCTGGAAACTCAAACCAATGGGATTGATAAAGACAAAGTCTGTATTGAACCCATTAAATTCAAAACCATATTTGATTTCACTGGAACTACCGAAGTAGGAAAAATTCAATTGGGCAGAGTAACTGTTTATGGAACTGGTCCTCGGTTTGTTATCGGATTCCACCAGCCCGATATCATAACCACCAACAGAAATGTTACCATCAATTACTACACTGGAGCTTGGTGGTACCAAGGTAAAATTAGCACCAAAGCCGGTAGCATCCCAGTCGAGTTTGGCCAATCCGGCAAAGTCAAATCGGTCGACAAATTTGAATCCAAAAAGGTTCAATTTACTACCACTGCCACTTACAAACGATAGCTTTCCGTAAAGGTCTGTGTAGCGGTATGGCAATCCTATATCTCCAATATCTCCCAGCGTAGTATCTCCGGCTGCGAAGGAGTAAAACGAAGTATCCGTCGCATAGCCATATAAGGATTTAGACGTTTCGTCCAGATAAGAATGCTTTCCAGTGAACATGAATGAGGTACTTCCACCAGTCTCATTGTTTAGTTTTTTAATCGGTCCTTCGATCAAGGCTTTGGCCTGAAAAGGACTGGCGGAAACCAATCCACTCAATCGCTTCTTGTTTCCTTCTCTGGTTTTGATGTCCACCACTGCCGAAATCCGCCCACCATACTCCGCATTAAAACCACCAGTGAGCACATCTACACTACGAATGGTTTCCGTTTCAAAAACCGAGAAAAAGCCAATAGAGTGAAAAGGATTATAAATGGTCATGCCATCCAGCAAAATCTTGTTCTGTACCGGAGAGCCCCCTCGGATATACAATTGCCCCCCTTGGTCCCCCGAGACAATCACACCCGGTAAAACAGGCAGGTATTGAGCAATATCCGATTCTCCACCAGTCGAAGGCAAAGACTTGATCTGTTTTGGAGTCACCCGTAATTTAGAAATTTGCACATCGGAACGGGCCTGCTCTTTCTCCGCAGATACATCGACCACTCCTAAATCAATGCCTGAAGAAGACATTAGTATCCGTTCGTAAATAATGCGGCCAGGACGCACATTGATAGCTACCGCTGTACTATCATAGCCAACATAAGAAGCTACCAATTGGTAAGTTCCTTCCGGCACATTACCAATAGAGAAAAAGCCATCAATGTCTGTATTGGTTCCCAAATTGGTGCCTGAAAGCCTAACTGTACCAAACATAATAGGTTCTCCGGTAGCCTCGTCAAAGACATTCCCCCGTACGGTTCCACCTTCTTGTGCAAAGGCGGAAATCCCACTCCATAAGGCCAGGATCAATAAAAGTGAGTAACGCTTATTGTTCATCAAAATAGTTTTAGTTCGCAATTTTCGAAAACACGGCAAAGATAAGGCCATTTCCCCCCCGAACAAGTTTTTCTTTTGTCGTTTAATAAACGATTGTCCACTAAAAGAACAACCGGACCAAGGTCATTGGTCCGGTTGTCATTCTCGAGGATATTTTTACCCAAAATCCAGCACCCCTGCTCCTTCTCGCAGGATGAGCGGTTCTGTATCGGTGCAATCCACTACGGTGGAAGCGACGTTACCGCCTATTCCGCCATCAATAACTACATCCACCAGATTTTTAAAATCGTCGTAAATGTCAATGGGATCGGTAAAATACTCTAGAATTTCATCATCCGATTTTAAGGAGGTAGTCAGAATCGGGCGACCGAGCCTCCCCAGCAACGCCTGGACAATACCATTGTCAGGTACACGGACACCTACCGTCTGTTTGCGGTTTTTAAATAGCTTGGGTACCTTATTGTTGGATTTCAACACAAAAGTAAACGGTCCGGGCAGGTGACGTTTCATTAACCGAAAGATCTGATTGTCAATTTGAGCGGTAAAATCGGATATCTGGCTAATATCTGAGCACATAAAAGAAAGCATCGCCTTGGTGGGGTTTAACCCTCTAATACGGCATATGCGCTCTACGGCTTTCTGATTAAAAATATCACAACCCAAAGCGTAAACGGTGTCGGTTGGGTAGATCATTACCCCACCCTTTTCCAAAATTTCAACCACCTGGTCGATTTTACGACCTTGCGGATTCTCAGAATTAATGTTTAATAACATAGATAAGTATTGATTAATCAAAATCGTCGAATAGATCGTCGTCTAGCATATTGGACAATAGGTCCCGGAATGAAAAGCTGGATTCCATGATGTCTTTGTTGATCACATTAAATTCCGCCAGCCCATGCAGCACCAGCTCCATGTAAATATAAGCCTCCTCCCCTTTTACGTTTAAGGTAGATTCAACGAGCTTACGCAATCCGGCCACTTCATCCAGCGTTTGGTGAAATTCTTTATCGCTGGAATCATTCAACAATTCAATGGAGTTACCTCCCGCAAACCAGGCTTTAATGGTCCCATAAGGGTCTTTTTCCTGACCTTTTCTAAGTTTATCAGGATCTTGGAAATGTGTCAAGAAGGATTCTTTAATCGCCAGATTCATCAGGGCAATGGCCACCATATACGGCCCCTCCTGCTCTCCCTCATAGACAAGTTCGACCTTCCCGGTAATGGCGGGCACTACTCCCCAAAAATCAATGACCCGTGCATTGGTCTTTTTGTCACCGTTGATCAAAGCCCTTCGCTCAGCCGTACTCACCAGATTTTCGTAACCGGATATACTGAGTCGAGCCGAAACGCCGCTCTTTTCATCGATAAATTCACTTTCTCGGGCCTTGAAGGCAATTTTTTCCAGCAGAATCTGCAACAACTCGGGGACCACTACCATTTCCTTCTGTTCCTTGGCCAATAAGGCTTCCTGTTGGGTAATCTGGCGGGCAATATCAATGGTTTTGGGATAATGCGTCAAAATCTGGCTTTCAATCCGGTCCTTCAGCGGGGTGATGATACTCCCCCGGTTGGTATAGTCCTCTGGGTTTGCCGTAAACAAGAACTGAATATCCAGTGGCAGACGCAGTTTGAACCCACGGATTTGAATGTCTCCTTCTTGCAAGATATTAAATAAAGATACCTGAATTCTGGCTTGTAAGTCGGGCAATTCATTGATCACAAAAATACTGCGGTGAGAACGAGGCACCAATCCAAAGTGGATCACCCGCTCATCAGAATAGGTCAACTTCTGGGTGGCCGCTTTGATCGGGTCTACATCACCAATCAGGTCCGCCACACTTACATCGGGAGTGGCCAATTTTTCCACGTAGCGCTCCTCACGATGCAGCCATCCTACAGGAGTGTCATCTCCTTTCTCCGCAATTAAATCTTGAGCAAAACGCGAGATGGGATGCATCGGATCGTCATTCAATTCACTGCCCTGCACCACCGGGATGTATTCATCCATCAAGTTGACCAACAAGCGGGCAATTCTCGTTTTGGCCTGCCCACGCAAGCCCAACAATAAAATATTATGGCGTGACAGGATCGCTCTTTCAATATCGGGGATCACGGTATCTTCAAATCCAATGATGCCCTCAAATATTTTTTCTTTTGCTTTTAATTTTTTTACCAGATTGGTTCTAAGTTCGTCTTTGATCGTTTTGGGTTGATAACCACTCTTTCGAAGTTCACCTAGTGTTTTGATTGACTTCATGTGCCAGTTTATATTTTTTAGCTGTTCTTTGACTTTTACGGTGGTACCGCAAAGAAATGTAACGCATAATCCTGCAGATAGTTTTTCCACTATCCCCCCAATTTAGGAGGTCAATTTAGAGGGGCGCTCTTCTCTTGAAATATATGTATTTATTAAAAGGTCTATCATTTTCAAATGGAATCCCTTACTTTTGATCAAAAATTAACCTTCTTTCAACAAATATCGTAGTCAAACAAAAATAAAAAGCAACAGTACACACAGCAAGCGGTGATTTTTTATTGTTGACCGGCTCAAAAACAGAAAATTTGTTGAAGAACCAAAATTAAAGTGATGAGAAAATTTTTGGTCTTTCTTGTGGGTGCTAGCACCATGATGCTCACCAGTTGTATTGACATGGTGGAACAAATGTACCTGAATAAGGATGGCTCAGGCAAATACGTAATGGAATTTGATATGAGCGGTATGTTTTCCAATCCATTTATGATGGGCATGATGGAAGAAAGCATGAAAAAAGAACTGCAACTAGAAGAAGGGGAAAAACTCGAAAAAGACAGCATGATGTATTTCCGCGATATGCCTGGTGCGGATAATTTGACAGCAGATGAGCTAAAAATGCTTGGTGATGCCAAAATTCACATGGTCATGAGTGAGGAAAAAAAGCAACTAAAGGCTTCTACCGAGATAGCTTTTAATAGCCTTCCCGAGCTTGAAAAGATAAATGTTCTCATTCAAAAAGTATCCGGTGAGGATGGTCAGACAGGCGGAATGATGGGGGGCACATCTCCATTTTCCAGTGGTGCGCGTTTTCAATTAAAAAAGAGAACGCTAACCCGTATGCCAACCCCTCCTGTTGGTAACGTTTTTGAAGACGAGCAAATGCAGATGGCCAAAATGATTTTCGAGGGTGCAACCGTTACTACTATTTACCACCTGCCTGGCAAAGTCAAAAAGACCTCTATTAAGAATGCCAAAATAGATGGGAAGACCGTCACGGTAACCTCTGATATACTCGACCTGATGGAAGAGAAAGTGGCAATCGAAGGCGATATTATTTTCAAGAAAAGATAAATGATGATTGATAAAATCATGCGCGGTTTGCAAGATGCGACTGAGGTCTTTCGCGAACAAACTTCCAACCTTGGCGAGGGCGCCAAGGCTCGTACGGAAAAGATCATTGAAGACTGGCTTCAGGTGTTTCCCAAATTGGAGATTTACGGGTTAGAGATTACCAGTTTTTCCCTGGGCGTCGCCATTAGTCCTTCCATTGAAGTAGAACTGGTGGGTAAGCACGCCCAATTCACCAAAGAGCGATTGCAGGAAATCATTGATGCCAATCGCAAAAATGCCATTTTACTATCTGTGTTTAATACCATCAAAACCGCGTATTCCTTTCATCGAAAAACCTTGGCTTCCCTGCGAGAACCATTGATTGTCAAGATCAAAGTGAAGCTTTCACCGGAAATCAAAGTATTCATAGGGGAACCACTAATCCAGTAGTAATCAGCAGCCTTTAGTGCATGTTTGGAGGTGGGGGCAGTTGGGATTAGTCCCCTTCACTTAGTTAAAATTTACCAAAAGACAAAGCGAAGTATGTTAAATATTCATAATTGTATCATTTGAAGGTAATTATTTGAGAGTAGCCATCGTTACTCTCAAATCAAGCCAACCCAAAATGATATTATCATGAAGAAAACAATCTTTTTTTTACTTTGCACGGTATTCCTATTTTCTGCCTGTAAAAAAGATCGTGGTCAGTACAACCCGTGTGGTACCACACAAATTGAGCAACTAGATGTTCAGGTGATTGAAAGCTACACCACCCTCCCCTCCAAAGTATCTGTGTTCTGCCGCGTAGAAACGGTACAAGGAGAGCCTGTAGCCGGCCTGGAACCTTCGGATTTCACCATTTATGAGAAAGGTAGAAATGACGATTGCGAGCGGGAAATTTCTTCTTTTGAGGCCAATAGCGTGATTTCCAGCCCACAACAGCTATTTTACTACAATACTATTTTAGTGCTCGATCTCAGTGCCAGTGTCACTGCTACCAGCCTGTTTGAACTCAAAGACGCTGCCCGTCGCTTTATTGACGAAATCATGCCAGCCGATGGTGACCCCGCCTATTTCATGGGCATTTGGTGGTTTGACGGTGAAGATGTTCTGCACGAACTCATTGCTCCTACCACTAATAAAGAAGATCTCAAACAGGCGGTGAGTGAAATCACTCAAGATATAAGCAACGATCCTTCAACAGACCTCTATGGTGCCGTAATCAAGAGCACCGATATTGCTGAACAATGGCTGAATGAAGCGGGCCAATCTGAAATTTCTACGGCGCTTTCTGTAGTCATCTTTACCGATGGTACCGATCAAGCTGGTCGATATCTTAAAAGCGATGCGATTAATGCCGTAAACAGTTCTAATAGAAATATTCGCTATTTCACCATTGGGCTAGGTGGTGAAATTGATGCCAATGTTTTGAAAAGCATTGGTAAGAATGGCTCGGTAACGGCCACCAATCAGTCAGAATTGGAAGAAACCTTCCGTCAGGTCGGTCAGTTGGTTTGGGCTGAGGCCAATAGCTACTACCTATTTGAATATTGTAGTCCAAAACGGGATGGTAGTGGAATGAATGATCTCCGTATCGAAGCCCATAGCAATGGCAAAGTGGGATCCGCCACCACAAAATTTGATGCCACCGGGTTTACCGGCGGTTGCCAATAAGTCCTTGAGATTTCACACTAAAAAACGCAGCGTCCCAAAGCATTTGGTCGCTGCGTTTTTTTTTAACGGACACCTATCCGGCATCCATTCTCACCACCTTAGGTAGAAAAGTGCCCAATACATCGACCAGTTTTTCCTGATGCTGCATCACCTGATGGATGTCTTTGTAAGCAAATGGCGCCTCATCCAATCCTCCACCAAGCAAATCCACACCTAGATCGCGCAAGTGTTTTTTCAGCTGATGCTTTGAAATCCGTTCTTTTGCTTTTCGACGCGACATCAACCGACCGGCTCCGTGGGAGGCAGAGTTTAGGGAAAGTGCACTTCCCTTACCCCGCACAATAAATCCCGGTGCGGTCATTGATCCAGGAATGACGCCCAGTACCCCCTTACCGGCTGGTGTAGCTCCTTTGCGGTGCACTATCATCTCTCGGCCGTCCGACAAGGTTTCCTTCCAGGCAAAATTGTGATGATTTTCTACCATTGCCAATGGTTCTGCGCCCAAAGCAGTCCCCAAACGCCGATGAATATGGTGATGGCAAGCTGAGGCATAATCTCCCGCCAAATTCATCGCGATCCAGTATTCTTGCCCCGCTTCGCTATCCAAACTCAACCAAGCCAAATGACGGGCTTCTTTTGGCAATAAGCATTTCTCCATGGCAATTTTGGTATAATGCCGGGCAATGCCGGCACCAAACCCTCTGGAACCCGAATGGGTCAAAATGCCAAGGTAGCTTCCCGGAGTCAATCCCATTTCATTTTCCGGATCGGTAATATCGACCCGCCCAAACTCCACAAAGTGATTGCCAGATCCGGAAGAGCCAATTTGGGCAATGGCTTTGTGCCGCAATTCTTTCACTTTCGGAATCTCTCTAAAGGCCGTATGGGTCAATACTTCATCGTCAAAAGGTCGATCAAATACACCCCGCCCAAACCGGGAATTTTCCATCAACATATCCGACAATTGGCTGCGGTTTTTCTCCAAGAAGGCGGGCTTTAAGTCATAAACGGTTAAACACATTCGGCAACCGATATCCATGCCTACGCCGTATGGGATCACCGCATTTTCAACAGCCAGTACTCCACCAATCGGCAATCCATAGCCCTGATGAGCATCCGGCATTAAAGCCCCGGCTTTTGTTACAGGCAGACGCATTGCGATTTGCATTTGCTGCAAAGCGCCTTCTTCAATTTGGTCCAAACCAAAAGTTGGAAATTCCAACGTTTCTTGCAATAAAGGAATTTCCTGTTTCAGTTCCTCATCCGGTTCCAACAACTCCGCTGCAATTTTCCCCAAGAATTCGTGATCCTCGTAGCGTTCCGGCGCCTGCAAAACCTGAGTCAATAAATCCAGCACCTCACTTTTCTTGCTCCGCTTGTAGTACTTCAACATCATATTGATGGCCACACCAATCACTTTCCCTTCTGGATACCCGAGGGCCAATAGTTCTTTTCCGCGCAATTTTAATTTTGCCATATCTATATCCATTTTCCACCTCTTTAATCAATGTAGCCGGCAAATAGTTCCACAGTGCTTGTTTGGAGGTCAATCGTCGGACTACTCCAAACCCTATGGTCGGACACATACGGAGTTCTTTTTTTGATGCTTTGCGCCAACAAATCCAACCTACAAACAAGTTCTCACAAAGCAAAAGAGCGTAGCAAAATACTCTACTACGCCCTTTTTAAGGTATTAATTATTCTTCGCTGCCCCCGTGCATGTTTGGAGATGCACTTAGTTCTTCATGGCCGCTTCCGCTCGACGCTGAAAGC
Organism: uncultured Saprospiraceae bacterium; assembly: GCA_964015035.1. Classification (GTDB taxonomy): domain Bacteria; phylum Bacteroidota; class Bacteroidia; order Chitinophagales; family Saprospiraceae; genus BQJU01. The sequence goes on from CAXHCA010000114.1 coordinate 9,243, forward strand.
GTCTGGCATCACCGGGTTCTACCTCTTGGATTTCATAGGTTTCGCCATCATCCATTTTTTGCACAAGATCCTTGGATTTCAGACTGTGCAAAGCGTCCATAAAGTCCGGATTGTTGGAAGTCAAGTTGAGAATCCCCTGTTTGTATCCAAAAAAGTAGAACAACCCGCTTGGCGATTTAAGGTAAATGTACAAGCGGTCATCATCATTAGAAGGCATTTTAAATTCCACGTAAGTCTCCACCATCTTATTGAAAGAAACGCCCTCTATGCTTACCAATCCATTGGATTTTTCCTTGGTAACAAAAGATTGGTATTCCGAATTCCATTTCAGCTTGAGTCGGCTAAACAGGAAGGTATAGGGATTGTATTTTTTGGGTATATCCAGGAATCCCGAGCTCAATCCATTGATGACCTCCTTCATTTCCTTATCGCTGGGAAAAAGTTCAGTGGTTACCTTACGGTAATAATTCAAATCCGTTAGGTAGGTAATATTTCTGGTATCAAAGGCCGCTGCCTGAAAATCATTGATCATCACTTTCATCAGGGCTTCTGGTACCTTCAACTGGATACCGACCATCAATTCAGCATCGAGTGGGTATTCGAATACAGCTTTGTTTTCCACCGTTGAGGTGGTATCATCCAGCAATATGATGTCTTTCTCCTCTTCTGGTGCCGCCGGCGGCGGGAATTTAGATTTTGCAAAACCTGCCGCATCCACCTTAATGTATTTCAGGCCAGAACCGATGTTAAAGCGACCTTCTGCTTCTGCCACTCCCGTTCTATTCTTAAACGTAAATAAATTGCCCTTCAGCTCATTGAGGAAAATCTTAGAGGAATCCCCAAAAATGAATTGATCTTTTTCCTGATCGTATTTGAATACACCTTTCACCGGTAAAATGGGACGGTCTTTTCTAAACAATAGCGGCGTCATTACCCTGGGATATATCTGTGCGGTTTCCTTGCTCAAAAACAATCCTGTTTCCAATGGTTCACCATCAAAGCTCTTTGGCTCATCAAAAGCAATAGCCAGGTCTTTTTTATCCCCTTCACTACTTACCGTAAACCAGTATTTATTGGGTAGTTTATCCGCATCCAAACGCGCAAAACCATCAAATTGCAAATTCTTCGACTGAGCATTCAACGTGATCTTTCCCTGAAATTCCGTCTTGTGATCAATGTAAAAATTGTTTTCCTCACTCACCATGCCAATGGCTCGGGTCTCGGTGCGTTTTTCATCTTTTGCCCCCTTACCCACTCTTTCTCCTACGATATCTTGTAGTTCAATTTCCTGTTGCTTATCCCCAATGTTGTATTCGTAAAATCCACTGGCTTTGTACTGCTTTTTACCCATGATATTGACCGAGGCCCGGTTGATCACGTGATATTGGTTAGCGGTATCAGCAATTATTTTTGCATTCTGCAATTGGGCCATAAAGCCCCCTTTTTGGATTTCAATGTAATTACTATCGGGATATATGAAGGCATCACAGGTTTGCACATAGGGCACGTCACTAATTTTGAGTAAACTGGACCGGATGTCGTAAAGAGCTGATTCTCCTTGAAAGGTCAACGAATCCTGATCGGGGTGAACAGAGGTAAAAATGCCTGGTTTATTTTCATCCGTCTCAAAGAAAATGGTCTCTTTGGGCATATCCCAATTAAACTCATTCATCGACGTGATGTACTGATTATAAGGTAATTCCGTAACCAGATATTCATCATTGGCTTTAAAAGTACCCAATTGCTCATCAAAATCAACCCGGCCATTTACATTTTTTGTACGTAGGGCCAAATCTTCTGCGTCAAAAGACTTAATGCGAATGTCCATCGTATCTGCCTCCGCAGAAAAAGCACCAAAAGAAAACAGCTTGGAATTCATGCTGGCTTTCTCCCAATTGAGCGTACCATTGGCCTTCAAGCCACTGGGCGTCAAAATCAGCGTACCTTCCATTTCGTGGGCACCTTCCTGGAATAGCTGAAAAGGCGCCTCTTCAGAACTCACGTACATACTGTCTTTATAGGGCCGCCAATCAATGCGTACATCCACACCACGCACACGAGGGACTTCCACTGCACTCTCTCTGTTCTCTTCCAAATTGAACTTATCGGCACTACCTTCCAATTGATCCGGTTTAAAAATGATGTCTTCCGAATCAATAGATGCTCCGAGATATTTCAAGCTACCTTTTCCTAAAAGTCCTTGATTGCTCAAATCAATTTGTCCTTTGTAGCTCCCTTTTTCCTGATAAACAGGAAAACCTTCAGCAGGTGTTTCTGACAGAAAACCCAAAGATTTGTCATCCCTCAAAACCAGTGTTTCTTCAAATTCGGGGAAGATTTCTGCGGAAATCAACTTTCCTTTAAAATTGAGATCATCCTCGCTGAAAAGATCCAGGTGGTTGAAGCTAAATGGTTTAAGTTCAAAATAAAAAGAATCGCGAGGGTAAGCCTTATTTTGGGTACTATCAAGATCATAATAGACAAAGGAAGGAGATTGAGTCTGCAAGGAAGGAAACATAGGGATGTCCTCCTTTCCAGATTTATTGTGAGGCGCATCAATCAGCAACACTCCGTTAAAATGTTCAATTCGCGAGGCAATAGAAAGGGCTAGTGGATTTTGCGCTTTATCCAACTCTCCCGTGGGCACAAAAAGATCGAAAAACCGTACGGAGTCGAGGGAAATCTGAAATTTTTCGTAGTCGAATCGGAAATCTTTGCCCTCAAAAGTGCTCAACCCTGCAAAAAGCCGTCCATCAAAGTCGATATCGCGATTTTTCTTCATCACGATCATATCACCGGTTGGCTTCAAGGCCACTTTTTGTTTGTCACTAAACTCCATTTTTTCCATGCCATCGATCCGCAATTCCTGATTGCGCAGGTTCATGGTTCCATTGATCGCATTGGTATTGGAAATTATACGCAGATTATCATAATCTGAAGTTCCCTGATCGGACTCTACATAGTGCTTCACCTTGTATTTGATTTCAATCAATTGCTCATCACTGTCGTAATTGATGAATCCCTTGGAAACGAGATCATATAGTAAGCTTTCAATATTTTCTACCGTAAATTTGGAATTGATGCGCTTGGCCAGCAGGTTGGCATCAATAAAATTAGTGCCTTCATGCTCCGCCGTTGCCTTCATGATGGCAATGGGGTTCGCTGTGGCGATATTCTGAATGCGTTCGTACTCCGAGTTGCGAAAAAACTCTAACGACTCAAAAACCACTTCTCCTTTCTTGGCAATACTGATGGTTGGTTTACCAAAAACAATTGAGTCTTGTTCCACATACAGGTTAATGTTTTCCGCATCAATATTGATGTTGTGATAAGAGTCAAAAAATGGATTACGGTCATTGCCGCGCTTTCCTCTACTCAATTGTAATTCCCTTTGCGGAATATTGAAACGGAAATTGACGGAAGGGTGATATATGGAATCCTTACCATAATAAAGCACGGCATCAACGCCTTCCCCCCCAATGCGTTCTTCACGCCGAATCGTAAACAATTCAGAGGCCCCTCTGAAAATCATTTTATCGCGTGAATTAAAGATATTGAGTTCTGCCTTATTGTCTTTGTCACCATAACCATAAATGGTTGTTCCGTGCAAACGAAAACCACCCGCATATTTAATGCCCTGCCCAATATTGTCGACCTTGAGCACTTTTTGTTTGGATTCAAACCGAGGATAGGACCCTTGGCTATTTTCGCCACTAGCACTCAATTTGTCAATAAAGCTTCCTTCAATTACCTGCTCACCAAAAAATAGCGGATAGTGCAATTTGGCCTTTGGAACCTCGTACAGACTCATTTTTACCTCAAATTCGTACGCGCCCAATTCCGCATATACATCTGCTCCCATACCGACACGCTCCCAGGTCACTCTTCCGCCTTCCCCTCTCCACACTTTTTCAACCGGAAAATACTTACCTTTCGTATCGACAATTTGAATGGAATCCTCATAACGGGAGGCCACCAAATTCAATTTATCAAAGCTCACAAAGGGCACACTCTCTTCGTACTTCATCTCGTAATTATCAGCGCGGGCATACCAGGAAGTTCCGGCCCCGGTAGCAAAACGCAGAGCCCCGTGTTCAAAAAAGTCAATACAAAAGCTCAAGAAGTCGTTATAAGGTTTTACCCGTCGATTTTCCATATCAGCCAACATGCTGATCAAGATCACGTGCCAATCGAGGAAGGCTTTGCCATTCGTCCCCATGTTTTTTACGAGCAGCAACCCCGTGAGGTAATTGTAGAAATAAGGATTGGCTCCCATGCGCTGGTTCAACATACCATTGGAAGTACTGATGATCTGCTCCAATTCTTCAGCAGAAAAACCTCCATTTTTAACCGCTTCTTCAAATCCTTTAAAGGCTTCTTCCAGCTTTTTTTGCTTGCTGGCGGTCATGTAATCCTTTAACTGATTGAGAAATTCACCTTGGTGTTCCGAAAAATTCTCCAGCCGTTGGCTATAGATAGTGGGTAATGAAAGTAATAGACAGGTGAGTAGTAGGTAAACTTTTTTCATTTTGAAGATAAGCTTTATGATTTTGGTTCTTTGCCAAATCTCGTAGTCAAAGAACGATTATTTTTCGAACCACAATCCCAGCCAGCCATCCCGCTCGAGTTGCTGGATGCTTTTGAAGCCCTCGGACGCTGCCTTCTCAACGATTAATGATCCATCTTGTTTTAAAATCCCGGAGACCAATAAAACACCTCCTGGCAGTAGCTTCTTATATAACGAGTTTAGCGTCTCCAAAATTACGTTCCTATTGATATTGGCGAGAATTATTTCGTAGTCCTTATCGGGCACATCTTGCAGCGTGCCATGAATGGCTTGAATCCCGGCAATGTTATTGACTACTGCATTGTCGATGGTGTTTTGGTAACACTCCTGATCGATGTCCACTGCCAGGATGGGCTGTGCACCTAATTGTGCAGCGAGAATGGCCAAAATACCCGTACCACAACCGTAATCCAATACCTTTTTGCCATCCAGTTCCAACGATTCCATCAATTGAATTACCATGTGTGTAGTGGCATGATGACCAGTGCCAAAGGCCATGCGCGGATTAATCACGATCTCGTATTGTACCCCTTGCAAAGGTGCATGAAAGTCGGCGCGGATCCCGCAAAAATCGCCTACTTGAATGGGTTCAAAATTGGATTCCCAAACCTCGTTCCAGTTTTGGTGTGGCACCAAAAGGCGTTCCCATTTCAGTGGAAAAGTTTTGGCCAGCTCATTGAGGGCTTCTGCTACCTCAGGAGTATCCAAATGGGTCGGCAGATAAGCATTCAGTTGGTTGTCCTGCTCCTCAAAACTATCAAAGGGCAGCTCGGTCAAGAAGGCCAAAATAATGGAGGGATCGGTGTCGGGAGTAGCAATGCGGTATTGGTAATAATCCATATTTAGTGTCCTGATTGGAATTTAATCGTAGAAGGAGCTATGCCTATATTTTTGTCAATTTTTATTTGGGGGAAGGCCGTTTGCAAACCAATTTTGATCATAGCCAAATGGTGCACAGCATGATCATAAGCATACATTAGTTCCCGGCCAAAAGAGGATGTCAATTGCGGCCGGACCGAAGTTGGATCGCAGGAAAAATCGCCCCAAATAATCAAATGCAAATCTTGTTCAACCCGTACAATCGACGGCAAAATACGACTAAATGCTTCACTGGCTGCTTCCACATCCTGCTCTATCAAAGGGTTGCGTTCCCGACTTGCATAATCGATCTCCCCCTGCGCCGTACCCTTGAGCAAACATTGATAGAAATCAAAGATATGCCTAAAGTGTTGGCCCAACGTTGAGCCTCCAAATATCTCTAATGGCTTCAAAAATGTGGTATTGTCCAACTGCTCCAACAAAAAGATGATTTGCCCAATGATCTCCTGCGTGCCGTCCTTACAATTCATAAATCATTTATTATTTCCGGTCCGCTGACCACCATTAATAGATTCCGCCTTGTCTTGCCTTCAAAGTATTCAATAAAAGCGAAACCACCGTCATAGGGCCGACCCCTCTAGGTACCGGAGTGATGTAACTCGCCTTGGGCGAAACACTGGCAAAATCGACATCACCGGTCAGCCGGTAGCCTCTTTTTGCGGTAGGGTCCTCTACGCGATTAATGCCTACATCAATGACCACCACTCCTTCCTTGACCATATCACCGGTAATGAGGTTGGGTTGGCCGATAGAGGCAATCAGGATATCCGCTCGACGGGTATGTGCTGCCAAATCGGCCGTACGGCTATGACATAAAGTAACGGTGGCATTTCCGGGGTTTTGCTTTCGCGAAAGTAAAATACTCATAGGTGTGCCCACAATGTTGCTGCGGCCTACTACCACGACTTCCTTTCCTGATGTTGGGATGTTAAAGCGCTTGAATATTTCCATAATTCCCGCCGGAGTAGCCGGCAGATAACAAGGCAGTCCCTGTGCCATGCGGCCAAAGTTTACAGGGTGAAAGCCATCTACATCTTTGACCGGATCAATGGCGAGGGTCACTTCTTCTTCTTCGAGATGATCAGGTAAGGGCAATTGTACAATAAACCCATCCACTTCGTCATCCTTGTTTAGCGACTCAACCATAGCCAATAATTCCTTCTGGCTAACATCCGCAGCGGGGCGAATCAAGGTTGACTTAAAGCCAACTTGCTCGCACGACTTAACTTTGTTGCGCACATATACCTGGCTGGCTGGGTCTTCCCCTACCAGAACAGCAGCCAAATGAGGGGGGCGTTCACCCGCATTTACCATCTTTTTGACTTCCTCAGCAATTTCGGCTTTGATTTGTTCGGAAAGTACTTTTCCATCAATAATTTCCATTCTTTTGGGAATTTTTGATTGCAAAAACGACAAATTTAGCCATTAGTCGTCAGTAAGAAGCAGACCATCCCGCTTTTTTTAAAAAATCTACAGGACATAATGTCTTTCCTGAATTTCAAGCAGCAAATTGTGCTTTGTTGGACTCTTGTGTGTAAAAGGTGACAAATGTCAATCATAAAAATTTTAAAAAGTTAAAATTGCTTGACATTTCAGTTTTATAAAATACTTTTATGAAAATTTAATGGCTTTAATAAGGGAGGAAATTTTATAAATTAGATGGTTTTTTACTAAATTTGCTAGTAACATCCTTTACCGCTGATTAGATTTTGCCTCAAATACGAGCACATCTCTCGGCAAACACACAGATCCAATGCTTTTTAGCTTTGGGTCAACATATAACTTCTCCTCATCCTGTAGCCAAATAATAACTACGGGAATGCCTTTATGAAAAACCCTCAGTAGGATTAGGCTTTGGTTTCCGTGTCTTTTAGTAATTGTTTGAGATCCCTAGATAACCAGGTATTTCAACCTACTTATGTTAGCAACTAGTTTACATACAACAACTGTGTTTTACCAGCAACAAATAATAATCCATTCGGTAGATTAAAAAAATAAACAAAACACAGATGGTGAGATTTACACAGCTTTCTTTTTTCACTGCAGTGATGCTTTCATTACTCAGCATCCATCTTAACGCTCAAAATTTTGTCATCACCAATGGCCAAGTTCAATCCTGCGACGGATTCTTCCAGGATAGTGGAGGTGGATCGGGCAATTATGCTGATAATGAAGATTTCACGTATACGATTTGCTCGGATGGCAGTTTTGGGGATACTCATGTACAACTGATTTTTGCCAATACGAGTTTAGGTGCAGGTGATACCCTTACCTTCTACGACGGTGCCACCAGTGGAGCTCCGCAAATTTATCAGGTACCCAATCCTTTTGAGCCTGCTGGCAATGCCTTCATTGTACAAGCCTCTGCTGCCAACCCAGGTGGTTGTATCACCGTGGTCTTTCAATCTGACGGCGATGGTGAAGTTGGTGCCGGCTGGAATGCAGACATAAACTGTATCACGTCTTGTCAGCAAATTACAGCGGTACTGGCCAGCTCCGACCCTCCAGTCAATCCGGCAGATACCGGTTGGATTGATGTTTGTCCAGGACAACGAGTGGCTTTTAATGGTACAGGGCTTTATCCTCAGAATGGCGTCATCTACAATCATTCAGATCTAACCTCTTCTTTCTCCTGGGATTTTGGAGACGGGACAACCGCAGTAGGCCCTAATGTGACCCACATTTATGACGAACCCGGCGGGTATATTGTACAATTATCGATCACTGATCAAAACGACTGCTACAATACAAATTTTATCAGTCAGCGGGTGCGGGTATCTACCTATCCGGTTTTTAATGTCGGTGGTACCTTGGATCCGGAAATATGTGCAGGAGACACAATTGAGCTGGTCGGTACGGTCAATAATATGGATACCACGTATAATGTAACGGTGATGCCTACTCCAGGAAGTTTTCAGGCCGGAGGTATCCGATCCGACTCTCTTCCCCTACCCGATGGTACAGGTGCCGTCTACGAAACCAGCATTGATATCACCGATTTTTCACCGGGACAAACCCTGACCAGTATTGATGATTTATTGAGCATTTGTGTAACTATGGAACATTCTTGGATGTTCGACTTGGACGTATTCATTTCCTGCCCTGACGGTACACAGGTAATCTTACAAAACCAGGAATTTATCGGCAATGAAACCTACCTCGGTATTCCGATAGACGGTGATGATGGTTCCAATCCACCTCCTCAGGGAGAAGGATTTGAATATTGCTGGACACCGGATGCACCTTTGACTTGGACGGAGCATATTCAACAGTTTGATCCACACACCTTGCCTTCAGGGGATTATGCTTCCTATGAGCCGCTTACTGATTTGGTAGGTTGCCCGCTCAACGGAGAATGGACCATCATTGTACAAGACCAATGGGGCAGTGACAATGGCTGGATCTTTGAATGGAGCATCAATTTCGACCCATCGATCTTCCCCAACTTGGAAACCTTCACTCCTACCCTAATCGATTACGGGTGGGAAGAAAATCCAACCGTATTTTTTGAAACACAAGATTCTATTGCCGCCTCCCCACAGAATGCGGGGAGTGCACTTTATACCTTTTGGGTCACTGACGATTTCGGCTGCACCTACGATACCACGCTGACATTCAATATATTACCAGAAACACACCCTGATTGTCATAGTTGTGAAGACAACTTCACCCCGGTTGAGGACATTACACTATGCGGTGGCGATGGCACACAAGTAGACCTGAGTGGAGAAGTAGAATTGGAAACCGAGGTCACCTTTGAGACCTTCCCGATGCAAGATTTTGGCTTTACTACCAATCCGGTAACTTCGCCCCTGGTCTCTTCACTCAATGTCAATAGTATTGCCCCCCTGACTCTAAACAATCCAGCAAGCCAAATTGCTTCGGTTTGTATCAACATCGACAATATTCAAGTCTTTTTTGTAGAAGACCTCAATATACGCCTGCGAGCACCATCCGGTGAACAAATCAACCTGATCACGCCTAATTCAGTCAATGGCAACCGCCTGGTAAGCACCTGTTTCACACCCTCTGCCGCAACACCAATCAATGCCGGCGCGTCTCCTTATACCGGGGACTTCCAGCCCGTGGGCAACTGGGCAGATTTTACGGGTGCACAAACCAACGGCGACTGGCAATTACTCATTTCCGATAATGCGGGTATTGAACTTGGAGAATTTGTGTCTTGGTCTATTACCTTCAATTCTTCCAATGAAATTACCTTCGACTGGGCCCCTCCTACTGGATTGAGTTGCGATGATTGTCCAGATCCGGAAATCATGCCAGTAAACAGCCAGGAGTATATTGTAACCATTGATGATCTCTATGGTTGTACCATTCAAGATACAGTCAATGTCACGGTTGTGCAGGAAATTCCTGCCCCACTTGTAGAATGTGCCCCCAATGGCAATGGAGGACTGGAATTCAATTGGAATAGCGTGGGGGGCTTAAACTCTTATGAAGTCAATGTGATCATCAATGGAGTTCCGGGAGGATGGCAAGGCCCAATTATGGCGACTACCTTTTTAGTTGATGGCCTTAATTTAGGAGATGAAGTGACCTTGCAAGTAAGAGGATTCACAGGAGGAGGCCCTCTCAATTGTGATGTCGAAACGGGAGAGAGCACATGCGTTTATAACGAATGCGGCGCCGGAGACATGATTACCATCGATAGTATCACCATGGTGCCAGCATCTTGTTACAATAGCGAGACCGGTAGCGCTTCAGTCTACATTACAGACGGATTTGCGCCTTACTCCTACCAATGGAACGATGACTTACAACAAATTAACCAAACGGCAGTATTCCTGGCCGCAGGTACTTATTCTGTAACCGTCACAGACGCCTTTTTCTGTCAAACCGAAGCTCAAATAGAAGTCACTGAGCCTGACAGCCTCGTCATAGCATTGGAGGTCAATGACACCCCCTGTTTTGGCACATCAGAAGGATCGGCAATTGCTACTCCAAGTGGCGGAACCAGTAACTACACCTACAATTGGGACAATGGCGAAATGGGCGATGAGGTCAACAATCTAGCCCCCGGTAACCATAGTGTCACCGTAGTCGATGCCAATGGCTGCGAGGCCGAAATGGACTTTACTATTGGACAACCCAATACGGAAATAACCGCTGAGGCCCAACAGACTTTGGAGGGATGTAACGGCCAACAATCCAATGAAGCCACGGTTGTCGCGACGGGTGGCACCGGCACCAACTATACCTACAACTGGGCAGATGGTCAAAACCTGGCGACAGCAACCAACCTGGCCCCTGGATTAACTACTGTTACCGTGACTGATGAAGCCGGTTGTACTGCAATAGACACAGTGATGCTCATGGATTTAGAGCCCCTTTATGCCAATATGATCATCGGCAGGCCTACCTGTAACGGAGATACCGATGGCAGCCTGGGCATCAATGATTTTGGAGGGGGAAATGGCCAGGATGGCAACGAAAGTGACTATACCTTTATTTGGAGTAACGGTGATCAAGGTACCTCCATTGTGAATGTGCCGGGTGGAACCATGTACACCGTAACCATCACAGATACTCAAGGGTGTTCCACTGAAATTTCGCGTTTACTTCCAGATCCGGCCCCCATTACCTTCGATATTGAAGCAACAGCCGCTCTTTGTTTTGAAAGTACAGATGGAACAGCCACCGTCAGCAACGTGATGGGCGAAAACAACAATTTCACCTTTCAATGGGACAGCAACACAGGCAATCAGGTGACCGCCACAGCTACCGGATTAAGTGCCGGCACTTACAATGTAACAGTGACTGATAATGTAGGATGCGAATCCTATGGCTCCGTGGACGTACAGCAACCAACGGCAATCTCCATTATCTACGAAACAGAAAACAACGACTGCTTTGGTGATGCCAACGGCTCGATTACAACCACAATCAGAGGTGGGGTTCCCGATTATCAATTTAATTGGTCTACCGGAGCAAATACAGATACCTTAGGCAACCTAATCGCTGGCACCTATACGTTGACCATTACTGACGGAAACGGTTGTGAACAAGTAGAAGATATTGAGATTGAACAGCCGGATGCCTTGACTGCCGATATTCAAACCAAAGATGTTAGCTGTTTTGGCGATCGGGACGGTACGATCTTTGTCAATCCTGTAGGTGGCAACCTCCCCTATCGATTTAGCCTGGATAATACTGATTTTCTTGGAACGGGTACCTTGATTGGGCTCACCGCAGGCACCTATAATATATATATCGTTGACGGCAAAGGTTGTCGCTATCTGGATCAGGCCGTAGTGAATGAACCCGCAGAATTTATGGTCAGTGCCGGAGAGGATCAAACCATCACCTTGGGGGATTCAATCAGGCTCTTCCCGGATTTCATGAATGCCGCCAATAATGCAGACCCTGAATTTGTGTGGTCTGCACCTTACGAGGGTACCTTAAGTTGTACTGAATGTCGGGTTCCCTGGGCATCGCCGGAAACGACCATTACTTATGAATTATATGCCATAGACGAAAATGGCTGTGAAGATACCGATTTGGTCAACGTCATTGTTGAAAAGCCGCGATTAGCAGTGGTGCCTACTGGCTTCACGCCAAATGGAGACAATGTTAACGACTTATTACTGGTACACGGCCGCGAAGGTACACGAGTCAAGCTCTTCCGAGTTTATGATCGCTGGGGCGAAATGGTTTATGAAAATGGCGACTTCATGGTCAATGATTCCAGCCAAGGATGGGATGGTACCTTCCGAGATGAACCATTAATTCCGGGTGTTTATATTTGGTACCTCGAAGTTGAATACCCCTTCGATGAAATGGACGAGTCCTTCCAAGGCCAAACGACATTAATTAGATAAAACAGTGTGCCGCTGATCTTGCAGGCAAGATCAGCGGCGCTCCTAAACATAAGTTTATGCCGATGCAAATTCTACACTATCGTTTTATTCTCATTCTTTGCTTTTGTGGATTTTCCCTGATTTCCAAGGCACAGGATGCCCGTTTTGCACAGTTTTATGCGGCCCCTCAAGAACTCAACCCGGCCATGCTGGGCGTTTTTGAAGGTCAATTTCGCTTTGTGGCCAATTATCGCTCTTTGTATTCTAGTATCCTGGACAATCGGCCATTCCGCACCATTTCCGCCGGTTTTGATATGCGGCATCGCGTTATGAAAGGTGACTATTTTGGAGTGGGGTTTTCTGCTCAACGCGATGATGCTGGTATTTCTCGTTTTAACCATACCCAGGTCAATCTCGGAGCATCCTTCCTCAAGCAGCTGGGCGGTAGTGGCTACCGAGCTAGCGATCAGTACCTCGTAGCAGGTGCTCAAGCCGGACTCGGACAACGAGGACTGACCTATGAACGACTGTGGTTCAGTCAACAATTCCGCACGGCTCCTAATGTTGCCTACATTGATACCGAGGCCGATAATGGCGAAGCTTTTATGGATCAAAATACAGGCTTGTACCTCGACTTTAGCGCAGGCTTGCTGTGGTACGCCTCTTTTGATAAAAATGCCAGCATTTACATCGGTGGCGCGATGTATCACCTCAATAGCCCCAATGTAGCAACCTTGGCTGATGGAGATGCCAAGCTGTATTCTCGCTGGGTCGTACATGGCGGTGGTGAACTGCCCATGAGCGATAATCTTAGTTTATTGCCTGCCGTAATGGTGACCCGCCAAGGGCCTTCCTTCAGTACTAATGCCGGTGCCAATCTCCGCTATAACCGCCACGACTGGCAGGAGTTGGCCTTGAGGGCAGGACTTTGGGCACACGTTTCCAATCAGGGGGAATCGATGGGTATGGACGCTCTCGTCTTTACCGCTATCCTAGAATTGGAGCGCTGGAATCTTGGCTTTAGCTATGATGTGACCACCTCCGATTTGGCAACAGCTAATAACTCACGGGGAGCATTTGAAGTATCATTGATTTATACTCACCGGGAGAAAACCAGGTACAAAATCAATTGTCCTAAATTCTAGCATTCTATACAACTATAAAGAAAAAACAGGGGGGCATCTATAGACGGATGTATCCCTGTTTTTTTTGAGTGCATGTTTGGAGGTGTCTAACGTTTTCTGCTGTCAGTCAGCATGAAGGCTTGCAGTCATTGGCGAGGCTCCTTTTGAGTTCCGGCTCCGGAAGGTCAGGGACGAAAAAAAGCCGAAGTCAAAAGCCGCAATGCTTAGTGCGTAAGTACGTGAGTGCTTGTTTGGAGGTAATCCCTGAAGTATATTCGGGCAAGCTATTCAGGCTGC